>JBMFKI010000001.1:0-180915 GCA_049972525.1 Bathyarchaeia archaeon
AACCTGAGCTGGACTTATGCTGATCCATGGCAGAGGGAAAAACCTTGATGGGCTGAAGGCTAGATTAACGTAATCCTCTAAGCTATTGCACCTATTTGCTCTCCACTTCACTTTAGCAATTGAGGACTTAACAGCAATTTCCATTAACTTTTCCCTCGGTAAAACATGTTTTACAGCATCAGGAATTTTCACCTCAATCGGCCTCACAACTAACTTCACGTATATGAGAGGCTATTAAATTGAAAAATGATAATAAAGCTTCGCGATAGCAATTTCACGGTTTAACTGTTTTCGGCTTTTTAATTCGCATAAAAATCTCAATTTTTAGGCTTTTCATCGGTTGATAATTATACCCTTTATCAAAAACTATTTTCACTTACCCCCTCTTACGTTTATATGTTAAAGGGATATACGCGATGATGCCAACAACTCCGTGCACTGGTATAGCCTACCAGGTCAGCGCGCATGGATGTTGCTAAATTCAGACTAAAATGGAGAAAAGGTTTGAAAGGATTGGAAGCAGGATGGAAACTTAAAACAAGTTGATTGAAGGATGGTTAAATTAAATGGCATTCTGTCAATAATTGTGTTTACTGTTTGAGGAGAGCGTTTATTTTTTCTTCATCTTCAACTATGCGAAATGCTTCTAAACCTGTTTTTCTGCTTATTTTTACGAGCCCTTCGTCGCTGCTCACAAGCGCGTTGCTTTGGCTTTGTAGGCACGTAGTTATTTGTAGAGCGTCAGCTTCATAAATATGGTGGTTTAATATGAGAGCCCATGTTTCTGCGAGAATTGGTGCGTGCATTATAATTGGTTCAAGCACTCTTAAACGTATAAGTTTGAGAAATTCGTCTGCCAGATTTTTTAAAGTTCGTTCAAATTCTTCTTGAGTTAGCCATCCCCTTCCACGTCGTTGGGAAACTTCAAAATTATTTCGTTGCATGTAACTCTAATCATTTCGTCTAAAGCCTTAAAAGGATCTCTTAAATGCTCCAATACATGGCTTGCTTTAGCTACCTTAAAAGCGCCGTTCTTAAAAGGAAGATAATGCGCATCAGCCAAAACATTCGGCTTAAAAGATGCTGTAATAAAGCTAAAGGCAACATCCACACGAACATCGCCCCAAGTATCCGAACCACATCCTATATTTAACGATTTAAATCTCAAACATTTCCCTTCTACGAGAAAATTAAGCCTTCAACAGCTTTAAAATTTTGTAAAGGCAATGCCAATTGATTTGAAAGAAAGTTATAAAAATCAAGTATGGCATCAAGTTCTTCGCACATAGGCTCTATTATTCTTTGCGCAAATCTTAAATCTGTGTATTTTCTGTGTATAGACAGTGGTTTAATGGGATACAAAACTATCAGCCTTTCAGACGAAGCCTACAACAAACTTGCCTCCCTAAAGAAGAAGGGAGAATCCTTCGCTGATGTAATCCTTAGACTTTGTTCCGAGGCTCCTAAAAAAAACCTAACAAGTTTCGCAGGAGCATGGATTATGAGCGATGAAGAGGAAAAGAAAATATTCGGCGAGATTTCAGAGTTGTGGAGAAAATATGAAGAGAATATGCTTGGACACAGATTTTCTAGTAGCATTACTACGCAAACACCCAGAAGCAGTCAGAAAAGCTGAAGAATATGACTCCACAAATGCGGAAATCTCAACCACATCAATGAATGCCTTTGAAATCTACCTAGGCGCTTTCATATCAAAGAACGCAGCAATAAACATTAAACAAGCCGACAACCTACTGAACTCAATAAAAATCCTCCATCTAAACCTAGAAAGTTCAAGAAAATCCAGCGAAATTCTTTCAACACTACTCCGCACTGGAACCCCAATCGATCTAAGAGACGCGATCATAGCAGGAATAACCCTCACCAACGGATATACATTAATAACAAGAAACATCGGACATTTCATAAGAATAACAGGATTAAGCACCGAAACATGGTAAAAACACAAGTGCACAGGAGGCTTTAGACTTTCATCCGCCATAAACCAATGCGACGACCTAATAACAGAGACAAAAACCTCCAAGAGAATATAACCGCAAAACCCAAAATTCCAAAAACATAAACTTACAGAAATCCTAAAACAAGTGCACTCACGAAAGCTTTAATCTTAAGCGGCGGAGGCGCTAGGCTTAGGCTTAACCTTCCCACAGCAAATAGTTATGAATGATGATAGGTCTGCTGAAGGTTGTACTTTAAAAGCCATGTCTATGTTTAATGCATGGAAAATATTTAAATACCATGTATTTATAATAAAAATATGGTGATGTAAAATGGGTTATATTGCAAAGGTTACGAGCAAGAGTATGGTGACCATCCCAGCTAAGATAATGAGGAAGTATGGAATTAAAGAGGGAATGAGAGTTAAGTTTATTGAAGGCAAAACTGGAATACTGATGATTCCTATTCCTAAACTTGAAGATCTTCGCGGGATAGACCGCCAACATGCCGCCATTATAATTAATGGTATAAGGGAGCTTGAAGCCGAGCATCGCGAAGAGGCTAGAGAATGAGAAGATATGTGGCTGATGCTGGTGTCTTGTTTCTCTATTTTATTGATGATGGGAGAGTAAAGCCTTACTTTGATGAGATTGTTCAGGGTAGGGCTCAAGGATTTATCTGCGATGTAAATCTGGCTGAGTATTATTACAAGACTTGTGAAAAACTCGGGAAAGATGTTGCTGATGTTCGGTATCACCAGGTTAGGGGCTCAAGTGTCGAATCTGTTGCAACAGATGAGGAGTTAACGAGGAAGGCCGGAGAAAAGAAATGTAAGTATAGGAGTAAGCTGTCCCTTGGAGATTGTTTTTCCTTAGCCCTCTCTGAGCTGAAGAAAGCGGTACTTCTAACAACAGATAGTGAATTAGCAAAAGTTAAAGAAGTGAAGGTCAAACATTTCCCAGTTTGATGCGATCCTCGCTGATGTTTCCTTTTCTTGTCTTCTTGCCTTAGCACCATTGAACATTGCGGAGTGGAAAGTTGAAAAGCTGAGTATTTAAATGATTTTTATATCAGTCTACTACCCCCCGCGCGCAAACTTGAAGAGGAAAATGGCCGCAACCTTGCAGAGGCAGTTTTACTTAACGAAAAGTTTAGAAAGCCTGCTCCAAAGGGATGGGATAGCGCTAAGTGATTAGGGAATGGCGCCTGAAAAGGTAGTTTTAGACGCCAGCGTAATACCAAAATGGTACCTTAAAGAAAAATACAGCGAACAAGCACTAAAGCTCCGCGACATGCGCATGCCCACTATTCAGATTTTTCTGAAGCAAAGCATAGGGTTTAAGTCTAATAAGTCTAATTTAAGATGGGAAGACTTTTAAATTTTGGTACTCTTTTAAACTGTTTAGGGTTTAAATTTGAGTGTAGAAATCAGGCAGAGGCTTTTGAGGCTTCTCCGGGAAGATGAAGAGTTCAGATATGCAGTGGCTGGCATGATTGGTTTAGATGAAATTTTGAGGCGCCAGGAAGCCCACGACGAAAAGTTCGCTGAAATAGTAAAACGCTTAGACGCCCATGACCAAAAGTTCATAGAAATCATTAAGCGATTGGAAGCCCACGACGAAAAGTTCGCTGAAATAGTAAAACGCTTAGACGCCCATGAAGAGGAGTTAGTGAGGCTTAGGAAGGACATGCTTAGCGGCTTCGAGCATATGGATAGACATTTAAGCGCTTTAGGTGCAAGATGGGGTTTAATGGCTGAGGAGGCTTTCAGGGAAGGCTTAAGAGGTCTAATAGAGAGGGAATTCGGCTATAAAGTTCAAAAGTGGGTTAAATTTGACGAGAAAGGCCTTGTCTTGGGCTACCCAAGCCAAATAGAGGTTGACGTAGCTGTCAGCGACGAAAAAACGATTTTGGTCGAAATCAAATCCCAAACAACAGCCTCAGATGTTTACATGCTTAAAAGGAAGGCAGAATTCTACCAAAAAATTGAGAAAAGGAAACCTTACAAACTTATTATAGTGACGCCCTACGCTGAAGAAAAAGCGTTAGAAGCGGCAAAGCATTTAGGGATAGAAATATACACGAAAGTTTGAAAGTTTAAATGGTGAAAACGGCTATTTTAGCGAATTAAAAAGCATTCTTTAAAGAGCGTGTGGGTTGGGCAATCCAACTTCCTCTGAGGCTTTGTCGAAGTTTATTATGACGTTTATGCCTATTGTTCTCTTCCAGTCTTTTATCCAAACGCCCTGGGTTATACAGCCTTTCTGGATTATTAGGTCAAAGTTTCTGGGTATTCCCCTATAACCTTCAAGGCTGACATTTTCATCCATTTTATAGCCTTTCTTTCTAAAGTATTGTATTACTGATTGCCTTAAGTCTGATGATTTTTGCGGATCTGCGTCTTCAGCGCTCATTGGAACCCTCTTGCATCAAGCGTTATTTAATAGTTTAGTGAAAAGGTTTTCGGAAAAGGGAGGCTCGTTGACAAACTACGTAATTGTTGCATGTGGTGAATGCGGAAGCTACCTGCTGGCGAAAACCGATCAAAAATCAAGAACATGCCCCTACTGTGGTTCAAGGGTTCTTCTGGAAAGGGATAAGAAAATTGCCTACGCCAAAAGGGCTGATGAAGCATCAGCAATGCTACGCAGATTTAAGGAGAAAGCTGCCGCAAAACATGGAAAAGCTAGGCTTCAAAAGCCATTTTAAGAAAAGCCATCAACCCTATACCAAGAAGAATTAAGAAGAGTTGAACAATTGACTCGCCGGAATGCGATTTTTTATGGAGTTCAGGCATGAGGTCGGTGGCGGCTATATAGATGAAACCTCCGGCTGCAAAAGGAACAAGCAGTGCTTCTATGCTTCTTAGGTGAGCTAGAAAATATGTTGCTAAAGCTCCCAAGATGGCTGTCACGGCTGAAATGAAATTATAGATTAGCGCCTTTTTTCTGCTTAATCCTCCATAGACTAGCACACCGAAGTCGCCTATTTCTTGAGGAACCTCATGGAAAATCACGGCTAGGGTTGTGGCGAAACCCAGTTCAAAGCCTATCATAAAAGTGGCGGCTATAACCACCCCATCAATAAAGTTGTGAATTCCATCCCCGACAAGGTTTAGGTATACGAAGGTGTGGATTGGGCATTCCTTCTCGTGACAGTGACGCCAATAAAGAAACTTTTCCAGTGCAAAAAATGAAACTATGCCAACTATCACATACCATAAGACAGACATTTGATCACTTTCGGACACCAGTGCCTCCGGTAACAAGTGGAGAAATGCCCCACCTAAAAGTGTGCCGGAGGCAAAGCCCACCAAAATAGTTGTTAAGCGTTTTAGTTTATCCTCTTTCAATCCGATGAAAAGTATTCCTATGAAGGCGATGAGGCTTACGGCTGTTACGGATGCCAAAATTTCAACTAAACCTTTCATCAATCTTCAATGGTTAAAGCCCTAAACTTATTAGAGTATCGGTTTATCCCCTTAAGTTCCAAAGCATTTCACACGCCTTACACAAAGTTTGTGTTGTTGGTTCTCCGCATTCGCTACACTCTCTCAAAGTTTCTGCTTTCTCAGCCTTTTCTATGGCGGGTCTAATTTTCTCCGCCGCCTTGAAAATGGTGTATTTGATGCCAGCGTGCTTCTCCTCCATCCTATTTAGGAAAGCTCTCACATCACTTCTTAGGGCTTCTGGAGCGTATGGGCATGGAATGCCCTGGAGCTTTATCCTCTTGATGTAGGCATATAATGCTGTCTCTTTTTCTGGAATTTCGCAGAAAGGCTTCACCCTTCTTACAAGCTTTGGATGAGTTTCATCTGTCACTGGTTTTTCCCGCGCTATTCTATAGGGGTCGCCGTGAAGCATGTTAAGCAGAACCGTTTGGACTTCATCGTCTAACGTGTGGGCTGTTGCAAGCTTGTCTGCATTAACCTTTCTAGCGATTACGTTTAGCGCCTTTCTCCTTAAAACACCGCAGTAGGCACATGGTGTGAGTTCACTTTCGCTTTTGCTTTTTAGCCTTTCAACAATTTCGTTTAGGGTAAAGCCGTAAAGCTCTTTAAAGGAGATTATGTGATGCTCTATGCCGAGTTTTCTGCAGTTTTCTCCAGCAATTTTTAGGGCTTCGTCTCTGTATCCAGCAATTCCCTCGTCTACAGAAACGGCAACAAGTGAGGCCTTCGGATAGTCCCGCTCTATTTTGGATAAAATGTGTAGGAGGCTTACGCTGTCTTTTCCGCCGGAAACTGCTACGGCTATTCTATCGTCAAACTCGAACATGCCATATTTGGCTATAGTGGCTCTAACTTTGTTTTCAATCGATTTAATAAAACAGCTTTTGCAAAGCCTCTCACCAGAGTATGGTCTAAAGAAAAACGTTTCCTTCCATTTACAAATGCTGCAAAGCGCTTCGCCTTTAGCGTCTTCCACTTCAATCAGTCTTCCAAACACCGCAATCTGGCTAAGGAAATACTTTTCGAGGCGAAATTTAACGCTTCTTGGATACGAAGATTTTTCTAGGCTGATGAACATCATTATAGTTGAATACTATGTCTAAAAAACCTTCAAGGCTTCCAGAGGTTCTAGAAGTCATTTACAGTGCTGAACATTGGACACTGCTTAAAGGGTTGAGGGCAAAGGCTTTCCAGTTTATGGATGCACTGCAACATTCAACATAGAAGCCATAACCCACGGCAGCATCGCAAGGGGAGACGTGACAGAAAAAAGCGATGTTGACGTTTTCGTACCGCATCCACCATCATCCTTTCTAATCGAAACAGCTCTGGAACAGGCTGGCATATCGATATCGGTGAAAGGCTACATAGAAATAGACGAAAGAACCAGCGTCTCCTTTCCATTAATGAAAATGCAGAAGATTGAAAGGGAGTTTTACTAGTTTGGCGGCGAAGTGGCTCTTGAAGATTTGAAAGCTGGGGTGAGTGTTGCCGGCGTGGATAACCGTCTAATGCTTATTGAACCTACTGAAAAAGGACGTTGGGAAAGCGGGATAGTTGGGCGGGAGGAATATGTTGTAAAAATTTTGAAGATTTCTGTGGACACAGTTCTAGATAGGGTTCACGCCCTTCTACGGAGAGATGGAATTGGCAGAACAGGAAGTTTCTCGTTCTTTATAGCTCCCTCCTTAAGCTTTACTGTTAAGATATCTGCCTTTGCAGCGTATTTTAGGATTAAATCCGTCTTCCACCTGCCCTCCTCTTACTCGATGCTTCTAAGCTCACTGCTATATATTACCGTTACCGTTATAATTATGAGGTTGCTATTGTTTTTCTCATAAATTACTGCAGTGTTACGGCTCCAATTGACGGTGACATGTGAAAATTGTAGTAATCTTTTATAGTATAAAATTGTAGTATATTTTTGTGGTATATATTTGACGTACGTAACAGTTTCAGCTAAAATCGATGAAGAACTAAGGAAAAAACTAGCTGAGCTGGGCATAAAACCTTCAGAGGTTATTAGGAAAGCCCTTAAAAAGGAAGTTGAAGAAAGAATGAAGCAGCAACTTTACAAAAAAGTTGAAGAAGCCAGCAAAATAATTAAAAAGGTCAACAAAAAAATGTGGATCAAAACCATAAGAGAAAGCAGGGAAGAAAGATGAACCTTTTCGATTCCTCAGCTATAATAACTCTATGCGGAGAAAAAAAGAATAAACGAGTTACTTGAAGGGTGGACTTTAAACCTTGCATTTTACGAGTTGGGAAACGCAGTTTGGAAACAAGCATACATTTACAAAGCCATCAACGCAAATGAAGCAAACATAATATTAGACTCGCTAACAGAAGTTTTTATGAAACTCAAAAAACCAGAGAAAGAAAACAGTCTGGAAATACTAAAAATAGCCGCAAAGGAAGGGTTAACATGCTATGACGCTGCATACATTCAAGCAGCCATCGAAAACAAGTTAACATTAGTCACAGACGATGAACAACTATATAGAGCAAGTAAGAAATACGTAAAGGCAATAACAAGCTATGAGTTAAGCCAATAACTGAAAAATGGCGATACGTGTTTAAACACTAAAAGCTTGTATAGAAAATATAAAATAAGGATATTAGCGATTATTTAGAGGCAAAAGCATGAAGGAATACTGCTTAGAGGAGAAGCGCTCTTGATGGAAAAGTATATACGTAAATACATTTACATATCAATTGATGGAGATGAAGACTTTAAGTGTTAAAGTGGATGAAGAACTCAGAGAACGCATGAAAAAGTTAAAGCATGTGAACTGGAGTGAGATAATAAGAGAATCCATTAGAAAGAAGATTGAAGAGGAAAACGGACGCAACATTGCAGAGGCAGTTTTGCTCAACGAAAGACTTAGAAGAACAGCTCCTGAAGGATGGGACAGTGCCAAGGTGATAAGGGAGTGGCGCTTGAAAAGGTAGTCCTAGACGCCAGCGTAATAGCAAAATGGTACCTTAAAGAAAAATACAGCGAACAAGCACTAAAGCTCCGCGACAACTACATTTCAGGACACATAACCATAGCAGCCCCAACCCTACTGGAATATGAAGTGCTGAACGCTCTAAAATACAGCGGAACATACTCGGAACAAGAACTCACACAGATTGCATATTCACTAAACAAGTATGGCTTCGAATATTGGAAACTTGACCGAATAAAGGATGAAATCATTAAAATAGCATGTAAATATGACATAACCATATATGATGCAAGTTACTTGGCATTAGCCACTCTCCTAAAAGCTCCGTTCTACACAGCTGACGAAGAACTGCTAAGCAAGATTGCTGAATTAAAAACAGCCAAGCATCTGAAGGATTCAACAGCCAAATTAGAAGAGCCTTCGCATACTTAGAAATACGTATTAAACCTCACATGCGGAAATAAACATTCACCTGTTTAGTTAAGAAGTTGGGAATTGAAGCCATAATTAGCTCTAAATTACAGTTTGGGCAGTCCTTTTATTCCGTCCACTTTGTCAAAATCTTCATCGAATGAATAAATCTCCTTAATATTGTTTGAACGCATAACGTCTACGGCTAAGGCATCATTAGGGTCAAGTTTCAAGTTTTCTCCAAGTTCTGTTGCAGCAAAATATACTTCCTTGGTTACGCCATTTATCTTCACATTTTCAAGCATAAACAAGCCGAGAATAATATTGCTTAACTATTCTAATGGCATGCCATATTTTAGAATGTTTGCAACTTCAGACAAGTGCACAACCGTCGTTAAAACTTCTTCCTTTCCTACCCGTAATAGGCATCTCCGTTAAAAATTTACCAAAAGATGCCCCAACCAAACTAATGCATAAAGAACACCAAGTTTTCATAAGCGGCATAACCATATTCGAACTATCCCCAAAAGCACCAAATACGCCGCCTCGGGAATAATACCGCCTGAAAGAACTTCCAGAGGCATCAGAGCCCTAATATACAACGAAACAGTAAACATCCTCCCAATACATGAAAGCACAACCCTACATACAGCCTTAAAACTTAGAAACATACTCAGCGACTTCATAGACTGCCTCATCCTCTCATCCGCCATAAACAACTGCGACACCCTAATAACAGAAGACAACGACATACAAAACATAAAAGGAAACAAAAACCTCCAAGAAATTATAACCATAAAAAACCCAAAATTCCAAATACATAAACTTACAGAAATCCTATAACAAGTGCGTACCCATGAAAGCTTTAGTCTTAAGCGGTGGCAGAGGCACCAGACTTAGACCTCTAACTTTCACCACCGCAAAACAATTAATTCCCGTGGCTAACAAGCCAATTTTAGGCTACGTTTTAGACCATGTAGCTCAAACAAGCATTAAAGATATAGGAATAATAATCGCTCCAGAAACAGGAGAGGACGTTAAAAACTACGTTAAAGATGGCAGGGCATGGAATATTAACGTAACTTACATACCTCAAGAACCATTAGGGCTAGCCCACGCCGTTAAAACGGCTCAAGACTTCCTTGGCGAGGACAACTTCATAATGTGCTTAGGCGACAACCTAATAGGCAAGGGCTTCAACACGCTAATAGAAAAATTTGAAAAAGAAAAATTAGACGCTCTAATTCTACTAAAAGAAGTTGAAGACCCAACGAGATTCGGCATAGCAGTACTAGATGAAAAAGACAACGTCGTCAAACTAATCGAAAAACCAAAAACTCCGCCAAGCAACCTAGCCCTAGTAGGCGTTTACATTTTCTCAAACAAAATCCACAAAGCCATAGAACGAATAAAACCATCTTGGCGAGGAGAACTAGAAATAACAGACGCCATACAAGAAATGGTAAACCAAGGCTGGAAAGTGAAAGCTGAAAAACTTGACACTTGGTGGCTTGACACAGGCAAAAAAGACGACATATTATACGCTAACGCCAAAATCCTAGACGAATACATAAAACAGGAAATAAAAGGCGAAACTATAGAAAGCAAAATTGAAGGAAGAGCCACAATACAAAAAGGCGCAAAAATAATAAACAGCACAATAAGAGGACCCGCCATAATAGGCGAAAACTGCACCATACAAGACTCCTTCATAGGACCATACACAAGCATAGGAAACAACACGCAAATAATAGAAAGCTCAATAGAATACAGCGTAATCCTAGAAAACACGCTCATAAAAGACGTTGAAAGACTAGAAGAAAGCCTCATAGGAAAAAACACCAAAATTATAAAAAACCAAAAACACAAAACTCTAAAACTCCATATAGGCGACTATTCAGAGGTAGAAATATGAAAGAATACCCATTAAAAGGAGTAAAAGTTCAAGAAATAAACGTAATACCAGACGAAAGAGGGTTTTTCGCAGAAGCCTTGAGACAGGATTGGAAGGACCTCCTGGAAGAAGAGTGGATAGTGCAAGTCAACATAAGCTATAGTTATCCAAACATTGTTAGGGCATGGCACAAGCACGAGAGAGGACAGGTGGACTATTTTCTCGTCTTAAAAGGTGCCATGAAAATTTGCGCTTATGAGGAAGAAACTGGGAGGATGGTTGAAATCATAGCCAGCGAAGAAAAACCATCAATAGTGCGGATACCAGGAAAATATTTGCATGGAACAAAAACCGTCAGCAACATGCCATCCTTAACGGTTTACTTTGTCACAAAACTTTACGATTACAAAAACCCAGACGAAAAACGCAGACCATGGAACGACCAAAAAATAATTCCCACAGAAATAAATGGCAAAAAAGACGACCCCAGAGTGGGCAAACCATGGGATTGGTTTCAACCACCACATAAGTAGGAGGCATAAACGCTGAAGGTTTTAGTAACGGGCGGAGCAGGTTACATAGGGTCTATCCTTTTAAGACTTCTTTTAGAAAAAGGCTACGATGTGGTGTGTTTGGACAGGTTCTTTTTCGGGACTGATCCTATTAAAGATATAATGGATAAGGTAAAACTGATAAAAGATGATGTTAGATGGTTTAAGCCTGAAATCCTAAAGGGGATAGACGCAGTATTCGATTTAGCATCACTCTCTAATGATCCAAGTGGTGAACTTGACCCACAAAAAACATTGGAAATAAACTATAAGGGAAGGGTTAGAGTAGCCAAACTTTCTAAAAAATATGGAATAGCCAGATACGTTTTAGCCAGCACATGCAGCGTTTATGGATTCCAAGAAGGCATTTTAACAGAAGAATCTAAGCTTAATCCTTTAACAACATATGCAAAAGCTAATGTCCTTGCAGAAAAAGAAATCCTTCCATTGGCTGATAAATCCTTCACTGTAACAGCCCTTAGACAAGCTACAGTTTATGGGTTTTCTCCAAGAATGAGGTTTGATTTGGCAATAAATGGAATGGTTTTGGGCTTTTTCAAAAATGGCAAAATCCCAATAATGAGAGATGGAAAGCAATGGCGTCCCTTCGTCCATGTGAAAGACACATCAAAAGCTTTCGTTACCGTCTTGGAGGCGGAAAAAGATCTTGTTAATGGTCAAATTTTTAATGTCGGCAGTGATGAGCAGAACATTCAAATTTTCGATTTAGCGAAGCTTGTAGCGGAATCCATTAACTTGCCATTTAATTATGAGTGGTATGGTTCTCCAGACACGAGAAGTTACCGAGTAAGCTTCAAAAAAATCAAGGAAACATTAAATTTCAAGCCACAATACACCCCAAAACATGGAGCAAAAGAAGTATTCGACGCCCTAAAAGAAGGAAGATTAAATGCTGATGACCCGAGAACAATAACAGTCAAATGGTACAAGCATTTACTTGAAACGCATGCGTTCATAAAGGACATTGAAATTAAGGGAGCAATTTTATGAAAATAGTTGTTATAGGATGCACAGGACAGCTTGGCACAGATCTTATGAAAATATTAAAAAATGAACATGAAACCATTGGCTTAACGCATCAAGATATAGAAGTAACAGACCCCAATTCATGTCAAATCTTAAAGAAATATCACCCAGACGTTGTCATAAATACTGCGGCATTCCACAAAACCGACCAATGTGAAGAAGAACCAACAAAAACCTTTACAGTAAACGCTGTAGGAGCCAAAAACATATCTACAACATCAAAAGAAGTTGAAGCCATAACCATATTCATAAGCACGGATTATGTATTCGACGGCTCTAAAAACGAGCCGTATACGGAAGAGGACATCCCAAATCCAATCAACACTTATGGCATTTCAAAACTGGCAGGCGAGTTATTTACAAAACAAAACCCAAAACATTACATTATTAGAGTTGCAAGTTTGTTTGGTGTAGCTGGAGCCAGCGGTAAAGGCGGAAACTTCATCGAAACAATGATAAGTAAAGCCAAAAAGAACGACCCCATAAATGTTGTAGATGACATGTGGATGAGCCCAACATACACGAAAGATGCGGCTGCGGCAATAAAGAAGATAGTAGAAGCAAAGCTTCCTTTTGGGATATATCATGCAACAAACCAAGGCTACTGCACATGGTTCCAGTTTGCCCAAGAAATATTTAAAATGACAAATCTAAACCCAACATTAACGCCTATTAAAACAAGTCAGCTTCAAATGAAGGCGAAAAGACCGCAATTTTCAGCCTTAAAAAGCATAAAACTTCCAAAATATGGCATAAAAATGAGGGATTGGAAAGAAGCTCTTTACGATTATTTGATTGAAAAAGGTCATATAAACCCTCGGTGAAATAGGACAGAAGGTGAAGTTGAATTTGCATATAGCCCAAATTGGAACAGGTCGTGTAGGACGCCCAACCGCATACACCATCATGTGTGCGGGACTTGCAGACACAATAACGGTATGCGATACCAAACCAGGGCTTGCCGCAGCCTTTGCTGAAGAACTAAAACATGTCACAGCAAGTTTAAGGTTGGATGTGGAGATAAACGCTTGCGAAAAAGACGAGGAAGTTGCAGGAGCCGACATTATTCTAATATCAGCTGGAGAACCCAGAATTCCAGGAGTTAAAATGAGTAGGCGAGACTTGGCAGTGCAAAACGCAAAAATAGTGAAGCATATCGCCGAAGTCACATCTCCAAATAATCCAAGCGCAAAATATATTGTGATAACAAATCCTGTTGATGCAATGGCAATGGTTTGCAAGAAATATTCAAAGGCTGAATTCGTAATAAGCACCGGAACAAACCTTGAATCTTTAAGGTTCAGATCTAAACTGGCGGAAAAGTTGAAGGTGCCCGTTTCTAATGTTCAGGGATGGGCTGGAGGGGAACATGGCGACGCCGCGGTAATTTTATGGTCAACGGTGAAAGTTGGCGATGCACCCGTGGATGAGTATGTTCGCTCAAAAAACGAAAAGTTGAACAAAGAGGAAATAGAGGCTTACATGAAATCCGTGTCAAAGAACATAATAGACAATATCGGAGGAACAGAGTACGGCCCAGCTGCATCATTTAGAGACATCGTAAGGGCCATAGTGAAAGACACTGGCGAAATGTTGTCTGTTGCCACACCAATGAAGCTTAACGTAATACCAGAACCAGTTTTTGTTGGAACACCAGTCAAGCTTGGAAGAAAAATCGGCGAGTCCTTGTATTGGAAACTTCCAGAAGCTGAAAAGATGGCCATAACAGAGGCTGCAAAGGAAATTTATAAAACATACCAAACTGCAATTGAAAAATAGATTTTCATAAATCATAAACCTCCACAAGGAAAAGGCGTATACACTGGCGCATGTAAACCACCAGAAAAGACAAATTACGCGTTAGTTTGCTGCCCTACAATTTTTAACCTTACTTCTCGTAATATTGACTGAGCTAAGGCTCTTGCTTCCTCATCTATTGTCGCAAGTAGAGCAAGGTATAATAGTCCACCAGCCACTGACACGCCGAGAATGGCGTAAACTCTCACGTACACAGCGCCCAGCAATGTCTCGCGGATTGCATAGAGAAAGCAGCCCATGACTACTGAGGCAAAAATGTACCTTGCAACGTTTTTCCAGGGAATTATTATTCTAGTCATTTTACAAACTAAAGCGTACAATATAAGAAACATGGCAAAGTGCACTGCAGAGTTAATTATGCTCACATAGAGCGCCGATTGCATAGGCTGCTTTTGTGCATAAGTTGTTAAGACGAAAAAAGCCGTGGGCAAAGTTATAGCAGCATGGACGTAGGGCAAAGAGAAAGCTATGATCAGCCGACTCTTAGCAAGTTCCCTAAAGGATATCCTTGCTTTCTCATCAAATCTTTCAAGTCCATATAAAACATAACTGAAAAATGTGGATGTTGTGGAAACAAAGGCGTCGATTGCCAACACGATTAGTATAGGCCAACCATCTTTAAACTCTGGCTTTAAAATTGCCAGATACAAATCTGGAAGCACTAATGCTCCAACAGTCATTGGTATCACAAACATGAGAACTGTCTTCAGCGACGTCGTCACGTCTTCAACATTTTTATCCATTATAAGTTTCGGGGTGAGGGAAAAAGCGAGAAACGAAGAATACGTTATAGTGCTTGCTATCTGTGCAGCCGCACCATAATAGCCCCTTGCAGTTTCGCCGCCATATGCAAATAACATTATGAATATATATGCGGCTAACTGATTGCCCAGCACGTTGTAAACGTTTGCCGCAGAACCCTTCAACCATTCTTTCGTGTAAGTCCAACTAAATTTCTGCCTTAAATCTTTTGCAAGAAGCCTCAGATAATAGATGCATTGAACAGCCACAGCAAGAACTAGGCTTATTATGGCTCCTTCAAGCGACCTTTGAAACAAAACTATAAGCGTTAACCCTAAAGTAACCTTAAAGGTCTCCTCGATGAGTAAGCCGTAGCCCAGCACTTGAGGCCTTTTAGCTGTTAAGCAGGCTTCAAAAGCGTTCAGCATGTGAATCTCTATTATTTGCACCGAAAAAAGCACGTATAAGTAGAGGTATTCTTGAACACCTAATGCTGACGCTATGGAAGGAATCAACGGAATATAAAGAAACGTTGCAGCCATAGATATTATGAAATTCATTAGAATTCCAGTTTTTTCCGCTCCCTCCTCGCCCCTTGCAACGAAACGCATAGTCCAAAAAGGTATAACCCCAGCGAGTATAGTAAAATACGCCACTATATCACTCATGTTAAACCAGACGCCATACTCCTGCAGCGTCGTCCATCTTGCGATCATGTATTGAAAGGCGAAACCAGTAGCTACACTGATTATTTTAGCTGCAAAGATAACAAAGCCTGAGTACTGAAGCCTAATCCCCTCTTTAGCCAAATTTCCACCATACAGTTTTGCTAGTGATATCTAAAGCGCCATATTTTAAATTTAACATGCAACGCACTCTATACGTTACAACCACATAACTTACGCAGAACCAGTAAATGTTTTTTATATAGAAACACTTTTTCAATTAGGCGTGAAAGGGAAAATTGATAAAACTTAGGATAGATGTGGATTATCCTTACCCCTCGAGAATTAGAAGTTTCATTTACACAGCCCTAGGCGTAAATTTTGGAGGGGACTACCTCAAAAATTCAAAGATAATAGCGAGAATGATTAACGAATCACCGAAGGAAGTTAAAGCATACTGGTTTTTCACGCCGAAAACTGTTCCTGACGCGGAACTTTTAAAATTACTCAATAATAGTAAGCATGAAATAGCGCTGCATGTCGCAAATAACCCTTACAAGGAGTTAAAGCTTCTTGAGGAAAAAACTGGAAGAAAAATAAGATATTACACTATCCACGGAACTGCACGCCTTTTCGCTAGGATTATGTGGAAAAGGTGGAATTATAAGGCGCCACCCATCCCTAAAGATTTTCCACTTGAGTCATTTTACAAGTTCAAAACACTCGGTTTAGATATTATATGCCACTATTATAATACGGAGCAAGCTACAAAAATAGCAGAGTACGCCACCGCAAATGGGCACGTTTTGCACATCCACCCAATATGGCTCTTTCAAAGAGGGAAAATAAATTATAGAGGACCATTCTATGAGACGCTGAGGAAAATTTTAGATGCGGACAAAGAATTCGAGACTTTAACATTACACAGAAAAATATTCTTCAAAATAGCACGAGATGCTCGTGAATATGAGAGGGACATAATTCCATCAGAGGCGTTTTTAGAAAAACTTGGACAACGCGGAATTGACATATTCACATTCATAGAGAGAGGATGGTGCTCCACGATACCTAATCCTCCAAATTGGTGGGTGCGTGGAGCGGATAACATTGCACTCCTGCAGGTTACATCCTTTGAGGATTGGTGGAAAAATATAGGAAAGAAAACTCGCAACATGGTTCGCAAGGCAGAAAAGAGCGGCATAAAAACAGAGATAGTTGAGCCTAGCGAAAAACTGGCGGAAGGCATCTGGAAGATCTACAATGAAACTCCAATAAGGCAGGAGAGAGGATTCCCGCATTACGGAACCCCGCTAGAAGCAGTTAAGAGAATGGTGTTGCCTTCAGAAAACGTCACATATGTTGGTGCATATTTACAAGATGAACTTGCTGGCTTTATACAGCTTGTTAACGGCGAAAACATAGCTATTATATCTCAAATTCTTTCATTACAGAAACACTGGGACAAAGCTGTAAACAATGCTTTAATCGCGAAGACTGTAGAGTTTTGCGCAAAAGAAAATATGAGATGGATAATGTACGGCAGAATGGGAAATCATCCGTCTCTTGATAGGTTCAAGCAGAACAGCGGGTTTACACAATTTAAATTAAATCGATACTACGTACCATTAACCAGGAAGGGCAGTTTAGCCGTAAAATTGAGATTGCATATGGATCTAAAGGACATGCTGCCTCAAAAGTTGAAGTACCCATTAATTCCAATCTATAATTGGGCGAGCAGAACAAGGATGAGAATTAAGGTTTACCTAAAACTTTAAACATAAAAGGCGTACGCATCAACAAAAGGAAAATAACATTACATTACGCGCTTTTAATGCACTGGATTAATCAAATTACAGTAGAAGCTCACTTAAAAAACTGTTAAGTTCGCCTTTATCCTTCAAATTCCTGAAAATAGCCTTTCCAGTCCCATAAAGCCTAAAAGAAACTCCCTTAAAGGTTAATTCGAAAACTATATTGGAAATTGACTTCTCCAGCTTGGCCTTTTCAAGAATCTTCGCCATCACGTGCTCTTTTTTGTCATACTTAAAGATCACAATGAACGCTTTTTCTTCTCCGCAAGTCTCCTCAACCCTAGCAATATAGTCCTCGATTGAACCCATTAAACCTGCTCAATCTCCTTCAAAACTTCTATGAACCTATCAACCTCTTCACGCGTATTGTAAATGTAAAAGCTTACCCTAGCGGAGGACTGCAACTTGAAGATTTGGTGGAGCGGTTGGGCACAGTGAAAACCACTCCGAATCATGATGCCGTAATTATCAAGAAAGAGAGCAACATCATGGGAGTTTAACCCATCAACATTAAATGGAATTATCCCACACTTAATGGACGCGTCTTCAGGTCCATAAACTCTAACTTTTCGACATTCCTGCATGCGCTGCATGGCATACTCTGTCAACATGCATTCATGCGCCTTAACATCTTCCATGCCAAGATTACGAAGATATCTCACAGCTTCCATAAGGCCGACGCCGCCGCAAACATTTGGTGTTCCAGCTTCAAATTTCCATGGTAACTCATTCCAAGTTATAGAACAGCTTTTTGTCTTCTTATCGTAGGAAACGTCATGTATCATTTCGCCTCCACCTTGAAACGGCTCCATTTCCTCAAGGATGTCACTTTTGCCGTAGAGAACCCCTATGCCTGTTGGACCAAGCATCTTATGCCCAGAAAAGGCCAGAAAATCCGTGTCTAAATCTTTAACGTTAATTGGCAAGTGTGGAACAGACTGTGCTCCATCAACAAGCATCAAAGCCTCATGTTCGTGGGCGAGTTTTGCAACTTTTTTAATGTCGTTTATTACCCCGCTAACGTTTGAAACGTGGGAAATGCAAACGATTTTTGTTTTGTTGGAAATTAGGCTTTCAAGCGATTCGTAATTTAAGGTTCCATCACCGTTAACCTCAGCATACTTAACAGCGAAACCGTTTACCTTTGAAAGTATCTCCCACGGGACAATATTGCTGTGATGCTCCATCAATGTTACCAAAACTTCATCGCCCTTCTTTAGGTTGCGAAGACCCCACGCATAAGCAACAAGGTTTATGGCTTCAGTTGTGCCTCGAACAAAAACTATTTCCTCCATGCCCTTGGCGTTTATGAAGTTAGCAACCTCCTCATGTGCCTCTTCATAAAGTCCAGATGCCTCCTGCGAAAGCGTGTGAACTGCCCTGTGAACATTCGCATTATAGTTCTCATAGAAATTTCTGATGGCTTCAATAACCTGTTTTGGCTTTTGCGAAGTGGCAGCATTATCAAAATAGATTAGCGGTTGACCGTTCACCCTGCGTTTCAAGATCGGAAAGTCTTCGCGAATCCTGTAAGGGTTAAGCATCATTTTCCCTCCGCCAACTTCATCCTTTTCGCCAGAACCCGCGCTAACTCCTCTTCCTCCAACGCTTGCTTCTCTTCAAAACTAGGTTCAGCTGAAAGCCAATTTGGAGTTACGCCTTTGTCCTTGTAATACTTTCTAATTGCCCTTTTCAACGCACCAACAGCTAGGATGCCGCAGTGAAATTTTACGCTTGGAAGCCCGCCGACGGCTTCTGTGACGCTTTTCCATGAAACTTTCCAAGCGTCTTCAAGCTTCATGCCCTTAATCATCTCCGTTACTATGCTGGACGTGGCTATGTTTGCAGCACATCCGTAACTTTCAAATGACGCCTTCTCAATGACGCCTTGCTCGTTAATTTTCAGATAGAAGGTTATCATGTCTCCGCATGAGGGGTTTCCAGCAACAGCCGTTACAGTTGCATCCTCCATTTTTCCAAGGTTTTTCGGGTTTCTGAAAAGTTCAAGAACCTTCGGGTTGTATGGTAAAGGTATCCGCGACATCATCCTTCAACTCCTGTTGAACCAGTTATACCTCTTATCCTTTGAACAGCTTTCGGAATCACTTCTAAAACGTAGTTTATATCCTCTTCAGTATGGTAACGTGTAACCTTCATCAGTATGCTTCCATGCGCCTCCTCAAACCTTCTTCCAATGGCGACAAGAACATGGCTTGGCTGAAGAAGCCTTCTTGTACATGCGCTTCCGCTTGAAACATAAACTCCACTGAGGCTGAGCTCTATAGTCAACGCTTCACCTTCGCATTTTAAAAAGCTCATGTTTAAATTGTCAGGCGCCCTCTTTTCGCTTCTAGGTCCGTTAAGCCTAACATCTGATACACGTTCAGTTATCCCGTTCAAAAGTTTGTCTCTAAGCCTTCGCATATAACTAACGTTATCATCAAAACTTTGAAAAGCCAACTCAGAAGCCTTAGCGAAGCCAACAATTAGGGGGGTATTCTCCACTCCAGGCCAAAGTTTTTGCGTTCCAATTTGCCCTTCCAAAATTCTTTCTATATTAACGCTCTCCTTCACGTACAAGGCGCCAACTCCACGCGGTCCCAAAATTTTGTAGCTGCTTATTGTGGCTAAATCAACGTCCAGGTTTTCAACGTTGAAGCCGATTTTTCCGTAGGCATCTGAAGCCTCTGTGTGGAAAATGGCCTCTGGGTTCTTGTCCTTAACGATTTCTAACGCTTCTTTTACTGGCTCTATTGTTCCAATCTCATTGTTTACGAGAGAGAAGCTCGCTAGAACTGTTTCTCTGTCAACAGCCTCTTTCAGCTTTTCAAGTTTTAAGAAGCCTTCCTCGTCGACCGGTATTTTCGTTGTGGAAAAGCCATATTTTTGAAGCATCTCCGTAACATGTATTACGTTTATCGGCTCAATTTCTGAAATGACAATTTTCTTACCCTTGTTCCTCATTGAAGAAGCGGCGCCCATTAACGCCAAGTTGTCAGCCTCAGTTTCGCCTGGTGTAAAATTAACTTCCTCAAGCGTCTTACAACCAAGGAAATTGGCGATTTTCTGGCTACACTCCATTATTGCTTCAAGAGCCTCCCAGCCAGGTTTATGCGTCAATGTTGGGTTACCGTATGCGCGTTGATTATAATACGGCAGCATAGTATCAATGACCTCTTGAGGAACAAAGCTTGAATTTTCAACGTCCAGGTAAACCTCGTGTTTTATTCCCTCATGCGCCTTGAGAAGCTCCCTAACATTCTCAGTCATTCTAAACCAATCCCTTTTTACGCATCTACTATAGCAAATGTCACCTACCTTTTAGTTATTGCCCTTCCTAATAGAAAAACGTAACCTAAAGAAAACGCTGAGGGGAATGAATAACTCTTTAATTGCCGTTTGAAGAAATGCTCTGTTAGAGACTGCAGGCGCATCCAAGTGGAAATAAAAGAACTGCCAGTACCAGAACAAGTTAAGGAAGTGCTTATCAAATCTGGAATCGTTAAACTGTATCCGCCACAAGAAGAAGCAATAAAAGCTGGAGCGCTTGAAGGAAAAAATCTTGTTTTAGCCAGCCCAACAGCTTCAGGCAAAACATTAGTTGCTGAATTATGCACCCTCAAACATGTTTTAGAAAGAGACGGAAAGGTAATTTATTTAACACCTTTAAGGGCTCTGGCAAATGAAAAATTTGAAGAGTTTAAGAAGTATGCTTCACTTAGAAAAAATGATGGAAGAAGAATACGCGTAGGCATAAGCACCGGCGACTTCGACAGCGGTGACCCGTGGCTAGAAAGATACGACATAATCATCACTTCGGTGGATTATGAAGAACCAATCATTATTAGGAAAAATGGCACGACGAACATTGAGAGAATCGGTAAGTTTATAGACGACCTCATGCGAAAAAACAGGGATAAAGTTCAAACAAACGCTGGTACGGAAGTTTTAGATGTTTCTGACCTTGACCTTAAAGCAGTTGCTTTCGAACCGAAAAATCTTAAGTTGGCTTTTAGGAAAGTGTCAAGCGTTATTCGCCATAAGACTGATTCGCTTCTTTGCAGGTTAAAACTGGAGACGGGAAGAGAGATAACAGTAACACCAAACCACAGCATTTACACTTTAGAAGGGTTAGACATTATTACTAAAAAGGCATCGGACATTAAGCCCGGGGATTTCGTCCTCATCCCTCGACGGTTGCCATTAGATGCATCCGAAAAAGGCGAAATTGACTTAATAAGAGAACTAAGCAAATTAAAAGAAGCTGAAAACCTGTTTATAAAAAATATTCCTTCAGAATTTTTCACATCTTCCGTATTCAACGCCATTAAGGTGAGAAATCATTATAAGAAAAACTGGAGGAGGAGAAGGGAACTTCCATTAGTTATATTTACGAGATTAAGATTTCAAGGCGAATTGGATTTATCGCGCGTTTATTTCTCTTATTTAGGGTCAAGACATAAAGTTCCAGCCGATATTCCAATAAATAGCGAACTGCTTAGACTTATAGGTTATTACATTGCTGAGGGAAGCATGAATGAAAAAAACTACAGGGTATCTTTTTCATTTGCTTCCAAAGAGAAAGAGTACATAGAAGATGCTTGTAAAATTGTGCAAAAGATATTCCATTTTAAACCATCAGTTAGCGACAGAAAAAATGTAACGTACATAGACATACGCAATAAAATTGTGTATCTACTTTTCAACAAAATACTCAAACTACCGAAAAGAGCTAAGAATAAGAGAGTCCCCTCGCTAGTGTTCAACATCAGACATGAACTTCAACGTGAATTTCTTAAATCCCTAGTGGCTGGCGATGGAACATTTGGTAAGCGGTTAGACTACGCAACCTCTAGCAGAAGCTTGGCGTCAGATCTCCTTTACTTGCTTCTGCAAGACAATGTGGTAGGAACGTTTTCAAGCGTCGGAAGAAAATCAATGTTACCCTCAGGCAAAAGCATACTTGATGAACGTTTCGACATGTACGTTAACGCATGGTTAGAGTTACGTCATAAATCTAGTCACAGAACATGTATGATTCCGACGAGTTGCATCAAAGAAATCCTAAAAACGTTATCTAGAAAAAGCAGCAATGGTTCATTAGCTCGTTTTGGGAAAAGAACAAGCAAAATGATGTTTGAAAAGTGGCTAGCATCTAACGAGATAAAAACAAAGATGGAACTCCTAGAATTATTGAAAGGAAAGAAGCTCACGGGTAGTCAGCTTAGCAAAACATTAGAGCTTCCTTGCTCCACCATAAACGAGAGACTGAAGTTTCTTTATAAAAGGGGGCTCATTGAAAGGCAAGGGCATAGTGGTTCCTACACTTATGTTATATCTCGCAAAGGCCTCTGCCTACTCGATAAAATAGAGTCAGCAAAGAAACTTTTCAACTCTGATCTCGCATTTGCGACAGTAAAGGAAATAGAAAGAGTGCCAGCATCAAAGGGCTATGTTTACGATGTTTCAATTCCAGAATGCGAAAATTTTGTAGCTGGGATTGGAGGGGTCATTTGCCACAACACAAATGAGAAGGCAGATTCGCTTTTGAGGCATAGAGCCAAGTGGATGGATGAGGTATCTCTGATAGTGGCTGACGAGGTGCATCTGCTTAACGACGCTGAAAGGGGACCAACATTAGAGGTTGTCCTAGCAAGGTTCATGCAGATAAATCCAGATGTGCAAATTCTAGCTTTAAGCGCAACAATAAATAATGTTGAGGAAATTGCAGCTTGGCTTAAAGCCGGCTACATCACGACGGAGTGGAGACCAATACTCTTAAAGGAGGGGGTTCTACTTCATGATGAAATCCAATTTAAAGACGGAGACGCGCACAAAATAGAGAGGAAGACTGGGAATCCCGCTATAAACCTGGCATTAAGCACGGTTAAAGCTGGCGGGCAAGCGTTAATTTTTGCTTCAACACGAAAAAACGCTGTAATGCTTGCGAAAAAAGTTGCGGGTGAAATCGAGGAAATCTTATCCAGACCAGTAAAGCGCTCTCTTGAACATGAATCAGAAAGAATCATGGCTGCAGGCGAAAAGACGCGGATAAGCGAAACCCTCGCGGAGCTTGTTAAGCGCGGCACCGCTTTTCATCATGCAGGCTTAGGCGGTGAACACCGGAAGATAATAGAAGATACATTTCGCGAAGGAAAAATTAAAGTTTTAACAGCCACGCCAACGTTGGCTTTCGGCGTGAACTTGCCAGCTAGAACTGTGGTCATTCATGATTATAGGCGGTATGAACCTGGATATGGTTATTATCCAATCAGCGTTTTGGAGTATAAGCAGATGGCCGGTAGGGCTGGAAGGCCGAAATATGACAAGGTTGGAGAAGCGATACTTATCGCAAAGACAGATGAGGAAGCAGACTACCTCATGGAAAGCTATATTATGGCAAGTCCAGAGCGGATATGGTCTAGGCTTGCTGTTGAGCGAATATTAAGGTCTCACGTGTTAGCCACAATTGCAGCGGATTTCGCCCGCACAGAGCGGGGAATCTACGACTTTTTCAGCAGAACATTCTACGCTTACCAATACGAGATCAGCGCAATAAAGAGCATAATCGCCAAGATTCTCAAGTACCTTTACGATGAGGAGATGATTGATGTTGCTGGCGAAAACATTTATGCAACAAAATTCGGGAAACGCGTAAGCGAACTTTACATAGATCCAGTTTCAGCCGTGATCATACGCAATGCGTTAAGGCGAAAACCGCAATGTCTTACAGAATTCAGCCTCTTGCATTTAATTTCACATACGCCAGACATGGGGCCAATACTGAGGCCGTACTCCCGCGAGTTAGGCGAAATTACAATTTTCATGGAAGAGCATAAAGAAGAACTGCTTGTTGACGTGCCAGACGAGTGGGAAGACCGCATCGCCTACGAGCAGTTTTTAGGAGAAGTGAAAACAGCCATGGTTCTAGGGGCTTGGATTGAAGAGAAAAGTGAAGATGAAATAATTGAGAAGTTCAGAACGCAGCCAGGTGACTTGTACAGAACAATTGAAAACGCAAAGTGGCTCCTTTACGCTACGCATGAGTTAGGCGTGCTTTTCGGCAACAAAGAGATGCTTCCACTAACCTTGGAGCTTATGGAAAGGGTGGAAAAAGGCGTCAAAAAAGAGTTATTGCCCATCGTAAGGTTGGAAGGCGTCGGCAGAGCCCGCGGACGCATACTATACAACGCTGGATACAAAACCATAGAAGACATAAAAATGGCATCAGTTGAAGACCTCATGAACCTGCCACTTATAGGACCTAGACTGGCGAAGAAAATAAAGGAGCAAGTCGGCGGATTTGTGAAAAAGGAAACATGGGAGAAGCTGGAAAAGGGCGACTTGTGGAAACAGAAGGCGTTAACAGAATACTGAATTAGAGTCAGGCCATCCTAATTTTTAGGAAACTCCTCTCGCTTTACGCTCCTCACGCGTCAGTTTAACCATGTGGTTCACTTGTTCTAAAGCTGTACCAAGATAGTTTGCAGGGTTCAAAGCAGCGTCAATTTCTTCTGCGTTAAGTTTAGAGCTTACAACCTCGTCCTCCAGAAGAATTTCCCTAAAATGTCGCCCTTCAGCCTCGCTTTTCAACGCGAGCCTTCTGAGAAGTTCATGAGCTTCCTGTCGACTCATACCCTTCTTCGTCAAGGCAATCATAACAGCCTCAGACATTGCACGTCCTTGAGTTAAGTCCACGTTCTTTAACATGCGTTTTTCATCAACCCGCAGATTCGCAATTATATTCGTCATCAAGAAGAGCACATAGTCAACGAGGATGCATGTTTCTGGGAAAATGAAACGCTCCGCAGAAGACTGTGTCAAGTCGCGCTCATGCCATGTTACAATGTTCTCCAAAGCTGGAAAAACCAAACTTCTAATGATTCGCGCCAACCCGCAAATTCTTTCACATGTTTCTGGATTACGCTTGTGAGGCATGGTTGAACTCCCAACCTGCCGCTCAACCTCAAAAGGCTCAAAAAGCTCACCGATTTCAGGTCTCTGCAGTTCCCTAATTTCAGTAGCAAAATTCTCAAGCGATGAAGCAATCAGCGCGAGAAGGCACACCATTTCAGCGTGCCGGTCACGCTGCACAATTTGTGTTGAAATATCCACAGGCTTAAGTCCCAGCCGCTGCATAACAAGCTCCTGAATCTTTATAGCATGAGGGCCAAAACCAGCTTGCGTTCCAACAGCGCCACTCATTTTACCAACCAAAACCCTTTCTCTGCATTGCCTAATCCTCTGAATGTGCCTTGAGATTTCACGCATCCAAACTGCAAATTTGAAGCCCAAAGTTATGGGTAAGGCGTGTTGTCCATGTGTTCTACCAATCATAAGCGTTTCCCGATGCTTCACGGCTTTTTCCATTAAAACCTCTTCAAGGCAGTCAAGCCTTCTTTCAATAAGTTCCAAGGCCTCCTTCAGTTGTAAAGCGTTCGCTGTATCCACGACATCATAGCTTGTCGCGCCAAGATGCACGTAGGCGCCGCTTGGCCCACAAACTTCAGCCAAAGCCTTAACAACCGACATGACATCATGCTTTATTTCACGTTCAATCTCCTTTATCCTGCTAATCTTAACATTCTTCACAGAAGCCATGGCAACAATTTTCTCAGCGTCCTCACGTGGGATATTGCCAACCTTGGCATGCGCCCAGGCTAAAGCAGCTTCAACATCAAGCATCCTCTGAACGCGCGTTTCTTCCTCAAATATTCGCCGCATCTCAGGAGTCCCGTAACGTCCAGTATCTATGGGTAGGATAGGCACTTTCTTTCATCCCTCGCAAAAAAGATAAGGCGAATAAAGATTAATGCTTTACCGAAGTATCAGAGATTTGGCTTAAATGAAGAGTCAACTATATGGGCGCGACAGTCGCGGTTATAAACAAAAGTGGAGAGGACGCTGCAGAATACGCAGTTAGGATGCTGAAGACCTTAGCCTACAGGAAGGCAGAAGCTTTTGGGCTAGCTTCACCATCAGCCGTCAAAATAGAGAAGACTGTTGAAGGACTAGCCGCGTCAAATTTTAACTCGCCATCGATAATAGGGCACGCTTTTTCGAGAATAACTCCAGCAGATAAGCCGCAGCCGACAAAACTTGAAAACGCCGCGTTAGTCTTTGATGGAAGAATTTACCCTACACGCTTAGAAAACTCGGATGCGGAGATCTTCGCTGAGAAAATTCAGAACAACCCTGTGGAAGAAGCTAGAAAGTTCATGAGAAAAGCTAATGGTGACTTCATATTCATAATCGCCCAAAAAGATAGACTAGTAGCTGGCAGGGATCCTATTGGCGTTCGCCCTTTGTATCTTGGTGAAAATAGGCGGGTGATGGCGCTTGCCTCTGAGAGAAAGGCTTTATGGGCGATTGGAATTGAGAACGCTTACTCGTTTCCTCCTGGAAGCTTGCTAATTGCAGATAAAAAGGGCTTCAAGTTTCTGCGTGTAAAAACATTGAGGCATACAAAATTTAGCGGTGTCATTATGCATTTTGCTGCTGAGAAGGTTACGGCTTTACTGCAGCGTTCAGTAGAGGAAAGAGTCTTTGGATTGGAGGAAGTTGCTGTAGCGTTTTCAGGTGGGCTTGACAGCAGTTTAATTGCGTTTCTAGCGAAGGAAGCCGGAGTGGATGTGCATCTAGTTCATGTAAGCCTAAAAGATCAGCCGGAAACAGAACATGCAATGAAAGTGGCAGAGGAGTTGAAGCTTCCAATTCGCGTTTACACTTACACCATTGATGACGTAAAAGGAACATTGCCGAAAGTGCTTTGGTTAATAGAAGAGCCTGATCCGGTTAAGGTTAGCATCGGTGTGCCAATGTGCTGGGTGGCGGAGAAAACTTGGGAAATGGGAATTAAAGTTTTGTTGGCTGGGCAGGGTGCAGATGAGCTTTTTGGAGGGTACAAACGTTATGCAGTTGCCTATACAGCGCATGGAGAAGAGAGAAGCGAGGAAATACTGTTTAATGATGTTTTGATGGTTCATGAAACAAACCTTGAGAGGGATTATAAAATTTGCAGCTTTCATAATGTTGAGTTGCGGCTTCCATATTTAAATTATAAATTGGCAAATTTCGCCGCTAACTTGCCCTTAAAACTGAAAATCAGATTGCCAGACGATGGAATGCGCAAACTTGTGTTGAGGGCTGCAGCCAAAAAACTTTGCTTGCCGAAAGCTATACTGGAAAGACCGAAAAGGGCAATACAGTACGCGGCTGGCGTGGATAAGGCGCTTAAAAGGCTTTCGAAGAATGAAACGCTATCAGTGAGGGATTATCTGAAGAAAAATTTCCAGAGTGTTTTGGAGAAAAAGATGGTGCAAGATGGCTAGAACCGCTGTTATTTTTTCACCGAAATACTATCGACATGACACGGGCAGAAGCCATCCAGAATCGGCAAAAAGAGTCGGAGTAATCGTAAACGAGCTTAAAAGAGGAAAAATTGCGAAGAGTAAAAACTGGCAGTTTGTTAAACCGCGAAAAGCAAGTTTAGAGGAAATTCAGCTTGTTCACGACCCGGATTACATAAAGTTTGTTAAAGATTTCTGCAGGTGTGGCGGAGGATTCCTAGATTCTGGAGACACCGTGGTTTCCGCAGAAAGCTTTGAGGTTGCTAAATACGCTGTCGGCGGTACGCTCAAGACCGTAGATTTAGTGATGGAAAAACAATTTGAAAATGCCTTTGCACTTGTCAGGCCTCCTGGACATCATGCTGGAAAATTTAGTGCCGCTGGATTCTGCATTTTTAACAATGTTGCTATTGCTGCAAAATACTTGCTGAGGAAGTTTGGGTTGAAGCGCATTTTAATATTTGATATTGACGCGCACCACGGGAATGGCACACAGGAAATCTTTTACGAAACTGACAGAGTTCTATACGTGAGTCTACATGAAGATCCTAGAAGTTTTCCTGGAACAGGCTTCATGGATGAAGTTGGAGAAGGAGAAGGTTTAGGCTATAATGTTAATATTCCACTTCCTTTCGGCGCAAACGACCAGGTATATCTTAAAGCATTGAAGGAAATAGCTATTCCGATAGTATCCCAATACAAACCACAATTCATGCTGGTTTCAGCAGGTCTTGACGGGCACTACACAGACCCCGTGGCGAATCTATCCTTATCCGCATTGTGTTATGAAAAAGTTTACGGGAAAATTATTGAACTGGCATCGCAAATGTGTGATGGAAAACTTGTGTTCGCTTTGGAGGGGGGCTATAGCCTAAAGTTTGTTGGAAAATTAGCGGCTTTAGCCATTGCAAGAATGAGCGGTTCTAATTACACTGTTAATGATAGAGTTGTTGCAGCAAGCGCACACGTGAAAAGGCAGTGTGGAAAAGTTTTGAATGAAGTTAAGAAAATTCAGGGGTCTTTTTGGAGTTTAGGATAATGGCTCTAAAATAGAGGGCGGAACTTAGGTGGTTTCTGCTTATTCGATCACTTGGATTGCGCCTTCTGGACATTGAACTTCGCATGCTCTGCAAACAAGGCATTCTTCGGGTTTCACGGGCACAGATTTTCCATTTTTTATTTCGTAAACGCCCACTGGACATGTGTCTACGCATGTGCCACATCCAGTGCACTTGTCATTGTTAACAACTATTTTCACCATTTTATATTCCTCGCATTTTAGATTTTCATTGAAAGAAAACTTGTAAAATAAAAGCCTTTAGGTTCAATCAGCGAGTTTCCTCACGTAGTCTTAAGAGAATTCCATTAATAGTCGTCTGGGCTTTATCCTTTCTCTGCTGGTAATCAGCCAGAAGCTTTCTGTAAGCTTCAAGCGAAAGCGTCCCTTGACTGTGCCGCACTTCAATGCTCTTCATGTTAGTTTCAGCCTCGCTGATCTGAGCTTCTGCAATTTCAAGCTGCCGCATCAAATCTGCGTATAAACCTCCAGCCTTGCGCATCCTATCCTCAAGCTCAGCCAAGTTCCTTTCCAAAGTGTTAAGCCGCATCTCGAAAGTTCTTCTCTGCACTTTATAACGGCGTCTAGGAATTCTTCCCTTGCGAACCCTAGCCTCCAGAGAATCTAGCTCGAAAAGTATTTTCCTCTTTTCCTCATACATCCTCACGAAGGATTTGACATATTCAGGCTGCAGTCCTGCACCTAAAACTTCAACTTGAACTGGAGCGGCTTTTGGCCTTTTCCAAACGAATACAACGGTACAGCCGACAAGCGCTAAAGCCCACATCCACAGCGTTGGGCGAAAAGCCAACCACAACGGGTTATATTCATAGCTAACCTGCAAAATCTTTTCTGAGGCAACTACGCTCTCCAAGTAACTTGCACCATTAATGTTAACTGTTAAAATTTCTTGGAAAACATCCCTTGACACTTCACTGTTGCTGGTAAAGGTGTTTTCAAAAGATGTTGTTCTAGCGCCTTCGGGTAGCGTCAAAGTTAACGATGCCTTTTCAACGTAATAATTAATGTTCTGAAATAGTATGGAACTTGCGTTGAAGCTGTTAGCCATTGCTTGCGCTGTGAGGTATTGGCTTGGTAGGGAGTATTTTACATTAAACCTGATTGATTCGTTACTTCTCGGCGGCGAATCAAAATCAACTCTATACAGCCCTGTTGTTTGGTTCACCCAGCTTGAACTCATGCTTCTTCCAAACTGGTCATAGGCTATTGGATTGGAGGCGTTTGGCGGAAGGATAATTATCGTGTAGTTTAGGTTTGAAGGAGCTTCATTTGTTATGTAGTAGCTGTCTGAACCTTGGATTTCGCCTGTTCCACTGATCCATATCTCGCGTTTCAGTTCTTTTACATCCAGCAGTTGAATTTCGTCGTTAGCCAACGAGAAAGTCACGTTTGCCGCCGAATAGGTGTAAGCAGCTAGCTTTTCCATTGAAAATTCCGTTTTATTGGTTGCCTCGCCACCCTTTACCACATTTATGTTTTCCGCGCCTGTTGGCAGATCAATTTTGACGCTGCAGTTTTTAACCTCCTTTGTTAAACTGGGGTAAGCTGGAAAATCCAGAGTATACGTTGTTCCAGATTGTTGGAGAAGCTCATTTGAAAGTATGAATAGAACAGTGAAATTTTGAGGTAAGACTTCTGGCTTAACTTCAACGGCGTAAAAACCTGCACGTCCACCTAGGGGCACGCCGAGATTCACTGGAAAAACTGTTGTTTCGTTGTATGCTATGCACTTTAAAACGTATGAGCCGTACTTGTATGGAAAGCCTATGAGGAAACTGTTGGGCTGTTGCCCGCGGATCTCAATTTCAACAGTGTCGTTTATTACTACATAGCCGTTACGCATTATTCCTATGGTATGATAAACAGCGTTTACGCCAAAATCGTCATCCTGAGCCCTCACGTTTTTAATGTGAAGTGAAAATGATAAAGCAGTAAAGATTAGGAATAAAATGGCGAATATTGCTAATGCTTTTTTCCTCAAGGCTTTTCCTCCACGCTTTTTGGAATTGTTGGCTTTCTATTATTTGTAGGCTTATTTATTTACTTTTAGAATACATGCCGCGGTTTCGTATATACTTACCCCTTCTTTAAGCGCTTGAAAACTGTCTGTTTTCGAAATCTAAAAGTAATAACTTTGTAAAGTTCGAGAAGAATAAATAACAAGTTTAACGCTAGGAACCATTTGGGGAGTTTAGAGTTTGCTTTACGATGCGGTTCAGAGACATTTAGCCGTGGAAAAGTTGGTTACACGTATGGGGGTTGATGGGTTAGAAAGGAAGTATTACCGTGTTAGATCGGCAAGATGGTATGGCGGAATCATAACGGCTGATTGTGTTGGCTGCGGCTTACTGTGCAAGTTTTGTTGGGTTGCAGACGCTGTTATGTTTCACCCAGCAGAAGTCGGAAAGTTTTATGCACCAAGCAAAATTGCTGAGGATTTGGTTACTTTAGCTAGAAGACGCAGCTTAAAACTTTTAAGGATTAGCGGTGGAGAACCAACGATAGGAAAACTTCACTTACTCAAACTTCTGGACGCTTTAAGAGGTGGGAAGTATCATTTTATTCTTGAAACCAACGGAATACTCATAGGTTACGATGAACGTTATGCCGAAGACCTGGCAAAATACGGTTTTGTCCATGTGAGAGTTTCTTTGAAGGGGTGCTGCGAGGAGGAGTTTGCGAAATTAACAGGTGCGAATCCTGAAGGTTTCACGTTACAGCTGAAAGCCTTGCAGAGGCTTGTTGAAAACAGAGTGAGTTGTCACCCTTCGGTTATGGCTTCATTTTCGCCAAGAGAAAATCTTGAAGCGTTAACGCGGAGGCTTGGGCAAATAAGCCCAGAACTGGCTGAGGGTTTAGAGGTGGAAGAACTTATTCTTTATCCTCATGTGGCGAATCGGCTGCGTAAACATGGTTTAAAGTATTTTACGGGTTATACGCCAAACAAGGTTCCGCTAGAACAAATTTAGGCGTTTTAAAACTCGCCGTGTTTAAGGTAGTAGTTTTCCTCTTTTTTAGGGCCGAAGCTTCTTACGCCTCTAGCCTTGAGTTGTTCTCTCAGTTGGGCAGCGTAATCCTTTCCTATTTCGCCTCTTCTTTCCATGTAGGCAATTATTTCTTCTGCTTGCTCCTCAGTGTCGCATCTTCGGATAAAGTCTATCACGTCCGGCATGTAATGCGTGAATCTTCCTCTTGAGGAGGCTTTTTCTCCAGTTTCTATGTCTGTCCGAACGGAATTAATTGAAAGCTTATGCTCGTTTAACTCCAGCTCCTTCGCCAGGTTTGGAAACATCTTCTTGAAGGTTTCCTTGTCAAACTCCAAATTCTGCACCTTCTGCGCGCGTCATCCTCACCATATTAATTTAGAAATCACGTATTTAAGTTTCTGCGGGTTGAAGCTTGCTAGAAAGGGACAAAACGTCTTGTGGGACTTTCTTCTAGCAGTTTCTCAAGTTCTTCCACGTCGAGACCAGTTATGGCGTCACCGTAAATGTCACATTTTTCTTTTCTGAGACGCTCCTCAAAACCGCGTACAATAACCTCAAATTTTTCTTTGGCTGGCGACTCGAAGAAAATGTGGAGGGACTCGTGCTTTTTACCTTTTACAGTTACTGTTACATTTTGGGTTTGCGTAATTTTTAAGTTGCTTTTTTCAAGGGTTCTTAGGACATCGTTTGGTTCGTGGTGGAACACTATTATGTCTATGTCGCTTCCACGGTGAATTGTGCCACGCCAGACGCTTCCCACAAGTACTGGATTGTACTTTTCCAAGATTTTCATGGCTTTAAGGGCTTCTCGCCTCATTTTAACTAGCCGCTCTTGTCTAGCTTGTCCTTCATGTTCATCGGCTATTTTGTCGATTTCTTCAGCTACTTCAATGTTTGCTGGAAGAATATTTACGCCAAGCGCGTTTGCAGCTTTTATCTTGGCTTGTTTAAACTCTTTTTCCATGCCGAAATAGATGAGGTTGGCTGCTTCCCTTGCAACTTTTCTGCGTTTTTCAGCGCGGCTTAATTTCAACGGTTCACCTGTGTTTTAGCGCTTTAATAATTGCTCGTAAAGTGCAATTGTTTTTTCCGCAACTTTGTCCCATGTGAACTCTTCTAGTACTCTGCGTCTGCCATTTTTTCCAAGCCACTTCTTTTTCTCCGGGTTTTCTAAGGCGCTTGTTATGCCCCATGCTATGTCAGCTGGGTTGTTTGGATTTATGTGGAAGCCGCATTGTTCTTCGCCGCAGCATATGACGATTTCCCGCATGCCGCTCACGCCGGCTGCTCCGACAACAACTGGCCGCTCCATGCTCATCGCTTCAAGCGCCACTATCCCGAAGGGTTCGTAGAGGCTGGGGAAAACCGCCACGTCGCAGGCTGCATAATGTAAAATTCGCTCTTCTTCGGAGATGAAGTCGAAGTTCAGCTTAACTATGTCATGAAGCCGCGTCGTCTTAACCAGGTTTACGAGATAGTCTTGCAGGTCTCCAACACCAACGATAACGAGCTTTGCCTTCGGCATCTTCTGCAGAACATGCGGCATAGCCATTATGAGCCTATCTACACCTTTGACCCCGACAAGCCTGCCGAGGAAGAGGATCATCTGCTCGTCGTCTTTTATCCCGTAAAGCTCCCTGACCTTCTTAACTTGCTCGGCGCTTACATTTTCTGGATTGTACTTTTGCGGGTCAACGCCGTTGTAGCAAACTTGGATTTTCTCTTGTGGGAAGCCGAGTTTTATAAGCTCGTCTTTCATCGCGTAGGAAACTGTCACTATCATATCTGCCGCCTTTGCAGCGTGGAGTTCAATGTTGCTCACGACTTCCGACCCGTCTCCAAGTGTGCGTCCCTTTTCTGTAGAGTGCACGTGGAAAACGAAGGGCAGTCCAGCTTCCTTTTTGATTGTTATGCCACTTATTGCCGAAAGCCAGTCATGTGCAATAACAATATCATATTTGAAATTTTCCTTCTTAATAAGCTCGTTAACGAGTTTTGAAGCGCTAAGATAGTTGTAGACGAGGATTTTCGAGAAAAGTTGGATGCCCCTACCCCATTTTTTAACGTCCTCAGCAACCACGTCTGGAAGAGAGTCAGATATGTCGATGTGAAGCGGACGGTGAATCTCAATTCCACGCCAAATCTCCCTCGTGGGAAGACTACCCTCATCATCATTCATCGTGAAAACAGTCACATCGTGGTCCATCAAAACGAACTTCCGCGTAATTTCGGCGGCGTACGTTCCCAAACCTCCAACTATTTTTGGAGGATACTCGTAGACTAGCACAGCCATCTTCATAGCATTTCACCAGTCTTCGTTTACTTTAAGCCCAAAGACTATTTACGTTTTCTGAAGAACATCAGCTCATACTTTTGGCATCTATATCCGTCCACTTCAGCCTGCGCGTGCATGGGGGTATTGAACGCCTTAAATTTGGAGGGCTATTGTTTTGCTATTAGGTTTAGGAATTCTTTGAAGGTTATTCTTTTTACTTCTGCTTCGTCGTAGGCTTTGTCGTTTGAGATTATTGTTAGTTTGTTGCTTAGTGCTACTGAGGCGTGGAGTGCGTCGAAGAATGTTAGGGTTGTATGTTGCGTCATTATTTCTTCGCATAGGATTAGGTCGTCTGTGGAGAGGCTTATCTCTTGAAGGTTTGATGCTGTGGCCTTTGCCTTTATGTATGTGAGGGCGTTGAGCCTTTCGGTAGTGGTTTTTCCGTGGCTTGCCATAACTTCGCGGATCTCAATTAGTGCAGAAACCGGATAGTATATGGGGAAGGGTTTTGCTGCTGCATAAGCCTTTAAAATTTTTGAAACTACGTCGTAGCGTCTATCTCTGGGCTGGAAGCCGAAAAGGAACTCCGTTTCAACCATATAACCCGCTTTCAATTATGAAGCCTCTTTCAAAAGCTGCTCCTCACCCCTTTTCCGCTCTTCTCTGCTGTAAGTTATGTCGCCGAGGATTTCGGCAAGCGCCTCATCAACATTGTCGGGAATTGGAATCAAAACTATGTACGGCGGCCTAGCTAACAAGTAAACCTTCTGCCCAACCCTTAATGAAGTCTTCTTACGCACACACTGAGTGATCGTAACACGGTACTTAGGGCCGACCTCAACGATAGCCACAAAGCATCACCGAATATAAGTGACGCTTGCAACGATATAAGTGTTACTTAATCTAAAATGTGCCACAATTCTAAAATTGTTACACTCTAAATCCGCCCGCTGCCCTTAATGGTTAGATCCTTAATTTTCTTTTCCATCCATTATGTATCGATGAATTATAATATACGTAATATTCCTTTGCTCGGCAGGTGTATAATTTGGCGCGCCGCGCAAGTTTACGTGCACACCGTTAACGGAAAATCTGAAAAGGCTATTAGGCACATATAATAGAACTAAGAGGTGATTACAATGAGTATATCACCGGTTAAAAGGTTAATTCTTGAGGCAATATGGGTTTCTGAAAGACCAGTCAAAGTTACAGAAATAACAAAAGAGGTTGGATTGGGTTTCCGTTCAGTTTGGATGCATATAATGCAGCTTGCACGCTTGGGATATGTGCAGTCTATGGAGGATGGAAGCTACAAGTTAACGGAGAAGGGGCGAAAAGCGCTTGGTTTTCCAGAGATAGATAATGCAAAGGCTGCTGAAATTTTAGCTTATTTGCCCCTTGAGAAGTCATTTCACTTTTACGTTGACGTTGGAAGGCCTTTAAACATTCACGCTGCAAGCCTTAATGATTTCTGCGACAAACTTTTGAAGGTTAACTTGGAATCAATAGAGTTCCACACAAACCGTGGAGATTTCGAAGCGTGGTTCACGGGGCTTGGCGACGTTGAACTTGCAAGAAAAGTCTTCCTTCTTAAGGAGCAAAAACTGTTCGGCGAAGATCTACGTAAAAGGCTTTACGAGATTGTGAAGAACAGATGCGAGGAGTTGGCTAACATAAGGAAGAAAGAAGCTGGGGCGAAGCACACGTGAGACGTTTGCCGCTCTAGGCTGGCTTAAAGCGTTCCCTAAGCCTGTCCAAGATTTGCTGCAGCGTCGTATACTCCATTTCCTCTGGACCTAAACGTGCCGGTTCAAACTCGCCCATACGCCTGAGCATAGAAGCGTATTCCATTGCCTCGCGTCTAGCCAAAGCGAAAGCTGGATCGTCGAATAGGTCAGCGATCATTGGTTTACCGTTATTGTTGCATGCTATTTTGCCATTTGCAACTTGAAATCCCAGAGCTACTATCCTTGGTGGGCCATCAAAAAGCGTGCATTTTGCATCTTTTAGGCCTACTGGCATTATGGGTCCCCAGTGGCTTCCACGCATCCACCCCTCAACGAGGTAGCTGTGCAGAAATGGTGCGAGGATTTCTCCAACCGCTGGAAGTCCATGCTGCGCCCGTACGATCATCACCGGGTCGTCTTTTCCAACGTATTTTCCAGCAATCTGCGAAAGCTTGGTTACGCTGCCAACTGCACATATTAGGTTGTCTCTGGCTCTCCAAACACGCGAGACCATGTAACGTTGAACTGTTCCAATTAAAGCAACCAGATCGTACATCTCTTCTGGACACTTAAGCACAACCTTCTTGTTTTCCATCGTATCTATTACTTCGAATTTGAAGCCTCCAGCCATGTTTGGGTCGATAACAAGTCCAGCGGTGTTCATCGGATCTGCGAAAACCCTGAAAATTGGATAGTTAAAAGAGCCGGCGGATGTTTTGTCAGCTGCGAAAACGACTATGGGATCTGATGCTCTTTCTTCAATTTCCATCTCAGCGACTCCAGGTCCCATGCCGCGGATGTTCCCGCTGAAGGCGTTTTTCAAAAGGTCTTGCCCAGCACCGTAAAGTTTAAGTTCCAACGCTTTGCTTGTTGCTTCTTTGAATGTTTCAAAAGCGAGTCTATGCACATCAGGGTTTGACTCGCCTCTTTCATGAACCATAAGCAGCTGGATGTCATCTCCAACGTTGAACACGTAATAGCCGTTAATTAAGCCGTCCTCCTCTGCCCTTTTTAGGTTTTTCTCCGCCACGTCGAGAAGCGGTCTTGGTGCAACATGATGCCCAGCTAAGGAGCCAACATCACACTTAATTAATGAAATTGTGGTTTTTTTAGGCATCTAACCATCACTTTAAACTTTAAAGCTCGGTTTAGAGTTAGGCTGTAGCTTTTAAAAGATTTCCGAAAGAAAACATGAAATATGATGAGATATAACACTTGTTCGGTGGAGCAAAATGGAAAACTTGAGGGTAATCTCAGTGAAAATTCCAGAGGAAGTTTACAAGGAAATGCTCATCCGCGTGCCAGAAGGCGAAAGGAGCAACTTTATAAGAGACGCAATAATGGAAAAGCTGCAAAAAACGCCGAAACCTGACAAAATTTTGGCTCTTGAAGAGAGGATGAGCCGCATTGAAAAGGAATTTTCAGAAATAAGAAAATACCTTGCAGATTTAGAGCTACTAACGTTTGAAAGGGGGAAAACGAACCCTCACAGCTTCTGCACTGACGAAATAGACCAAAAAATAATAGATTATTTGATTCATTACAAAGGCGCAACCACGCCGGAGCTGGCGGAATACCTAAAAACGAACAGGTGGCTAGTACTAAACAGGCTTAAAAGAATAGAGAAAACATCGAAAAAACAGATTGGAAAATCAATAATACAGTACTATCCTGGGGAGAAAATGGGGAAGAAAAAGGCTTGGTGGATAAACGAGGAACTTATAGAAGAGGCCTAACGGGCCCGTAGCCCAGTATGGATTAAGGCGCCGAACCAACTTAAAAGGTGCGTAAGCCTCCGGAGCCGGAGAACAGGGGTTCAAATCCCCTCGGGCCCGCCATCTCATTTTCGCCTTTTGACCATTGGTTGTCCTTATTTTGCCCAAATTCTCGATCATAAAATTCGCGGAAAAATATATTTTCTAGATTGTCAATGGTTACGGTCAGCGCGTGAACCACGAAAACTTCAAGTGTTGATTAACATGCTGCAGACCGACAAAATTAGCGTCTATGCCCCATTGTACAATAATGCTTAATGTGGGGAATTTAAATATATTGAGCGCGCCAAAATTAAGCAGGTTCAAACTTCGGTTTGTAAAATGATTCTTAAATTTCTACATGAATCGCTGCTCTTGTTCTACTAGCAAAAGATGTGCGCAAATTAGGTCTAACTCATCGGAATTCTCTACCATGAATCTCGAATTTTGCTCTTATTAAGCTATTTCAGTTATAGCTTTTGCCACCTGCTTTATGAGACCGCTTTTCCTCGCGTTCCAGATTTCTATGCCCATGATTTTTCCGTTTTCGTCCAGTTCGAGGTGCACGTCAGGATCCGCCTCTATAACCTCGTGGCTTGGTCCTTCTTTAAAGAGGAGGTAGAGTATGTCCACTGATTTGTCGTACCATGCTCTTACTTTATCCTCTTCCATGCGCCTCTCACCATCTTAGCTTTAAGGAGTCGATCAAGTTTAGTAGTGTAGTAGAGTGTTATAACCTTAACTACTTCCGCCTCCATTTCATAAACGAGAATGATGGATTTAGTATTGATCTTTTTCATAGCGACTACCGTTCCATGTTCAACATCTTCATAAACTTCGTCTGGAGACTTTATCGTGGCATACACATCCGCGGTCTTCACGTTTCTCCTACGCATCTTTTCCAAGGCATGACGACTAAACTGGACTGACATGTTCCCACCGTCTTCAAATGCTACGGTAGTTAGTTAATAAAATAATAGTGCTAAAGAGTACTTCACTTAAAAAAATCAAGAAAAAAGAGATATGAAATCATACTCGGCCGTTTGGTAACCCATAAAGAGATTTGAGCATAATTTTCTGATGTTCTTGATGTGGGGAATTTAAATGGGGTTTGAATCTACTCGGGCCCGCCAAATTTTAAGCTAACTTCTTTAGATAGAAGAATTCAGATTAACTTTTTCTGCACGCGCACGCTGGAACCGTTTGAAAAATTGTAGCGGGCATCTTTTGGCTTTTATTAGGACTTTTACTGTTCGCCGTTGGGAAGGTTTAAATGTGTAGACGTTGTTTTAATTTGTATACAGAGGCTTAGTCTTGTCCGAGGTTGTTTCGGCTAGGTTGCCTAAGGAAAAGGTGAGGTTGGTAGAGGAGATAGCTAAAGAGGAGAAGGTGGACAAATCAACTATACTGGAGAGGGCTTTGGAACATTATACGCGGGAGTGGAAGCTTGAAAAGGCTGTGGGGTTGTATAGGGATGGGCGGGTTACGCTTTCAAGGGCAGCTGAGATAGCTGAAATCTCAGTTTGGGAGATGATTGACATACTCGCGCAGAAGAAAGTTACGCTTCAATACAGCGTTGAGGATTTGGAAGAGGATTTGAAGGTGCTTGAAAGAGAATAAACACACTCTTGTCGTCTCGAACTTTACTCCACTCATTTATATGGCGAAAATCGGCAAGCTGAACATAATTAGGAATGTTTTTGCGAAAATCTTCATTCCAGAAGCTGTCTTTGAAGAAGCTGTAATTAAGGGAGAGAAGCTTAATTTGAGCGACGCATACATCGTCGAAAGAGCCGTGGGAAAGTGGATTATCAAGGAACAAATACGACCAGAAGTAGACGCTGAATATCGATTCCTCGACACAAACCCGAGGCTCGGCCTACGAGAGAAACAAGCCATTAAACTGTGCAAACAACTCGACGCAAAACATCTTATAGCAGACGACAAAGAAGCGAGAAAAGTGTCAAAAATGCTTAACATAACACCCATAGGAACATGCAGCATAATAATCAAAGCTTACAAACAAAGATTAATCACGAAAAACGAAGCTCTCCAAACTTTAGATGAATTTTTAAAGAATGGATTCAGAATAAGCCCAGAAGTATACCGCCGAATACTCCATGAAATAGAATCACTAAAACATTAAAGGCAACAGCCAATCTCAAATCCAACAATAACTGATCCCTTTAGCAGTGATTAAAAGAACAATCTTACTATTTTCTATCATGTTTACTAATTATTGCCTAAATTTGATGTGAAATTGTTAAGCTACGGTGCTCTTCATCATAGCCGCACGTGCATTTTGGACTGTGTGCTAGCTGTTACGGCTAGGAGAATGGCGTTGAGAAGATTTACACTGAGAATGTCAAAGACTTCGGATTTTACAACTTTCTTAAAGCTTCAAATCCTCTAGTTTGAATTGGGCTTATATGCTGAGGGGTTTAGTGGAGTTTCAGACTAAGCTTTGGAACGTGGAACATTTCAGGTGGCTGTAAGGCTTCCAAAGGCAGACTACGTCAAGATTCAGCAGCTTGTTGAAGCTGGGCTTTACCGGAGCTCGGCTGACTTCCTCAGGGAGGCTGTGCGCGATAAGCTCGGAAGCATGGAAGTTATCAGCATTCAAGATTTGAATCCCCAAGAGGCGGAAAGGATAATTGAAGAATATTTAACTAAGCATCTTGGTCTCTGCTTCGCCAGCCAAATAGCCGACGAGCTTGGTTTAGAATATGGCACCACTTTTAAAATCATCCATAAACTTTTGGAGGAAGGACGGCAGCGTTCTAATCCTCTCAGAAGAAAAAAATCCTATATGAAGTGCCGAAGAAAGAAGAGCAAAAATGTAATTCAAAATTAGCATGAAGCCTAGCAAATGGGAGAAGAAAGCACTATGACGACAAGTCCATATATGTTTAGAGGTTTTTGATGTCTCTCGGCATCAACCTTGCTAGGTGCTTACCAGCTTATGTAAAACCTCCTTTTCGGCTGGTTCCTCGCCTATCTTGAAGGTTTCTGGCTCCTCAATTTTTAGAATAGCCCTTAAGGCTTCAGCGTCCAGCTCGCGTAGAAGCCTCCGTATCTCTCTTTTCGCTGACTCCAGGTGATTTTGGAGAACTTCCCTATTTTTGAACATGACCCCCGCCAACGGACAGATCTTCTCCATTTTCAGATACCACTCCACCTTCCCAGTTTTCAAGTTTACATCAAACGTAATTGGACCAGCCACACACGTTTCAGGCTTGACAGGATGAACCATGCATTTCCTTGTCCTTTTGTCGTAAAAAATACAGTAGCCTTCCGCATCTTCCTTCGGAAACATATAAGCCCCATGCTCAAACAAATCCTCCGCGAAAAGTTCATGATCCTTTAAAAATTTCTCTATTATTCTTTTACGCTCATTTGTTACTGGTGGCCTAGCACCTTGGCAGCAGCTTATTTTGCAGCTTCCACAAACACTGAAAAAGTCACTTTGCCTCGTCTCTTCAGCCATTTCAACCGCCTCTCCAGTCAGAAATACGCCTCATTGCTTATGAGACTTTTTGCAAGCTTCAAATAAACATCGATTATGGCTTCTCTAAAATCCGTCTTCTGAGCCCTTCTCAAAACATCCTCCCTAACAACTTCCGACAAACTTCCACATTCAACCCTCTTCTCCAGAACTGGAAGGTATTCCCGCTCTTCTCCTGAAGCATTCTCCCAAGCAACTTTAAGGAGGCATCTGCAAACTTGACGAGCAGTCTCCCCCCGTGGATGCAAAACCCTCGCGTCTAAACCATCCTTCACTACAGCGTTAAAGTCCCTCACCAGAATCTCCTGCGGCAGAAATTCAGTTCTCCCTTTGATGAGACTTTTGAGAACAGCCCTTATGAAACAGCTTAAGGCAACATCAGCCTTAACGCATTCCTGCTCATCCATAACGCGAACTTCAACTGCCCTTCTATCAAAGCGAAAAATTGCCCCCCTAGAGTTAACCCAATCCCTATAAGGCAAACAGCTGTCCACACCAGCCTTAATCAAGTCACGCGAATACCGCCCTATAATTTCCTCTCTATACTGTTTGAAGGATGAAACATATTCAGGGATCACGTTGCCCGTTACTGAAGGCACCTCTTTTTGGTTAAGCATGTAAAAGTACAGTCGATTATCAACGTAACGTCCAAGCTTTCCCTCATAAATTGGCGAAGAGGCTGAAACGGCTGGAAGGAAAGCGCATAGCTCCGCCAACGCGTTATGCATCAAAATTGCTTCCTTCTCGTTCAGGTATGGAAGGTTCAGCTGAAAACTTTGAATGTTAAGCCAGCCATGCTGCGTTAGGTTGAAGACTTTGCTATAATAATGGTAAATTTGCCTATGACGATGAGGCCAAACGCCCGTCTCTTCAAGCTTCAGCAGTGGATGCATACCCATACCGAGAAGATGCGCATGATATCTACGCTCAAGAAATTCCGTTAACGTTTGAACAGCCTCCTGCATGGTTTCCTCAAATTCGACTGGCGACTCGAAAGGCTGGTTTGGTTTAAGTTCCATAACGTGCATCTGAAGCTCTTTCCCAAAAGTAAAGCGCTCTTTTTCAACGAAGTTGACAATGCGTCCTCTAAAGTCTTTTATGATTTTGTCCACGATTGGGAGGGCTTTCAACTCTTCGTTGACTATGGAATATTCATGCTCTGGACCTAGAACTTCCAGGGTTTTGTACGTAGCTGCTCCTCTTCCAATAATCTGGTTTCTTCAAGACGCATATAAAAGCACAACTGCTCTGTGCATATGCATAGTTAATTTTAAATATTACTGTTGCAATACCGAGGTTTTAATCATCTGGTGTTACATGGGTGTTGGTCGTTTCAAACATCGACCTAACTTTAGGCTCGCCGATAATGAAGCCGTCGACCTTCCTTGAATCTTCAATTAAAGATTTCACTCTCAACATCAACAACGATTACCGATACCTAAAAACAGGATACTACGTTTCATTACACGCCGAAGTCTTAGGAAACAGCGTAATTCCACCAACAGAGAACATAATCGACGCTTATAGGACGCCCATACTTTTGTTGCGCGCCTCAAAGGCTGGAATCCCAACAACGCCATTCTTGATAGCGGATTCCGTCAAACAGATAATTTCAGAGCTTAACTTCCCAATAGTCGTCTTTGCAGTAAACCCATTCTCTTACGACGGCTTTAAAGTTGCAAAAAACAGAAATGCCCTTTACAGAGCCTTCAAAAGTTTAAGCATGAACTACAAGTTCGCTGTTTGCGCGCAGCCACTCATCGGCGAAATAATCTCGTTTAAGTCCATTTTCGGAAAATGCGAGGCCAACGAACCAGCGAAAAGAATTGCAGAAGACGTTTATAAGCTGTTCAGAATTCCAATCTGCAAGTTACACGTTCAACTCGCCGATGGAAAAGCCTTCCTGTGCGGACTTCAGCACATACAAAAAGAGGAAGTCACGGCGCCTGACATTAAGGTTCTACGAGGAGAAATATCTCACCTTTCCAAAGATGGTGAACAACTGGTTGGGTAATATAGCCTGCTTTGTCGAGAAATACAACTTCACCGATCCAAGAGAAGTCGGCGCCCTCCAAAACTTTAAACTTACAGCAGAGAACATGGGACACATGTTCAACTTCGTTTTCAGAGAAAACATCAGAGAAATTCCGAAGTACGACGCCGTTTTTATAAGGGCAACAACAGACCCACTTTACACCGCCTACATAGTTTCAAAAACAGCATGGGAACTCGGCTTAAAGGTTGTCGACGACCCCAAATCGATACAGATATGCGGAAACAAAATTCACCTATACGAGCTCTTTAAACAACACAATATTCCACACATCCCAACGATTTTTCTAAACAAAGAGGAGTTCCACCACAAAAAAATTACAGAAATCTTCGAAACATTTGGAAGACCAGTCGTGTTGAAGGCACCGTACACAAGCTTTTCCAGATACGTGGAAAAAGTTGCGTGCGAAACAAGTTTCAGAGATGTAGCCAAACGCTTCTTTAGGCGCTCAGACGTTCTGGCTGTGCAAAAGTTTATGCCAACAGCCTTTGACTGGCGTGTAGGCGTACTAAACAACGAAGTCTTATACGTTTGCAAATACATGGTGCCAAAGGGCAGATGGAAACATGGAGCAAAACGCAAAGGCAAACCAAGCTTTGTCTGGGGAAGAACGGTTTCACTTAAGAGGGAAAACGCCCCTGAAAAGCTTAAGGAAACCGCATTAAAAGCATGTGCCCTAGTTGGAAACGGACTTTACGGAGTTGACATTAAAGAGTTCAACGGCGACTTCCTCGTGGTTGAAGTGAACGACAATCCAAGCATTTACGCTGGCTACGAAGATCTTAGAAACAAGGACATCTACAGCAAAATAATCGCTTACCTAACCGATTAAAAGAAGCCTAAACTGAAACGCCTCAGCAGCTAAAACCCGACATTTATTTATTCCCTCGGCAACAACTTGTAGATAACGCCTAGAGGGTCAAACATGCCTAAGGAAACGGTTGAAGATTACAACCTTTTCGAAAAAATATCCGTTGACGAGCTTGTTCAACAAATGGAAAAGGCATGGGGCTTCACAGCTGGTAAGCTTGCCACCGCCGTGCAAATCCTTGAGGGAATGATGCGTGAGGAAGGATGCATCAAGTTTCTCTCCTTCACCGGAAACCTTGTAGCCACAGGAACCCGCGGAGTCATAAGGGAACTAGTGCAAAGGAAACTTGTTGACGTTATAATTACAACCTGCGGAACTCTTGACCATGACATCGCAAGGTGTTGGAAAAACTATTACAAAGGTTCCTTTCTGATGGATGATGTTAAACTTCGCGAGAGTGGAATAAACCGTTTGGGCAACGTTTTGGTTCCAAACGAAAGTTACGGCGCAATAATTGAAGAGAAAATGCAAGCACTGCTTGAAGAATTGTGGCGAACTGGCTTTAAAGAGGTTTCAACAAGACAACTGTGCAACGAAATAGGCAAGCGCGTATGCAATGAAACTTCAATACTCTACTGGGCCGCCAAAAATAACATACCAGTATATGTGCCAGGCATCACAGACGGCGCTGTTGGTTACCAAATATGGCTTTTCTCGCAGGACCATGATTTCAAGCTTAACCTGCTACGGGATTCCGGTGAACTGAACGAAACCGTTTTTACAGCAAAAAAGACAGGCGCCCTAATAGTTGGCGGTGGAATATCAAAACACCACACACTCTGGTGGAACCAGTTCAGAGAAGGCCTCAACTACGCTGTTTACATCAGCACAGCTGTGGAGTGGGATGGAAGTCTTTCAGGCGCAAAACCCAGAGAGGCCATTTCATGGGGCAAAATAAACAAGAGGGCTAACCACGTAATGGTTGAAGGCGACGCATCTGTGATACTGCCAATAATGGTAAGCGCCTTAATAGCAAGGTTGAAACGCTAGGCAATTCCCTTAAAAAGCCAAGAAAGGTCTGGAGCCTTTCTTTTTGTTTTCACCCTCTCGTTAAGCGCATGCGTTATTAGTGGCAGAGCAATTGTTGCGTCGCAGTAGACTGTTACACGCTTTCCTTCGCTGTGAATCTTTCCCCAACTAACTGCTTCTTCTAAAGTGCAGCCTGAAAGCCCACCCCACTGTGGAGAGTCAGTTGTTATCTGTATGGCATATTTGTGTGGATAACAGTACTCCTTAACTGATTTACGTAGATACCCCTCTCTTCCAGGAACACCCCTGTCCATGGTTTTGGGCGATACTGATATTGCTATTAGCTGCGTGAAGTCTTTCGGCACACCACCGCCTATGTAGATGACCCCTATGTCCCGCGTTTTTTCGCCTATGCTAACAAACTGGTCAAACTCCTTAACTTGGTCAAGCAAAATGTTGTGCCCCATGTTTTTAGCCATGAGGAACGCTTCTCCGTAGGCGCTGTCTGATATTGCTGGACAAAAGATTGGAACATTATTTTCCGCAGCTACTGCCGCTATGCTTTTTATTCCCTTTTTGCTTAGCCACCTGCCAAATAAGTGTAGAAGCTCCATGGAGGAGTATGGAAAATCAGTCTTAAGCGTCAACAGGAATTCTGTCATCAGCTCTTCCATTTTCCTATAATCCGACTCGCGCCCATACACATCATAATACCTGTTTATATCTGCCTTTAGAAGTTCTGCGTCATTGGCGAATGGAGAACCCTGCCAATAACCAAAGCCCATCGCATCAACAATGTCTTCCGAAACATTTGCGCCTGTTGAAACAAGAGCATCGATAAAGCGTTTTTCTATAAGCCAGTTCACGATTTTCCACTGGCCAGCGGTGCTCATTGATCCAGCAAAACCCATGATAATCGTTAAATCCCTCTCTTTCAGCATGGCCTCCCAAACTTCAACAGCCTCACCAAGCTTTCTTCCTTGGTAAGCGGTCTTCGCCATTTCAGCCAAAAGTTGAGAAACGGTTTTCTCCTTAACCTCAATAGCCTCAACCTTTCTCTTAAAGTAGGAGCCAACCATGTGAATCGCCACCTTCTCTTTTAGGGTTAAGGAAGCAGTATAATAAATTTCTGGAGAAGAGTGCGTCTTAACTATGCCAAAACTTACGGAAAGGCAAAAATGGATTAATGCACACTCGTTATCCGTGATGACTTGTCATGATAAAGTTCGAGAAAACAGTTAAAGAGGCGAGAATTCTGAACCCGCTGAAAAATTTTGAAGAAGATACATTAACATTCGAGTACAGGGCTGACCCACTTACTGGTAGAAACACAACGATTATCAAGGGAATGCTAAATTACATAAGCAGATTCCTCGTTCCAGACAAAGAGCAACTCAAAGCTCTTGCTGACAAAACAAGGGCAAACTGCCCATTCTGCCCAGAAAATGTAAAAACCAAAACGCCAATGTTCACCCCAGACTTTATAAAGCAGGGCAGAATCTTCGTCGAAGATGCTGTTGTTATTCCAAACCTTCTAGGACACGCAGAAAGAAGCGTGCTAGTTGTTCTTTCTAAGGAGCATTATTTACAGCTTAAGGATTTCACGCCAAAAATCATTCTAAACGGTTTTAAAGGCGCAGTAGAGTATCTGAAAAGACTTAGAGAAGCGGAGCCGCAAATCAAATTTTCAATTTTCATTTTCAATTATTTGCCGCCAGCAGGCTCATCAATATTTCACCCACACATGCAAGTCTTAGCGAGAGATAGACCATTTTACCTCGTTCAACTGTTACTAGAAAAAAGTAAAGCCTACTTTGACACATACGAGACAAGTTATTGGGCGGATCTCGTCTCAAAAGAAAAAGGAGGCGAAAGGTATCTCTTCGAAGTGGATGGCAGCGAGTGGCTTGTCCCTTTTGCCCCTTTAAGAGGGCTAAACGAGGTTCAAGCAATAGTTAGGGGCAAATCTAACATTTTAGAGCTGGAAGACAAGGAGTGGCGGGGAATCGCTGATGGAATGGTTAAAATACTAAGCTTTTACCACAAGGAGGGGTATGTAAGCTTTAACGCTGTGCTGCTTTCAGGTCCAGTAAATAAGCATCTAGACCATTTTGATGTAAACTTGAGAATTATAAGTAGACCTGGAATACAGGCTTCAAGCTTCACGGACGCTTGGGCACTTCCATACTTGTTATGGGATGGAGAAGCAGTGGAAGAACCTGAAAAATTTGCAGAAAGACTAAAAGCCTACATCACTGGAAAGTAAGCGAAGGAAAAGGTGAACGACATTGAGAATTTCTAGAAAAGAACTGGCAAAAATGATAGACTCCACGAATATTAAGGCTACTGCCACAAAAAAGGAAATTGAACAACTATGCAGGGAAGCAGTAGAATATGGTTTCAGATGCGTGGTTGTAAACCCCTGTTACGTTAAACTTGCTGCGGAACTCCTTGAAGGCTCAGACGTGAGAGTATGCTCCACCGTCGGCTTTCCGTTCGGCGCATCACTACCAGAAATAAAAGCTTTAGAGGCTCTCAAGGCTGTCGAGAACGGAGCGCAAGAATTGGACATGGTTATAAATTTGGGCGCCTTGAAATCAGGCGACTATGAATTTGTAAAGCACGACATAAAGGCCGTTGTGGACGTTAAACGCGTCGCCAAAGACGTTATCGTCAAAGTTATCATTGAAACAGCAAATCTAACGAGGGAGGAAAAGATAGCTGCATGTAAACTTGTAAAAGAAGCAGGAGCCGATTTCGTTAAAACGTCCACCGGCTTGTTTGGCAAAGGCGCAACCGTTGAAGATGTCATGTTAATGCGACAGATCGTTGGGAAAAATTTTGGCGTTAAGGCTGCTGGCGGCATAAGAACATACGCTGACGCTGCTGCCATGATTGAAGCGGGAGCCAACAGATTAGGAACAAGCACAGCGGCGGCGATAATCAGAGAAGCCCCACCGTGAACTCTCACGTTACATCTTTTCTGGAGCAAAAACACCAATCAAATTGAGGGCGTTTCTAAGTACAATTCTCACAGCGTCAACAAGCGCCAGTCTCGCTTCGCTTAATCCTTTAGGCTCGGCTTTTATCACTGGCAACGCATTGTAGAAAGTGTTAAACTTGTCAGCCAAACCGTTTACAAAGTCTGCAATCATGTTAGGTTTAAGAAGCTCCGCTGCCTCCATAAATATTTCCGGAAAGCTTGCCAAATCTAAAACTATCTCACGCTCAATCCTTTCTTTCAGCAAATCATACGCTGACTTTTCAGGCTTTTTGGCAGCTTTACGCAGTATACTACACGCCCTAGCATGAGTGTACTGAAGATAAGGTGCACTGTTCCTCTCAAAATTAAGAACCTTGTCCCATGTGAACACAACCGGCTTTGATGGATCAACGCTTACTAGCGCGTAGCGCACAGCTCCAACGCCGACAAAATTTGCAATTTCCCTCTTCTCCACATCAGAGAGCTGCGGAGAACGCTTCAACACTTCTTCATAAGCTCGCTCCACAGCCTCATCCATAACCTCGTCGAAGGTTATGTAGCGCCCCCTACGGCTCGCCATTCTATAGCCAGGAAGAGAAACTAAATTGTATGCAAAATGCACAAGGTTATCCGCTTGAACCCCATAACCCAAAGCGTATAACGCTATTTTTAACTGCAACTGCGCTAGACTCTGCTCCATCCCTATAACGTTGATGCACCTTTCAGCCCTTTCAAATTTCCACAAAGTATAGGCCATATCCCTAGTCGTATACAACGTTGTTCCATCAGCACGCACAAGCGTCAAAGGTGGAACCTCATAATCTTCCCTTAACCCAAGCTTTTTCTTCAAGTTAAGATCTTGAACAGCCTTTTCCGCATCAAATTCAAGAACCGCTCCAGCTTTGTAAGTGTAAGGGGTTGCCTTTAACATCTGAAGAACTTCAGCCACTTTCCCACTCCAAACAAAGTCGCTTTCCCAATCCCATGAATCATAAAAAACGTCTGCACGCTGCAGTGTTTCCCTGAATCCTTGAAGACATAACTCGCTAACTTCCCTTACAAGCAGCTTCGCATCTTCTTCCCCAGCCTCATAAGCCTGATTGAGCAACGCAATCTCACCTTCCGGATCTTCGTCTTCGCCTATCCTGTCAAGAAGCCTTTCGAACAGCTCCGGAAACTTCTCCTTAAGCTCCGCAGCCACCGACACCCAATCGTCCAGCTCCCTATTTATCTTAACAATTTCATCCGTTGCTGAAACAGCCTTTGCACGCTCAAGCTCCTTCTTCAAGCGGTTTATCTCAACTATACAACTTGTTATTGTGTAGATTTTACCAATGAAGTGGTCTGGCTTTCCATCAGGCTTAGGCTTACCCAGCTTTTTATATCCGTAGGCAATAACAGCGCTTTGCCGCCCAACATCATCAATGTAATAGTGGCGAAAAACCATGTGGCCCCTTGCCTTCAGCATACGGGCAATTGCATCGCCAAGCATGGGATTTCTAGCCTGCCCTATATGAATCGGATGAAGCGGATTCACACTTGTATGTTCAACAATAATTCTTAACGGCTCCTCAGTCTTAACAAAACCATAATCAACATCAAGCTGTCTAGCCGAGTCAATGGTTAAACCCGTAAGCTTAGCGAAGTCTACATGAAAATTTATGTACCCTCCACCAGCTTGAGAAACGCGGTCAATAAGGGAAAACCGCGTTTTGTCCATCGCCTCTGTTAAATTTTCAGCCAGCTCAGCTGGTTTTACGCCAAATTTTTTGGCAAGTTCAAAACAAAGCGACGATGCCAGCTGCCCAAACTCTATGTTTGGCGGTTTCTCCAAGACTGCTGAAGGAAGTTGAACCTCTGGAAAACATTTCTTTAAAGCATCATCTAGAATTTTTCGGCATTCTTGACGGAATTCTGTAAATGGACTACGTGAAATCATTGCTTTGTTCTCCATTTTTCGGAAACTCTAAACCTTTTAGAGTTGAAGTTATATTTTAATTTGCGACAAAAATTGTCTCAAAAAGCAGGCGTGAAAATGAAAACGAAAATAATATTTTCAGAGAAATGTTTAGGTTATGGGTCATGGCACATCGAAAATCCAGAAAGAGTCAGAAAAGCCTACGAAATCCTAAAACAAAAAGGCTACGAGTTCATAGAGCCAGAACCAGCCTCTGAGGAAGATATACTCAGGGCGCATGACGCCGAATACATTTGGAACCTAAAAAAGGGACTTGTTGAGGATGCAGACACGCCGGCCTATGAAAACATATATGAATATGCAAGACTCGCAGCTGGCGGCGCCATACTCGCAGCAAAAATCAACGGATTCTCGCTTATGCGACCGCCTGGACATCATGTTGGAAAAAGTGGAGCAGCGTTGGGTGCATACACCAGGGGATTTTGCTACCTAAACAACATAGCCATAGCGGTCAAACACCTAAACAAGCCGACACTAATCCTAGACATCGACGGACACCATGGAAATGGAACACAAGAAATCTTCCTCGGAGACAAAAACGTAACATACATTTCTCTACACAGACATCCACACTACCCTGGAACCGGAAACGTTTCTGAAGACAACTGCCTAAACTTTCCCTTACATGCTGACTGCGGAGAGGAAACCTACCTGAAAACACTAGCTAACGCGCTACGAAAGATAGACGTAAACAACTTTGAAGTTGTCGCAGTTTCAGCAGGGTTCGACACATACGCTGGTGATTTAGCCTCACTCGGCTTAACAGAAACAACTTACAGAGAAATTGGAAAACTCATAAAAGCGTTGAAGAAGCCTACATTCTTCGTTTTGGAAGGCGGCTACCAAGGCGAAAACATCGGAAAAGCCATAAACGCGTTACTTAAGGAACCCCAAAATTAAGCTAAATCCTTCCAATGCAAAAGCCACCATGGAACTCCGACCCGCAAGCATAGTCTAGCACCAAGTGTTCCAAGTCTTGAACTCAAACATCCGTGCAAGGCTTGAGAGAGCTCCCCCGTCAACCAAACTTACGCTTTTCTCTCACTTGCAAACAGGAACCTCTCAGCATCTGCCCGATATTTTTCGCCTAAGCTCATTGATAGTTAGCTGAATTAAGAAAGCCGTAAACACTATTTTAAAAACTTCCTAACTTTCTTGCTATTGCCATTATGACACATTCTTTTCCAGTCCACCACGCGCACTTATCTTCTACGCAATCACGTGGAACCGCTTTTCCATAAAGAATCTTGCCAGGAGTCGACACGGCAGCAATAGCCATGGGACATATCTTACTCATAATATCACCTCACCTTTTCTTATAGACAAGAAATTCATTCGCGCTGCCTTTTTACCTTTCCACATGGCAGTAAAGGTTGAAAAACGTTCCAAGAACTAGCTTACTATTTGGGTTATTTGTTTTACTATTGTGTTCTCAACATGGCGTGTCCAGAGCATCTCAGGGATGTCAACAGCTAGGAACAGCGCCGACAGCAATATTGTTTCGGCTGCAGCTACCGCAAGGTTCTGAATCCATTTACCTATTCCGACATGGACAGAAAAGTCATTAGGTTGCCCTGATATGACTATGCTGAATGCTCTATCAGCAGTGATTATGTCCCGCAAAATTCCTGCTTTTTTAGCTTGAATAACTATTCCAAGAGGGGCATTAGTCATTTGTGTTTTGTATCCTTCGCTATTCAGTTGCTGAACAATTTGCTGTGATAAGTAGTTCAGATCCTTATTTTTGCCTTCAAAATGCAGTACTTTCTCCGATACCAACTTAAACCACTCAGAAACATTTTTCAGACACTCCCTTTTAAATTTGTGCCAGTCACACGGCGATCTTACAAGTGCCCACATCAATGATTTAAAGTAAAATCTTCCCAACATCAAATATTGCGATAAGATCACAGGAGCCTCATAGACTGGATGTGGTGGAGCTAACACGATAAGCTAGAGTCACTGTTCCACATTTAGGTACAAGGAGTGCCTTACATGTTGGTGTCTAGACGAAATCTTAAGAGGCTAAAAGGAAAAGCACCACAACTGCTAGTCGTAGCGATCATTGCCGTTACAATTGCAATAGTCCTCTTGGACACTTTGGAAGATACTTTGGTCGAGGGAGGCCAATTTGCAGGCGCACCGCTTGCCGCAGTACTGAACACCATAGTCTCGCTTACGCAGAACGTTACGGCAACAATCTCGTCTTGGGGCTCGAGGGAATCTTTCTGTTAATGTTGCTTGAATCAAGCTCTCTGCCTATCCCGAGCGAAGTCATACTTCCGTTCTCTGGCTACCTAGTATTCAAAGGGCAGCTCAACCTATTGTTGACAATTTTGGTGGCGACTCTTGCAGGAACGGCTGGTTCTCTGGTCGATTATTACATTGGAATGAAGGGAATGGACATGCTTGCCAGACGGAAAACTCTGAGCAACGTTCTTTTCAGAAGAGCGCGCGTAGAAGTAGCTGAGAGATGGTTTAACAAACACGGCTTTGCCATGGTGTTTCTGAACCGCTTCATTCCAGGTTTTAGAACGCTGGTTTCATTCCCAGCAGGCGCAGTGAAGATGCCGCTGCTGAAGTTCATCGCATACACAACCGCCGGATGTCTAGTCTGGAGCGCCTTTCTGATATACTTAGGTGAGTACATGGGTGCTAACTGGCGAATAGTTGCAGGCATATCGCATTACCTAATCATAGGATCCTTGGCGGCTTTCCTAATAGCGCTTGTGATATTCCTGATAAGGAGAAGAAATGCAGGAGAAAACAGTTACTAAAATTTCAGAAATCTTTATATTCTATTATTTCCGCGCTTCTTGTAGAATTTAGAGAAATGGTTTCTCCCTTCTTGTGGAGTATAAGGAATCCTTCATTAACAAGCTGCCTAATTAACTTTCTAACTCTTTTACCGTCTGGCTTAACCTTCCCAGCTAACCAATTTACAAGTGTATCTACGGGCAAATACTTGGTTCCCCAACAGTTTCTTCTCAGAAGCCTGTTCATTATGTCTGCCTTAATTTCTTCATCAGAAAGTTCTATGCTCATGAGGTTCACTTTTAATACCTTTAAAGAGAAACATATAAATACTTTTCTTCTTACATATTACGTAGCACGCTTTAAGCATCATGATGTAGCAGATTATGGTGAAGAGAAGAATGAGCGAAAAACTATATTCCGAAAAAGAATACGAATCTATACTTATCAAGACTTTGGGGGATTCGCCGAAGCTTAGGATAGTGGATTTCTTTTTGGATAATCCTTTGTTTGATTTCACTAAGAAGGAAGTTATAGAAGCCTTAGGAATGAGTAAACAAACGTTTTACAAGTATTTTCCAGAACTGGAAGAATATGGAATAGTTAAGGTCTCCAGAAAGATAGGGAAAGCCAAGCTTTACAGGATTAACGTCGAACATCCATTAGTGAAGATACTTAGAGAATACGAACTGAAATTATCGCAGGAGATAGCAGAAAAAGCCAAACTGAAAAAGCCAATTTTAGCTTAACTTGACGTTTACAATTGATGTTGCTTAATCGTTATTTCCCCTTCTATTTGGCTGTTGGCTTAATGAACCTCCCCATGAAGCGAAACACCAGCAGCCTCAAAAGAACTTAAGGCTTGACACAGCATCCACGCGCTTAACTAAATCGCCCAGCCTATTCTCGCCTTCGAGGCTTGAAGCTAAAGAACCTAAAGCCTTACACTGCTCCTCTATACGCTTCTTCAACTCCTTTATTGTATCCCTGTGCATAGGACAGTCCCCGCAATGATTCTGGGACGGCCCCAGGACGGCCCCGCAAGCCAGCGAGTAAAGCAGCCCATAAAAGGCTGCTTTTGCTGAAAGCGGTTTGTTTTTGGCGGGCCCGCTGGGATTTGAACCCAGGATCTCCGGCTCCGCAGGCCAGCGTCCTAATCCATCCTAGACTACGGGCCCACCTTGTTAAAGAGTCTCTTAGTTTTGTGATAAAAGGGTTTAGTTTGAAGCATTTAGTGTGCGTTCTAGTGCGTTGATGACGCTTTGTTTTCCCATGGCAATTATGTATGGTCCTAGTCTTGGCCCTTGGGGTACGCCTATTAGCACCATGTATAGTGTTTTGAAGAATTTTGGTGGTTGTATACCGTGTTTTTTGGCTATGTTGAATATTGCGTTTTGGATCTTTTCAGCTTCTTCTTCAACTTTAATGGTTTCAATTAATTCTTTTATTGCTTCCCTTTCTTCTGTTGTAAGCGCTATTGCTGTTTCCTTTATTTCCTCAAAGTCTTTTATCCAGTTAAAAGCGTACTCAATTCTTTTCTTCAAATTTTCATCTGGTTCTTGGTTACGCTGCAGGTAGCCGTAGCTTCGAAGTTTTTCGACAATAAACTTTTCTTCACATCCTTTAGGCGCCACTTTGGCTAGGAAAGTCAATAGGTTGTAGGGCACTGTTATTCCAGGTTTTTGCGGGGGCTTCATAGCCCAGCAGAATTCGTATAATCCTCGAAGTTTAGCAAGTTCCTTCTTATCCGTCATTGTTTTCTTTCCAAAGTATAGATCTTCTAAATAGTCCAGTTCGTTCATGTACAACGGGATGTCCGTTACGTCTAATGTTCGTGCTCCAACAAATCTTTTCAGCATAAGTAGCATCAGCGACTGCGGAGAACCGTATTTGAACCATGTTTGCGGCGTGAAAACTACTCCAGCAGATTTTGACAACCTTTTCCCGCTTTTGTCTAGGAACAACTCGTATTTTGCGTGTGCTGGGGGCTCCCAGTTGAATATTTCACGACATATGCGGTCATTTACGCGCACAGAATCTGCAACTTCCTTGCCAAAGGCTTCAAACCTTATGTCCAATTGTCTCCATCGAACTGCAAACTCGCCTTTCCAGCTCAGTTTACCTTCTCCCTTTCGGTAGTCCACCTCGCCTTTGTGTCCACATCCCTCAAGCCAGCGCCCTTTTACCTCCATCCCTTCACAAACATATAGAATCTTTCCTTCGTCAGGGAGAAACTTGTAGGCTTTCGTTGTGTATATGCGCCCACAATTTTCGCAAACAGCAAAATATGGCAATGCTTCCAAAAATTTCTCCTGCCCAACTTCCTCTTTGACTATTTCACCGACTTTTTTTGCGTTTAAAAGTATTGTCCTTATTTCCTCGTTGAACAGTCCGCTTCTGTAGACTTCTGTTCCAGACATGAACTTGTACTCTATTCCGCATTTATCTAAAGCGTCAAGAAGCAGCAAAGCCATGTGTTCACCGTAACTTTTATGGCATCCGTAAATGTCAGGTATGTCCGTAACTGGACGCCCCAAATGCTTTTCTAAGGACTTTGGCATGCCAGCAGGCACCTTTCTAAGTCCATCCTTATCGTCTGCAAAAGCTATGAGTTCAGAGTTGTAGCCTTGCTCTCTTAGAGCAAGGGTTACAGCGAAAGATCTTGCAGCGTCGCTTAAGTTGCCTATGTGGGGAAAACCCGAGGCAGCTATCCCCATCTCAGTTCTAAGCATGTTCAGGCTTCTGCCGAGCCTTTGCTCTCGCCTAATTATTTCAGCAGCCATTTTGTCGTACCATGTGCCACGGCCTATTATTTTCTCCACCCTACACGGTGCCTCCATAGGCATTAATTTAAAATGTAGATAAAAAACCTTTAGAAAGCGTCCTTTCACATTAGAGTTTAGCTAGAGGTATATCGCCCTTTATCACCATGCCGCTTGAACCGTCTATTAGCAGTTGGTAGATTTTTCCTTTATATTCATATCTTACGAACCATACTGGCGCATGTAAGTAAACACTCTGGTTTATTTTCAAGTCGCTTTTCATCTCGATGATTTTATCAACGTCATGTTGTATTAGGTATCGATGATGCTCCTCTATCTGCTGCTTCGCCAATTCCACTGCTTCATCCTTATCAATCTCACTGTTAAGAACCTTAGCGAATCCCTCAATCTTCCTAAAATCGTAGGGGACTTTACCTTCTAATGGAACATCGTACTCCCTTGTCGGAAAATTCGATGCTCTCCTTGCCAAAACAAGCCACTCATACATTTTTTCGATGACGCCTTCTTTGATTGCAGCGGGAGTTAAGCGCTCAAAAATTCCCTTGTACTTACTCTTAACTTCAACAGATATAACCCAAAAAGGCAAATAAACAAGTTTCTTCTCAGTAATTTTTGATTTCTTTGCCAAATCTGGAGGCTTTAGGAAACCACTACTCATCCAAGCCTTTATGGGCTCTTCCACTCTCGCTGGATCATACCTGTTTACAAGCATTGAATGCTCAAAGACAAATGCACTGCCAGTCTCTATAACAACTGTAAAACCGCAGTATCTGCATGTTGCAACTATTTCACCTGGCTCAAATGGCAATGGTGCCCCGCAGTGTGGGCAACTTATCTCCTCAACAATTGCCATTTCACTACGCCTTTGATTTCTCTCTTCTCACGATTTCTCTTGCAACGATAACGCCAGAAGCAGACGCTTGAACAAGTCCACGCGTAACTCCCGCTCCGTCTCCTATCGTGAACAAGTTTCGGATTTTTGTCTCTAAACAGTTGCTTAATTGTAGCCTCGACGAGTAGAATTTTACTTCAATCCCATAGAGGAGCGTGTCCCTAGAATGTATTCCAGGGGTTATTTTGTCCAGTGCTTGAAGCATCTCCCTTATGTCAGCCAAATAACGGTATGGCAGAACAAAGCTTAGATCGCCAGGAGTGGCGTTTTTCAACGTGGGAATAACAACGCTTCTCGCAATTCTTTCCGGCGTTGACCTTCTTCCAGACTCCAAGTCGCCTAAACGCTGTATTATTACGCCCCCACTTAGGAGGTTTGAAAGCCTTGCCAAGTATTTCCCGTAGGCTATTGGCTCCTTAAAGGGCTCCGTAAAAGAAGTACTCACAAGAATAGCGAAATTGGTGTTTTCAGTTTTTCTTTCTGCATAGCTTTGACCGTTGACTGTTAGAACACCATTATATGATTCGGTGATAACTTCGCCATATGGAGCAACACAAAATGTGCGCACCTGGTCATCAAAAGATTTTGAATAGTAAATGAACTTCGGCTCATAAAGTGCATTCGTCAACTCTTCCATCACCGAAGCTAAAACCTCAACTCTAATCCCTACGTCAACAGGATTATTCAACGTTTTAAGCCCCAAAGCTTGAGCCTCTGATTGAAGCCATTCGGCGCCGCTTCTTCCAGGCGCAACAATCACGTATTTGCCGTAGTATTTTTCTCCATTTACTGTTTCAACGCCTTCAACAACACCGTCCTTAACCAGTAGTCCCTTCACATCGCTTCTTGGTTTAAATTCAATCTTGTCGTTCAATGCTTGACGCATTTTTACAAGAGTCTGGGCGCAACGTTCAGTTCCCATATGCCTTATCTTCTGGCGGATAAGCTTCAAGCCAGCTAATGAAGCCTTACGTTCAATCTCATCCACCTTCTCAGCATCCAACCCATACACGTTTTCAGTAGCTCCAAATTTTAGGTAAATCTCATCCACATAATTCACAAGTTCACTAAGCTCTTTGCCAGAAACGTATTGATTTAGCCACCCGCCAACCTCTGTTGACAACGTGAGTTTACCGTCGCTGAAGGCTCCAGCGCCACCCCACCCAGACAAAAGAAGACATGGCTCACAATTTACGCACTCAAACCCGCGGCTTGCTGGACATTTTCGCTTGTTAATGTCTGGTCCCCTGTCGAGCATCAGAATACTTAACTCACTTTTTCCAACAAGCTCTAAGGCTGAAAATATCCCAGCTGGGCCAGCGCCAACAATTATCACGTCATACTTCAAAGAGTTATTCACCTTGAAACCCAAAACTAGATGTAACAAGTAGCATATATTTTTAGCGAATTAGCGAAACAGAAGCAGATTATTATTTCTCTTTATATGGTATTAGACAAAGGAACTTCAGTTTTCCCTTTCCGCTGTTTTTAAATTGGTGCTTCTCGTTAGGAGGGATAAAAACAACATCGCCAGCACCGAATTTGTGTTTCTCTTTTCCGTTTGTTACAACTCCCTCGCCTTCCAGTATGAAAACCTCGTGTTCCCAAGGGTGAGTATGGAGGGGGCTATAGCCTTCAGGCTCCATTTCAAAAAGTCTCATGGCAAAGTTTTCAGCTCCTAAATTCTTTGTTATAAGCCAACGAACCTTCAGTTTCGAGGATCCCTCACCAGCATCTTCCGCCAGAACTTCACGATAATTAAAAACTTTCATTCGCCCTTACTCCTCTTACAATAAATTGTAGCATACGATTGGATTTTTATGGTTATTGGTAAATCTTTTTAAGGCCTATTTTGGCAACGATTATTTTTTCTTTTTCATAGAGTTTGTTAAAACTTAAATTTTTGGGAAACCCCTTTGTTTGTGAGAGATATGATTGATAAGGTAGAAGTTTATGTTAGAAGTGAAGAAGTTGTCGTAGGGCAGACTGTAATTGGCCGACCTATAGCAGACCATTGGTGCACGGCTAAGGATACGTTAAGAACGGAGAAGGTTTCGCCCGAAGCCGACAGAACAGCACTAGAAGTAGTGAATGAGGTTGCCAAAGAAAAAAGTGTAAAAGTTGAGGTTGTAGACGTATCAACCCTTGGCGGTAAACTGAAAGCAAAGCGTGCAGGCATAAAAGAAACGCCAGCTATCATAATAAGTGGAAATAAGATCTATGGAATCCCTAAGAGGGAGCAGATTCTAAAACTATTATAACAATAGCTTTTATGTCGCTTCTAAACTTATGTTTAGCCTTCGCAACTGAAAATTAATTAGAGTATCTAAAGTGTTTTAAATATTCAGGAAAGAGGCGAATATGAGAAAATCGGCTTTAAAGTTGTCAACTTCAAAGAAACGGTTGCACGCATGCAGGCAGTCTTTTATGCTCACAGTTAATCTTTTATGGCTTCTAAAAGGCTCATAACATTCCAAAGTTTCACTCTCGTGTAAGGAGGCATGTTTGGATCTTGCAGAATTTCATCTATAATCGATATAGCGTTCGAGGCTCTAACGGCGGGCGAGTACTCAGTTGTTTGCAAGGCATTCATAGAGTCCTTTGCCGCTCTTCTTATATTTCTCGGGGTAGTATTGTCCTCCGAAACCTCACCGAGAACAACAAGCGCTTGTTTTATTCTTTCTTCATACTCCTCCAACTTTTTCTTTCTAACCAAATCCGCAACCCACCTAAAACCTACATTAATCAAGTTATTAATAGCTTTTACACTATTTATTAATGGAGGCTTTAAAATTGTCGCGTGAAAACACGGAAGAAACATATATTAAACGTATGGCAGACCTGCTTCGTCAAGGCTCAACTCTAACAGATTTAGCATGCCCTGTATGTGCGTCTCCACTATTTAAACTGAAAAGTGGAGACCTCTGGTGTGCAAAATGCGAGAAAAAAGTCATTGTGGTAAAAGGGGGAGAAGAGCCTGCAAAAGTGACGAGTTCGATGGTTTTAGAGACTCTTGAAACAACAATTTTATCTAAAGTGCAGGAAATTCAAAACAAAATGCAGCGTGAAGAAAATGTTGATGAACTGCAAAAGTTAAGCAAGACTCTAGCAGAATTGCTGGAGAATCTTGAAAAGATAAGAAGAACCAAAAAAGCTTAGCTGAGGCGAACATTCACGACCTTCGGATTTTTTGAAGGTTTTCCTGAAAACGTCCACAGAATAGCCGTTTTCACCACGATGCTTTCCAATAAAAAGCTTCAACAAGCATTAATACAGATGTTAGGTAAAGTAAATGGAAAAGACTTGAGGATGGAAGAGGTTGCAGATCCATCAATTCCACGGTGTACAGTGGTTTTTGAGTTCGGAATTGCAGACGCCAATAGCTTCACGTATTTAGATGCCGCAGAAGTAGAAAATGCGATTAAGGTTATTAACATGAAACCATTCCATGTGATCGACGTTTACTGTGCAATACGATATTATAAATGGCAAAACGAAAAGAAAACTCCCCTAAAATTCGATTATTACATTACTCGCTTTCTCTTCAACAAGAAAACGTTAGAAATGCTGGTCTTTCATGAAAGGGGACCAAGATACATAGCGCCGAACGACATAGTGAATTTCATGGCAAGCAACATTAATAATGAATTTTCCAGAAAAGTAGTAAAGCCTCTCACAACACCTTAAAATTTTCATTTAAACGTTTAAGAACAATCGTCAAAACATCTCTGGCAACAGAAGTCTTTGGTTTATCTCCATCAATCCTAACAAGCCTGCCTATTTCAACAAATTTCATGTAAACGTCACGCACTTTTTTCTGCGTCTCCAAGTTTTCCATAACAGACTTTTTTGTTTTAACCCTTTGAATCGCAACTTCAGGCTTTACGTCTAAAAAAAGTGCCAGGTCCGGAGCTATCGCATACACGTTTACTTTTTCAATCCAGTTAAAATCCAAGCCAGCCGCTCCTTGATAGGCTAACGAAGAGAAAATGTAGCGGTCGGAAACAACTATTTTTCCATTTTCCAAAGCGGGAACAACTTCTTTTTCTAAATGCTCAAAGCGGTCAGCTGCAAAGAGTAAGGCTTCAACAACGGTGGAAACTCGCTGCTTTGCGTTTAGGCAGTATCTTTTTATGAATTTTCCAATTTTGCCTTTGCTTGGCTCAGCAGTATACACGGCATCGTATCCAGCTTTTCTTAAAGCCTTCACAAGAAGCTTTGCTTGAGTTGTTTTCCCACAACCATCTAAACCCTCAATACAGATGAAAAGCCCTTTCATCTACCATTCCTTTTCTGCGCTTTAGGAGCATTAGGCATTATAAGAACAAAGAAGCATTAAATAATTACTCTAAAGAACGCGGGAGAATCGGCAATGCCCAAAACCTATTGGGGTGAAATAAAAGACCCCGTGCATGGATATGTTTACATAACCAATGTAGAAAAGGAAATCATAGACTCCTATCCTGTGCAAAGGATGCGCCGGCTACGCCAACTCGCAGGCGCAGAATATGTTTATCCTGGAGCAAACCACACGAGATTTGAACATTCAATTGGCGTCATGTATTTAGCTGGCAAAGTTATTGAAAACCCGAACATTGCACAAAGGATAAGCGAAGAAGAGGCAGATATTGTTAGGATTGCAGCCCTGCTTCATGATGTTGGACACGGTCCTTTTTCGCATGTCTTTGAACACTTGCTTGACAAAGAGCTGGGAAAGACGCATGAAGATTTAACAAGATGGATTATCTCGAACAGCGAACTGAAGGACTTGCTTAGCAAATATGGATACCGCCCAGAAGAAGTAAGTAGGCTTGCAACCGGCGTTCTCCATAAACCAAAGAAAACATTCCTAGATCAAATAATAAGCAGCGCCGTGGACGTGGATAAACTTGATTTTGTAATTAGGGACACACATCACACTGGTGCAGAGTACGGCTATGTTGACATTTTCCGTTTGATCCACGCATTAGACATTGTTGATGAAAACCTGGCTGTAGACTTAGGAGCCCTATCTGCACTCGAGTCCCTAATAATTGCTCGAATGGAATCCTTCAAAAGCATATATTTCCACCGCGTCGGGAGAGCAGCGCAAATAATGTTGGCAATGGCTATGGAAAAGGCAAACAGCGAACTAGGTTTGTCAAACTTCAAGACTACAGAGGAGTACCTAGCCATGGATGACTACACAGTTTGGACCAGACTTAAAAACTGCAGAAAATCTAAAGACATCATCGAGAACCTTGAAAGACGAAAAATGCTAAAATGCGCCTACGAAAAAACATTTTATGAAAAAGACATCATAATTTCAAATGTTTTCCGCCAAGAATCCCACAGAAAACAGCTACAAGTGGATATTGCAAAAAAGGCGGAAGTTGAAACAGACGCCGTAATAATAGATGTCCCAACAGTTCCATCAGTTCCCTATCATCATTCAGCCCTCATGGAACCCATGGAAATCCCAACGTTCTACAAGACAAGGGATGGCGAAAAAATTCCGCAGAAACTAAGTGAAATATCGAAAATCTTTGAAGTTCTAAAGGGCTTCATGAACATACTTCGTGTGTACACAGATGAAAAAAACCGCGAAAAAGTAAGTAACGCCGCTGCCAAAATTTTAGGCGACATTCCAACAACCGCCAAAATATCATATTAAGCGTGCATGGCTATGCAAACAGCAACAACATTAAGAGGAAGAAAAATCGTCGAAGGCTACTGCAAAGCAGAGGCGCTAGTGTCAAAAATACCGATAAGCTTCCTCGGTGGAATTGACCCGGCAAACGGAAAAGTAATCGAGAAAAATCATGATTTATGTGGCGAGTGCGTAAAGGACAAGGTTCTGTGCTTTCCACATGGACACGGATCAACTGTAGGCAGCTATGTCTTATATGCTCTTGCTAAGAAAAATTTGGCTCCGAAAGCCATAGTAAACAAAATAGCAGACCCGGTTGTCGTCGCAGGAGCCATAATCGCAAATATCCCAATGGTTGACAAAATAGACATCTCGAAGATAAGGACAGGCGACTTACTTGAAGTTAATGCCACAAAAGGTTTTGTTAAAATCATAAACAGAAAGGTGACGCAGACAAAATGTATTTAACAAAAGAGGAAGAACGCGTATACGATGGAGAATTCGGCTGGGCAAACCAAATATGCATGAAAATCCTTGTGCGCCTAGGCGAACTTTTTGGTGCGGACAAGCTCACATCCATAAACTCCGCACATGTTTCAGGAGTTTCATACAAAACATTAGGAGATGCACCGTCAGATTTTCTAAAAGCCCTAGCAAAAGCCGATGCAAAAGTGCAGGTGAAGGCAACAACAAACCCACACAGCATAGACAAAAAACACATCTGCAAAAAGATTCCACAAGAAATGTGTCAAAAACAGCGGACCATCACAAAAACTTTCGAAAAGATGGGCTTCACAAACTCTCTAACATGCACACCGTACTACCTGGAAACGCCCAAACACAACTCACATTTAGCCTGGTCCGAATCATCAGCTGTTGTATACGCGAACTCCGTTCTAAAGGCATGGACAAACCGTGAAGGCGGTCCAAGCGCCCTTGCAGCAGCCATCATCGGAAAAACACCAAACTATGGAATGCATAAAGCTGAAGAACGCGAACCAAAAGCCATAGTAACATTAAACACAAAACTAAAAAACGAAACAGAATTCGGAGCCTTAGGAATCCTTCTAGGCGAAATTTTAGGCGACAAAATCCCAACAATAAAGGGCTTAGAAGGCGCCTCAAACGACGACTTGAAACAGTTAGGCGCTGCTATGGCATCAACTGGAATGATTAACATGTTCCACATCTATAATACAAATGTAAAAACAGAAAAACTTGAAAGAATAGACGTTGAAAGAAAAGATTTAGCACAGATAAGTCAAAAGCTAACGACATCAACAAAAAAGCCAGATCTAGTTTTCATCGGTTGCCCACATTGCTCGCTCAGTGAAATTAAAAAAGTTTCAAGCTTAATCGGTAACAGAAAAGTCAAAAGCGACATTGAATTTTGGGTTTGCACGTCAAGGCATATCAAAGAAAAAGCTGGAAAATACGCAGACAAAATTGAAAAATGTGGAGGGCACATCATAACTGACACATGCGCAGTTGTCACATGGACAGAACAACTCGGCATAAAAACAATAATGACAAACTCTGCGAAAACAGCTCATTACGCACCAACACTAAACAAGGCAGAAACAATATTTGCACCACTAGAAAACTGCCTAAAAGCAGCCGTAAAAGAATGAGGAGGATAAGGTTTATTCGAATGAAAAAGTAAATTGCATGTGCTTCCACGCTCCGGTAGTATAGCCCGGTCAAGTATTCCGGCCTTTCGAGCCGGAGACGCGGGTCCGAATCCCGCCCGGAGCATTTAATTTTAAGTTCGTTTTGGGCTTATTTCAACTAAAAAAGACTAATTTAAGTTATTTTTAAAAGCGGGCGTAAATTAGAAACGAATTTACTGGCAAAAAGCCATTTACTTTGAGTTTAGATATCAGTTAAGTTTGTCGGTAGACACGTTTGCGATGACCCACAACCAATAAAAATACTTCATTTTTCTTAACTTGATAAAGAACTCTGTAATCACCTACTCTTAAAGAGTAAACGCCTTTCCATTCACCGCGTAAGGGCTTTCCTACGTAAGGGTTGGTCTTTAATATGTTGATCTCTCGAAGCATTCGCACTTGAACATCTCTATCTAAAGCTTTAATGTTCTTTAAGAAACGAGGCGTAAAACGAATTTCAAATTTCGCCTTCAAGGTTTAACTCTCTTATAAGCTCATCAAGCGGTCTAGCCTTGCCTTCTTCAACCTCTCGCAAAGCAATCTTCAAATCTTTAACAAGTTTCTTATCCTGTATAACCTCAAGGGTTTCCAATAGTTCATCCATTAAACTGGCAGCCTTTGTTAGTAATTCTTTCTCTTCCTCTGTTAAGAGAGCCATTTACCTTCTACAACCTCTCCAGATATAAAATCTCTACAGGCGTTTTAACTCTTACTCTCAAAACCAGCAGAAAACTACAAACTAAAATCTATTAAAATCGAAAATTGAAGCATATTCTTTCTCAACCTTCAAATATGCAAGAGAAAATGAAATGCGAAGGAACAACGCTAAAGTGCTGGCAATGCGGAAAAAACAGGTAAAATTGCAGATACAACCAAGTATTATTACTCAGCGGGAGGAGAGTATTTCTTAGCCGCGGTTAAATTCAAAATGGCTCTAATGCTTTTAGGGCACCCTTCGAAATCCTCACTTGTAGGTGACAAATTGCTTAGTTATGAATCAAGGCTAATAGACTCGCTTGAAGGCAGTTGCAGTTGCTATGAAAAGCGGCTTAACTTTTCAAAAATGCGGGGCTACTGCACTGCCGACGATATAAGGAGAGCTATCAAAACCTATGAGAAAACAAGAGAATTAGCCAAGAAAACGAATAATAAGGAGATTATATATGAATGCTCAAAAGCCATAATGCTTCTTTCGGCGGATGTTAAAGAAACTAGAGATTCAATAAAAGGTTGTCGAGAAATTTGTGAATCACTGTATAGATCAAGGCTCAGATCTTACATTAAAGCAAAGCTTAGCTCGGTCAATCCAACGAACTGGTTTAAGAGTTAGTTATCCCCCGCTCTAAACTCAGACGATTTAGGGGGCGATTAGTTCAAACTATAATCGGGAAACTGGCAGGGACCCTGATGATTTGTCAAATGAAGAAACCCCGCTTAGTTTTGCAAACATCAATCATTTACAAAAGATAATTTCCAATGATAGCTTTGGGAGAACTATTTTAAGAATGACTTTGTAAATTTAGAGGAGTTTAACGCTAACATGTCAATCATCGTTAGGATAAGACACCCAGCAATGCATGTAAGAGAAACAAATATTTTTGAGGCTGCAGTAACTCCGGCTTTATGGATTTTGGAAAGACCCAGAATCAGTTAATATAATAATTTAGATAATTTTACCAGTAATTTCGTGCGCCGTTCCCGCCCGGAGCACTTTATCTCGAAGTTAAAGCTCAAATAGGGAATCTTGTCAATGTATATTCTTCACGACTGAGGGTCAATCGTGGAAGCATTAGAGTCAAGCTATAAAAAGTTGATGGAAAAAGTTAAGAATCTGTTGATTTTTCGGTCAGCCGAGTCTATTATTCATTGGGATATGGAAACTATGATGCCTCCAAAGGCAATTGGCATAAGAAGCCAGCAACTTGCTCTGCTGAGCACAATAGAGCACAAAATGAGCACTGATCCTGAAATTGGGAGGCTGCTTGAAGAGATTATGCGCAACCCGCATTATGAAATGCTTAGTGAAGTTCAAAAGAGGAACGTTTACTTGGTAAAGAAGCAGTATGATGAGCAAACAAGGCTTCCAGAAGAGCTTGTTGCAGCTATTGCAAAACAAAGAGCTATAACAACGGACATTTGGAAGAAAGCGAAGATTGCCAAAAACTTTGCTGTGTTTAAACCTGAACTTGAAAAGCTTTTGGAGTTAGAGAAAAAAGCTGCAGAAATACTGATGGAAGTGAAAAAGACGAAGACGCCTTATGATGCATTGATTGACATTTTTGAGCCAAAAATGACGACTGAAACGATAACGAGGATATTTAGTGAATTGAGGGAAGGTTTAGTTTCGCTACTCGGCAAATGTCAAACTGCCCCGAAAAAGCCTGACGCCAGCATTTTGCAGCGTAGAATTCCTATAGACGTGCAGCGTAAAATCGCAAAGGAGCTTGCAAAAACCGTTGAATATGACGTTGAATCAAACATGGCTGGAGGCAGAATTGACGAGACTGAACATCCATTCACAAGTGGTTATTATGATGATGTGCGTATAACAACACATTACTATGAAGATAATTTTGCATCATCTATATTTTCGGTACTGCATGAAGCTGGACATGCCATGTACGAACAAAATCTAAATCCAGAATGGATTTATCAGCCAGTTGGAACAGCATGCTCATCTGGGTTTCATGAATCACAATCCCGCTTCTTGGAAAATATTATTGGAAGGTCAAAGGAGTTTTGGAGCTACTTCTTGCCAAAACTTAAGGAGTTGACAGGCAGCGCACTCTCAGATGTTAGTTTAGATGCCTTCGTCCATGCAATAAATGAAGTGAAGCCATCAAAAATACGGGTTGAAGCAGACGAAGTTACATACTGCCTACACATAATTATAAGGTTCAACATTGAACGAGACCTATTCGCTGAAAAATTAACTGTAAAAGAGCTGCCAGAATCATGGAATCAAAGTTATAAGGACTATCTGGGCTTAACAATTGAGAACGACTCTGAAGGGGTAATGCAGGACACCCATTGGGCTAGCGGGTTGTTCGGCTATTTCCCAAGTTACGCATTAGGCAATGTGTACAGTGGACAAATACTTGCGCAAATGGAAAAAGAATTGGCAAATTGGAGGGAACAGATAAGCATAGGAAAATTCCATCCAATAAAAGATTGGCTGATAAATAACGTTCACAAGTATGGAAATCTTTACGACCCTGCAGACCTTATTAAGAAAATAACTGGCATGCAGTTAAACGTCAAACCGTACATGGAATACCTTGAAGAGAAATACTCCAAACTTTATGGCTTCTAATCATTTTTCACGCTTACTTATAAATTCATAGACCTTAAGAAAAACCTCAGCAAAAAAGCCGCCAGCCATAAGGGCTACGCCTGTCCAGCCTACTGACGCGTCATAGTAATTTGCCCCGTACAGAAAAAAGGCAACACCAACTATAAAGACCAAAAGACACGTAATATCTTGCAAACGCATTTTACATACCACATATGAATTTAAGTCTTTAACTACTTCAAAGTATATAGGCTTACCGATGCCACAGCAATATGCAAAAACATTTTAAACAGTTAAGTCCGACAAGCAATCGCCGAAAAACCTAAAGGAGAAAGGTTTTTACGTTCAAAAGATGCACGCACATATTAAAAGCCTTTCCGACAGTTTTATATATACCATGTCGAGATATTAATAATGTGAACCGTAAATGTCGGAACGTGATGCAAGAAAGCCGAAATCTAGAGAAGAATTAATCGACATGCTTAAAGAAGCTATAAAGAAAGAGGCTAAAGCGCGTAGTCTTCTGGCTGGAAAACCGACAAAACCTACAGTGTCTGGAACAGCGAAAATGCTAAACATCCATAGGGATACATTGTATTCGTGGCTTAAGGAGTTTAGTGTCGACTTTGAAGAAATAGTACGAGAAGAATCGGCAAATTTGATGTCGGAAACTGTTGAATTTCCAAAGAAATACACGTATCTGATTGGAGAGGCACTCGTGGGAGAAGGAAATGAGGTGGCACATATAGACCTTTTAATAGGCGACAAAGATGGACCTGTCGGAGAAGCCTTTGCCACTGGCATGGCAAGCCTTTCTCAAGGGCACACCCCACTTTTAGCGGTTATAAGGCCAAATCTTCCGCCAAAGCCGCACACGTTACTCGTACCAAAGGTTACCGTTAAAAATCTTGAGGATGCAAACAAAGTGTTTGGGCCTGTGCAGGCGGCTGTAGCGAAGGCTGTTGCAGATGCTGCTGAGGAGGGGCTGATCCCAAAGGATAAAATTGATGATTGGGTTATAATTTGCAGCGCTTTTGTACATCCGCAAGCAAGTGATTACCGCAAGATATATCACTACAATTATGGTGCAACGAAACTTGCGTTAAAAAGAGCCTTAGCAAAGTATCCAACACTGGAAAAGATTTTCTATGATAAAGACAGAGCAAAGCATCCAATAATGGGATTCAAAGTGCCCCGCTTATGGAGACCACCATACGTGCAAATTTCACTTGACATTCCAGATTTAGATAGAACAAAGAAGATTTTAACGCAGATTCCGAGAAGCGACAGGATAATACTTGAAGCAGGCACTCCATTGATAAAAAGATACGGAACAAAAGTGATAAGCGACTTGAGGGAAATCGCAAAAGACGTATTCATAATAGCAGATTTAAAAACATTGGATGTTGGAAAAGTCGAGGTTGATATAGCCTACGATGAAACCGCTGATGCAGTAATTGCTGCTGGATTAGCGCCAACTGAAACGATAGATTCGTTTATCCATGAAGCAAAGCGGCTTGGAATATACGCCATGGTGGACATGTTAAATGTGGAAAAGCCTATTGAAAAACTGAAGACGCTAAACGAGTTTCCAGATGCAATAATAATTCATCGTGGAATAGATGAAGAAACAGGAAAAACGATAGGATTAGATTTGATAGATCAGCTACGACAAACTTTCAAGGATAAAAAGTTTCTAATAGCTGTTGCTGGCGGAATAGTGCCAGAAACTGCAAAAGAAGCGCTGGAGAGAGGCGCAGACATAATAGTTGTTGGAAGATACGTAACGCAGTCAAAGGATGTAGAGCGTGCTGTCAGAGATTTCCTCGAGTTAACGCCTGCAATGCGAGAAGATGTAGACCTCTTCAGAGTTCATGTTGAATAGCAGCATAATCAAGGTTATATGAACAATTTGAAGGCTAAATAAGCAAAAAGAAATAGCAAACCAGCTGTCAAGAATACATAAACAAAACCAAACGTTTGAGCAATGAAAGGACCTATGAAAGCCCCGCTTGCGCTGCCAATGCCCACAAGCACATCAAAAAGTCCAGCTTTACCCTTTGGTATAAGCTCCATTGATAGATACAAGGCATTAATCAGGTAAATAGCGTAGGCAAAGCCTAACATAAACAGAATTATGGCTATAATGGCAATAGTAACATTATAGAAAGGCGGCTGCGTTGTTAAAATTAAAAGGAACGTTAAGATACCACGGAATAGCACGATTCTGCCGATGTTAACATTTTCAGTTTTTGATTCAAAACTTTTGCCAGCAAAAAAGTAGCCTATAACGCCGCCACTTGAGTTTATGACGAAAATCGCAAAGACTATACTGGAAGGAAGTGTTGCAGCGGCAGCAAGATTGCTTATGAAAATTGGCATTGGCGTGAAGAGTAAACTCGTAGCAAAAGAGAAGAAAGCAAGCCCTAGGCAGAATATACCCAAATTTTCCCCTCTCAACCTTTCATTAGGAGAAACGCCGTCTATCACCCTAGAAAATATGGAAACTCCTTTGTAGGCAAAGCTAACAGCTTTCTCTATCGACACCAAACTTCTTTCAAAAATTATTATGGGATCCTCAACAAAGAAAAATGCTGCAAAAAATGCTGCAATATTCAAGCCGCTGCATAACAACAAAGTGGATCTTACATTGAAGCCTAAGCTTGAGGTTAGAACGCCTAAAACTAAGCCAATAAGCCAGCCGATCTCCGTAAAACATTCATAAGAGGCAAAAACTTTTTTCCATTCTTCATGTGAGTAAAGCTCAGCGACAAGCACGTTTTTCGGTGGTTCATGTGCAACGTGAAATAGTGCCATAACAGAATAAAGGATAACAAGTGTAGTAGCATTGTTGACGATGGAGAACAGATAAAGCAACGTTGCCAGAACTGAAAACGACATTAATATGTAAATCTTGTAGTGCCTTGTTCTGTCACACATGTAACCCCAAAAGAAGGAGGCAGGTATGGACAAAAGAATAGCGGTTGCGGACATGACTCCAACCCAGAGCAGCGAACCAGAAAGATAGACAATGTATAATGGAAGAAAAACCGAAAGCAAGCCGAACGCGATCTCGTGGAAGAAGAAACCTAACCGCCACATGACCCTTAAATGAAGAAACATTTACGAAATAAACTTTTACTCGCGAAACCGTTTTTCAGCCGAAGCGACGCAACATTTTCATAAATCCTTAATAGAGAGATGCTCAACTTTCATAACACTAACATGGAGCGTTCAGCGTTAATGGCAAAATTTAAAGTGGTAATTTCCGATCCAGGAACTGGAACGTCAAAGGTAGCGGAACTTGAAGAAGCCCGTGCAGCCCCATTAATCGGGAGAAAAATAGGTGAAATAATAGACGGGTCGATAGTTGATTTACCTGGGAAAAAAGTGCAAATTACTGGCGGTTCTGATAAGGATGGCTTTCCGATGAGGCCAAATGTTCATGGTGGAGTGCGGCGGCAAGTGATTTTGAGCGGGGGAGTAGGGTTTAACCCTGTGAAGGAGGGCGAAAGAAGGCGAAAGACTGTGCGTGGAAATGTGATAACCGATGAGATCGTGCAAGTAAATATGAAAATAGTTGTGCCGCCAAAAGAGGAAGAGAAAAGCAAGAAAGCAAAAGTGAAGAAAACACTAGAAACAAAAGAAACAAAAACAAAGGAAGGAGAAACTCCTAATCCTTAAACCTCATTTAACATTTATTAACATGTTAATTAACCTTCAATAGTTTGTAAGCAACTCACGGGAAATGACCAATGAGTAAAGAAAAGCAAACAAGTTTACTAAAGCAGCCTGAAATCAACATAGGCACCATGGGGCATGTGGATCACGGCAAAACAACGCTTGTACAAGCGTTAACTGGTGTTTGGGCTTCAAGACACAGTGAAGAACTGAAGAGAGGAATAACAATAAAGCTTGGCTACGCGGATATGCCTGTTTACAAGTGCCCACGCTGTGAACCGCCTAAAAACTATACGACACAACCAATATGCCCAAACTGCGGTTCGAAAACAACATTTATTCGAGCTGTTAGCTTTGTAGATGCGCCGGGACATGAAGCGCTGATGGCAACGATGCTTTCTGGAGCAGCAATAATGGACGGGGCACTACTTGTAATAGCGGCTGATGAACCTTGTCCGCAACCTCAGACGCGAGAGCACTTGGCAGCGGCTGAAGTTGTCGGTGTAAAAAACATAGTTATTGTACAGAACAAGATAGACATTGTCGACGAGAAAAGAGCGCGCGAAAGTTATCTGGAAATAAAAAACTTTATCAAAGGCACAATAGCCGAAAGCGCTCCAATAATTCCTGTTTCAGCGCAACGCAAGGTGAACATCGACGTTCTTATACAAGCAATGGAAGAATTCATACCAACACCAAAAAGAGACGAAACAAAACCTCCATTAATGTATGTTGTTCGCTCATTTGACGTTAACAAGCCTGGTACACCAATTGAAAAGCTAGAAGGAGGCGTAATTGGAGGAACAATTCTACAAGGCAAATTCAAGGTTGGGGACGAAATAGAAATAAGACCTGGAGCAACATTTGAAAAAGAGGGAAGAACTACATATCACGCGTTGCAGAGCGAAATTGTAAGTCTACATGCTGGAGGAAGAAATGTAAGTGAAGCTCGCTGCGGCGGACTTGTTGGCGTCGGAACATTATTGGACCCGTCATTTTCTAAAGCTGACGGATTAACCGGAAACATGGTTGGCAAATCCGACACGCTTCCGCCAACATTGTCGGAGCTAACTCTAGAAACACATACTCTTGAAAGGGCTGTCGGAACTAAAGATTTAATGAAAGTTGAGGAGATAAGCCTGAATGAAACCCTACTTTTACACGTAGGCGCTGCCGTAACTGTTGGAAAAGTTTCTGCAGTAAAAAAAGGCATAGTCGCTCTTAAACTTGCAAGGCCAGTATGCGCGCAACCAGAATCCAGAGTTGCCATAAGCAGGAAAATGGCGGGAAGATGGAGACTCATAGGATACGGAACAATGCGCTAATGTCAACGGAAAAGAGGCGAAAAGAGGCGAAATTGAAAATTATTTTGGACTCAAGCGCGTTGTTTGTTCCAATCCAGTTTAGAATCGACATCTTCGAAGAGTTAAAAAATCTTTTAAAAACAAATTTTGAACCAGTTTTACTCTCAACTGTCCTGCAAGAACTTAAAGCAATTGCACAAAAAAGCAAGCCAAGTATGCGCAAAAAAACGTCTTACGCTTTGCAGTTAGCCCAGAAATGCCACCTAATCAAAACAAACGAAAAATTCGCTTCACCAGACGATGCCATTGTCGAGTTTGCTAAAAGATGGAAGTGTCCAGTGTTTACGAATGATAGAGCGTTAAGGAGGAGGCTAAGAAATATAAGTGTGCCAGTTATTTATGTGAGACAAAAGTCACGTTTAGAAGTTGATGGGAGGATATAACTCCTTGTTTAAACTCATAACATTAGAAGATACTATTCGCATTCCACCAGAAACATTTGGAAATCCACTCGACATGGTTGGTCGACAACAAGTTAAAGCTAAATATGAGGGAATTGTTGACGAAGAACTAGGCTACGTCATAGCCGTAACGGAAGTAAACGTAAGCCCAGTAGGGAAGATAATTCCAGGTGATGGCGCAACATATCATAAGGTAACATTCTCTTTACTAACTTTCTTTCCACAAATACAAGAAGTCGTAGAAGGCGAAGTTGTAGAAATAGCAGACTTCGGAGCTTTCGTACGCATAGGACCAGTAGACGCGTTGCTACACGTTTCACAATTGATGGATGACTTCATCTCGTACGATGAAAAACAAGGGGTATTACAGGGAAAAGAAACAAAGAGGAAACTCATGAATGGAGATCCAGTACGCGTTAGGATAACGGCAGTTTCATTAGGAAGAGTAGGCAGTTCCGGAAAAATAGGCGTAACTGCTAGACAGCCGTTCCTCGGTAAGTTGGAGTGGATCGAGCAGGACATACAGAAAACAAAAGAAGGCACAGCAAAGGAGGCAGAACAAAAAGAGGCAGCTAAAAAGGAGAAGGATGAAAAGTGAGTGAAAAAGCGTGCACTACATGCCACTTTATAACAAAAGAGAACATATGCCCAAAATGCAAGAGCTCATCCTTAAGCGACGACTTCAGCGGGTTAGTGATAATCTTTGATCCTCAAAGCTCAGCCATAGCAAAAGCCATGAATATAAAGGAGAAGGGAAAATACGCCTTAAAGGTTAGGTAAACTTGACTTTCGCTTACATTCTCACAACAGAACTTCGTACAAAACTGAAAAAACCCCTTGGAATATTGATTCAAGGCTCATTCAACGAAACAATGGCACACATAAAAGACATTATTGAAAGTGAAAAACCGTCAGCAGTGATATCCGTAGGGGACACTGTTTCAAAAAATCTTGTAGAAAATGGAATTATTCCAAAACTGGCAATCGTTGACAACAAGGTGATGAGGAAAAAAACTGTACCAGTAGCCATCCCAGCAGAAAAAACATTGACCACAGCAAACCCTGCTGGGACCATAACTGAAGAAGCAATAACAACTATAAAAAAGGCCCTTCAATGTGGTTCCAACGTAAAAATTCTCGTTAACGGAGAAGAAGATCTGCTAGCGCTTATTGCAGTTCTTAATGCGCCACAAAACTCGCTAATAATTTACGGGCAACCACACCAAGGAGTCGTTGTAATTAAAGTCACCGAGGAGAAAAGAAGAGAGATTGCGGAAATTTTAAAAGCCATGGAAAACGTTCGAAAAGCTAAATAATGAGACAGCACATCAACTCAACACTGAAACGGGAAACAACATGGAAGTTACAATAACCTCGGAAAAAATAAATCCACTACTTAAGCGGAGAGAAGTACATTTCCAAATAAAACATAACCAAACTGGCAGCACACCATCAAGGCTAGAAGTTAGAAAAGCTGTTGCTGACACGTTAAAGACTAATGCCGAGCTTGTTTTCATAAAGAAAGTTGAAACAAAAACAGGCACAAGGATGGCAATTGGACTAGCAGACGTTTATGACACGCTTGAACAGGCAAAACTAATCGAACCAGAGTATATAATCAATAGAAATGTTCCCCAAGAAAAGAAGAAAGAACAGGAAAAGGAATAAAACATGTCAAAGAACGAGGAAGCAAAAAAAGAAGAAAAAACAGGGAAAACTCAGAAAACTGAAAAGAAGAAAAGGAAAGGTTTATTCTCCATATACAAAATTGAGAAAGATAAAGTTGTTAGGCTACGTCCAACATGTGAAAGATGCGGTCCAGGATATTTTATGGCTGACCATGGCGATAGATACACGTGTGGACGCTGTGGATTCACGCGCTATAAGCCTCCGGAAAAATGAACACCTTTAAATTGTGCGCTATACTGAAGTTAGTCTGATGAGAATAAATGATCAGAGTTAATGTGTTAATCACCAATATTTCTGCTGAACGCTTCTTGGATATTAAAAAGCCTATTCCGCCAGTTCAAATAAACACAAACATAAACGTCATAGGATTTGAGAAGAAATCTGACGATTCCCTTGAAGTTCCATTTATTTTGGCGATAAATTTTAACCCTTCCATAGCCCAGATAACCTTAAAGGGAAGAGCCTATGTTGTTGGGGATAAGAGTGAAATTGAAAAGTTTTATAGGGATTATGAGGAAAAGAAACCTCCGCCACCAGTTGTTATACAATCAATTTCAAACGTTGCGTTAGTTGAGGCCGTTATAGTTTCGCGAACGATAAATATTCCGCCGCCAATACCGCTGCCACAAATTCCTGAAATGAAGCCTCAGAGGGAAAAGAAAACCTCTGGGAGAGAGTATACGGCATAATAAAAGGGAGGAGGACTACTTTAGCGGCACGTACATTGAAGAGCGAGATGCCCCAATCCCAGGAGTACCATGCTTCACAGGTTTGTTTGTGATTGCAAACTCGCCTAAATAATGCCCGATCATCTCTGGCTTTATTTCAATTGGAACAAACTCCTTACCATTGTGAACGTGAATTGTAACGCCAACCATTTCGGGCAAAATAATCATGTCACGCACATGCGTTTTCACAATTTTTGTGCTTCCTTGCCTAAGAGCTTCCTTTGCCTTTCTAATGTTTTCGAGCAGCACCCGCTGTTGCGGTTTCAGTCCACGTTGGAGGGTTCTTCGCGGCCTTGCAGGAAGTAAACTAATAAATTCGTCCATAGACATACTTTGAAGTTGGGTAAGCGTGTATCCGCGATATCTAAATTCGCGCGGCATTCAAGTTCAACTCAACAAATGCGACAACATTTAATGCTATAAACTTTCTGCTACTCTTCCTTAGTTACCCTCTTCTTTTTCTGTCCAGCACCCCTAGCTGCAATCAAGCCAACCTTCTGCCCTGGTGGTGCACCATGCGAAGTTGTCGTCACCTTACGCGCGCTCCTTTTACTACTTCCATATGGATGCACAGCTGCAACCATAGCCCTCCCGCGAGTCCTAGGATACTTGTGCCCTTTAGCCTTCATAAGGTGGAACTTCGCACCAGCCTTTAAGAAGGGTTTTTCTGTTCTACCCGCGCCTGCAACAACTCCAATTGTGGCTCTGCAATCGTCAGATATGTACTTCGTTCTGCCAGATGGCAGTCTAATTATTGTTCCTCTCGGGGTGTGTGAAACAACAATTGCATAAGTTCCAGAAGATCTTGCTATTTTGCCCCCATCTCCAGGGCGCAGTTCAATGTTACATATCATGGTTCCTTCCGGAATTTTTCCAACTGGAAGAATGTTGCCAACATCAACGGATGCTTTCCCGCCCATCTGGATTCGCTGTCCTATGTAGGTGCCCTCTGGAATTATCGTGTAGCAAGTGGAGCCATTTTCGAATCTTAAAAGGGCTAATGGAGCGCCACGTCCAGGATCGTGAACAAAGTCTTCAATAACGCCGTTTATAACTGTTTCAGCATATACTTGGTTTGTTACTGTTAGCGGATACTGTGCCGGAGCAACTCTCTTATGAGTTGAAGATTTATAGGGGCGTCCACCACGCCCACGCCTTTGAACACGGATTCTTTTTCCCAAATTAATTCCTCCAATTTACAATATTCCAAGTTTAATTGCGACGTCCGCAGCCTTATAATCGGGGTGAAGCTTAACAAAGGCTTTCTTCTCACCTTGTGGGGTTATTAATAAATTCACCTTTGCAACCTTAACCTCATATAGTTCCTCAACAGCCCTTTTCACATCGGATTTTTTCGCATATTTGTTAACTACAAACACAAGTTTATTCTCTTTTTCAACCATAACGCTCGCGGCTTCAGTCATCATCGGATAAAGGATAACTTCATGCACATCCATCAGGCTTCCTCCCTCCCATAAAGCTCATTTAACTTTTCAATAGCACCCACAGTCCATATTGTAAGCCTTCCAGGATGCGCACCCGGAGCAAGAAGCCCAGCGTTCAAATTTTTAACAGTGGTGACATCTAAACCTGGAATGTTTCCAGCTGCATCCGCAATTCCGCCATTTTCCGCCACGACTATTAGAGGCCCTACCGCCTGCTTCATTTTCCTGCCCCTTCGCTTTCCCTTCCCCGCGCGAACCTTTCTTCTTTCTCTTACACGATAGATGTCAGCTAAAACTCCGAGGCTTATTAAAGCCTCTTCAACCTCCTTGGCTTTCTTCAACTTCGCCAAATCGTCAGTAACTATAAGTGGAATTGCAGGAACATCTTCGATTGAATGTCCCCTAGAAGCCACAATCTCCTTATATCCAGTAGCAGCTATTGCTGAAAATAGCGCTAGACGCTTCTCCTTCTTCGGAATCTTCTTGACAATCTTTTTTTCTGTGGTTGGCGGATGTGCAGCACGTCCACCAACGGTTCCAGGAGCGAAGGCGGCTCTACCGCTTGGTCCTTTTTCCCTAGGAATTCTGGCAATCCCCAGCCCTACGCCTCTTGATTCTGCTGAAGTTCGCTTACCAGCCATTAGATCTCTTCCTTGAGGTTGAATTCTTGCTGTTTGAATTGCGAGGACAGCGCGTTTGATAACGTCCGGCCTTATGGGTGTCTCAAATATTGGCGGAAGGCTTATTTTCCCAATCGGTTTACCTTGAAGGCTGAAAACCTTAGCGGTCCTTTTAACCATAAGTTTCACCGTCTACTTTCCCTGTGGCGACTCCAGTGACACAAAGGTGATTTGAGGCGGCTCCTCAGAAACTCCTCTAGGAGGGCGCGCTGGATACCGTAGTTTTATTGGACGCTTTTCAGTTCCAGGTATGCTTCCTTCTAAAAGTAAATAGGGTCCGTGGACGATGCCATATCGTATGAATCCACCTTTTGGCGTTATTTCTTTTCCATCGTTTCCTATTTTGAGTATTCGCTTGTTATACTCCGTTCTCTGGTGAAAACCCATTTGTCCAGCTCTCGGCACGCTGTACATTACATGGTGTGGGTTCCATGGCCCTAATGTTGCAACGCCCCTTTTAGTTTTTCTTCCCTTGTGTTGCAGTATCGTTATGCCCCAACGTTTAACTGGCCCTTGAAAACCCTTTCCCGTTGATACCGCCATAACGTCTATATATTGACCTTCTTTGAAAATTTCTGTTGGAGACACTGCTTTTCCAAGTAAGCCCTTAGCGTATTCAAACTGTTGCTGGATGGTGCCTCCGCCGATTTCTATTTCAGTTACGTCTGGTTTCTTCTTTGGCAGACTTGTTTGTTTTGGCTGAGTAATGGCTACGACGCGAATTTTCGCAACATTGCTTAAGTTTTCCTCGATTTTCTTCAGTTGTTCATCAGTGTTAAAGTTCTCAGGAAGCGTCAAAACCCTCTCGAGTTCTGCTGGTGGATCTTTAATCCAAGCTTCTGAGAGCGTTTTTAAGCCGTAAGGAGTCTTCGCATATGCTCTCACAGCACAGACTAGTAGCGGCGGTGCTTCAACGACTGTTGCTGGACGCATTACTTCCTTCCCGAAGCTTGGAGAACGCTTCCTATCCTCTATTGCAAAAACGTGGGTCATTCCAGCCTTATAACCCAAAAAACCGAGAAGCCTAGGCGCATCGGCTTTAATCTCTGGCCAATAGCGTGTTTTAGCCAAAAGGCGTTTAGCACGTTTCCTAGGCAGATAAGCAAGTGAACCATGTTTTGGAGCGTGCGTTTTTCTATGACCCATACTATTCCGCTTCGCGTCTTTTAGGAATGCCAACATTAAGTTATAAACGTTACCGTTACAGTGAGCATTTAAAGCGATAAAGCAATTGTTAAATCCAGCGACATAAATTGTCTTTTCAGGATGTGCACATGCCAAATCTAACCTCGCTCGTAGCAAATGCACTTTACAATTCTGGCTGCTTAAAGTTTGGCAGTTTCAAAATTAAATCTGGAGCCCTAAGCCCATACTACATCGATTTAGCATGTTTGTTATCCTCCCCAAAAGATCTATGTACAATCGCGGATGCTGCGTCTGACAAAATAAGGGAAATATCGGCTCTAGAAAAGGTGGATAAGCTTGCATCCATCGAGTTGAAAGGTGCTTTGATTTTGCCGAGCATAGCTTGCAGGGTTAATTTGCCATGCATTGTTGTGCGCAAAGAGGAAAAAGCGTATGGCGCGACTGGCAGAATCGCTGGAGCCAACGTAGAAAAAGGCGAGCGCATAGTATTCTTTGATGATGTTGTCAGCGAAGGCTTGTCAAAGCTTGAAGGAATAAAGCCCCTAAAAGAGCTTGGAGCCTATGTCAAACATATAGTGGTCGCCGTTGACAGAGAACAAGGTGGTAAACAGAACCTTGAAAAACTAGGATACGTGGTTCACGCTTTAACAAGTGTTTCAAAGTTGGTTACCAACCTCTACGAATCTGGAGCAATATCAAAGGAACAAGCTGACACCGTGCTGAATTATGTTAAAGCATACTGCCCTTGAACAAGCGAAAAAAATTAATGCTACTCAAAACGGTTAGATGGTTTAACGGAGAATAAAAGATGAAAACATATTTGACCATAATATTTAACAGTGAAGGCGCAAACCCTATAGAAGTTGTTGAACGCCTACGTTCTATAGGATTCAAACCGCTGAAGGGAGTACATGATCACGTTTATGATTGGGGCAGAAAGAAAGTCGAGCTTGAGGACATCCTACAAGTTGCATGCTCAGTCCACGAAACACTAAGAGGCTGCAAAGTGCTTTACAAATTGCAAACCAAAGAATGAGCCAATACCGCTAACAGTAGCGTTCAACGATAAACATCATTATTTTTTTGGCGCATTCTTCTGGCGATAGTCTCGCAGCATCAACCTTTACTTCTGGATTTAAGGGTTCCTCGTATGGCTGTCCTATTCCTGGTACGGTTGGTGCCTTGCCCTTTAAAGCCGTTTCGTATATTTTTTGGGGAGCAAGATGCGTTTCTGTGCGTTTTGACTCTCGTTGCATGCAGATTTCTAATGGACATTCGAGGTAAGCCTCTATAAACTTTGGAATTTGTGCCCTTGCATTTTCACGGTAACGTCTTAAATTGCCAGTAGCGTCTATAACGACATTAACGCCGTTTTCTGTGAGCAGTTTGGCAATATAAACGAGTGTTACATAAACAGCGTCACGTTCCTCCAACGTGTATTTTGGTTTCGGCGTCATAAACTTTCGCAGCAAATCTGAAGACAAAAGTTGCGCGTGAATTCCATTTTTCTCAAGAAGGCTTATTAACGCTTTTGAAACAACGGATTTGCCGCTTCCAGGCAGACCAGTAATCCAGACACACCAACCCCCATGCATTGCAGAAGTCCCCTTGAAGCTATTTTCGTGTAGAAGTTTGAAGAAGGCTTTATTATCGTTTATTTTGAAGAGGTGGCTTTGACACCTGCAGTCTGACGAACCGAACCTACTTATGGGAGAACCTATTCCGTTGAGTTTCTTTGCAAAATCACATTCAAAGGAGCGCTCAGCATTTTCCTTATAAAAAGCGTTCAAAACTTTCACGTCTTCATTATCTAATAAGTAGTCTATGTGCCAAAATTTCCGCTTATCATCCTTCATGTGGCGATTTATGCGGCTTTCCAAATTTCTCTGCGCAGAACCTACATAAACATAAAGCCCTTTTCTAAAATATCTTGTGCCCAAGCCACCGATTTCTACATGAATATTTTTGCTAATAGAGATTAGTAGAAGGTATATGCCCCTCACGTGCGCTCATCTGTCACCTTTACACTTTTATACCATTTTAAAATCTCATTCACAGCTTTATCAGAATACCCCACGCTTTTAAGGGTTCTTTTTAATTCCCTGAGGGATTCTATACTCAGAAACGCCGCCACCGCAACTAAGTTTACCAGTTTATCTTTTAACCTTTACCATCACAGTTGACACATAACCGGTGAGCAACAGCACATCTAGAAGAACGCTTCTACATCTTCAAAGTCAAACTTCTTGATCTTAAGAACCTTGCTTGCGAACCTAAAAATCTTTTGTCTAACATCTATCGGAAGGTTCGGATACCACAATGGCGAGGCAATTACAAGACTCCGCCAAGCATAAAAGGGCTGCACGACACTTAATATTTCATCGTCGCCAGTTTTGTCCATGTAATTTCTCCAGAATAGCAAAAACAAACGTAGAAACGGACCATCCATCCTCCCAAATGTCTGCAGAGAATAGAAAATGTAGTTTACCGTCATTGCCGTTACATCGTCAGCAGGTTCACCCCATTCACCCCTACTGCGGTCCAAAACTGTAAAGTTTAGCCCCAGCCTGAACAAAATATTCCACGGATGAAAATCACCATGCACTTGCGAAAGTCTATGCGTTTTTCCTTTAAGACGCCAACGCCATTCAATGCATGTTTTTTCAAAGTCAACAAAATATTTTTCATCTACGTACTTTAAGCCGCTTGGATAGCTGTCAGTTAACCCAAAAATGCCTTCTCCATGCCCAATCAAATCGCGAATTCGCCTTACGTAAAGTTCTGGATGCTCCTTATTCTTCTCGGAGTGAATTTGAACAAGGTAATCTGATAAGGCCAAACAGCGCTCCTCATCTAAATCTGCGAGTTCCCCAGACTCCTTAATGCGGTCTAAATCGTAGTAGTATGGTGTGCCCTCAATAAATTCTGTTACGATGAAAAATTCGTGACAGTCACCGAGGGATTTCAGAGTTTCACCGTCCTTCAAAAAGGCGCCAACATCAACGGATGAAACGTGTTTAGGCAGTTTGTTGAAAGCTGAGTGTTGCCAAAGTAGAACCCCCGCCCTGTCGGAAAAGTAATCGTGCCCAAAACCTTCAGGGCGCATAGACTCTAAAACAACTCGCTTAGGCTCTTTGTTGAGTACAAACTCGATTAGGTAGGGCACGCCGTAACCGAACCCCTTCAACTCGGCTTGTTCGCCGCCTCCCATCGGAGTTACGCTCAAAACTTTCACTTTTGCCTTATAAACACTTGAAAGGTACTCTTCGAGGCGCTCAATCTTCAGGTTTAACAAGCGAGGCTTCACCGACATGAAGGTTGTGTTCACTAGTTAAAAATATAACGATGCTAAAGGCACATTACCAAAAGGGCGAGTTACAGTGAACATCTTAATTCAAGGCGGAACAATACTCACAATGAAGGACAGAAAGATAATTCGCGAGGGCGCTGTTGCTATAGAAGAGGATACTATAGTTGAAGTGGGCAAAGAGCATAAGCTAAAAAGGAAGTACAGTAGAGGATACGAAAAGATAAACGCTAAAAATCGGGTTATAATGCCAGGCTTAATAAATACACATCAACATGCTGCCATGAGCCTTTTAAGAGGATACGCAGATGATTTACCACTTCAAGAGTGGCTTGAAAAGTGGATATGGCCCGTTGAGAAGAACATGAGCGCACACGACATTTATGTTGGAGCCTTATTAACGGCAGCAGAATCGATTATGAGTGGAACAACAACAATTAACACAATGTACCATTACACGCCAGAAGAAAATGAGGCGAAAGCACTTGCAGATGCCGGAGTAAGAGGCGTTGTTGGCCACGTTTGTTTCTCCTGGCGAAAAAAGGAGGATAAAAAAGCCCTAGATGATTTAGCTAGGAACTGGCATGGTAAAGCTGGCGGACTGATTCGTGTAAGTGTAGACCCACATGCGCCTTACACGGTAGACCCAGAATATATGAGGGAATTGAAGGAAAAGGAGCGCGAGCTAAATCGAAGATATGGTTCCGAAAATAGTCCGATAATTTGGCACATTCACATCGCAGAAACATTCGATGAAAAAGAGAAAATTCAAAGCGCATTTAACTTGAAGCTGAAAACCGGTATAATGGAGTATCTGGATTCCCTAGAAACTTTGGGAGCACATGTAATTGCGGCGCATTGTGTAGCATTAACAGACATGGATATGGTTGTTATGAAGAAGCGGAGCGTGAAAGTATCGCATAACCCAATTTCAAATCTTAAACTTGCCTCAGGCATATGTCGGGTTCCAACGATGCTCAAAAAGGGCATAACTGTTTCGCTTGGCACAGATAGCCCATGCTCCAACAACACAGCAGACATGTTTGAAACTATGAAAGTCACGGCGATTTTGCACAAAGGCGTAAACAAAAATCCGACACTTATGCCTGCGGAACAAGTTTTAGAGATGGCAACAGTGGAAGGCGCAAAAGCATTGTCATGGGAAAACGAAATAGGCTCAATAGAGGTTGGGAAAAAGGCAGACATGATAATTGTTAACCTTGAAGAGCCACATCTACAACCAGTTTACAGCGAAGCAAGTCACTTGGTGTATGCTGTCAAGGGCTCCGACGTTGAAACAGTAATAGTTAACGGCGAAATACTTATGGAAAACAGAGAACTTAAAACTTTAAACATCGAAAATGTCGTGAAAATGGCGGAAAAAGCAAAAAACAGCCTCTTAGACAAGTTAAAACGTTAACGTTAAATAGCTTGTTAAAATGAGCCTACAGTGAAGTGGAAAAATGAGAGAATCCAAAGTTAAAGACAAAAGCCTAGCTCCAAAGGGTAATTTACAAATAGAATGGGCTTCGAAACACATGCCAGTTCTGGAGCAAATCAAGCAAAGGTTCACCAAAGAAAAACCTCTTAGGGGCTTAACACTTGGCGCGTGCTTGCATGTGACAAAGGAAACGGCGGTTCTCATTGAAGCTTTCCTCGCTAGCGGAGCCAAAGTGGCATTATGCGGTTCAAACCCGCTTTCCACACAAGACGAAGTAGCAGCGGCCCTCACAGAGAAAGGCGCCTACGTCTTTGCATGGAGGGGACAAACAACAGAAGAGTATTATTGGTGTGTCGAACGCGTAATCGACTTTAAACCAGTAATAACGCTTGATGATGGAGCAGATCTTGTCGGAACTATTCACGGCAAAAGGACAGAAGCAATCAGAAACATTAAGGGTGGAACAGAGGAAACCACGACGGGTGTCTTAAGGTTGCGCGCAATGGAAAAAACAGGAGCGCTCAAATATCCAATAATTGCCGTGAACGATGCCTACACGAAGTACTTGTTTGATAACCGTTACGGAACCGGGCAAAGTACCATAGATGGAATCCTAAGGGCGACCAACATTCTTTTAGCAGGTAAAAACTTCGTTGTCTGCGGCTATGGGTGGTGTGCAAGAGGAATCGCTATGCGCGCACAAGGCATGGGAGCAAACGTAATAATAACAGAAGTTAACCCACTTAGAGCACTTGAAGCAGCGCTAAACGGTTTCCGCGTTATGCCCATAGCGGAAGCAGCCACGATAGGCGACATATTCGTCACAGCAACAGGAGACATAAGCGTAATTAGAAAAGAGCACATGGAAAAAATGAAGGACGGCGCGATACTTGCAAACAGCGGACACTTCAACGTTGAAATAAACATAAAAGACCTTAAAGAAATATCCGCAACGAAGAGGAACATACGTCCAAACTTAGATGAATACACGCTTAAGAATGGAAGGAAACTCTATCTCCTAGCGGAGGGAAGACTCGTGAACTTGGCAGCTGCAGAAGGACACCCATCAGAAGTTATGGACATGTCATTTGCAAACCAAGCCTTATGTGTGGAATACCTCGCCAAGACAGAGAGGTTACCGCCGAAAGTTCACATGGTGCCAAAAGAGATAGATGAAACTGTTGCTAGGCTTAAACTAAAGGCGATGAATATAAGGATAGATGAGTTAACGGAAGAACAAAGAGAGTATTTATCAACGTGGGAGATGGGAACAATCTAATAATAAACCGAAAAACATGGCAAAATTTTTAAAGCATAAGTGAGTAAACATGGGTTCATATGGTGATGTATAAATGGTTAGTAAAGATCAATCTATAGGTGGAATAATATTGGTGGTATGCGTGATCGTTGCCCTCTTCTATACAGTAACTCTCTTCTATCCAGACTGGATGATAAGCGTTGGATGGGCAAGCGATAAGGGTAGTGTGCAATTCTGGCTGGTAGCAGTTCCAGTGTTCATTGCGTTCATCGCAATAATGGCAATAGGTGCGTGGATTGGATTAACAATGGCTACAACTCCACCGCCAAAACCAATAGAGGAAATCACAAAGGAAATGGAAGAGAAAGCGGAAGAAAAAGTTGAGGAAGAAAAGCCTGAGGAAAAACAAGCGACGGAAGCAGAAGAAGAGAGAAAAGCTGAAAGGAAAAGGAAGAGTTAGAAGACACCCCAACAGCTTTTTACGCTCATTTTCCATTTCAGTGAAGACACTTTAACTAGTGCTTCCTCTATGCAGTCCTTACTTTATTAGATGCTTCAAGTTTTATCTCTGCTCCTATTGCAACTTGTATGCTCCTTTTTCAAAATTAATTACACGCCCACGCTATGGAGAAGCTAGTTTCTTAAGGTCGTCTACACCTTCAGCATACCCTGAAGCTATTAGAATGTCACCTACCTCAATCTTCGAGTCGGATCTAGGTCTCACGCATCTGTCGCCTTTCCGTATGGCAAGAATCCACATGCCAGTTTCCTCTGGAATGTTTGCCTCACGTATTGTCTTGTTGACCAACGGCGATTTTTCTGTTACTCGTGCACGTACAATTGTCTCTTGAGCCTCTTCAATCGTACTTCTTAAAATTGGGTGCGGCTTTAAGCCTCTCAGCACCACTTCAGCTATTTCAGCTGCAGCATCTGCTATTTTTTCGGCGACAACACCGAGTCTTATTAGACCAAGAAAACCTCGAGCTTCTTCCCTTTTGAAACCGCTTGAAAGGACACATAGTTCAAAGTCTGTGTGCAGCTTATCCACGTATTCTTCAAGTTTTTGAACTTCTTCTGCTAGCTCTCCGCTGTCGCATAATAATGCTGAATATGCCAAGTCAATCATTAATTCTGACGTGTCTTTCAGCTCAACAAAGCGTTTAACAACATCTTCAAACTGTTTCTGCTGATTTTTCGACACCTTCAATTGTTCAGTTTTTATGCTTTTTCCCTCTGCAACAATCTTAAATTCGCCGATTCCACCGGGTGCTCCTCTGGCAATTAAGAAGTCGCCGATTTTAATTATCTCTGAATCTTTTGGGTCGATTAGCCAATCTTTGTTTCGTTTAATTGCTATTATGTCAACACCCATCTCCGCTGCTAACCTTAACTCGCCAATTTCTTTTCCAGCGATTGCGGATCCCTCTTTTACCTCAGCGCGCATCAGACGTTCCTCCACCTTTTCGAAAATTTCACTAACAATTGGGTGTACACCGATGTTTTGGGTAATTATTGCAGCGATATCAGCGGCAGCGTCAGAAATTTTATTCGTGGCAGAAGCCACAACAGAAACCCCGAGCAAGTCTTCAGCATCCTTTGCATCCCTTGCAGCAACCATTATCGAAATCTCAAGGAGATAAGCTAGCGTATCAACACGTGCCTCAAGTTCCAGAACATCCTCTGCAAGGTCTCTATCATTAAATAGCGCTGCCGAATAAGCTAAATCAATCATCAACTCGGAGAGATTCTTCATATCCAAGAGAAGTTCTCTAGCTGGTATAGGCTTGTATTCTATTTTCTCGAAGCGGCGGGGCATACTTCTTTTATCGCTCCAAGCGACAAATTATAAGTAAGGAATATTTTAACCTATACTTTTTAAGTAAAAGGCTTCAGCGGCACAGAACCAAGGCTATAAGCAAGGCTATAGAGGCAACGCTGCCTGCAAGAGAACTTTCAATTGGAATAATAAAGTTGTCTGGGTCAAGTCCTTTATGGAAAGTCAGAACTGCAGTCGCGTAGGATATCAATACTATTAGCGAAATAGCAATCACGTTCGTAGTCAGCATGACCGCCGTGAAAAGTAAGAATTTTGAGAAGGCATTGCTTATAAAAATGGATATTGTCGACAAAACAATAAACATTACTAAAGAAGAAGCCCACGCACCAAAAACGTGTGATAAATGACGCTTTATCGATGAAAGCGAAGGCTTAAGCAAACCTAATGTGAGTCTCGTTGTCGCAGTTGACCCAACAACAGACCCAACAGCACCAACCAAGCCGATTAGAGCTGGGTAAACAGCGTACACTTCACTTCTACCAGTCAATATAACTTTGCTTATCACATGCAAAAATGTGCCAGTAACGTTAACAATAAAAGCAATAAGGATTAAAGTGAAGGAAAATTCCTTGATGGTCTTAACAAAATCTTCCTCGTGGTGATTTCTCATGAAGATATAGCAAGCTAAAGCTGCAAACAGAACGGCGATCATAACTATTGCGTATTTGCCGAGTAAACCTGTAAGAAAGAACAAGTAAAGAACAATAGTGTAGCAAACAGTTATAATGATGTCAGCGGTAGCCGACGTCACTGGATAGAGTATGATGTCTGGATCCAAGCCTTTCTTGAAAGACGTAAAAGCAATGAATATTGTAAGAAAGGAAATAACTAACCCCAAGGCCATGGTTGCAATCGCAACTGTTAGAATTTCATAAAAATGTATGGCGAATATGCCCCAAAAAAGACTTCCAAAAACAAGAGAAACAAAACCCATAGCAAGGCATGTTTCCAAATTTATGAATACAATCGCATTTAACAAATTGTAAAACGTCCTTGTGTTACCAAAAAACTTTGGGTAAATCATTCCAACATGCAACGCCGTGCTTAAACGTCCAGAAAGCAACCCAACAATCGTGCCCTTAGCGCTCAAGATTGTTGGGTAAACTGCAATAATCCAGGGGGTGTGAAAAGAATCAAGTTTTGAAATAACCAGCAGGTAAAATATAAGACCGGCAAACATTCCGCCGATATTAAAAATGTACGCTGCCAAAGATTCTCTGAAAGTTCTGGAAAAAACCCTTAGATCCAAATTGGAAGTCATCAGCAAACCCTCTCCGAAAAAAGTAGAGCTAGAAGCAAATTAATTGAGGTAAAAAACAAAGGGGGTTCTATCGCGTGGTTTGGCAGTATAATAGAGCGTCCGCTGTAGCAGAGGACCATTTTCATCTCCATTTTGCCCACCATCTTCGCCCATCCATAGGCACCCCTTCAATGGAACTCCCCTTAAGGAGTCCTCAGACTTCACTCAGTACTCGCTACTAAACCATAAGAGGTTCGTGAATTCCTTAAATAAGTTTCCAAGCAAAAGCGGAACAAAAACCAATATTCTAAATTCATAACCTTTTTAATAACCCACAATGCAACACTAACACAAAGTGGTGCAGACGTTGTATATAGTGTGGGTAAAAATCTGTGACTCTCTTCCATGGATTGAGCTAAAAGGCGAATATCAAAACAAAAGAGAAGCAAAGGAAGTGGCAAAACAAGCTTTGAGAACCGCAAAAATCAAAATAGTGAAGGTTGTAGATAATAAAAAGCCAGTCAAGGCGTTAGCGACAGCAAAGGCAATAAGATAAAATTTGAAACGTCGCCCATTTCAAGTGAACAATTCTGGACAGCTATACCTTAAAAGGCGCTACCCTTTTTGCAATCTTAAACATTCTAAACCATTCAGTGTCAGATAAGAATATTCCTGCGTAGGCTCCAGCATAACACCCTATTCCACATCTTTCACAGATTGGTCTAATTCCATTTTCACCAGCGCTGGATATAACACATGGTTGTTTTGTTTTGCCACTGCTATCCAAATTTACAAAAAGCCATTTAGGACAATTCGCAGTCCATCTTCCATCTCTAAACAAGTTCAATTGTTTCGACGTGTCAGCAATAAAATCCGAATATTTTTCTTTCATTTCTAATAATTTATCTATGGTGCCGTTTCTTAGTTTTCCGTATGGCAGCCACAATTTATCATCATAAGAGAAAGGCGTGTGAAATTGGAATGTTAAGGCTTTAGCGAGACTGTACCATTCATTGACAACATCCTCGACATATTTATAGTTTAAACTGTTTATGGTCATGTTGATGACGACATTCACTTCAGGATGCTCCATAACGTTTTGCTTCAATTTATGGTATATTTTTGCGCCTCTAATTGCGTTGTGAATGTTTTCTGTTCCATCTATTGAGATGAAGTAGCCAGCACCAAAATCGATAAGAGGTAATGTTCCATTTGTAACCACTGTAACGTAGTGCCACTTCATCTCGTTAATTACAGCCTCAATGACCTCTGGCCTAAGAAGTGGTTCGCCGCCAGTTAGACTAAGGGCAATTACGCCACTTTTTATGAATCTTTCCCTTACAACGTTTCTCCACTCATCAGCACTTAATTCTCGATGTGACGCCCTATTCACCCACCAATAACAATGCTTGCATTTTAGGTTACAAGAATTCGTAACGTCCGCAGAGCCGAATATGGGCACTTTTTTCTTGAGATATTTTATTCGAATTATTTTATAAGCCACTTTTGTAATGTTAACTAATTTTTTCAAGCTAAAGACACACGCATAATTACATAATTGGAATGCCTACCTTCTCTTTTGCTTCTTTCCTCCGCGAGTTCTCCTTGTCTGGTGCCCTCTAGCTTTGTCACGGCGTGCACTCTCCTTCGCTTTCCTACGTGAATCTTGTTCGCTACTCATATTCCTCGCCTTTACATTTCACTTTTTAACACGCTTTTTCAGCATTCTGTTATACTATTTGTGCCAACTTGCATTAATGACTTTGCTTTTTAATATTAAAAAGTGCACTCGAAATTTGTCTGCTAAATCGGAAATTGACGCCGGGGAGGGGATTCGAACCCCTGCGAGCCTGAAGGCCCACTGGCTCACTTGCCCTTTATCTAGCCCTCTTAACGGTGCCTTTTGATCTCGAGGCCAGCGCGATAACCACTCCGCCACCCCGGCCGCTTGAGAATAGAGTGTTTGTTTCTAAAATTGTTTCCCATTAGCTAGTAGCGATGGATATAGCCACTTTTTCTTTTGTTTATGTTTCTTTGCGTCCCATTCATGAAGTATTTTTGCAGATTCGTTGGCAATTTTTATAGCGTTTTCTTCGCCTGCTCCTGGTTTAAACTCGTCTGTGCACCTGTTTGCGTATATGGCGCATATGGCGCCTGCTCTTAACCCGAAGAAGCTTGCAAGCGTATAGAGCGTGGCTGTTTCCATTTCAAAGTTTAGAACATTTGCCTTCTGCAGTTTTGGAATAAGGTTTTCCATAGTTGCCGAACATGTCGACGTCGGACGGCTTTGTCCAGCGTAGAAGTCTGCTGTTGTCGCTGTTATACCCACATGGTAATTGCTTATTCCAAGGGTTTCCGCTGCTTCAATCAATGCTAGGAGAACCTCATAATTGGCTGTTGCAGGGTATTCTGGCGTTACATAGCAATTACTGGTATAGTCAAGGCGCACGGCTGCAGAAGAGATAACCACGTCGCCGCAATTCACGTTTGCTTGTATGGCGCCAGAACTGCCCACACGAATAAAAGTGTGCACGCCAACACGCGAAGCTTCATTAACAACAATTGCCATGCAAGCTGGTCCAATACCGCTTGATAGGGCGGAAATGGGAACGCCCTTATACTTGCCTGTGAAACTTCTGAATTCACGGTGACAGGAAACTTCTTTCGCGTAATCCCAGAGGCTAGCGATTTTGTTAACACGTTCAGGGTCGCCTGGGACAAGCAGGTATTCAGCTAAATCACCTTTTTCACATTGAATGTGATACTGCTTCCCTGTATGAGGGAGAACTTGCATTTGGATCACCTAGAACGAAATATTCCGCTTGACGTTTAAAACCATAGTGCTATCGTCATTTTTTGGGCATTACAAGGTCTGCTATGTCCACGCTGTGTTCGTAAATTTGCCTAAGGAACGAAGCAATAGCCAATATCTGTGGAACAACTTCAAGCGACTGAGAACGCGCCACACGTTCAATATCAGTGAAAACTTTCTCAATTTTGCCTCGCATGTTACGAACCTCTTCTGCAATTGAAATGTCATTATCGAAAAATGCTTTCAAGGCATTTTCGTGAGCACCAAAACAGAGCATGTGAAAGTCAACAAATAACTTCCGCAGTTCCTCAGCCACCTTTGCTCCTTTCAGCTCTGCGGTTTTAAGTGCAACTCGCACACATTCATCGCCTATAGCTTCTACGAGGCTTGCTGCCAACCGATAGTCCAAGCAGTCTATAGGGCTTACACCTAACTTATCGCTCAAGCTTGGATTTTGAATAATTGTTCGCAAAATGCGCACCAAAAGAAAATAAAGACGGTTACTTTCGTCGTCACGGGCTACAACGCCTTTGGCTGCTTGTATGTCTCCATCAATAAAAGCGTTGACAACATCCCTATGCATACCAGCAACAATCGCGTAGCCCCTACGAAGAATCTTTTCTGGCGGAAAACCAGACGGCTCAAGTAAGCACTGCAAAACAATTTTTGAGTAATCCTCTTCAACGATTTCTAGTCCAACCAGGCGCGTTGCAGTTTCCTTGACATTTTCTCGAACATCAAAACTTATGCGCTCCTTTGACTCAACTCGAATGATATCATAGCCCAGTAAGTATGCCCCTATAACCTCACGACTTAAATAAGGTCCAAGTTTAAGAGTTATGGTACGCGGAGGAGCCTCAACACTGTACTGTGGATCTATAAGAAGTTTCCCATCACTGGTTTCGGATAGAGCTACTATTCCACCACGTTGGAGGCTGCAGCGTTCAGCCCAAGACTTTGGGAGGCACACAAAGAATGTGCCGCTCGGGGTTTGTTGCACCTTGCGAAGTTCACTCACCTAAATCACCTTCAGCTTTAACACATGACGCAGAGTTTGATATATTTAAACAAAAATCCAATTTATAAATGTGGGCATAAGTGTTGAAATTGACTAGGAAAACTCTAATTGGTATAGACTTGGCTGGAAAGCCAGAAAACCCCACGGGGTTGGCTTTTTGGAAACAAAAAGTTGTAAAGACTTACCTCGTTCATACAGATAATGAAATTTTAGCAAGCATCAAAAAGTTTAAGCCTTCAATCGTGGCAATAGATGCACCCCTCAAGCTTCCAAAAGCGGGAAACCTCAGAAAGGCCGATATGGAAATGATAAAAATGGGATATAGGGTTTTCCCGCCAACTCTTCCCGCAATGAAAACGCTAACCAAAAGAGCCGAGGAACTAAACAAGCAAATAACTGAAGAAGGCTATAAAACGATTGAGGTGCACCCTACCTCATCAAGAAAAGCTTTAAACATGCCGCCAAAAGACTGGAGAAAAATTCAAACCATCCTCAAGAGAATAGGTTTAAAAGGAGACATTCAAGTGCGCACTCTAACACCACACGAAATCGATGCTGTAACATCAGCCTTAACAGCACACCTTTACACCAATGGCAAAGCAGAAGCTGTTGGAGACGAGGAGGAAGGCTTTATAATAATCCCAAAAAAGCATGAGTGGAGAACACTCAAAATATGAGCGAAACAGAAAAATTACAAAAGGCAGTAGAGCTAACAATTGCTGCAGGATACCAACTAAATAGGGATGCCTTTGAATTTTTAAGTTCAATAATTTCAACAGAAGACCCAACAGAAATAATAAGCAAAGCGCTACAGAGGATAAAGGCGTTAAAGAACAAGCCATTATTTATTGAAAAAAGTTTTCTTGAAAACTTGTTGAAAGAAGAAAAGCCTTATGAGGAAGCCTTTATTCCGCAACCGTTGGTAGAAAAACCTTCAGAACCTATCCAAGAACCGCATTTGACAGAAGCGAAAAGGGCATATCACCCCTTCGCTAAAGAAGTTGAGACGGACATAAAAATTCTCGAGGATCCAACAGAAAAGCTGAGTTCAGGTGGAACGTTAGAGGATCACCTAGAATATTTCAGGGATAGATTTAGGCGAATGGAAAAACTGTTAAGACAAAGAATAGACGTCAGGGGTGCAGCATCAGTTATTGACGCCTTAAAGGCTCCAGCGAACACGAAAATCAAAATAATCTGCATGATAACAGAAAAGAAGGAAGCGCAGCAGAAGATACTTTTAACAGTTGAAGACTTGAAGAATTCAGCAACAGTTTTAGTTCCACAAAATGCCCAAGAAGAAGTTCGCAAAAAGGCACGCGCGCTGCTACTTGATCAAGTCGTTTGCCTAACTGTGACAAAAAGCAGAAGCAACCTACTAATTGCCGAAGACATAATTCTTCCAGATGTAGCTTCAAAGTCGCCAAACAAGGCACAACTACCAGTTTACGCGGTTCTTACATCTGACATGCATGTAGGAAGCGCAAAGTTTCAAAGAGAAGCGTTTGACCGTTTCTTATTATGGCTTAACGGCAAATACGGCAATGAGAAACTTCAAGAAATAGCAAGTCACGTTAAATATGTTATAATTGCTGGCGACATAGTTGATGGGATAGGCATATACCCAAACCAGCTGAAAGAGCTAACAATAAGGGACATTTATGGGCAATATAAGAAGGCGGCGCAGTTTATCGAGCAAATACCAGACTACATCGAAGTCGTAATCATACCGGGAAACCACGATGCTCCACGGAAGGCTTTACCCCAACCAGCAATATCCAACACCTTCCTAGAAACCCTACAGGAATCAAGAAAAATCCATTCTCTTGGAAATCCATGCCGCCTAAGCCTGCACAACGTAGAACTGCTACTTTACCATGGGCGCAGTTTAGATGATGTAAATGCAACCGTGCCTGGAATCGACATAAACCATCCTGAAAAGGCAATGAACCTACTTCTACAGTCCCGTCACCTAGCTCCAATGTATGGCGGAAAGACGCCTCTAGCATCGGAAAATAGAGATTTTCTTGTGATAGAGCATGTGCCAGACATTTTTCATGCTGGGCATGTTCACATTTTAGGGTATGCAAACTATCGTGGAGTTCTCGTCGTGAATTCTGGTGGTTGGCAAGAGCAAACAGATTACATGCGGAGACTTGGACTAGTTCCAACTCCAGGGAAAGTTCCTGTGGTTAACCTTCAAACATTAGAAGTTAACGTCATACCATTTACTTAAGAGACGCCTCTAGCGATCAGTCTTGCAACGCGTAATGGCTCGGGCATTCGCCCACAAAAAGATAGAGCCCGCACAAGTTCACAAGCCCACCCGACAGCCTCACCTAAAATTTCAATGTAAACAGGTTCAACATTTCGTAAAACTTTAACCTCGTGGACCCTACCCAGCTTCTCAAATATTTCCCATCGCATTTTCCAATCTTCAAAATGCCTTCGAAGTGCACGCTTCACCGATTTATTATCAGGTTTTGTTCGTGATATTACTATAACAGGTTTCCCATACCTTTCATGGATTCCTGCAGGATCTATAACATTAAAGCCGGCAAAAGAAATTCCGGCAAGGAGAACAGCCTCAAAATTCCACCCTTCAACCATTTTTATTAGTGCAGCAGTTGCATCCATTCCATCCACAGTAACATCCACTATTCTCACGTCTTCAATCCTATCGCCAATAAGCAATGTGGCAACAAGTTTAGCCTTTCGGCTAACGCCCTTTTGGAAGCTTCCATCCTCAACCCCTACTACGGGGATTCTTCGAAAGACATCTCGGCGCATAATCAATCAGACGCCCAAGCCTGTTGTCGTTACCGAAAACATCTCTAATAAGACTGCGGGCTATCTCCAGCCTAATCTTTTTAGTACGTCCATACCTACCCATGCTTATAACCCTAGCGTTCAATAACCCCATAGCATCAAGCTCATTTACGAGTGTGCCCAAACGGCGCTGCGTCAAAGGCGCAATTCCCACTTCATTGCAAAGTTCTCCATAAACCTCATAGATCTCCCCAGTGATTGCGCTGCTGACACCCACCCTATCCAAGTGGTATACACTTAAAATAACAAGTTTCGAATGCAAAGTCAAATCTTTGAGAGCTTCAACAACACGGTTATGCTCTATATGCTTCTCAGCCTCCCTCACATGCTCCTCAGTAACAACACTCGCCCCCGTGCGCTCAGCAACCTCACCAGAAACACGTAACAAATCTAAAGCGCGTCTAGCATCTCCATGTTCAGCAGCAGCTAACGCGGCACACAAGCTTAAGGCTGATTCAGACAAAACATTCTCGTTAAACGCCAATTGAGCTCGCTCAAATAAAATATTCCGAAGCTCATTTGCATCGTAAGGTCTAAAAACAATCTCTTCCTCGCTAAGTGAACTAAAAACGCGTGGATCAAAGAATTCCTTAAGTCGTAGATCATTTGAGATGCCAATTAAAGACAGCTTACTCTGGTGTAAAGTTTCGTTTATCCTAGTCAACTCGTACAGAAGCCCATCTCCACGCGTTTTAACCAAGACGTCAACCTCATCTAAAACCACAATAAAGATCACCTGCGAAGCGTCTAAGGCTGTACGAAATCTATCGAAAACCTCTCCAACAGATAGGCCAGTAAAAGGTACAGAGGCGCCAATGCTTTGGCATAAAGTGGAAAAAACGCGGTATCCCGACCCCGCCATACGACAATTTACGTAACAAAACTTTACAGGGGCACCATACTCTTTTGCTTTAACCTCAAGGTGGCTTAACACATATTTCGTCACGGCAGTCTTTCCTGTTCCAGTCTTACCATAAATGAATATGTTTGAACACCGCTCTTTTTTCAAGACAGGAGCTACTTTTTCACCAAGCAGTCTGACCTGTTCTTCGCGGTGAGGCAACCTACTAGGCAAATAATCATGCCGCAAAACGCCTCTATCCTTGAAAATTTTCGCATTTCCAACAAAGTTTGCAAATAGTTCATCTAGCATCTTTGCGTCACTCATTTAGTACTCTCCTTTAACTCTAAATGTAACACCTAACCTTCATTTGGAGTAATAAGCCTCACAGTACAGAAAACTAAATTTTTAACGCGATAATCATAAAGTCACACCCCATGCTTTCCTCTGGAAACTCTTTTTAACTTTTAGAAGTAAATTTTGATTTCTTCATATAAAATGAAGAAATATACTCTGAAAGGTTAGGATAGCCATTTTAATTATAAAAGTTACAGTTAAAAAAATTAGATTTATAGTTACGGTAATTTGTAAATTGTTTTTGCAAACAGTGACAAAAAGAAAGCACTTTTTTCACTAAAGTTCCAATGGAAAAATAGGGGTGTCCCGACTTATTCGAAATAGTCAATTTTTAACAAGGACCCTCTTTTTAAACAACTTATAACAAAAACATTTTTATTTAATTTCTGTTCACACTTTTTGATAGACATGTGAAGTTTAAGAGAAAATGTTTCTTTTTTACCTACTTTTTTGTAAATATTGCATTTTTTATGCTGTTTTTACTGTGAAGCTTGCACCCCTGCACTTCTACTGGAAAATCAAGTTTAATTCTTCTTTTATCACAATTTGCAAAATGGAACTTCTGTGAAACTTGTAAAAAGTTAAAAGTTGAAATTTTTCCTTTTTTAGCAGTTTTAGGCATTATTTAGCTATCTTTTTTCGGAGTTTTTCACCACAACACCTATAACTTGTTAACTGCAAAGTTGTGAATACACCTAGGTGCACAAAATTAATGCCCACCCGAAAGATGCGTGTTGAACTCTTCGATGAGGAAGGGAACCGTTACACTATTTCTTTTGAGGGGCAAATTACTAGAGAAAAAGCTCTTCGACTTTTGGATCTCGTAGAGCTTTTGGGTGGCGTGCCATCCAACATGGGTAATCCTGAAGTAAACAAGGAAATTTTAGAAAGAGAACTCTCCAAGTATGACAAAATTCGAATGATCACGCAAAAGCATTTTCCATTAGTATGGTTTTCCTCACGTGACATCCAGATAGCCTACGAGCAGGAGTTCAAGGAACCAATCGGTTTAAGCACAGTGGCAACCTACCTTTCTAGAATGGCAACTAAAGGTCTACTTATGAGAGCTGGTACATCAAAAACCCTAAAATACAAATTGATAACAAGCTCTCCGAAAGCAATAATTAAAAGGTAAACACTTGAATGTTATGATTGCTGTTGAGCTGATCCACTTTCAGTTCGCTTTAATAGCTTACGCATCTCCTCTTTTACACTGTATTTGAACGGGATTTTATTTGTGTCTCTGTCTAAATAGCCTTCCTCATAAAGTTTCTTCATCAGCCGTGCTGTATGCTCTCTGCTAAGCCTAATTCTCTCCTTTATCTCTGGCGCTGTTTTAGGGCCTTCAGAAGCTAACATGTCTAAAACTGACAACTCGGTTTCTGTAAGTGGTGCTAAGGCTTTTTCCTTTTTAATTGGAATAACTGCCTCAATTTTTGCATCTGAAATTGTCGCAGGATATTTAACTCGCTCTTCAATTTTGGAAAGTCTTGTAGCCAAGTCCCTTTGTGATTCCAGACTTTCCTGCAGCTCTTTAGCTACCTCTTCCACTCTTTTGGTGACACTCTCTTGTTCACTTATTAAAGAGCCAACTTTTGCTTCTAAAGCGCCGATTTTCTTGTTGATTTCTTCAATTCCCTTCTTTTCAACGTCACCTTTTGAGGTAAGAACATTAACCTTATATGCGACGAAATCTAGTTTCTCTGCCTCTTGTTTAAGTTGCCTATTAAAACTTAAGACAATGTCGTCAACAATTTCTCTGGCACTTTCATATTCTTTCCGCACTTTTTGAAGTTTCCTATAATATTCATAACAAGTGCCCACCGTTAAGACTGTCAGTATCCCCGCAATCACAAAAATATCCACATTAAACGCCCCCCGTGATTTGCATGTGATTTAACCATATAATATCACACATCACAGTTTCTCACTCAAAAGATTTAAAGTTTATGTTCTTTTCCAAGGCGCTCAAAGTAACACATGACATCACACATCACACCACAAGGAGTAAAGATATTTGAACATACGCTCTTAGCAAGGCTCATTTTGGGTTCCTTTTTTAATTTTAAGCATGTTAGTGTTGTAGAAACAAGAGGCTAAACACACGGTAATTGTTTTTCATGTGACTTGTGACGTCACAAATTGTTTGCGGAGGGTTCTGCTAGTCTTTTTAGTCCTGATTCAAGCTCTTCCCTTATGAGTTTTATGATTTTAAAATGATCACTTATGTCTTTACCGGTTTCTGGCGCTTCTTTATGGGCTTCTACGTAGGCTTTTAGTTTGTTCGATATTTCGACATAGGGGTCAAGAGTTGTACTTTCAAACACCCCGAGGTATCCTAGGAGAAGTATGGTGTATATGGATTTTATGACATTTTCTTTTGCCTGTTTTAAGGTTCTGTTGAAGGCTCCTCGGCTTATTTTTGCCTTTGTTAGTCTTAAACTGGCTTTTTCATCGTAATTTAGTGTTTTTCCAGATATATTTTCGGCTAAAATGTCAATAAGTAGTGTTTCAAGCTGCGTTTTTGTTAGATGGCTGTTTTTATAGAGGATTTCTACTATGGGGTCGTTTAAAGAGCTTGTTAACCATAAATGAACGCTTTCTTTTAATTTCAACCTTTTCTATCCACCGATATACCTTATGAATACAAATTTGTATACGAAACCTTTAAGGTTTGCTGGAGGAAATGTACACTTTCGCCATTCTGTGACGCAAACATTTTATTCTAAAGAAACTAGTGCATATTTAGGGATATGTTTGGTTTCCAAGTTTAAGCCCGCAGAACGCCTGAAAAACGTAAAACCGTCAGGAATTCGCCGGTTTTTTGCTTTAACTCAAGAAATGCCGGATGCTATCAACCTTAGCGTTGGAGAACCAGATTTTTCCCCTCCGCAGCATGCCATAGAAATGGGAGTAAGCGCGGCGAAAGAAGGAAAGACGCATTACTCTCCCACTAATGGTATACCAGAACTGCGTGAAGCCCTAGCTCAAAAGGCCTACCGCGAATACGGGCTTAATTATGATCCTAACTCGGAAATAATGGTTACTTCTGGTGGGATTGAAGCGATTTTCTTGGCGTTGTTTGGTTTTATAAACCCTGGAGATGAGGTTTTAGTTCCAAATCCTGGTTTTGTATGTTATGAGCCTTGTGTACAATTGGCTGGTGGCGTTCCAGTTTCCGTTCCGTTGTTGGAGCGGAACGGGTTTAAGCCCTCTGTTAATGATGTGATGTCACTTATCACGAATAAGTCACGTGTGATAATCCTGAACTATCCTAACAATCCAACGGGGGCGGTTCTTTCTTTTAATGATGCTGCTTCGTTGGCAAAAATCGCAGTTGAACGTGACCTAATTGTGATTTCCGATGAGGTTTACGAGAAGATACTTTACGATGGAGCGAAGCACTATTGTCTCGCAACTTTTCCAGGGATGCGTGAACGCACATTAATCGTTAACTCTTTTTCGAAGACCTATGCAATGACGGGGCTGCGAATTGGTTTCATTTATGGCCCTGTAGAGCTTATTTCACCTTTGTGGCTTATACATCAACATACAATTTCATGTGTAAACAGTATAGCGCAATATGTCGCCCTAGCTGCGTTAGAGGGGCCACAAGAGTTTGTAAGGGACATGGTGAGGGAATTTGACAGGAGGAGGCAGATGGTTTATAAGAGGATTAATGAAATGGGAGGATTTACGTGTAACTTGCCTAAGGGAGCTTTCTATGTTTTTCCGAGCGTCAAGAAGTTTGGTATGCCTTCTGAGCAGTTCGCGGAATACCTTGTGAAAAATGCCCGCGTGGTAACTGTTCCTGGTTCTTCTTTTGGAAGCTATGGTGAAGGACATATTAGAATCTCTTATGCAGCTTCGTATGAACAGTTAGAGGAAGCGATGGATAGGGTGGAAAGAGCGGTTAAAAAGCTATGAGGAAGAGACGTAGAAAATTAGAGGCGTTCAGCGCTTTTCTTTAATTCGTCAAAAAGTTCCGGGCGTAAATCTTTTAGAGTTGGTACAAAAGTTTCCACAGGCTTTATATCACTATAGTTAACATCACACATCACAAGGTCCTCTTCATCGTATTTTGCCTGTTTTATGACATTCCCGTTTGGTCCAACGAGTCTACTTCCTCCCCAAAATTGCAAGCCATCTTCAATTCCTACAAGATTTACATATGCCAGAAAGGCCGTGTTTTCTATTGCTCTGGCAACGGTTAATGCTTCAAAGAATGCTTTCCGGACTGCTGGTGAAGCTGATATACAAACTATTAGCATGGCGCCTTTTAGGCGCGTAAGCCTACTTACTTCTGGAAAGAAAATGTCGTAGCATATTATTAGCCCTATCTTTCCAAGCTTCGTGTCAAGTGCTACTGCCTCATAGCCATGTCTAAAATACCTTTTTTCTTCAAATATGCTGTGTGTTGGAAGATACATTTTACGGTATTTGCCGATAAAGCCCTCTGGGCCCACAAGAACGGCGGAGTTATAAATAGTCGATTTTGCCTTTTCGCTTAACTCAGGCATGCCGAAAATCACATAAAGCCCAGCTTTTTTTGCAATCTGCACCATGGCTTTAGTTGATGGACCTGGTATTGTTTCTGCCAAGTTGTATATTTCATCCCGAACAACATAACCCGTCAGGGAAAGTTCAGGGAAAATTATGAGTTCTGCCTCTTCCTTTGCAGCCTTTACGCTGATGCTTTCCATTTTTTTCAAGTTCCTCTTTTTGTCCATGCGTTCACAGCTTATTTGGGCAAGAGCAATTTTGAAGCGTTCCTTCATTTTCGTCACTTCGCATGACTAATGCGTGTTTCTCGGAAGTCTAAAGTCTGCTCCAACAGTTCTATATTCAATTTTCGTTGTCAGCGGCATTTGTCTTTTGTGCTCTGCGTGTAACCATCGCTTTTTCACTCTCTCCACAGTACCCCTTTTTACTCCTAATTGGTTTGCTATTTCTTTTGCTTCCATAAAATGTTCCAACCCATAAAGGATTAAGTCTAGCAGTTCGTAGCTTATTCCAAGTTCTTCCTCGGCGAGTTGTCCTGGCCAAAGGGCTGGCGATGATGGTTTCGTTACTATCTCTTTCGGGATGCCTATGTGTAGTGCAAGTTTTCGAACTTGTGTTTTGTATAGATCCATAATTGGTGATATGTCTGCTGCCACGTCTCCCCATTTGGTGAAGTACCCCATCATCGTCTCTGATTTATCTGAACTTCCACAGACAAGCATGTTGAATTTGTTAGCGTAATAATAAATGTAAATCATCCTTGTACGTGCTTTTATGTTTCCCTTGCAGAGGTTATCTTCGGGGTCAAAAACTGGTATTGAACTGTAAAATGCCTTTAAGGCTGGGGTAATGTCGATTTTTTCCTTTCTTAAACCGAACTTTTCAGCGACAATTTCTGCGTGTTTATTATCCTTAGCATTGTATGTTTCTTTTTCTGGCAACATCAGCCCTAAAACGTTTTTCCCGCCTATTGCTAGTGCGGATAGGGCTGCGGATGTGCAACTGTCAATGCCGCCTGACAGTCCTAGGACGATTCCTTTTGCACCTGACTTTTCTACGTAGTCTTTTATGAAGCAACTTATTTTTTCTGCAGTTTCACCCCAGTTCAGTTCAAGAATATCTGGGGTTAGCTTCAATGGAATTCGCCTCAATGTTTTATGGTGTAGGCAAGTATTTAAGGACAAACATAAAATAGCTGAGTGCCCTAAATTTTAGGGCATAGAAGGAAGTTGAGATGGGGCGAAGAAGAAGGAAAGTGGTTCGCATACCGAAGAAGCATTTGCCCAAGTTCTTCTCTTGTCCTAGGTGCGGAAAGGAAACTGTTAGGGTTGAGATATTCCGCGAAGAGGGCCGCGCCGTTGTAGGTTGCGGTAGCTGCGGTTTGAAAGAGGAATTTCAGGTGAAGCCTGCCCAGGCGGAAGTGGATGTTTACTGCATGTTCACCGATAAAATATACTCAAGCACCCGTAGCGCTTCAACAGCTTAACAAGACTAAGTGAAGGAGGCTGTTGATTTATGGTTGGATCTGTTGAGAAGTATTTGCTCGAAAAAATCGAGTCAGAAGGCGCGATACACTTAACGCTTATAGACCCAGAGAAGGTAACGGCATCTCAAGCTGCAAGGGCCGCTAGCAAAGCTAGGCTAAGCGGAACAGCAGGTATAATGGTTGGCGGGTCAACATTATCTACCATAAGCCATCTTGACAATGTTCTAAAAGCTATTAAGCGCGCGGTTGATCTGCCCATAATTCTTTTTCCAAATAATGTGACTGGAATAAGCCGCTACGCGGATGCAATATGGTTCATGTCTCTTCTGAATTCGGTTGACCCATATTTTCTGATGGGTGCCCAGATTTTAGGGGCTCCCATAGTTAAAAAGTATCGCTTAGAGCCTATTCCAATGGGGTACATAATTGTGGGCGAAGGAGGAACTGCTGGCATAGTTGGAAAGGCAATTCCAGTTCCATTTGACAAACCAGAAGTTGCAGCTGCACATGCCTTGGCTGGGCAATATTTGGGTATGCGCTTCATTTATTTAGAGGCAGGGTCTGGCGCTAAAAAACCTGTGCCTCCAGAAATGATAAGGGCTGTTAAAAAGTATGTTGATGTACCCATCATAGTTGGTGGCGGCATAAGATCAAGAGAGCAGGCTTTAGCTGCGGCGTCAGCTGGGGCTGATGTTATAGTTACAGGAAACATTGTTGAAAGGGATGACCTCAGACATAGAGTATCCGAGATTATTGAGGGTATAAAGCGTTTTAGGCTGTGAAATAGTTTTGACGGCTTTTGAAAACTACTTTAGTGCTTTAAAGAAAGCTTTAGGCAATGAAGGTGCATATGCAATTTGGCCTGATTTTGAGCCGCAATATGACGAACATGAGTATGCTTGGATAGCGCTTAGGAGTTTAGGTGATGTTTTATTGCTTAACTGTGGAGTGTGTGATGGGCCATCTGACATGAGGCATAAACGTTGCGAGGAGTGCGCTGAGAAGCGTAGTAGAATCGCAAAGGAAGCATATCAAAAGGCAACAGGGCATAAAAAGGATAAGTGGGATGCGCTCTTTTTGTGTAGAATTCACATGGAATAGGTGTTGTTTGCCATAGCCGCTTTTTACTTGAACTTGTCGTAAAAGTAAAAATATTTTCTAGCATATTGTTGAGCGTGTGTGTTATAGTTGAACGGATCAATGAGTGAAGCTTACCGTAGGTACGCGGAAAGTATTGAAAACGAATTCTGGCGGTTACACGTTATAAGTGAGAAGGCAAGAGAGAAAGGACTAGACCCGGCGCCTAAAACGGAATGCAAAGTTGCGCGGGACCTAGCCGACCTTGTGGAGGGACTTGTTGGACCGAGAGGTGTTGCTGAAAGTATTAGGAAGCTAAGCGAGAAACTTTCAAGAGAAGATTTAGCCTTTAAGGTTGCTGAGGAAATAGTTTACGGCAAATTTGGGCATATGGAAGCTGAGGCGGCGGCGGAACAAGCTGTGAGAACAGCCCTCGCGATATTGACAGAAGGGCTTACAGCCGCGCCACTTCAAGGAGTTGCGAAAGTAAAAATCAAAACAAACTTTGATAGAACGCGTTATCTTGCTATTTACTTTGCCGGTCCAATAAGGTCTGCTGGGGGCACGGATCAGGCGTTAACGCTGATTATTGGAGACTTTGTGAGGCGTCTTCTAGGACTTGATCGTTATAAACCTAGTGAAGAAGAAATTCATCGTTTTATTGAGGAGGTGAGGCTTTATGAGCGTTCTGTTGGGCGTTTTCAATATCATGTTTCTGACGAAGAGTTGTGGAAGGCCCTTCAATGGTTACCTGTTGAAGTAACGGGAACAGAATCGGACCCATTTGAGGTTTCCACTTTTCGTAACCTTCCGCGTATAGAGACTAACCGTGTGAGGGGTGGCGCCTTAAGGGTTGTGAATGATGGCGTTGTTGGGAGGGCTCCAAAAGTTTACGCGATTGTTGAAAAGCTTGGAATTCAAGGCTGGGATTGGCTTAAGGAATTCCGCAAGAAATCCGAAAAGAAATCGTCAGGCTTTATGGATGATGTCATTGCTGGGCGTCCAATATTTTGCTTCGCCTCGAACCGTGGTGGTTTCCGCCTGCGATATGGACGAGCACGTAATAGTGGGCTGTCCGCTGTCGGCATTCATCCAGCGACAATGCTTGTACTCAATGGGTTCCTGGCAGCTGGTACTCAAATGCGCATTGAACTTCCAGGAAAAGGCGGTATCGCGGTTCCAGTTGACTCTATAGAGCCTCCAGTGGTGCTTTTGAGAGATGGGTCTGTTACGCGTGTGACGTTGGAAAATTTCAGTGTGGTTAAGGATCAAATTGCTAAAATCCTATTTCTTGGCGACATTCTAATCAGCTTTGGAGATTTTCTGTACAATAATAGGGCACTTTTGCCTTCGGGGTATGTTGAAGAGTGGTGGGCTGAAGATTTAAGGCAAGTAGTTGCTGAAAAGTTTAATGGAAACGTTGAGGAAGCTTCTAAGGTTGTTCATCTATCGCCTGATAGACTTAAGGCTTTTCTGGAAGATCCATTTGCAAATAAACCGACAGTAAAAGAGGCTATTGCTGTTTCACTAGTGTTGCATGTGCCGCTTCATCCTGCTTTCACTTTTTTCTGGTCTAATCTCGCGTCGGTTGAAGATGTTAAGCTGCTCAGGATGTGGCTTGTTAATTCACGAGTAGAATATGAAAATGACACTATTCGCAGAATTGTTGGAAACGGTAACGTGAACGTTAAATGTGCTTTAGAAACAATTTATTTGCCTCACAAAGTAGTGGATGGCAAAATAGTTATTGAGGGTGAAGAGGCACATGCTTTTGCTGTTTGCTTGCGTTATGGTTCTGTTGAAAAAGTGGATCTGCCGCTTAATAAACCAATTCCAAAAGTGATCAGTATGCTTGCTGGTTTAGATGTAAGAGATAAAGCGCCGACATTTATTGGTGCAAGGATGGGGCGACCTGAGAAGGCGAAAAGAAGGGAAATGAAACCTCTTGTTCATGTTCTTTTTCCAGTTGATTTAGGCGGCGGTTCCCAACGAGACATTGTAGAGGCTGCGAAAAAGGAAGCATACGCGGTTGAGGTTGTTAAGCGTAAATGTCCAATTTGCAACTTGTTTACTTTCAGAGCTAAGTGTCCGAATTGCGGAGCAGAAACTATTTTGGAGAAAATTTGTCCCAAATGCGGCAAAAGTCTAAAGGAAAACGAATGCCCAGTCTGTAAAGTGCCAGCTAAATCTTATCATAGGCAAATTGTTAACTTTAAGGAGCTGCTTGAAAAGGCTTGCGCTGGCCTTGGAGTTTCCACCCCAAAGGTTCTGAAGGGCGTTAAAGGTTTGACAAATGAGACAAAGACTCCGGAGATTATTGAAAAAGGGGTTCTCCGAGCGAAGTACGACTTGTCTGTTTACAAGGATGGGACGATACGCTTTGACGCTACAAATGCTCCTTTAACACATTTTAAACCGTCAGAAATAGGTGTATCTTGTGATAGGCTTAGGCAACTCGGTTATACACATGATATGTTCGGATCACCGTTGACAAGTAATGACCAAATTTGTGAGCTGAAAATGCAGGACATTGTAATACCAATAAAATGTGCAGAATATTTTGTGCATATTGCAAACTTTGTTGATGAACTTTTAACCAAGGTTTACGGAATTCCCTCTTATTACAATGTGCGACGTATAGAAGAACTTGTAGGGCACCTTGTCGTCGGTTTGGCGCCTCATACATCTGTTGGAATTTTGGGGCGCATCATTGGATTTACAAACCTGAATGTTTGCTATGCGCACCCGGTATGGCACTCTGCAAAGCGTAGAGACTGCGATGGAGATGAGGATGCTCTGATGCTAGCTTTAGACACGTTAATAAACTTCTCACGAGAGTATTTGCCATCACAAATAGGTGGAATAATGGACGCGCCCTTACTTCTAATACCCATCGTGAACACCGCTGAGGTTCAGAGACAAGCTCACGACTTTGATGTTGCTAGTTTATATTCAGCTGAGTTTTACGAGAAAACCTTGGATGGAGTGGAGCCAAAAAGAATAAGTGGCATAATAGATCTTGTTGAGCATAGGCTTGGAACTGAAGCGCAGTTTGAAGGCTTCAAATTTACAACTCCAGTTTCAAACGCAAACCATGGAAACTCTGAAAGTGCTTACAAACGGCTAAAGACCATGGTTGACAAGCTGAACAGTCAACTTGAACTTGCTGAGAAAATCGAGGCGGTTGACGCTAGAAAAGTAGCCCTTAAGGTTTTAACTAAGCATTTTATACGTGATATCGCTGGTAACATGCGCGCCTTTTCCACGCAGGGTGTAAGGTGCAAATCATGCAACAAACGTTACCGCCGTATTCCACTTCGTGGCGTTTGCACCTATTGTGGAGGAAAGCTGACCTTAACCGTTTACCGTGGTGGCATCGAGAAATACTTCGAGGCAGCACAAAACTTGGTTGAAAAGTATAAATTGCCAAGATACTACGCTCAGAGAATCCTCCTAGTTAAGGAAGAGATTAACGCTTTGTTTGAAGGTAAAAAGCCGAGGCAAATCAGCCTAACAGATTTTTCTTAAGAAGGTTTTTCAAGGAATTCCACCAATAATAGCTTGGTTAAGATGCCACGGGAGTCTTATCACCCCAAAGCTTACCTAACAGAAGTAAGGAACATTAAACGTGGTCTTCGAGCAAGGACAAAAATATTAACCGTTTTGGATAGGTGTCAATCCGATGCCAAAGCAATTGCTAAGGAGGCAGAACTGCACTATAACGTTGTCATGCATCATCTAAGGCTTTTAGAAATCGAGGGTACCGTGGAGCGCAGACATGGTAAACCAAATGTTTGGGTGCTTACTGGTTTAGGGCAAAAAAGTCTTGTGGACGCGCTTTAACCTCTAAAAGGGACAATGGCAGGGTGATTGTTGGCATTTTGGGCATCTCCAATTATACTTTTTAATAGTTGCACTTTCAAGGTTTATGCCGACTACGTTTGCAAGCGAGGCTAACCATGCAATTACATCTGCAAACTCGCTTTCAATAGCCTCTTTGTCACCTGATTTTAGTGCTTCACCCAACTCTTTAACTTCGTCGGAAAGCCATTCGTATGTTCCACCTGTCCCACGTTTCGAATCCTTATGATAATATAGTTGTCGCATCATATCTTGAAATTCCTGTATGTGCACAGTTTTTCCTCCAAGCGCATATCCTTGTGAAATTTTGGGCTTAAAGTGTTTGCTGCCCCTTTTTAATTATATGTACTACTTCTACGTTTTGCTTTTCAAGATGTTGGCAATGAACCTTCTATGGCAATATTTTGGGTTTACCTCTTTGCACATTAAGCAAATCCGCCTAGATTCAGCAAGCCTCATTAGGCAACCTATTCCTTCTTTGAAGTGCTCAACCTTTGACGTTGGGAATCTTCGGACATCAGCAAGAACATCAATCTTGTGTTCTTTTAGAGTCCTAGAGTTTCCTCTATTGAGCGGTTGCCATGCCCAATGGTCCATATCTTACAACGCTTTTCCATTTATAACCTTGCTTTTGTTTAGCGAATCCTCATATATTTGTAAGCCTCAGTTGTGTTTTCGAAGCAGTAATGCACTTTCTGGTAATTTTTTCGGAACTCTGCTACGTCTAACTTGACTTTCTCTAAGGGTTCTTTGTCAATTATTACGCGTTTAATGAACTCGGCTATTTCAATCATTTCGGATTCTTTCATTCCAAGTCTTGTAACCTCTGAAACGCCTAGCCTTATGCCGCCAGGATGCATGAAGTGTCGTCCCTCCTTAATGTCCCATGGCAATAAGTTTCTGTTGATTATTATGTTTGCTTTTTCCAGAGTTTCCTCAATGGTGCCTCCGTCTCCATACTTTGTTATGTCTATTAAAACTACATGTGACTGTGTAAATCCTTTATGCGCTGCTAAGACGTTGAATCCTCTTTCATAAAGTGCTTGGGCTAGGGCTTTAGCATTCTTCACTATTTGACTTGCGTATTCTCTTCCAAACTCAAGCATCTCTGCGCATGCAATCGTGACGCCTGCAACTGCATGTAAGTGATGGTTGCTCACCATCCCCGGAAAGGTTGCACGCTTTATTTTGTCTGCGTACTTTTCCCAAGATAAAACGCCACCATGTTGAGGTCCAAAAAATGTTTTATGTGTGCTTAAGCTAGCAACGTCTGCGCCTTCTCTTAAAGGATCTTGGAATTGTCCTCCAGCAATTAGTCCCGCCACGTGTGCTGCGTCATAACCGACGATTCCGCCAACCGCTTTTATTGCGTCAGCTAATTCCTTAATTGGATGTGGAAATGGAAAGACGCTTGCGCCAAACATCACGAGTTTAGGCGGTTTTCCTTCTGCTGCAAGTTTTTCAATTCTATCTTTCGCCTTGTCAACATCTATGTTTAATTCCTTATAGTCTAATGGTAAATACTCCACGTTTAAGCCGTGAACGGCGCCGGCTGTTCCACCTAACTCTTTTTTGCCCATTGTAATGTGCCCACCGCATGGTATTGACAAAGCCATCATAGTGTCACCAGGTTCCGTAAACGCTGTATAAACAACAAGGTTTGCGACAACACCAGAAATTGGGCGTACATCAACGAACTCTGCTTTGAAAAGCTTTTTCATAAGTTCGATGCATTTGAACTCTACCTGATCTATGAAGCGGCATCCAGCATAGACGCGTTCTCCAGGCCAACCTTCAGCATAGCGGTTCCCAAAGTCCGTTGTTAAAGCTTCTCTGACTGCTGGGCTTGGAATGTTTTCGCTTGCTATTAGTGGAATACATTCCTGAAACCATTTGTGATGTTTCTGAAGCAAGTCAAACACATAATCGTAGTCTTCGCGGAACACCGTCATGAAGACACCTCGCATCACACTATTGAGCTTCAAAATAAAAACTCTTTTGGGTAGGCGCAACATTAATAATGATGAACATTGCAATTTAATATAGTAACATAATTTGGAGGCCATCGCGGTGAGTAAGAAGAGGAAAGAGCGATCTGCACCAATGCCAGCGGCGAGCGCGGGATTATTGCGGTTCTTTGAGGAGGAAACCGAGGGCGTAAAGGTTAGACCGGAGCTTCTAGTGGGTTTGGCAATAGCCTTGATCGTCATCTGCATTTTGGCGAATGTTTTCTTCCACTAAAATGCTTAACGTCTTGAAGGCGCATGCAAAACTTCTATCCGTTGAACAGAATTTAAGTGGACAAATATCTCGCTTCTCTCTTCTCTTCCAGCCACTTGCGGTATTGGCTGGGCGATTGTTGAACGTAATATAATCGCTTCTGCGTCTGAAAGCCAAATTCCAGAAGGCTCGCGTGTGACAGCTGCGAGTACTCCTTCGAAACCATAGGATGGGTCTAAAATAACACGTATTTTCTTGCCCAAATTTTTCTCTAACATGTGAAATATTGTCGGCGGGATTTCTTGTTCTGGCATCTGGTTCGCAAAACATTATAGTACTCAATTTGGGAATAAAACAATTGCTCCTCTGCTGGTTATGGTTTTTGCTTCTTTACAAACATTAAGCAGCTTACCATATTTTTTCCATTTTTCAGTTTTTATGTAAAATTGACAGCCGCTGTTTCCACTAATTGTTTAAGAGGTTGTCTCAAACTTTCATAATGCTTCTAACCTAAACCTGCGACATTTTAATATGTGAGTGGAGCCTTCATTGAGCATTCACTTGAGATGACGCACTTGGCGAGCAATGCTCTTAATGATTTCATGGACAGGGCTATTAAGCATTATTCATCACTGTTTAGACTTCCGTCCTATAGTAAGATGGCTCTTCTGTTGGCTTTGCTTTGTTTTGCTGGAGGAACATTTTCTGCGCTAATAGTTTTTCCTTTTCCAGAAAGTTTGATGTTTGGATTTGCTTTAGGCTGCGCGTTGTTTTTCGTGACATTGATTTCTGATTATGCTACGAGCAGTTTAATTTTGAAACGTGATGTAATCTATGACGTAAGGAGGGCGACTGGGTTATCAACGTTCAGTTGGGGTTTATGGGTTTTCTTCATTTTTCTCGGTGTCGCTGTATCGCCTTTTTTCGGTGTTTTTTGGGGAGTTAAGCTGTGTCTTCTCGGTTTTCCTGCTGTGGTTATCCTCCGCCTGATAGCGCTGCTTTCAACATCAGCAGTTGATAGTAGAAAACTTTTTATTGCGTCTGTAACCGGTCCAGTTTTCTGCTATTTCTTTTTTATGATAACGTGGAGGCTAGCTGGTTTTTACTCGCCCTTTTTCATCGTTTTTTTGGTTCCTGCAGTGTTGATAAGCGTTGTTTCAAGTGCACTTTTTACTTACATGATAAGTCAAGTTGGAGTTGGCATGCTTGGGGTTTCCGGGTTGGCGATTTTTAAGGCTTTTCTTCTTAACTGGATTGCGAATCTAAACGAGCCATTCGAGAAGATTTTAGAGGAGCTTGGCGAAAGCCACGATGTTGAAGTCGACCTAATAGCATTCGGTTCGAAAAAATCAAAACCGAAAGCAATAATGGTTGTGCCATCTGTTCATCCGGGACCATTCAAAAATGTGGGAAGCAGTCTTTTACCCTTTATGATTAAGAAGTCTTTAGAGGATAAGCTCCAATGTACAGTATGCGTGCCGCATGGTTTACTCGGCCACGAATTCGATTTGGCTTCCCAGCTTCAAAATGAAAAAATGCTAAAGAGCATTATTGGAAATATTCAATTCGGGTTTTCTGAAGATAAGGCGTCTCCCTTTGTAACTGCAAGTGATGGCAGGGCAACCGCGTGTTGCCAAATTTTTGGAGGAACAGTTTTCGTTTCCTTAACTCTTGCTCCAAATACAACTGAAGATCTGCCTCAGGAACTAGGATTGTTTGTGCGCCAAGAAGCTAAAAAATTAGGGTTAGAGCGTTGCATCGTCGTTAACGCACATAATAGCATTGATGGAGCAATAAGTATTGACGAAGCCTTGGCTTCATTAAGGAAAGTTGTCGTTTCTTGTCTAGAAAAGGCTGTTTCTTTGAAGCGTTTATCCTTTGAAATTGGCGCTGCCACGGTTTTCCCAAGAGAGTTTAGCCTTAGAGATGGCATGGGGCAAGGTGGCATAACTGTTGTCACTGTTAAGGTTGGCGAGCAAAAAACCGCATACATAATAATTGACGGCAACAATATGATTTCTGGATTACGCGAAAAGATACTTTCAACACTTAGTTCTATAGGTGTTGACGAAGGCGAAGTGTTCACAACTGACACGCATTCAGTGAACGCTATTGTACTGAGTGAACGAGGTTATCACCCAATAGGTGAAGTTATGAACCGCGAAAAACTAATCACCTACATAAAGGAGGCGACAACAAAAGCCTTAAACAACATTGAACGTGTTGCTTCTACATGTCAGACAATTACTATTCCAAATGTTAAGGTTATTGGGGAGAGCTTGCTTGAAAAATTATGCCTCTTAATAGACAAGGCTCTCAAAAGGGCAAAGGTTGTAGCGGTTCCTATATTCGCTGTTAGCGGCTTATTTTTGATGTTAATTTTGGCTTTAGCTTAAGCTAACACTAATAAGAATGAACCTTTCCATTTTCACTTCCAATAGAAGGGGGAAGTATTGTTTAAGGAAATCAGGATTCATGGGCGCGGCGGACAAGGAGGCGTCACAGCTGCAGAATTGTTGGCGCATGCAGCCTTTGTTGAAGGAAAGTGGGTTCAAGCTTTTCCATACTTTGGCGCTGAGCGACGGGGAGCTCCAGTTAAAGCATTTGCTAGAATAAGCGACGAGCCAATACTTGTGCATAGCCAAGTTTACAACCCTGACTACGTGATTGTACTGGACCCAATAATTTACAAGTTTGTAGATGTCGCCGAGGGACTGAAAAAAGATGGAATAATAATAATGAATACAACGAAGAAGCCTCAGGAAGTTGAGCTTAAGGGTTGGCGACTCGCGACAGTTGATGCTACTGGCATCGCGCTTGAACTAAATCTTTTGGTGGCTGGTTTGCCAGTTGTTAATACCGCGATTGTAGGGGCATTCGCAAAAGCGACAGGCGAAGTTAAATTGGAAAGTGTTTTGAAGGTTATTAAAGAGTCGTGGTCTGGTGCCGCTGGCGAGAAAAATGCGCGGGCAGCGGAACTAGCTTATGAACGCCTAGTAAAGGGATGGTGAAAGCGCATGTATAAAATTCCAAAAGCAAGAAAGGAACTGCCTCTGACACCTCTAGCAATACCCACTGTTGGCAGTATGGGAAAAACAGGGTCTTGGAGGACATTTCGTCCAAAAATTGACTATTCGAAATGCACTAGATGTACACTTTGCTGGGTTTATTGTCCAGACGCAGCAATAACAAGGCAAGATGATGATACTCCCGTAATAGATTATGACTATTGTAAGGGCTGTGGTATATGTGCTAACGAGTGTCCAGTTAAAGCAATAACAATGCATAGGGAGGGAGAATAGAAAATGGCTCAAACGTTAATCGACACGGCGAATCACATTGCTGGATATGCCGCGAAAGCGGCAAGAGTCAAAGTGGTTGCCGCGTATCCCATAACACCTCAGACAACCATTGTTGAAAAAATCGCGGAATTTGTTGAAAGTGGAGAAATGAACGCAGAGTACATTCGCGTTGAATCCGAGCACAGCGCCATGGTGGCTTGCATCGCAGCGGCCGCAACTGGTGTCAGAACCTTTACAGCGACATCCGCCCATGGGTTAGCGCTCATGCATGAAGCCTTACATTGGGCTTCTGGTTCACGGTTACCGATAGTAATGGCTGTTGTTAACCGTGCTATGGGTGCGCCATGGAGCATATGGCCAGACTTCAGCGACTCCCTTTCTCAACGTGATACCGGTTGGATTCAGTTTTACTGTGCTGACAACCAAGAGGTCTTCGATACGATAATTCAGGCTTACAGGCTTTGCGAAGATGAGCATGTTTTCCTGCCTGCCATGGTCTGCCTTGAAGGCTTTATTCTTTCGCACACTTACATGCCAGTAAAAATTCCAGATCAAAAAGAGATTGACGATTTTCTGCCACCTTATAAGTCCAGTTGGATTTTGGACATCAATAATCCTCTTTCACATGCAAACCTTGTTTCGCCTGAATGGTATATGGAGTTTCGCTATATGATTCAAGAAGCGATGGAAAACGCGAAGCAGTTGATTCCTAAAGTTGACGAAGAATATGGCGAACGTTTCGGCTTTAGACATGGCGGACTTGTTGAAAAATACTTGTGTGAAGACGCTGACCTAATTCTATTCACTATGGGAACAATGGGGAGCGAGGCGAAAATGGCCGTAGACAACCTGCGCAAAGAAGGCGTTAGAGCGGGGGCAGCGAGGATTCGCGTTTACCGTCCATTTCCAGTTGAAGAAATTGTAAAACTTGCAAAACAAGCACAAATGTTTGTGACAATCGATCGTCACGTATCCTTTGGAATGGAAGGCTTTCTAGCCACAGAAATTAAAGCATCAATTCTAAACCAGAAAGATCCACTGCCAGTTGCTGGTTTTCTTGCTGGCTTAGGAGGGAGGGATGTAACCTACGTGACTATCGAACAAATTGCCAAAAAAGCGTTCAGATGGATGCGTGAGGGCAAAGTGGTAAAAGAAACTGAGTGGGTTGATTTAAGGGAGTGAAAATATGGTTACAATTAAAGAACTTCCAAAAGAAGAATATCTACTTAAGGGGCACGCAGCTTGTGCGGGTTGCGGTCCATCAATTTCGCTCCGCCTACTTTTCAAAGCGTTAGGAAATAAAGTTATTCTGGTGGTTCCAGCGTGCTGCACAACTGTGATTCAAGGGCCGTATCCCTACACCTCTTTTAATGTTCCCCTCCAAAACATTTTATTTGAATCCACTGCAGCTGCAGCTTCGGGAATAGTTGCAGCTTTGCGTCAAAGAAATCTTGAAGATATAACTGTTGTCGGTTGGGCTGGAGACGGTGGAACAGTTGATATAGGAATTCAAGCGTTATCTGGCGCAGCTGAAAGAGAAACGAACTTCATTTACATCTGCTATGACAATGAAGCATATGGCAACACTGGAATGCAGCGTAGCGGGGCGACACCGTATGGCGCTTGGACGACAACTACGCCTCTTGGCAAAAGGGAACGGAAAAAGGATATGGCGCTAATCATGGCTGCTCATAGAATACCTTACGTTGCAACAGCATGTCCCTCATACCCATTAGACTTTGTAAACAAGCTTAGAAAGGCTAAGGAAATCAAAGGTACAAAATACATTCACCTACTTGCACCATGCCCAACTGGTTGGCGCTATGACTCAAGCAAAACTGTTGAGATTGGCAGACTTGCCGTGCTCACAGGGCTATGGGCGCTTTTTGAAATTGAATATGGACGCTTTAAACTTAATCCTCCCAGCGACAGATTACTTGATAAGTCTAAACGTAAGCCAGTCAAAGAATATTTATCCTTGCAGGGTAGATTCCGCAACTTGAAAGAAGATGATGTTGAGAGGATTCAGAAATGGGTTGATGAAGACTGGGAGCACTATCGCAAATTGGCATCAGACTGCGCGTCTGATTCTGCACCATACGGAAAAATATAAGAGTCTCCATAGTTATCATATATTTTACTATTGCCAAACATCAACAATGTAAATGCTTCAGGGAAGGAAGATGTAGGATGACGGAAGAGAAGCAGAAGAAGCAGACTACGGAAAAAACCGCGAAAAACGTCAAGACTGTGCAAACTGACGAAAATGTTGTGTTAATCGGCAAAAAACCGATAATGAACTACGTAGTTGCCTGTCTCACATTCTTCAACTCTGGCGCCAAGAAATTAACAGTTAAAGCTAGGGGACGGGCAATCAGCAGAGCCGTTGATACCGTTGAGCTGCTGAGAAGAGCATTCGTGAAAGACCTACAGCTTCAAGGTGTCAACATATCAACCGAAGAGGTCACTAGGGGCGAAGGACAAAAAGCAAACGTGTCAGCAATCGAAATTACAGTAGCTAAACCGTAGAGCACAGTAAAACAAAAGCCTTCAGAACAACTTGTCAGTGCTAGGCTAGGTCACAATCCGTTTCTCAAAACTTTTATTGTGCTTTTTAACGGTTCTTCAGAGGTAATTATATATAAAAGTTGACTTTTCTAATCGTAATCTCGCAGGAGATTAAAATGAGCGTATATCCAAAAATCGTTGTTACGCCACCTGGACCAAAGGCCAGAGAACTTATCAAAAAAGATGAACGTTTGATTTCGCCTTCATATGTACGGTTCTATCCGCTCGTTGTTGAATCCGGAAGGGGTTGCATAGTAAGGGACGTTGATGGCAACGAGTACATAGACTTTAACTCTGGACTGGTTTGCCTCAATGTTGGCCATAATCACCCCAAAGTGATTTCAGCCATAAAGAATCAATGTGACCGCTTTTTGCATTATTCTAATACAGACTTTTACTATAACGAGGTTGTCGACCTTGCAGAAAAACTTGCCAGCATAGCACCCGGCAACTTCAATAAAAAGGTCTATTTTGGGAACAGTGGAACAGAAGCGATCGAGGCGGCAATCAAACTTGCGAAGTGGCACACGCGCAAACCGCTCTTCATAGGTTTTATCGGTGCTTTCCATGGGCGCACTATCGGTTCCTTATCCTTTACTGCTAGCAAGCCCACGCAGAGACGATATTTCTTTCCAATGATGCCAGGAGTCACACATGTGCCTTATCCATATTGCTATCGTTGTCCCTTTAAACTTTCATATCCAGATTGCCACTATTGGTGCGTTGATTTTATCGACGAATTCGTGCTTCAAAAATATGTACCTCCAGAAGAAGTTGCTGCAATATTGTTTGAACCAATTCAAGGAGAGGGCGGCTACGTTGTTCCGCCGCCAGAATACTTCCAGCGACTCAAGAAGCTTGCCGACAAGTACGGTATTCTGCTTATTGATGATGAGGTTCAGTCCGGCATGGGCAGAACTGGTAAGTGGTTTGCAATTGAACACTGGAGTGTTGAACCCGATATATTATGCAGTGCAAAGGCTTTGGCGTCAGGTCTTCCTTTAGGCGCAACCATTGCAAAAGAAAAAGTTATGGACTGGGTTGGCGGTTCTCACGCGAGCACTTTTGGAGGCAATCCACTTTCATGTGTTGCAGCAAGCGCCGTTATCGACGTGATTAAAGAAGAAAAACTGTTGGAAAACGCTACAAAACAAGGCGCATATATTATGAAGAGGCTTGAAGAACTTAAAGAACAAAGAGAAATTGTTGGCGATGTTAGGGGAAAGGGGCTAATGATAGGCATGGAGATTGTTGAAGACAAGGAAAACAAGAAACCCGCAGCTAAGCAAGCCTCCGAAATTATGACGCGTTCATGGAAACGTGGTGTCGCCGTCATTACGTGCGGGGTGTCAACGATAAGAGTTGCACCGCCGCTAAGCATAACAAGAGAACTGGTCGACGCGGCGATGGAGATAATTGAAGACGCTGTAAGAGAAGTGGAAAAAGAAAGCTGAAGTCAGTGTTTACATGAAAGTTCGAAGGCTTACAATAGAAGATTACGATGAGGTAATAGGGCTCTGGTCTCGGGCGAAATTGCCGTTCAAACTTAAAGGGCGAGATAGCAAAGAGGCCATAGCTGCACAAATGAAGGCCAACCCAGATTTTTTCCTAGGGGCATTCGAAAACCGTCACCTTGTTGGAGTTGTAATATTAAGCTGCGATTTGCGTAAGGGATGGATAAACCGCTTGGCCGTTGACCCCAATTATCGACATCGTGGAATTGCCAGGGCTTTGGTGGATGAGGCGGAAAAAGTGTTAAGGACGCATGGCGTAAAGATATTCTGTGCGCTTGTTGAGGATAATAACGTTGCCTCTAAAGAACTTTTTAAAAAGTGCGGTTATGTTGAGCATCGGAACATAATTTACTTCAGCAAACGCGACGGCGACGAAGTGTAATGCTACTGAACGTGAACTTGCCATCTTAGAAGTCTTGTGGTTTTGCTATTACTTCCCTAATTTTTAAGTCAAAGAATCTTGCAGTGTTAGCTGGTTTTATCCGCAGTGCTGTGTCGGCGCCTCTTCCTGTTCCTGCAATTGCAATGATGTCTTTATCGACTGATATAAAGCCTGCATCTGCTGCCATAAGTGTGATTTCCACGCACACTTTGGTTCCTTCCCCCATCAGCCTAAGCACGTTAGCAATGAGTTCCAGAGGTTGGAGAGTTCCAAAATCTTTCCGTATTGCACGTTCCACGCTGCTTAGAGCATGAGTGCCAGTAAAAATTTTTGCGCCACTAGAAAGGATTTCCCTTTTATATTCTTCTTGCAGCTCCGTTTGTCCAGGTTCCCTGAAACCGAAATGGTGTGTGACTACTGCCACATTGTATCCTTTGAAGATTTTTGCTACTTTTGCTCCAGTTGCTCCTGTCGTTGAAGCAACAACAACGTCTCTTATGCCCTCTTTCTCCACGTAAGACTTAACAACATTTAATAGAGCTTCTGTGTTTTTTGCGCCTGCCTCCTTAAAATAGGCTACTTTTCTTTTAATTGTGCTCATTTCCAGTTCTCCTTGTTGCAGATGGTTGTTATCGATGTAAGTTCCTTTTCCTTAAAGGTTTTCTCTTTAACTCAGTTCCGCAAACTTCACATGTTCTCAGCTTGTAATCTGCTGGGTATTTTCTGTGACACGCTGGGCAGTATCTTATCCACTCAAGTTGAAAGCGTATGCCAAACGTTGCAAGTGAAGCAAAATCTATTCCCATGTGGTTTGCAACATTCTGTATTGAATAGTCATCCGAAGCAATTAGTGGGCTGTAACCTTGGTCTTTAAGTTCAAGGGCTAAAGCTAAAACTTGCAAATCAGCTTCTGAAAGGGAAAACTTGTCGCCAACAACAGTTGCGGAAGTCTTCACTATATCTAAAAACGTTTTTTCAGGTTTTCTAATAATTATTTTTCCACGTTCGATGGCTGTGTTTAACCTAACCCTTGTAAGGGCGTTCCCCTTCAATTCCTCTCTTACAAGTGGCACTGTGTACTGCTCTTCGCTTATTGAGAATGGATCAAAACCAGCAACGAGGGCAGATGTATCCAGAACTATGGCGCGCTTAACTTCAAAAGGGCTTGTCATCAACTTCCCTTAAAAAGGAGTCTGCTCCTTAGCCTTTGGTAAAAGTTTTCCTTAAACCTCACAAAGAGGGTTTCATTGCTTGATCGCGTTACTCTTATGCTTATAGTTTTTCCGCTCGCTGTTTTACGGTAGTGTCCGTCAACAACAACAAGTGTTCTTTTAGGTCTAACTACGTTAACTGTGAGATGAGATTCAGCTGGAAAAACGATTGGATAAAATATGCTTAAGGGGCATACGGGCGTCAAAACAAACGCGTCTAAACTAGGATCTAAAACCGGGCCTCCAGCTGATAGGGAATATCCCGTAGAGCCAGTTTGTGTGGCAACCATTACGCCATCCGCCTGCAGATTAAGAATCGCCTTTTTATCCTTAAAGACCTTAGCATAAAGTAGCTTTGCTGGTTCGTCGGCTGAGATTAAAACTTCGTTCAGGGCTTCTGGGAATTTTTCGTCATTTACAGTTATGGAGAGTTTCATGCATCTTTCTATCGTGAATTCTCCTTTTAGACATTTGTCTACAGCGTTAAATGCTTGTTCTGGCTCAACTTCAGTTAGAAAACCCCGTACACCCATGTTTATTGCAAGTATCGGCGGCTCTGGCTTTGGAATTGAAACGGATGTCCTCAGAATTGTTCCATCCCCGCCAATTGTTACTATAAGATCCGTCTTCATCTTCTCTAACGGAACGGTTTTTCCTTTTATACTCATTCTTTCTGCGAGTGTGTCTTCTATTTGTACTTCTAATCCTTTCTTCATCAGGTATTCTGCTAAATCTTCAGCAAGTTTCACAGCCTTCTTCTTATCGAATCTGGCTACCAACCCCGCGCTTTTTAACAAAGGCTTCCACCTTTTAGTATAAGCGGCACCTTAATCTATATATGGATGTTGTTTGAAATGCTGTAGATGGAAGGTAAACGCGGTGTCGGTGAGAATTTGAGTAAGCCTGTTGATGTTGGAAGCCTTAGGGTTGGTGGTTACTTAATAGTTGATGGCGAACCATGCCGCATAGTGGATATAACCAAATCAAAACCTGGAAAGCACGGTTCAGCTAAAGCGCGGATAGTTGCTGTAGGAATTTTTGATGGCGTCAAAAGAAGTGTGGTTAAACCTGTCGATGCAAATGCTGAGGTGCCAATAATTGAGAAAAGAAGCGGGCAGGTTTTTGCTGTCACGCCTTCAAGCGTTCAAATAATGGATTTAGAAACTTATGAGTATCTGGATGCACCTTACCCTGAAGAAGAAGACTTAAAGGCGAAAATTGCCCCTGGTGTTGAAGTGGAATTTTGGCGTATACTTGGCAAAATTAAGATTGTTAGGACAAAATAACGCTAGCCACCAAATACGATAGGAGCTTTTCAACTCCACCAATCCCAACTGAGCTTTTTGAAACCTAAGTAGAGGATTAAAAGGATTACCTCCAACTTGTTGTTAAAACTTTCCGTCAAACTTTATCTTGAAGGTCCACATAGAATTCTTTGAGCCGATGATGCGAGAAGAGCCGTCTGATTTATGACGACATTTAAAGGCTGAGGCTTAACGCTCTGATAGGCCTTCTACATCTTTTATGCTCTACCTCCTCTAGCACTCTGGCCTGAACATAAGTAGGCATTAATGGGTTGGAAGACAAAAGGTAAACAGTTGCGTGAAAAGCGCTAAATATGGCGTTATCGAGTCTTTCATTTATTCTATTGGGATTTCATGTTCATGTTTGCGTGGCAAGTGAATTTCAAGTATGCCCCTTTTAAATCGCACTTTCATCTTATCCATATAGACTGGCACGGGTATGCGTGTTTGGCAGTGGAATGTTTGGAACTCGCCTTTGTAATGTGTTATGCCAAAGTCGTCAAAACTTATTTTTCGCTTCATTTTAGCAGAGATTTCAATGGTGTCTCTGCTTATTGGTTTAACGCGAATTGTGTTCTCTTCAGTGTAGGGCAAGTCAACAGTAACTATGACTTCTGCTGGGGACACTGATATGTCGCGGAGCGGTTCTATTGTGCATGTTTTTCTATCCCAACTTGGTTTCTCAATCCATGATTCTCTTAAGCGCCTAACTGATTCCTCTAAGTTCTCAAAGTATTCATCAATTAAATCGAAGATTGAGCGCCTCCTTCTTTCTGACATTTTGCTTACCCCCTAGGTTATATACAATGGCATGTCATACTCTTGCGTCTTCTTCATCTTGGAGAGTTCCTGTTGAGTGCGCCGCATAACATCTCTAGCCTTCAATCGAATTTCCTCGCCTTTCTCAAGGAGTTTTGAAACATCCACTTTTAACCCTGTTATCTTTGTCAATCCTTTCAATACCTCCGCCGCAGCCTCTGGATCTGGATAATTAAAGAAGCATTGAGCGAGTAATGTTATGGCTGGTAAGCCTATGCTCGCGCAGCGCTGTAGCATGATTGCTTGTGGGCCAACCATGTACCCCTCTTTCAGTATTTCTATGCCTAAATCCTGAACTGTTTTTAGCACCGTTGAGTTTGATGCTGCTGCAAAAATTTTTAGCTCTTCAACGTCTTGTCTTTCCTGTACTGGAATGCCACTTAATGAAATCATCATTTTGACGTTTTTACTCTTTCCCCAATCAATCAGAGCGTACATTATCGGGTAAATAACATCTGCAGGTATTGCTGTTTCGGAGACTGCTAAAAGAATGTTGTGATTTCCAAAAATTCTTATTGGCGAGTGTGGCAGGCCCTCGTGCAGAACTATCAATGGCGGCAAAAGTTTTGAATCAACGTACGCGACTTCCTCCATACCGTTAAGTTCTGAAATTAGGTGGGAAGCAGCTATAACGCCCACTAGCCCCACGTCTGGAAAACCGAAAAGCATTACGCAACCTTCGGGGATTTCCTTCTTTTCTATAATTTTTACCTCATCCAATTTTATTGCCTCAATACTCTATCTGGGTGCTCAATGTAAAAGGTTTATGGAATACATATTTAAAGGTGTGGGCATTCTTAAATCTGGAGAAAATTATGGCTTTAGAACGTTTGGGCTCCTCACTTTACGAAGCTTTAAAGAAGGTTTTCAGAGCCTCTGTTGTAGATGAGGCTACAGTTAAGGAACTTGTTCGAGACGTTCAGAGAGCACTGCTTCAAGCGGATGTAAACGTTAAACTTGTACTTGGCATTTCAAAGCGTATAGAGGAGAGGACGCTAAAGGAAAAGTTGCCTCCAGGCATTTCTAGGCGTGAGCACATCATAAAAGTCGTTTATGAAGAGTTGACGCGTTTTCTAGGAGAAAAACCTGTTTCAGTCAAAGTTGAACCTGGAAAGAGAAAGGTGATAATGCTTGTTGGCATACAAGGTTCAGGCAAAACAACTGCAGCGGCGAAGCTTGCAAGGTATTTCCAAAAGAGAGGTTTAAAACCAGCATTAATTTGTGTTGACACTTATCGCCCAGGTGCTTATGCGCAACTGCAGCAGTTGGCAAACAGAATCAATGTTCCATTATACGGAAATCCAGATGCCAAAGACCCTGTAAAAATAGCTCTTGAAGGCTTAAAGCAGTTCAGCGATAAGGACATTGTAATAATCGATACTGCTGGGCGGCATAAAGAGGAGCAAGAACTAATCAAGGAGATGATGATGCTTGAAAAAAGCATCAAACCGGATGAAATCATGCTTGTGGTTGATGGAACAATTGGTCAACAAGCAATTGTGCAAGCAAAAGCCTTCAACGAAGCAACGCCCATAGGTTCGATTTTAGTGACGAAACTTGATGGTTCAGCGAGAGGCGGAGGCGCATTATCAGCAGTTGCCGCTACTGGTGCACCAATAAAATTCATAAGCACAGGCGAAAAAATAGAGGACATAGAGCCTTTTATTCCATCAAGATTTGTCGGAAGACTTTTGGGAATGGGCGACCTTGAAACTCTTCTTGAAAAAGTTAGAGAGGCGGAGGTTAGGGTTCCAGAAAAGAAGGCAAAGGCAATTCTAAGTGGAAAATTCACCTTGACAGACATGTACGAACAGTTTGAAGCAATGAAAGGTATGGGCACTTTCAGAAAATTGTTAAAGATGCTTCCAGGGATGTCCTATGATATACCAGAGGACATGCTTAACATGGCTGAAGATCGTCTTGAAAAGTGGCGCGTCATGATTCAATCAATGACGAAGGAAGAGAAAGACAACCCCAAGATTTTTAATGCTTCTAGGATTCGGCGTGTTGCCAGGGGGTCTGGAACAAGCGAGAAGGAAGTGAAGGAACTGTTAAAGCAGTACTCCTTGATGCGTCGCATGATGAAAACGTTAAAGCGGAAAAAGAAACCGCCTTTCTTTGGTAAGGGGTTGCCCCTCAATTTTAAGTGATTAGCCTCGTGTTAAGAAGGATTTTCACATGGGCGTTTTAGAAAAAGCGTTAGAAATGCTCCAAAAATATCCCTTATGCGACAACTGTTTAGGAAGGCAATTTGCCCTTTTAGGGTGCAACATGGAAAACGATGAAAGGGGAAAAGCGATTAAACTGGCTTTAATCCTCAAGGCGCATGATTTGGCTCTTTCAAGAGACGAGGAAGGCTTAAGGATTTTGAAAGTCTTGGCAACAAATGGGTTCTGCCAAAAAGCAGAGGAAGTAATTCAAAAGATGAGAAGACGTGTTTTCCGTAAAAATTTGCCTAAGCGCTGTTTCTTATGTGAAGATAAATTTCAAAGTCTTGAAAACATAGTCCAGAAGGCTGTTGAAAATTTGAGTGTGTACGAGTATCGCAGCTTTTTGGTTGGTGTTGAATTGCCAGTTCATGTTGAGGAGCGAGAGGACGAGTTTAAAGCAGAGTTTGATGTGAGTTACGGCGAAAACATGAGAAGCGAGTTCGGAAGGCTTCTCGGTAAAAAACTTGCCGAACGCGCTGGAAAAAGCGTCGATTACTCTAAGCCTGAAATTGTTGTTCTCATAAACCCCATAACGGAGAATGTGAGGCTTCAAGTTAACCCGCTTTACATAGCCGGGTACTATAAAAAACTGGTTAGAGGTATTCCGCAATCCAAATGGCTATGTTCAAATTGCCGGGGAAAAGGGTGCGAAAAATGTAATTGGACTGGAAAAATGTATGCGGAATCTGTTGAGGAGATTATTGAGAAACCATTCCTGGAAGAGACTTGCGGTTCAAAAGCTTCATTCCACGCATCTGGAAGAGAAGACATTGACGCAAGAATGCTAGGTAAAGGCAGACCCTTTGTGATAGAAATTTCACAGCCAAAGAAACGCTTTATAGACCTTAAAAAGATGGAAGAAGCCGTAAACTTGCAAGCTGCAGGCAAAGTTCGCATTTCTAATTTGTGTTTCGTAGACAAGTCAGTTATAAGGAAATTGAAGAAGGGTGAAGCTTTCCAAAAGGAGTACCGCGTAATAATTGAATTCGAGGAAGATGTTACTGACAGCGAACTGCGTCTTTTGGAGGAAAAATTGGCAAGAGTCATGATAAAGCAGCGTACTCCTTTGCGTGTCATGCATCGACGGGCTGATTTAACTCGGGAAAAGTACATATACGAGGTTAAAGTAAAGAAGTTGTCACCTAAAAGGGCTGAAATGAAAATAAAATGCCAAGGAGGACTCTATGTTAAGGAATTGGTGACTGGAGATGAGGGAAGAACAACGCCAAGCGTCTCCGAAATTCTCAAAAATAAAGCGAAGCCTATAAAGCTCGATGTTTTAAACGTAATTATGCACTATTGAAGGTGAGAAAATGAGAAAATCAAAAGGCTACCGTGCAGGAACACGGAGACTTCTCAGGAAAGAGCCTAGAGAAAGAGGAAAAGTTAGAGTTAGCAAACTGTTACATGAATATGCACCTGGAACCCGCGTGGTAATTAAACTTGACCCCAGCGTTCAAAAGGGAATGCCGCATAGGCGTTACCATGGCAAAGTCGGTACAGTCGTTGAGAAGCGTGGGCGAAGCTACGTCATAAGCGTCACGCAAGGTGATGCTGTCAAAGAAATTATCGCTAGACCCGAACATCTAGAACCATACGAGGGTGATTAAATGTCAAAGCGAGCATCAACGGAGAAAAAGCTCACCATTCCACAAGTTAAGAAGATATTAGAGTCAATCGGCGAAGAAAACCTAGACCAGTTTCAACGCCGTACATACGATTACGTATCTAAGTTCTCAAAGATGGATGCTGACGCAGCCGAAAAACTTGTAGAAAAACTTGTTAAAGAATTCGGACTTGACGAGGATGAGGCTGTTCAAGTGGTCAACTGTGCTCCAAAAAGTGTGGAAGAGCTTAGAATCTTTCTGGCTGGAGGGCGCAAAATAATTGAAACGTCAAAGTTGGAAGCCATAATCAGTCTTTTAAACGAGTATCGAAAATGAAATAGACAATTTCACCGTAATTTTAAAGAGTTAAAAAGTAAAGGCGGCTATGATGGAAAAAAGATATGAGGAATACGCTTACGTTCTAGATTTTCTGCCGCACGGCAGACCTGGCATGCGAGTAACCGGGCGAGCTGGTTACAGAGCGGGAGCTCTAGTGCAGCTTGTTGGGGAAGAGTTCTTCACGCTTTTGGAGGCGCTTGCCAAAGAAGGCGTTGTTTTAAAAGCGCATGACCGAGTTTATGTTGGAAAAGACTCGAGGGAAGAGATTACGTACATTATTGGGCGAGTACGCTATGATGAGTTAACTGCTGCTGCGAAAATGGAGCTTCCATCCGTTGTAAGTAGGATAGTTTTGAACAGGGAGAAATGGTTTGTAAACTTCTTCAACACTGCGCGCGCCATCACGCCTAGAATGCACGCTTTGGAACTTATTCCTGGCATAGGCAAAAAGTACATGTGGCAAGTTATAAATGAGCGTGAAAAGAAGCCCTTTGAAAGTTTTGAGGATTTACAAAAGCGCACAGAGCTGCCTAACCCTGTAAAGTTGATTACGAAGAGAATTCTGGAGGAGCTTGCTGGCGAGACTAAATATCAGTTGTTCACGAGAGCGCAATAACATAAAATGGCAGATGGCAGCAGTTAATGTTTGACATGAGCCTTTTGGAAGAAGCGAAGCTTTTGCTTCGAAGATATCGAATTTTTCCGAAGAGACGTTTAGGACAAAACTTTCTGGTTAATCCCGCAGTTTTTCAGTTGATGGCTGATTACGCCCTTTTAACGAAGAACGATGTTGTGTTGGATGTTGGGGCTGGTTTAGGCTTTCTGACAAAGTTTCTAGCTGAGAAGTGCAGAGGCGTTTTGGCTGTTGAATTGGATGCGAGGCTTGTTAAAATTTTGCGTGAACGGTTCAAATTGTGCTCTAACGCAGAGATAATTCAAGGTGACATTTTTAGTGCTCAAATTCCTCCATTTAACAAGGTTGTTTCAGTTCCACCGTACGGCATTTCTTCGCGATTGCTTTTGTGGCTTTTTGAAAAAAAGTTTGAATGTGCCATTCTCGTTTTTCAGGAGGAGTTTGCCCAGCGCCTTATAGCCCCGATTGGAAGCGAGCAATACGGTTGGCTAACAGTTATTACTTATTATAACGCAGAAGTGGAGCTTCTTAATGATGTTCCAAACTGGATGTTTCACCCGCAACCAAAGGTGGATTCCATCATAGTTCGGTTAAAACCTAAGATAGTTCCTCCATTCCTGGTGAGGGATGAAAAACTGTTTCAAAAACTAACCCGATTCCTTTTTACTCGACGAAACAGAAGAGTTAGGAAAGTTCTTCAATCATTCGTTAAAAGCGCCGGCATTTCATCCACTGAAAAAATTTCTGGCATGCTGAGTTCCTTCGTCTTTCAAGACATAAGAGTTAGAGAATTGGCACCCGAAGACTTTGGAGTGCTGGCCAATGCACTCGCAATGTAAAACAGTGTTCTTCGCAGATAAAATCTTCAAAATTTACGAAAATGTTTACGAGCCAGCAGAAGATTCGTTTCTGTTTGCAGAAAATTTGAGTGTTAAAAGTGGCGATGTTGTTCTTGATATGGGTACTGGATGCGGCATATTGGGAATCATAGCGGCGGAAAAGGCTTCCAAAGTTATCGCTGTTGACATAAACCCCCATGCCGTCCGCTGCGCAAAAGAAAATGCGAAGATAAACAATGTTGTAAACAAAATGAAGTTTATTCAAGGAAACCTATTCGAGCCTTTAGCAGCCAAAAACATTTTTGATTTAATTCTCTTTAACGCCCCGTACTTGCCCTCCGAAAAAATGGAGAAGCTCGCGTGGATTGAATTTGCTTGGTCTGGTGGGCTTGACGGCAGACAAGTCATTGACCGTTTTATTTGTCAAGCGCCGAAATACCTTAAAAAATCTGGGCGCGTATTTGTGATGCAGTCAACCCTTTCTGGAGTTACCGAGACGCTACAAAAATTTGAAGATAACGGATTCAAGGCAAAAGTCATCGCGGAACGCAACTTACCTTTTTTTGAAAAAATAGTTCTTTTTGAGGCAATTTGCCTTAAGTGAATATTCGTTTTCAAAGAGGCTCCTTCTCATGATATTTGCATTTCATACACCTGCATCCTTTTAATTTGTTGTGTCAAAAACTATATAACATGTGAATTTTACTAATGCTAGAAAGTGCTTGAGGCTTAGAGTATGTGCGTGTTAGGTAAGGATAAGCTTAAAGAGCTTATTGAAAACTACAAGTGCATTTACCCGTACGATTACAATTTGTTGGACGGGGATAGCTACATACTAACAGTGAAAGAGGAAACCACACTTCATTATTTGGAACATAAAAACTTAATATCATACGAGATAGTGTTCACTCCGCCAAACTACGTTGCACACTTAACAGCAAAAAGCAAGTATGGAAGAATGGGATTATCCTTCCTCAACGCCGCGAAGGTTCACAGCGGTTTTGTCGGAAGACTCGCTCTAGAACTTGTAAACTTGAGTAATGACCGATGCCCGATAACCATTAAGCGTGGAGACCCTTTTATGCACATAGAATTCGAAACTAGAGAAGGCGAACCCGCGCCGTACATGGGTGAGTACCAATTCCAGTATTTGACTGACGAGGAGATACGCATGTACGTTCCGATATTACGCAAAGTTTTTCCAAATTACGATGAACTTGCCAAAATATGGTTGAGAGGTAAGAAGTTTTAGCTACTGATTTAGAAACATTATTTTAAATTCATAACTTCAATCAAAATGTTTCCTCAACAAATCGTTTAAATAAGACAATTATGGTATGCTGAAGGGGATGCGATATGCGCGCAAAGAACTACCGGGAGGTAAAAGGGCAACCCTACACTAGAAGAGAGTTTGTAAAGGGTTTCCCACAGCCGAAAATAAGTAAATTTACTATGGGCGACACTAAAGCGCAGTTTGAATATGAAGCAAAGCTCATAGCTCTTGAAAAAGCCCAAATTCGCCACAACGCCCTCGAAGCGGCACGCGTGGCAACAAACCGTCTCCTCATGGAAAAACTTTCAAACAATTACCGTTTACAAGTTCATCCTTACCCACACGTAATCTTACGGGAGAACAAAATGATTTTTGGTGCACATGCAGACCGTCTTCAAGATGGAATGCGGAGGGCGTTTGGAAAGCCCATAGGCACAGCAGCCCGCGTTGAACCTAAACAGACAATTATTACGGTTTGGGTTAACGCGGATGGTGTCGAAGTTGCAAAGGAAGCTTTGAGACGTGGAAGTGCAAAGCTTCCAATTCCATGCAGGATAGTCATTGAAAAAGTGCAGAGGGAGGATGTGAAAACTCTTGGCTGAAATGAAAAAAGATTTAGTGATATGGTTTGAAAACCTAAGAAGAACGGATATACTGTCAGTTGGTGGTAAAAACGCCAATTTAGGCGAAATGATCAGTGCAGGCATACCAGTTCCACCGGGCTTCGCTGTGACTGCTTATGCCTACAAGAAGTTCATTGAGGACACAGGAATTTCCGCAAAGATCTATGAAATAATTCGAGAAACCATTACGAATCCCAGTGACCCAAAACAGTATGAAATAGCCTCAAAAAAGATTCGTGAATTGATAGAGTCAACGCCTGTGCCCAAAGAAATCGAGAGCGCCATCAAATTAGCCTACGAAGAACTGTGCAGGAGGCTCAACATGAAAGATGTTTTTGTCGCCGTAAGGTCAAGTGCCACGGCTGAAGACCTGCCTGATGCGTCGTTTGCTGGACAGCAAGAAACATACCTTAATGTTAGGGGCGCCAACGAGGTTGTTGCGAGCACCCTGAAATGTTGGTCAAGCCTATTCACGCCGCGTGCAATCTTTTACCGTTCAGAGAAGGGTTTCGCCCACGAAAAAGTCTTCATAAGCGTCGGCATCCAAAAGATGGTTAACTCGAAGGCTGCTGGCGTGATGTTTACACTAAATCCTGTGACTGGAGACACAAACGAGATTGTTATTGAAGGCAATTATGGACTCGGTGAGGCTGTTGTTTCGGGCGCAGTAACTCCAGACGACTTTGTTGTTGACAAGAAAACATTGAAAATAATTGAGAAACGTATAGCTAAAAAAGCCGTGCAGTACATTCGAGACCCTAAAACTGGAAAAACCATTCACGCTGAAGTGCCGCCAGAAAAACAGGAACAACCATGCATAAGCGATGAGGAAATACTTAAACTTGCGGAGCTAGCAAAGCGTATAGAGCAACATTACGGAAAAGCCCAAGACATAGAATGGGCAATTGACGGTGACATTCCATTCCCACAAAACGTCTTCATAGTGCAGTCAAGACCAGAAACCGTCTGGAGCACAAAAGTAGCTCAGCTTCCGGAGAAACCTGAAACTGCCACCGAAAAACAGGCTGAAATGCTTAAAGTGGTTGTGAAGGGAATAGCTGCCGGCAAAAGAGGATTTGGTATAGGTGTGGCGAAGGTTGTTTTGAACCCGCAGGAAGCAGCGAAGGTCATGCAGAAAGGCGACATTCTGGTGACGGACATGACGAATCCAGATTACGTGCCATTCATGAAACTTGCAGGTGCAATAGTGACAGACAAGGGTGGTGTCACATGCCATGCGGCAATCGTCAGTAGAGAACTTGGAATTCCGTGCGTTGTCGGTACAGAAAACGCCACTAAACTTATGGTTTCAGGCAAAGAATACACCGTGGATGCTAGAAGCGGCGTCGTTTACGAGGGAGTTTTGCCGGCATTAACCGAGCAACTTTCATCCTCTACAGGGGCTGCCTCCCCGTCAACTCATGTTGGCGGAGTAATAGCTTACTCGGTGCCTGTTACTGCGACTAAAATATACATGAATTTGGGCGTTCCGGAAAAAATCGAAGACTACAAAGACTTGCCTTTTGAGGGCATTGGTTTAATGCGCATAGAGTTTATCCTCGCCAGCTACATAGGTGAGCATCCATTGTATCTCGTCGAGACTGGGCAATCGCAAAAGTTCGTTGACAAACTTGCAGAGGGAATAGCCACGGTTGCAAGGGCTATACAGCCACGCCCAGTAGTTGTCCGCTTCAGCGACTTCAAAACTAATGAGTACAGGGAGCTAAAGGGCGGCGAAAAATACGAGATTGTTGAGGCAAATCCAATGCTTGGATGGAGGGGATGCAGCCGCTACATAAGCCCATGGTATGAAAAGGCCTTTAGACTCGAATGCCAAGCAATAAATAAATGTCGAAAAGAATGGGGTCTCAAAAACGTCTGGGTTATGCTTCCCGTTGTTCGCACAGTGTGGGAAGCCAAGAAATGCCTAGAAATTATGCGTGAAGAAGGCTTAGAAAGGTCAAGGGACTTCCAAGTGTGGTTTATGGCTGAAACGCCCTCCATAGCAATACTTGCAGATGAATTTTCTAAGCTTTGCGACGGTTTCTCGATAGGCTCAAACGACATGACGCAAGGCATACTGATGATCGACAGGGATTCCGAACGCCTAGGGCAGATGGGATATTTCGACGAAAGAGACCCTGCAGTGAAAAGGATAATCGCTCACCTAATCAAGGTCGCACATGCAAACGGGTGCACAGTGTCAATATGTGGAGAGGGTCCATCGAACCTACCAGACTTCACAGAATTCCTCGTGAGAGCTGGAATTGATAGCATTTCAGTGAACGCGGATGCCGTTGTAGCAACTAAAAAACTTGTTGCAAGCATAGAACAAAAGATGATTCTGGAGCAGCTTTCCGAGCAGAAGGAAAGAGCCCTTGGGCGTTCACAAAGAAAGCCAAAACGCGATTGGGAATGGATGCCCGAGTGGGAAGAAACAACCGAGTAAAAAGATGACGCTTTTCCTTAATCCCAACCTTTACCTTTTTTGGAATCTCGGACTTGATTAAATGAAGCTTTTCGATTTAGAAGAGGAAAGAGTGAAAAGAGAAATACAGAAACTTGGAGCAAAGCGCGTTTTAATTCAGCTTCCAGAAGGCTTGAAGCCAGAAGCAACACGCATAGCAAAGGTAGTGGAGAAAACTGGAGCGCTGCCAATAATTTCTGCAGATCCATGCTACGGAGCATGTGATTTAGCAACTGCTGATGCTGAAAGCTTAGGTGCTGACCTTTTAATCCATTATGGGCACTCTAAAATGTTAAAACACGAACGTGTTCCAACAATTTACATCGAAGCTAGAGCAACAGTAAACGTGGAAGAAACTGTTGAAAAGGCTCTGCCTCTGCTTGGCAAGTGGCACAGGATAGGGTTAACAACAACAGTACAGCATGTGCAAACGATCGACAATGTTAAAGATATTTTGCTTCACGCAGGAAAAGCTGTTGCCGTGGGTGATGCTGGGCAACTAAACTATCCTGGACAAGTGATAGGATGCAACTATAGCAACGCGACATCCATAGCGAAGGATGTTGAAGCCTTCCTCTTCATAGGCGGCGGACAATTTCACGCATTAGGCGTTGCACTATCAACATCCAAACCCACAGTGGTTGCAGACCCATACGAACGAAGCGCATTCTCCATCGATAAAGAATCTGAAAAAATAGTTAAGCAGAGGTGGGCTAGCATAGAAGAAGCAAAGGAAGCAAAAACCTTCGCCGTTCTTGTCGGATTGAAACCGGGACAGAAAAGAATTGAAGATGCATTGAGTTTAAAGAGGAAACTGGAAGAAAAAGGTAAAAGTGTTTGCCTTTTCGCCGTGAGGGAGATCACCCCAGAAGTACTCATGGAATTTCCAACAGTTGAGGCTTACGTCAATACAGCGTGTCCACGAGTATCGCTTGATGACTCTCTAAAGTTTAAGAAGCCAGTCATAACCTTTAACGAGGCTATGGTCGTCGCTGGCGAATTATCTTGGGAAGAGTTATGCAGAAAAGGTTGGTTCGAAAGCTAGACTTGGAAATGCTGCTATCCAAAATACCGCAGCATCCTTCTCCAAAAGCAACACTTGAACAGTACACAATCCCCGCAGATGTTGCAGCAACAATGCTTTATATAGCCGCGTACATGCATAACGGCATCGTTGGCAAAACAGTTTTAGACATGGGATGTGGCACTGGTAGACTAGCTATAGGAGCAGCATTTTTAGGAGCAAGATTTGTGGTTGGCGTCGACATCGATAAAGAAGCTGTAAAAGTAGCTTCTGAAAGCGCTATCAGACTAAATCTGAAAAGAAAGGTCCAGTGGGTTGCCGCTGACATAGGCACCATAAGGGGAAAATTTGATACGGTACTGCAAAACCCTCCTTTTGGCGTACAGAAACGTAAAGCAGACCGAAAATTTTTGGAAAAGGCATTAGAAACAGGTAAAAAAGTGTATTCGCTTCACAAAAGCCCGATTAAAGACAATGCCCTTATAAAAAAGATACAAGCGTCATCATCAGGTTTTGCGGTTACGAATCCATTGTCTTTCATTAAAAAATTTGTTGAGTACAATGGAGGAAAAATCGAAGCGGCGTATAGCATAGTGATGACTATTCCACATATGTTCCCATTCCATACAAAAAGAAGGCACAGTTTTCTGGCGGACTTATACGTTATTGAGGGATGTTGATAATCAAAAGGTTTATTGAGATGCGTGGTAAATTAAAGTTATATCGCGTAAATTTACAATCGCACCCATACTACACGTAACGTTAACTTGAATGTGTTTGAAAAAGGGAATTTAAATGAGCTTTGATGACACGGAAAGAAAAAGCGGCAAATTTGTATTGCCCGGTGAACGTTTGGGCGTTATTGAAGAGTTTATTCCGAATGCTGGAACTTACGTTAAAGATGGAGTAATATACTCAAAGGTTGTCGGGCGGGCTTTGCTTGATCTCATGAACAAACGGGTTTCGGTTTACCCACTAGTCCATGGAGCAAGAGTTCCCAAAATTGGAAGCATAGTTTTAGGGCAAGTTTCAAATGTCCAAAACGATAGTGCCGCCGTGCGAATTTTTAAAGTTGGAAGTAAAACGCTCTCCGGTTTCTTCACAGGCATTCTCCACGTTTCCGATGTGCAGCTAAGATATGTTGAGTCAATGTATGACGTTTGCAAACCAGGAGACATTATGAGGGCTAAGGTAATAAGCGACAAAAACAGAGTTTACCACTTGTCCATTAAAGAAAGGAATTTGGGCGTTATATACGCCTTCTGTTCGCAATGCGGTTTCACATTAGAATTATGGCGACATGCGATGCGCTGTGCAAAATGTGGAAAAATTGAAAAGCGTAAGACAGCCTTAGATTATGGGAAGGGAGTTGTCTAGTTGAAGGTTAAAGTGTTAAGAAAGACCTCTAATGAGCTTAAAATTGAAGTTGAAGGCGCTGGACATACTTTATGCGGTATGCTGCAGAAAATACTGTCTGAAAATGATGATGTGGACGTGGCGGGTTACGATATTCCACATCCGTTAGCTTCAAATCCAACAATTTACGTTCGTACAAAAGGCAAAGTGAAACCTGAAGAGGTTTTGTTAAAGGCTATAGAAAAAGCGCGCAGTATAAACACAGAATTCCGCGAAGAAATTAAAAAGGCTCTTAAGAAAACTTGATCTTACCCTTTATTTCCATAAGCAACTGGTTAAATCCTTCCACCGGATCGTCAGACATTTCCAGAATGGAAACGCTTTTCTTCAATGTGATAACGTTGCGAAGCCAAGCGTAAACGATTAGAGCTTCGGCAGCGTCCGCAAGCAGGTGTCGATTCATTTTCGCTGGCAAAAACTCCCTCAACGCAGCCCTTTTAATAGCCTCAGCGAGAATGCTTCCCCTAACCTTGGCACCAGAAGGCATTCGCCTTTTGTTAGATAAGGCCAATGCATAGACGAAGTTTACGTACGTGTCTCCCAAGGATGCCAACTTGTGGTCTGTTAAAACTTCTGTTAGGCTTCTGTAGGCTTTAATGAACGAAAACAGTTTACCTTGTCCTTTCATGGCACGTCATCCGCCTTTACAATATTGCTAGTTAAACTTATAATGCCTTATTCTAATACCATGTTATTGGAGGAAAGTTGTGTTTTACAGGAAATTTCGAGTGATTAAACCCGAAATTCGTGTGCTTGGCATAGATGACGGCGTATTTGTTCCCCATAAAAGAGGACTTGTGCCAGTTGTAGGTGTCGTCTTTCGCGGTGGATACTGGCTTGATGGGGTTATGCACACGGAGGTTGAGGTAGACGGGTTTGACGCTACGGAGAAGATAGTGCATATGGTGCTTAACTCTTCCCACTATAAACAATTGCGCGTCATAATGCTTAACGGAATAACCCTCGCAGGTTTTAACGTCATAGACGTAAAGGAACTTTTCGCAAAAACAAACCTTCCAATAATAGCCGTCACCAAGGAAAAACCAAATTTTAAGGAAATTCAAGAAGCACTTAAAAAACTGCCCAGAAGCGAAGAGCGATGGAAAGCTATTCAAAACGCTGGCGAAATACACTCCATATATACTCGGAACAAAAACGAAAAAATCTACATGCAAATTCACGGTATCCTTAAAGAGGATGCAGAAAAAATTTTGCAACTAACTTCGACGAGAAGCAACATCCCCGAGGCTTTACGTGTCGCTCACCTTATAGCTTCTGGAATAAGCCACGTTTAGCCCCAATGCTTACTCCGGCGAGAAAAGGTTTAAAAGAGACCAAGTTAAGGAAAAACAGACGGAAAGCGGAGCAAAACACTATGGAATTTTGTCCGAAATGTGGTTCTCGTCTCGTTCCAAAGAAAAGTAAAAGTGGAAAAGAGCAATCAACGATGTTGGTCTGTCCAAAGTGCGGCTACAAAAAGTCGTTAACAAAAAAAGTTGAACCCAAAGTCGCAAAAGTAATTGAACACAAGCCTCAGCAGCTAGTCGCAGTCATAGGTAAAGAAGAACAGAAACTAAGAACACTGCCAACAGTTCGAGTTGAATGTCCAAAATGTGGAAACAACACGGCTTATGTTTGGCAAGTACAAACCCGAGGTGCAGATGAATCGTCAACACAATTTTTGCGTTGCACAAAATGCGGTTACACATTCAGAGAATACAGCTAAGCCGCCACAGTAACGCGTGCGGAAAACCAAAGTTTTAATATAGTAAAGTCTTTTATTACCAAAACTGCATATCATTAGAAAAGGGATTATCATGTTCAGACTAAAAGTAGCCGACGCTAAACTATTAAGAGACATGGCAACGGCCATCTCCATTCTCGTCGACGAAGCGACATTCAAAATTGAACCAGAAGGCATAAAGCTCAGAGCAATGGACCCCTCGCGCGTTGCCATGATTGATTTTGAGTGGCCAAAAACAGTGTTTGAAGAGTACGAGTGCACAGAACCTACAAAAATGTGCATAAACATAAGCGAACTGCTTAAACTGCTTAAAAGAACAGGTAAGGATGAAGTTGTTGAGCTTTCTCTTGACGAGAAAACTGGACGCTTACAAGTGAAGATTACTGGCAAATACTCTAGAAACTTTACCATGCCGACGTTGGAAGCATCAGAAGAAGAAGTTCCCACACCAAAAATAACCTTCAACGTTAGGGCTAAAACAACAACCTACGGTTTAAGCCAAGCCATAGAAGATGCGCAACTTGTAAGCGATCATGTACGCATAGAAGCAGAAAGCGAAAAACTCGTCTTTAACGCTTCCGGAGACCTTATGGGCGCCACAATAACGCTTCAAAAAGGAAGCGACGCGCTTCTGGATTTGGAAGTTAAAGAACCTTCAAAGGCAACCTTTAGCCTAAGCTACCTTTCCGAGATGGTAAAAGCCGCGTCTGCAACCTCCGAGGTGGTGACATTAGAGTTTTCAAAGGACATGCCAATTAAACTTGACTTCCAACAAGCAAAAGAAGGTAAACTAACATTTTATCTGGCGCCGCGAATCGAAACAGAATAGCAAGTGAACATTAAATGCAATCTGCAATAAAGTTCACTAAAAATGACCTTGCAAAATATCCTTTCCTCAAAGAAGCCATTGAATATGTGAAAAGACTGGATTTTAAGGTTGAAGACCTCGTTGATCCCCAATTCGAGATTGTTCTTAAACGTGCAGAGGAACGAATTGAAGAAGCAATACTATACGTGCTTGTAAGTGGAAACTTGCAAAACGCAGATGTTGAAATTTTATCCTTCCCAGCGGCAATAATTCTCGCTGTTGCCACTGAAAATTCCTTCATCAAAAAGCGTTACGCTCTTGCTGAAGCAAAAAAGGCTTTTAATGACCTTAAATTTGAACCTAAAGAAAGAATTATGGCTGTTGCGGAAAACTTCGGATGGAAAATAACCACAATAGATAGCGTTAACTTTGCACCCTACGAGTTTACCATAAATTTTGCCGACTACCTCAGGAACACTGCGCACTTGCGGGATAGAAAATGGAAACTTGTCAACCGCCAATTATTAAAGGGAAACGTTTACGTAACTAGAAATGAGGCTGCAAGACTATTAAGCGAAGAAGTCCGCAGATACATCGAAAAGCGCCTAGAGATACGTGGAAAATTTCCGGCAAAAATAGTCGAGATTGCAGATAAAATAAAGAAATTATCCATCGAAAAAGTTGGCGAAACCGAAATTGAAGGCATGCCAAAAACAGTAGTTAACGAAGCGTTCCCACCGTGTATCAAAGCCCTCTATGAAGCGGTAACAGTTGGACGACACCTATCACACATTGGCAGGTTCACCCTAACCTCTTTTCTCGTAAACATCGGCATGCCACCAGAAAACGTTATCGACTTATTCAGAAACTTCTCCGACTTTAACGAGCGGATGACCCATTACCAAGTTGAGCATATTGCCGGCGAAAGAGGCTCAAGAACACATTACATTCCACCAAAATGCGAAACACTACAAACACACGGAGTATGCATAAACCCAGATGAAATCTGCCGAACAATTCATCATCCATTAAGTTATTATAAGCGGAAAATGCGTTGACTTAAAGCGTTACGAATCGATACAAAGATTAGGCTTTGGATTATTTTTTTAGAACCCTTTCATAGGCTTCTAGCGTGACCTTGGCAACACGGTCCCACGTGAAATTTTTCAATATACGTTCCTTTAGGTTGTTGCTTTTAGGGGCGTCATACGCCTTAAAAATCGCTTCTCTGATGGAGTTAATATCATGCGGTTCACAATAAAAAGCAAAATCTGAGAAATACTCCCTCGTAGCTCCTCCTCTTGTAATGCATATGTTTGCTCCAGCTAAGGCAGCTTCGAGAGCTGATAATCCAGGTGTTTCATATAAGCTCGGAAGAACGAAAACTTTACACGCGGCATATGCGCTTGCTAGTTCATTGTGGCGCATCGGTTTAAGAAACGTAAACGAAGAGGATGCTTCTTTTTTGCATCTCTCGTAATATAATTTGTCAATTGTATCTTTTATCGTATAATGGTATGTTTGGCTATTAGTCGGTTCTCCTATAAGCACGCACTTTAGATTAGTGCCTTTCAACGCTTTAATTAGAGAAAGCTGATTTTTCCGATAACTGAAGCGTCCCACATTAAGAATGAAGTTCGATAATCCATACTGCTTCTTGAAGGGCTCTGGAGACGCTGCGTAAAAAACTTCCGGTTCGACTCCGTTTGGGGTGATTACAAACTCTACGTTGTGCTTCCTGAACACTTTGATATAGTCACTTTTTAAAATTTCCATTTCAGCTTTTGAATTAGGTAATATACAATTGACATTAGATAAAACAAATAATGCCATCTTTCTGTTAAGTAACAATTCTTCAGTTTGCATCCAAATTGTTTTACTAGTTAAAGATAAGAGAAAGGCTCTTGTAAGTGCTCTTAAGGAGTCAATATTTTCCAAACAAGAAACGATCTGTCGAATATATGAAAAAGACACTTCTTTTGTGTTCCAGTAAATAGGCGACAACACCACCTTTTTGTGTTGCCGTATAGCGTTTCGCAACTGAGTAGCTGTATGTTTCACGCGAGTTATATTCATCAAATGGACGATATCATAGGTAGATAAGTTCGGCGTGAATTCTAAAGAAATGTCCACGGAGACTCCGAGCTTTCTTAGATGTTCTGCTGTCTTTAACATTTGGATGGTGTCGCCCCCGATTATCTTGAATGCATCTGGCCTGTTCTGTAATAATACTCTCATATCGCCTACATCCTAATCTGGGTCTTATTGTGCTGTGTGGGCCTAAGCCACAGAATTAAAAGGGTTGCTAGAGTTGTAGTCAGCATGATGGAGTAAAGAACCCCTATGATAGCACTTGACCAATTTGCCAGCTCAGGGTTTCCAATCGCAACTCTTGTAATTCCTGTTACCAATAGCAGATAGCTCCTGTAAACAGCTATATAAACGAATCCAGCGGTGATGCTGGTGAGAACGGTCATAAGCAAGAATTTTCTATTAGAAAACAAGATATACGTTACCAACAGCAATCCGACTATCCATACCACAAATTGGTCGAATATCAGAGGGAATGTTAATTGAAATAGTGTTGCAGTTCCAAGCATGAAGCCTCCAACGTAATAATTGTAATACTTATCTGTTGGTTTAATCTTGTACATTTTAATTAGAAAAAGTATTATGAAAATTGAAAAGGCGATTGCTGCTCCGTAAGGGTACACGAGCGGGCCCGCTTCGCGTCCCAAAAGTTCTAGAAGAAATCTGTATGTAAGGCCGTATCCAACTGAAGAAAGTATGTAAGATCCATATCTACAAAAACTAAAAATTTTACAATAAAAGGCATCCGTAGGCGCGCCGAATAAAAATCTCTGGTAGGAAGCAAAAATCACCGGAGATCTTGGTTCAAACAAAAATGGTAACATAGAAGTTCCAAAAGCGCCGCAAAACAAGATTGCGCTTTTAAAGGCGGCTACTACGCCTCGTTTTTTTGCGGCATCTATTAATAGCGGTATGAGCATCGCAATTCCTACGGGGTTCAGGAGCGCTGCAAAACAAGTGCATAATGTTGCTTTAAAGTTATCTTGCACCGTTGTTAAATAGTAAATACTCAGTATAATAGCGAATACAAATATCGAATCAAATTGACCTAGTATCGCAGATGTGTATATAGTAATGGGGCTGAATATAAAAAGTCCGATGATCAACGCTTCCTTATCAGGCATAAATTTTTGTGACATTTTACGCAGACAATAAACTGATCCTAAATCGCTTAGAATGGACGGAAGTTTTGTGATAAAGCCCTCAACTGCGTAAACTGCGAGCGCCAGGAATTGGAAATCTTGAAATCCAATAGCTCTAAGTAGCGCATACGGAAGATAATTGATTGTTTGTATGTATACGTATCCTGGCAAACTCACCCATTGTGCTCCGAATATACCTAAACCAAAATACAATGCTCCGAGTTGAGTGAATATTTGGAGGTCATCAGCATATGCTGTTATTGGTGCTAAAATTAATCTGAGTGCAATTCCAGCAGCTATCATTTTAGTGACAATGTTGTTGCTGAATCTACGCGGGGCACTCTGGTATTTATAAATCAAAATGATCATTAACAGTGTAGGAAGTAATCCCGCAGTTACTAAAAGAAACATGGAAGAAATAACTAAAACTTGTTCACTTAGATTTGGAATTGTAAATTGACTATACGGGATTTTTGAAAATGTTAACTCTACGCTATATAGTTGAACACCACTTAATCTGCTATTGTTAACGGAGGAAAAAATTAGGGCATAATCCTCATCAGAAGTTAAAAGTGGAAGCGCACTAACAGGATCAAAAAAGGAGTTTAAAGCAAATGGTTGTCTCCAGTCAATATGTGTACCTATTCTGTTAAGGCTTTCTGAATGGCTAAAAAGAAAACCTATTCGTGTAGCTATTATTTTTTCCCCATCTTTTTTAGCTAAGAATATTGTGTAAAGTGCATCGTTTGGTGCGTTAATTGAGTATAGAATGTAAACCCTTTGGAGATATGGATGCGTTTCTTTTGCAATTGTAATGTCCTCTTTTTTGATGACAAACACCACAGACTTGTCTTCTTGAAGTGTATAGCCTTTTCCTTCATTCAAAGTCAAGTAGTAAGACATTTTGTTCCATAAGCGTAATTCCTTAATTTTTACTAGGTAGGGGCTCCCTTCACGTGTTAATGAACTACAATTTGCATTAATCATTAAAAATGCCATGTTAACACTTACTCCAATTTTTTCCTTTACGTTTATCGTTATTGCATGATCCTGTTTATCGTCGATTAATTGAGTAGTATTTTGGGAACTAGACAAGTCTATCCATTCAAAAACATTATTGTTTGAGATGGGTAAGCCTATTAGGAAATCTATCAACACGTATGGACTGCCAGAAATAACAATGTGTAAGATGGGGAACTCGGAGAAACTTAGTGGTTCCGTGTACATGGCTTTAAAAAGTGGTTCTGTGCAGTTTTTTACAGTTCCGCTTATGATAAGGCCATCATCAAAATTTTGTCCCTTCGGTTCTTGCCCTGAAATAATCCATAAAGTTTTGTTCAGATGAATGTCTAATGCTCTTAATGGTGCAGTTTCGTTACATGCAAGGGAAAAAATTTTATTGCTATCAACTTCCACGCTTGTAGCGGTTTGATTCGGAAGTTTTCCTCTGAGCAGTACTATTGCACTTACATATATAACTATAAACGTCAAAACGATAAGTGTTTTAATTTTTCTTCTCGTTTATACCACCATCATTTTTAGCTGTTTAGATACTTTCACGCAGTTCTTAAATAATTTTAGCTGCTTCATCAAAAGCCTATTAGAAGAGTGCACGCTATTTTTCATCGTCCTCATTGTATTTACTACATCGATAAAACTTGAAAACCTAAATAATAAGTTTACAATGCCTTTTAGAAACATAGCTCATGTTTGCTTTTTCATCGCGCAGCAACCCTTAATACTCGGAATGTATGTTTTATTTACTCATCGCGTCTTTTGTTACGAAGCATCGCTAAAAGCCATTGCATTTAAGTTTCACTATTTCTATTAGTGTAATGGCCACAAGATATGGTAACCGCGTAATTCTCATAAACTTTGAGCGTCTCTGTTCGTAAACAATCATGGGGATTTCGTCCACTGTCATATGTGCTTTCTTCGCTTTTACTAATATCCATAAATTACATAGATGTGCTCTAGTATGAACGTTTGCAATTAAGCTCTGAATTTTCTCGGTTCTGTATCCGTGATATCCTTCAACATCAGAATACTTTAAACCAAATATTAGCTTGACACATACGTTGTATGTTAAGTTCGCTAAGCGGTTAATTAAAGATCGCTTATCTATGCCTTTATTTTTTGAACATATGACGATGTCAGCGTTTTTTAGAGCGTTAAAACAGCGACCAACAACATCTATGTCTACGAAGTCTATTCCTAAAACGATGGTGAATTCCCCCCTTGCCATTTTTATTCCTTCGATTACCGCCGTAGAATAATCCGCTTTTGGTAATTTTATTGCACGGACAAAGTTAAATTGCCTTTGTAGCTCATTTATAACATGCATTGTCCTATCGGTACTTCCATTTTCCACAAACACGACTTCAAATTTATTTGTTATTTTTCTCGTATAGGCGATCAGTTTTAAAGCTTGCTCCTTAAGTATCTGTTCTTCGTTGTGTACTGGAACAATCACTGATAAGACCGTATTTTTCTCCATTTAGACAGCACTTAACTTATCTATGTTCAGTTAGTTTAAATGGCTTTATCCTAATTGACCCTAAACTCATATCTACGGTTAAAGGGGGACCATTGTATTCAGATAGGGACATTGGTTTAACGTCAGGTGTTGTGATTCTAGCTAATTCAAACATAGATATCTTCTTTTCTCCGCAAATGTGTACAATACCGGTTATATTTCTCTCCATGACCGACCTAATAGCTAAAGCGAGATCGTCTGCAAACAGATATGTTCCATACCTGTCTACGAAGGCTTTTGGATAAGGCCATTTTTCTCTTGCTACGAAATTTGTTCTAATAATTAACCACTTCTTTAGCTTGGAATATTTTACGGCAAATTCACCGAGAAGTTTTGTTAAGGAATAGAAATTCTTAGGATAGGGTATATCTGTCTCTACATAATTTCCTCTATCTCCGTAGAAAACGCACGCAGTAGATATGTAGGCAAAATAACAGTTTCTGACAACTTTTTCGCATGCTCTCACCAGATTCTCTGTTCCTTCAACATTTACGCGCCAAGCTAGTTCCTTGTCCTTTTCGCACTCTCTAATTCCAGTTAATGCTGCACAATGAATTACAAGGTCAGGCTTATTTTTGCGGATAAAACTAAGAATAGCCTCTTTGTCTGTTACATCCAACATTTCATGTGTGGGGGCAAGAGCCCCAGGAAATACTTTAACAAGCTCTTTTCCTAGCTTTCCCGTTGATCCTGTAATAAACACTCTTGATTCCATATTCTACTTAACCACTCCGCATTATTGAACTTTGTTTCTTTGTAATTTTTAATTATGCCTTGCGCGTAGGCTCCGCTTATTTCGTTCACACAAAAATCTATGTCTCTGGCAGGTTTAAATCCGAAAGTCTCTTCTGCAAGGGACGAGTCTACAGCATAATCTCTAGGATCTTTCAAATCACTGAATATGGTGATGGAGCATTCGACTTTACTCTTTATTTTTTCTGCAACGTTTAAAATTTGGTAGTTAGTCCCTCCAAAATTGTATATTCCATTTTCGCCGCTGTTGAGTGCCTTAATGAAAAGTTCGGCTATGTCTTGAAGATGTACGAATGGTCTCCGTTGGGGTCCTCCATAAACTGTTATTTTACGCTCCTGAATTGCTTGGGCTGTAAACAAGTTTACAACTAGGTCAAATCGCATTCGGGGGGAAAATCCGAATAAAGTTCCGAGTCTAAAAACAGTGTAGTCTTTACATTGCTTCCTGATCGCTTCTTCAGCAAGTAATTTTGACATAGCATAAAGTGATAGTGGCGCAATTTTAGATTTTTCTGTGACGGCTTCACCGGGCTTTGCTCCATATACTGAACATGTCGAAGAAAAAATAAGCTTAAGACTTTTTTTCCTGCATATTTCCGCTAGTTGTCTTGTAGCTAGATAATTAACACTGATTGTTAACTCTCTGTCAAGATCCGCTGCGGCATCACCTATGATCCCAGCTAGGTGTATAACCGCATCAACATCATCTGTAACCCTATCTAACAGTTTTAAATTTCTAATGTCTCCCTGCACTAACTCAAGATGTCCTTTCTCTGTTAGTGAATTGCCATAGATCATTGAATCTAAGATTCTGACATCAAATTTGCGTTCGATAAGCTTAGGAACTATGATGGATCCAAGGTATCCCAACCCTCCGGTGACCAGCACTTTCATCTTGCTTTCACTTCCCACAACTCCTTTCCGAATGTGAACGGATCAACTCTAATATCATCTTTTAGAGATTCTTCTAAGCTTTTGTTTGATATTCCTATAAGCGTTGTGTTCTCTTCTAAGGAGACCCATCCGTGAAAATGTTTTGGTGGAACTATTAATACACTTGGACTTTTTGAACTTAGTATGTGGGTTGAAATGTTTTTGTTGTTATCAACAACAACAAATTTTGCTGATCCGTTAACCACAAAATAACACTTCCATTCATCCATGTGTTTGTGAAATCCTCTTATAACTCCTCTACCGAAATTTCCTACAACATAAATTCTCTTTACTTCTGGAAATTTTCCTTCGTAATTTCCATATATTTGGTATAGGAACCCTCTGTCATCTACATGGCAGTTAATCGTAATTTGTTCGGGTTTCGTCAATTTACATCCCAGTTATTGCTCATTTCTATTTAGATTGTTTAAATGTTTTTCGTAATGAAGGTTTTGGCGCAGAATTTATATCTTTCTTTATCTTCCCAGATAGGGTTGTGTTGGGCTGTTTTTGGTTGGAAATTCGTTTTTATTGTTAAGTCTGCACGATTTTCTGGTTGTTTCTGAGCTGAATTTTTGAACAAACGTTTAACAGAATATATATTCTGATGAAAAACTGCAAATACCCTCCACCTGTAGAACGTTCCAAACAGGCATAAGATAAGCCCAATGGCAGGTTATTTTAAAGTTTAACGCTTGAAGTCAACTCGATCTAGCGAGACAATCAAAACCCTGCTTTTGCGCCAAAACCGTAATGAAAGAGTTGATAAAGACACGTTTTGCGAAGATAGAATCTTAGTGAACATAGCTTGTTTTAATGTTTTCTGGGCCTTAATTTTCTCCACGCAACTTGAGTTCCAATTATTATGAGGGGGTAAAGTGAAATCCACGTGATTGAATATAACGGACCATAAATGTTGTGAAATGATATCCAATCTCCATTATTTAATGCTACTAGAAATATTGTGACAATTCTTAAAACATTAATAAAATAAGTAATTATTGCGCCTATTATGAAGTACGCAATCTTCTTCCACCAAGCAACATCTATTTTTGTTAAAAAAAGAAGAATCGTAACGGTGTATATGAAAATGCTTTCAACTCCAGCACAGGGCCAAGCTATCCCGAAATTTACTGATTTTCCTATAGTCATAGGATCTCGGACTGTTAAAGAAAATATGTTTCCGTAAATTGGATGTACAGTTTGAGCCGTTTCTGTAGCGTATCCCATTGTATTCAAGATTCGTACAGCAAGTGTTGCAGTTGGGGGAACAAACATTTGAAGCGGCGTGAATCTTCCAGTTGGGTATAGGTCATCTATTATGTATAATAGTGCGGTAATTCCTAGAAGAAACATGGGCATTGAGAAACCTGCCAAATGGTCAATTCCATATACTAGCGAAATAATTAGGCAAAAGAGTATTGCAAAAACAATGTATTCAGTTGCAAGTGGAATTAATTGTGGCTTGATGATGCCAACTTCTCCCGCAATGTTCTTGATAATGTTGCTCGAAACATCCGCAATCATGTTATTTACCCCCCAAAAATTAGCAGCAATTACATACAATGTTGGGAGCGATAATGCCACAAGGAGCATAAAAGTCCTAGCAGAATAAAATCTGTTTACCTTACCTGCTTGAATTTGTTCCCAATTCAACACGATATCTGAAAAAGCTAACCATATAAAGAAAATATAAAAAAACCTGCCTTGCCACGAACCTTCCCATGACGGATCTCCCTCAAAAGATTTTGGATATAAGGCATAGAGTATCGCCAACGGTATAATGAAAGCAAAAATGGGAAAAACTCTTACCGCGGCTTTACTTTTTTCTATAAGAATCTGGATCACGTTAGCCATATCCATCTTTCCTTGAAGCATGTGCTAACAGAAATTAGCTTTAATTATCATTTAAAAATGCTTCTGTCAAGCAGAAAAGCAACTACTTCGAAATACTTAATAGTGCGGCGCGTCAGCTATTTTGGAGATGGAGAGTGGTTATGGAAAAATGAATATAAAAGGGAAAAGTTTTTTTAGTGGTTTTCTTGTCTTAGGGTTTGCGTTTTTTTTACTTGGTTTCCTAGCAGGAATGCTTGCAATCGCCTTTATTCCGATTAAATCGGATGTAACGGTTACTCTACTTGTGTTCATATTGTCTTTTCTAACTGGAATCATAACTATAACTTTAGTACTAATCGCGTTAAAGGTGCAAGGGTTAAGCAGATAACTCCGCTAATGAATTAACGATTGCCTGAGTATTTGTGGTAAATTAAATTAATTCAAGGTTACGGGGAAACGTTTTTTATCTATTGTGACATTTAAAAACGAGATGAACTTCGAATCTCTTGCTTTTGTAAAAAATTTTTTCCAAGAATACTATCTCAAAAATTACGCTCCGGCAACTTATATAACTGAAATGGAGCAACGCGAGTTTGGCTTTATAGCTTTCGACGGACTAATGCAACGACATAGAGGTTTCAATCAAATGCAGGAACTAAAGAATTTTTTGCAAAATTTCACTCCATCAGATGCTTTTTATTCATGCGCCTACTATGAGAATCCTGAAGCTGAAATGGAGATGAAAGGCTGGTTAGGTGCAGACCTGATTTTTGATATTGACGCCGACCACATTCCAACATCATGTGACAAAGTCCACGATGAATGGCGGTGTGGCAACTGTGGCTTTGTTGGGAAGGGTGTTACTCCAGAAAAATGTCCTGTCTGTGGCGGTGAAAAGTTTGATGTGAACACTTGGCCTTGCGAGGATTGTTTGGCTTCTGCGAAGGCTGAAACAGTAAAGCTTCTAGAAATGTTGATGGAGGATTTCGGCTTTTCTAAACGTGAAATTCGCACTTTCTTTTCTGGGCATCGAGGCTACCACGTTCATGTTGAGAGCGATGCCGTTAAAACGCTTGATGCAATGGAGCGCAAGGAAATTGTGGATTATGTTTCCGCACTGGGTTTAAACATTGAAAGCCATGTTTTAGGAGAAGCACATGCAAAGAAAAGTGCAGCGTTTCAAACAGGAGTTATTCGCGGATGTGGTTGGCCTAAGCGTCTAATGATGGGCTTGCAGGATTTTATTGCAAATGCCTGTGAAAAGGATTTTTTGGAAGCTGGACTTGAGAGACGCTTTATTGTAGCGGTCACACGCAATAGAAGCGCTATTCTGAAGAGTCTTCAAGCTGCTGGATCGCTGGGCTACGTGAAGGGTGTTGGTTCCCAAACATGGGCGAAAATAGTTAGACATGTTGTGAAGCTGAGGGCTGCTAACATTGACACCGTCGTTACAACAGACGTTCATCGTCTAATTAGGTTAAGTGACACATTAAACGGTAAAACAGGCTTCAAAAAAGTCGAGTTTCCAGTTTCCGCCATAGACAGTTTTGACCCGTTTAAGATGGCGGTAGCCTTTAAAGAAGGCTTTGTTAATGTAAAAGTTTATGATGCGCCGAAGTTTAGGTTAGGTGAGGAAACATTTGGACCGTATAAGAACCAGAGGGTTGAGTTGCCAACTGCCGCTGCTGTTTTGCTTATCTGTAGGAATAGGGCAGAGGTGATAGCGTGAATGTATAGGAGTTTGTATGAGGCTTGGGAGCGGGAAATTAAAAATCCGGAGCTTCAAAGTATTCCCTCGGATTTTTACAGTATGGTTGCAGATTACTTGCGAAGGATTAAAGAAGAAGGTAGAATGCTTGACAGGAAGACTGTTAAGGCGGGTCTTCTTAAGCGGGAGTTGATAAACGTAAGAAGAATGGTTAACGAAATTATTATGACGCGTTATCGGAAAATTGTTAAAATCTTGGCAAACGGCGAAAAAATTCCATCAGACGCTTTAACAGCTGAAGAAGAGGAAATTTACAGCGGTGTTGTGCCCTTAGCGGATGCCGTTCAAAGCTTCGCCAAAAACGTTCTTCGCGGGTTCTTGCCAAAAGCAAATGTTGAAGCGAAACATAGGAGAGCTGTTTTGCGTTTTTTAGCTGATGTTCCAGCGGTAATCGGTTCTGACATGAAGCCCTATGGACCATTTAAGGCTGAAGATGTAGCATCTTTGCCTGTGGAAAACGCTAATGTTCTAATTAAGCAGGGGCTAGCTGAAAAAGTTGAACTTAGTTAGGAAGGGTTTGTAGCTAAAAAAGTATAAGAGTAAGTGTGTTTTCTTTATGCAAAGCTGGATGTGGTTTGGTTGAATGTTCCGAAGGAAATTAGGACTTACTGCCCAAAATGTAAAAGTCATCAACTGCACGCTGTAACGCTGTATAAGGCTGGAAAGCGAAGGGCTCTTGCGAAGGGTGAGCGCCACCACGAACGAGAAAAGAAGGGTTATGGTGGACAGAAGTATCCCCTTCAGAGAGAATTTGCAAAGACTACGAAGAAGCAAACTTTAAAGTTGAAGTGTAAGGTCTGTGGTTACACGAGGCATAAGAAAGGTATGCGACTAAGAAAATTGGCAATTACTTGATTGAACGGTGAGATTATGAGCGAGTGGGAAAAGCTTATTCCAAAACCGCGAAGCAGCTTCATCAGAGTTAAGTGCCTCAAATGTGGTAATGAGCAGATAATTTTTAGCCATGCTACGAATAGGATTAACTGCAATGTCTGCGGGACAGAGCTCGCTGAACCCTCTAGTGGAAAGGCAATAATAAAAGGCGAGATAATTCTAGTTTTTGAATAGAAGGGATGAACAAACTCAATGTCTTTTAGAAAGCTGGAATGGCCGGAGGTTGGAGATTTAGTTATAGCAACAGTTGAATCTGTTACCGATTATGGCGCTTACGTAAAGCTTGATGAATATGATAAGAAGGGTTTATTGCACATTTCTGAAATCTCGTCCGCTTGGATTAGGAACATTCGCGATTTTGTTCGTGAAAACCAGAAGGTTGTCCTGAAGGTTTTACGGGTTGACGCTGAAAAGGGACACATCGACCTTTCCCTACGGAGAGTTACAAAAAGGGAGAAAATTGAGAAGATTATGTCTTGGAAACGGGAACGAAAAGCCGAAAACCTTCTAAGAAGCGTAGCAGAAAAGGTAGGCTTGTCATTAAACGAAGTTTGTGAGAAAGCTGGAGCGTTAATGGAGAAGGAGTATGGATTGTATGAGAGCTTTGAAAAAGCTGCGAAGGATGGAGCTGGCTTTCTCGTTAAGCTTGGAGTACCTGAAAAAATCGCTGATGCTATTGCCGAGATTGCGAAGGAAAGAATACCTGTTCCCATGGTTAAGGTGAAGGGTATAGTTGAGCTTCGCTGCATGAAGCCTAACGGTGTTAGAATCATCAAGGAGGCTTTTTTGGAAGCTAAAAAAGCAGAAAAGGTTCGCGATGCAAAATTACGGTTTTATGTTGTTGCTGCGCCGAAGTACTGCATTGAGGTTATGGCTGAAAATTATAAGCATGCGGAGAGCACACTTCAAAGAGTTGCTGAAAATGTTGTTTCAAATGTTACTAAGGCTGGTGGGCAAGGAACATTTAAGAGGGTAAAATAAATGGTTTGGCTCTTAAGGAAATGTGAAAATTGTGGAGCCTATACTTTAAAAAAGAAAAAATGCCCATATTGCGGCGGAAAGGTTCGTGTACCACATCCACCCAAGTTTTCTCCAGACGACAAATACCTGAGATATAGAATGATTTTGAAGGAGAGGCATAATCAATGAAGGAAACCTTTGTAAAGGAATTTGCGAAAATTGAAACTAAAAGTCCAATCTTAATAGAGGGTCTGCCTGGTCTCGGGTTAGTTGGTAAGATTGCCACACGTCATCTAATAAAGCAGCTGAAAGCTGAAAGATTTGCGTATCTTTATTCTCCTCATTTTCCTTATTTTGTGCTTGTCAACAAGAAGGGAAGTGTTCGACTTTTGCGTGGAACATTCTACTTCTGGAAGAACAACAAAGGCGGCAGCGACTTAATTCTTTTTACAGGAGACAGCCAAGCACAAACAATCGAAGGGCAATACGAAATTTCTGACACCATTTTAAATTTCGCTAAAAAACACAACGCAAAGATGATTATCACAGTTGGCGGATACCGCATGGAGGTGCAAGATAAACCCAAAGTAGTCGCCTCCGCCACAGACGCAGAAATCCTGAACAAGGCTCTGCAAGCTGGAGCCGTTATAAGCCCAGCTGGAAACCCGATTGTTGGAACCGCAGGCTTGATATTGGGTATGTCACGCTTCAAAAAGATTGCTTCGCTCTGCCTTCTTGGTGAAACGCGAGGTTACTTGCCTGACCCCAGGGCTGCGAAGAGTGTTTTAGAAGTCTTACAGTCTTTTCTCGGCGTCGATTTAAATTTGGCTGGTTTGGATGAGGAGATTGCAAAGGCAGAGAAAATGGTTACGCGTTTGCAGAAAATTGAGGAAAAAAGGATTTTACAAGCTGAGGAGACGCGGAAGGAAGAGGATAAGAAGATAACGTATATTTCGTAAGCATGTTAGAAGCTAACTCTTTAATTATTGAGTGGCAATAGGTATTATCTGTTTACGGCAAACGTATACTACAAGCTAACGTTGAGGTGGCGGCGAACTAGTAGCATTCTCTTTTTCAATTTTTAAACTATGTCTTCTTTAGGTAGCCTTCCCTAGGCTCGTAGATTGTTCCTTCACGTAATAACTGTCCTATTAGGCGTTCTGCTTCAGCCCTTTGGATCTTATGTTTATTCTCCAACTCCTCTATAAGTGCTTTTTTTTCGACAATTCCTGTTTCTTTTTCCATCTCCATCAGTTTTGAGATTATAACGTGCAGCTTGTCCCTCATGCTTTTCGGCTTTCCAGTCATTATCGTGTCTATGTCTATTTTGAAGGATGAAACGTCTATGCCGACCTCTTCAAGAGATCTTTTCATTATGGCTATTGCGGCTTCAGCATCTTCAGCTAAAACTTCCTTTCTTAGAGCTGCTCTAGCTCTTGCTTCTGCTATGCGTACAAGTGATTCAAGCTGGCGAGCGGTGATCGCGACAGGGGAGCCTTCTGATTCGGTTACTGCACGCATTGCCAAATAAAAGTCCTTAAGTCTTTGTAATGCTTCTTGAGTTAGAACAGGCTTTATTCCTCTAGCGTAGCTTATGTATTTTCGCAGCAGTTCCATCGGTATCGGAGGTTCCGCTGGGCTTGTACTTTTTCTATGCATTTCTAGGATGTGCTCTGACATTTTGCCGTCTAACTCCTTATCTGGTACGTCCCTCAAAACGAAGATCAAGTCGAACCTGGACAGTATTGTAACTGGCAAGGAAATGTTTTCAGCTATTGCTCTTTGCGGCACATACCTTCCAAAAGTGGGGTTAGCAGCTGCGAGAATGGCGGTTCTTGCGTTTAACGTTGCCACAATGCCGCCTTTTGCAACCGAAACAGTGTGCTGCTCCATTGCCTCGTGAATTGCAACCCTATCTTCCGGCCGCATCTTATCCATTTCGTCAATGCAAGCAATTCCCTTGTCAGCTAAAACCAGAGCTCCAGCCTCAAGGCTCATTCCCCCACCTTTCTCTCGTATAACCGCTGCTGTTAAGCCAGCAGCTGTTGTGCCACGCCCAGAAGTGTAAAGACCACGCGGCGCAACCCTTGCAACATACTGCAGAAGCTGCGATTTCGCTGTTCCTGGGTCACCGATTAAGAGGGTATTTATCTCCCCCCTTATTGTTATGTCTGGTAAACTTTTCGGTACTCCACCAAAAAGGAGATACATTATTGCCTCTTTTATGTGCTCATAACCATAAATTGAAGGTGCAATCGAGTTTATTATCTTTCTATGTATCCATGGGTCTTTTGCAAGTTCCAAGATTTTTTCCTCCTCTTCAGGCGATGGAAGAGCTATTTCTGGTTCTTTGCCCAAGACTTCAATGGAGTTAGCGTCCAAATGCAGTCGGAAAGCGCGGAGTTTTCCAACCCTCGGAAGCGAGGGCGCTACAACGCGAACGATGCCTGCTATTGAAACGTGGTCGCCGGGCCTTGCCACGTCAACGATTTCTGTTCCGACAAGCTTTATTTGAAGTGTTCTTGGAAGCTGACCTGGTGGAAGATCTTCTGGTCTTTCTTGTACGCGCAGTTCCTGTGAGTCTATGAATGTGGATTCTTCCTGGATGAAGTCAAAGGGTCCTTTTGATCCACATTCAGGGTTTCTGCATTTGAATGGTGCTTTTAGAAATTGTCCTGTTTGGTCTTCGAATGATAGTTCTCCGCATCTTCTGCATTTGAATGCTGCTCGCATAACCAGGGGGCGAACTGGTGTTGAGCGAACCACTATGCCTTCTATCATCACCAGTCTTCCAATGTGGTCCGACCCGAGTTTTCTTAGCGGAGTTGCCTCCAGAAGCCTGACAACTCTAACTATTGGTGTTTCTCTCTTTTTTGCAAGTCTTTCTGCGTATTCTGGGTCTTCACTTTCAAGTTGTGCGTAGGCTGCATTGTTGGCGTGTCTTAAGTATTCATCTGGTTTTTCAAGGAGCTTTTCTGCAAGCTTATTGTCAAAAACTAAAATGTCTTCAAAATCCAACGTTAACGACGTCTTGCCTGAAACTGCTAGTTGCGCAATTCTCTGTCTATACTTTTCCATTTTAAAGAATTCTTGGAACTGCTCTTGCGGATCAACAGCTTCTAGCTCTTCAGTCATTCTTCTATACTCTCCTCATATTCTAATATTTGAGATTTCCACCAGTGAATGAGTTTACGTAATCGATCATAAATGAGTCTTTCCTCATCTGCAAGGTTCTTTAAAAGCTGCTCAGTTTGTCCAAAATTCGCTGTTGCCAATGAAACAATCTTCTTTAATCTTGCATTAACCATGTCTCGCACAACCTGTTTGCCTTTTTCATATTCCCTTAACTTATCAGGCGATTTTGCCGACGCTTTCTTTAACTCCGCCAAGTACCTTCTGAGTTTCGGATAGAAGTTTTCTGGCAGCTTTGATATTTGACTTGCAGTTTGGACTCTTTCTGTCCATTGAATCTTGAAAATTTTTTTTGTGTCTAATCGTTCCTCTTCGCGGAAACGTGCAATTCCTGCCTTTTCTAGTTCTTGCGCAACCCAAAATTGAACTTCATACTCATTTCCCTCTTCAAACGGTCCAACATCTAATCCCGCAAGCCTTATTTCGGGGCAATTTCTGTTTGCAATTATCCTCACTGGGTAATGTTCAAATTTAAAGTCTAAAACTTTGATGCTTGAAGTTTTTTCTCGCATTTCTCCTTTTCTTCCCTCACAGTCTCTTTGAGACAGAAGAATATAAGAGGAGTAGTTTAAAAATTTAGATTGTAGAGTTGAAGAGGTGTAAAGAAAACGTAAGAAAATTGAGTTTTTGGTTTGACTGTTTCCTTTGTTATGGCCATAGGCCTAATATCTTTATTGCGTCGCTTACTCTTCTAATGCCAAGCATTAGTGCTGCTGTGCGCATGTCTTCTTTTTCTCTTTCCATCAAGTTGTAAACGTCGTTGAACGCTTTCACTATGATGTTTTCTAGTTTTCTGTTCACTTCTTCAAGTGTCCAGTGTTCACGCGTTAGGTTCTGAACCCATTCAAAATAGCTTACTGTTACTCCGCCAGCGTTTGCCAGTATATCCGGAACAAGGAAAATTCCTTTTTCATGCAATATTTTGTCTGCTTCGGGTGTGGTTGGTCCGTTTGCGCCTTCTGCTATGATTTTGGCTTTTATTTTATCTGCGTTTGCCTTTGTTATTTGGTTTTCAAGTGCCGCTGGGATGAATATGTCACATTTTGTTTCTAGCAGTTCCTCGTTTGATATGTTCTTGCATTTTGGATAGTTAACTACTGAACCAGTTTTTAACTTGTGCTCATAAACCTTGCGCGGGTTCAAGCCTTCTGGGCAATAGATTCCTCCGGAAGAATCGCTGACGGCAATGACCTTGCATCCTATGTCGTGTGCAATTTTCGCGGCGTTCCACCCGACGTTTCCGTAGCCTTGAACTGCTACTGTCGCGCCCTTAAACTTTAAGCCTACCTTCTTCGCTGCTTCTCTAGCGCAGATTATTACCCCTCTTGATGTTGCTTCTTCCCTCCCTTCAGAACCACCGACACTTATTGGTTTTCCAGTTACACATTCTGGGACGCTGTAGCCTTTAAATTGGCTGTAAGTATCCATTATCCACGCCATTGTTTGTGCGTCGGTGTAAACGTCTGGCGCTGGCACATCACGGTAAGGCCCAATATAGTCCAGAATTAGGCTCGTGTATCTGCGTGTGAGTCTCTCAAGTTCATTTTTCGACATTGCCTTCGGGTTGCAGCATATTCCACCTTTTGCGCCGCCGTACGGAATATTTACGACAGCGCATTTCCACGTCATCCACATTGCAAGCGCTGTTACTTCTTCTAATGTAACGTTTGGGTGGTAGCGGATGCCGCCTTTGAATGGTCCTCTTGCGTCCCAATGTTGAACGCGGCATCCTTTGAATACGCCTACGCTCCCATCGTCCATTTTAATCGTGATGGAAACAGTAAGTGACCTTTTAGGATACTTCAACATTTCGTGTATTCCTGGGTCAAGTTTCAGTTTTTCAGCGGCTATTTTTAGCTGTTCGAGTGCCACATCTAGTGCTGTTTGTTGTTCCTTCATATACTCCACCTTTACAATGTTTATTCATGTTAGCTTTAAAACTTGTGTAATTTGGAGGTTAAAAAAGGGAGGGGATAATATTTGGCTAGTCTAATATTTTTTCGATAGCGTCAGCTTCTACTTCGTGTGGTAGCGGTATGCCCGTAACCTTTGCGGCGATTTCTGATAGGCTCATTAAGTCGTTTCTGCTTATCAGTTCCAATTTCCATTTCCTGTTTCCAGCCAGAAGCTGTTTTAAACCGACGCCTATTCGGTCTGTTAGGTAAGTATAAAGTGCAACTGCCTCCCATGGTATTTCTTTGAAGCGTTCACCGTATTTCGCTTTTAGCTCTGGTGTTGCTATAAAGAACTTGTCTGGAGTGTCGCCAAATCTGTCTGCGAACGCCTTCGGTAATTTTCCTTCTTCTGCTAATTGTTTGAAGTAGTTTGCCTTCATAACAGCAGTTAGCGGTGAGCGTCCCATCAAAACCGCTTTTACAAGTGGGCCTTCCCCAAAGTTGCTCATTGCTAAAGCCTTGAAAATTTGTGTTTCGTTTATGAAGCCTCCAGCCATTATCAAGTCGGGAACATATCTGCCTTTTTTCTTTAACAGCTGCGCACATTTTAGAACTATTGCTTCTAAGTATACTGTCGGTATGCTCATTTCATCCATCATTGGGACGGGACTCATTCCAGTTCCGCCACCGGCGCCGTCAAAGTAAACAGCATCGATTTTTGCTTCTGAGGCTATCTTCAACGTGTACGCGACTGCTGATGGTCTGTAGGCACCAGTTTTTAATGTAACGTGCTTTGCTCCCTGTTCGCGTAGCCATTCTATATCTTCTATCATGTTCTTCTCTTTCGGTATTCCAACGCGGCTGTGTCTCTCAAAGGATTTAAAGACGCCTTCTTTAAAGGCTTGTTGTACCGTTGGGTCTTCCGGATCTGGAATTACCACGTATCCTCTTTGCTTCAGCATTATGGCCTTTTGTAAGTCTCTTACTCGCACTTCGCCTCCAATTGCTTTTGCTCCCTGCCCCCACTTTCTTTCTATAATGTTTACTTCTAACTTTGAAATTGCATAGACATCAACGCCTAGTCTCTGATCCTCAACGTTGGTTTGTACGGCAATATCTCCATATTTTCCATCCCAGAACTTTCTGAAAAGATCAACTCTGCGTTTTAACTCTTTGGAGTATGTGACTTTGCCCTTTGTTATCTGTGCTTCTGGGTCCATGCCGCAGACGTTTTCCCCGACTATTACTATGGAGCCTGAGAGTGCTGTGCCTATGGCTAAGCCTTCCCAGTTCAATCTTGCAACGTCAGTTGAGCCGAAAGCGCCACAAAGCACCGGAATTTTTAATGGTACGCCAGCGACAACTGTTTCTGTGCTTGCATTAGGAAACAGTGCAACATCTGAGTTTTCCTCTATTCCTAAGGCTTCAAAGAGTCCTGCCTGTATGTTAAAATGCGACCAATCCAATCCGAAGTCCTTGAGGGCTCCTGCTGTGCTATATCCGAATTGCACCGGTTCTGGGTATAGGGCTTCTCTTCCTCTAAATGCGGATAGGCCAATTTCGCATAGTATTGGGCAGTCGCGGATGCATATTGGGCACATTCCGCTTGTTGGGCTTGTGTCTTTGACGCGTGTGGTTGTGCCTGTAGTTGATTTTCCGTTCAAGTAAGAACTGTTCCTGAACACACGCTCAGTCATTTTATTCACCTTTTACGTTTGTAAATTTTGGCATGAAGGGTTAATTTTCGTCAACATTTAAGCATTATCCTAAAAACTGCGGAAAATGAACATAAGTGTACATGCAAACGCCTATATCGCCTGAAAGGTCCCTCTAGAAAATGTCTATCTGTAAACCGTTAACAGTGTATTCGCGGCGTTGATATGTTTCTGGGTTATATCTTCCCCCAGCCTTTTTTACTTTTAAAAAGTTCTTTTCGTCTTGATTGGAAAGATCTATGACTACTTGTGTCATGTGCTCGATTATCGCGCAAAACTCTTTAGGATGAGCGTTTTTTGCCATCGTCCAATACGCAAGAGTTTGATAAGCATACAACGCGGGACACACATGCCCAAAAAACACCTTAACAGCATCTCTTCCCCAGTTGTGCTCCATTATAGATAGACTATTAAAAACGAATCTCGTTCCCGGAGTTACAAATTCTCGCTCTATTCTCCCGAAGAAGTGGTGGAAACGTTCTGGATCTTTGGAGCTTGGAACTTTTCTAATCCATGGTGGCGCCTTGTCATAAAAATCGCTAAATATGAGTTCGCCTTGCCCTGCTGCTTCTGAAAAGCAGTCTAACACTAATAGTTTCTTCTCCCATCCGCTTGGCAATATTTTGGTTAATGGTTCAAGCTGGAGCATTAGAGCCTGGGGAGGATATATAAAATCTAGATAAATGACCTGGTTTCCATCTAATAGACCTTGACGCATGAATAAGTACAGAAATTCCCGCGCAAATGTTCCAGATTCAACTTCCCATAAGACATTTTCTCCAAGAAGTAAGCCGCCACCTAAAAGTCTGTCTAGGCTTTTTATTCCGGTCGAGTGAAACGCTTGTTTTCCCTCTTGCATGAATTGCGCACCGCGTTTATGGTTCGTGGGTGTCGTTAAAAATGTTATGTTGTCTTTGCAATGTTTTATTATGTTGTACACGGATGTACATGATGTACGTCATGTTTTTATAATTGAACATGACTCTAGTTTGCTTCTGAAAGGTGAAAGATATGTTGAGTTCAATGGAACTTTCAGCTCGCGAATTGGGAATGATAAAGTTAATGGTGGACTTCTTTGCCGAAAAACCAGAGTTAACGGCTAAAATAGAAAGCTATACAACAGCACACTACGCACTTCTAACGACATACTCGGAAAACTTTGGCATACCCATAGAAGACTCTCTAAAAGTCTTTGAGGAACTCCAAAAGAAACTGGTTGACGCCGAATATGTTCATGTAAAGGCGCCAGAACCAATAAAGAAACTGTTGCCATTGGCAAGAGAAGAGCTTAACATGCTGCGAGTTTTAGTTGATTATTTCTCTGAAAACCCAAAAATGGCGCCAGCAGGAGCATTTCTCTCCAAAAAGGAAGACGCTCTAGTAGAAACATACTTGTGGTTTTACGGAAGCAGCGAAGGCAACGGTGAAGTGGCAAGGGAAACTCTGAAGAACCTAATTGAAAAGCTTCAAACAGCAGTGTTCGTCAAAGTGGACACGCTCACTCCCATAGCAGTAGCACCAAACCCTTACGAAGCCGCCCTTGAGCAGTTGGACTTGGCCGCTGAAAAACTGAAACTTGACCCAGGAATACACGAAATGTTGAAGCGTCCTATGCGTACTCTCATCGTTAACATACCAGTAGTCATGGATGACGGTAGCATCCAAGTTTTCACAGGTTACCGTGTACAATACAACGATGCACTAGGTCCAACAAAGGGCGGCATCCGCTACCACCCAGACCTTACACTTGACGAAGTAACTGCACTAGCTGCATGGATGACATGGAAAACAGCCGTAACTGGACTACCACTTGGCGGTGGAAAAGGCGGCATCAGATGCAACCCAAAGGAAATGTCAAAAGCAGAGCTTGAACGTCTCACAAGAGGATACGTACGCGCCATAGCCAAGTTTATAGGGCCATTCACGGATGTGCCAGCGCCAGACGTTTACACCGACGCACAAACAATGGCGTGGATAATGGACGAATACAGCGAAATGGTTGGCTACCCAGTTTTCGGCGTGGTAACCGGTAAACCCATTCATATTGGTGGTTCCCGCGGAAGAAGCGAAGCAACATCAAGAGGGCTTATGTACACTATTATTGAAGCAGCAAAGCATTTGGGAATAAGTCTCAAGGACGCGACAGTAGCGGTTCAAGGCTACGGAAACGTCGGCTATCACGCAGCACGATTACTTCACGAAATTGGCTGCAAAATAATCGCAGTTTCAGATTCCAAGGGAGGCATATACAATCCAAAAGGCTTAGATCCAGAAAAAGTGTTAGCACACAAAGAGAAAACAGGCTCCGTTGTTGACTATCCTGGCAGCACTTTTATATCAAACGAGCAATTATTGGAATTAGAATGTGACATATTCATCCCAGCGGCACTTGAAAACCAAATAACAAAGGCAAACGCAGATAAAATAAAAGCCAAAATCATAGCAGAAGGCGCAAACGGACCAACCACACCCGAAGCAGACAAAATTCTACATAAAAAGGGAATCTTTGTCATCCCGGACATACTTGCAAATTCCGGCGGAGTAATTGTCAGCTACTTTGAACAAGTACAAAACCAGATGAACTATTACTGGACTGAAGAAGAAGTCAGGAACAAGCTTAAGGAAACGATAACGAGGGCTTTTCAAGAGGTTCTTGACATGTCAAAGCAGCACAACGTGAACATGCGTACAGCAGCCTACATGCTGGCTGTAAAAAGAGTGGCGGAAGCGCTTACAGCTAGGAAAGGCACAAGTTTCGCTCCGTTTAAGCCATCGATAGTAACCAGTTAATTCCATTCTTTTTCTATTACTATGTGTACATCCATAGAATTTTATGAACATATTTAAAAGCAACCGTCAAAGAGATAATCACGAGGGGCAATATGTCCGTGCATCTCCACACAACAATAACCCGAAAAACAAGCGAGATGCTTGAAGAACTGGCAAAAACCTATGGCACCAAAAGTCGCGTTCTTGAAAAAGCTGTGGAAACTTTACTTAGAGTCGACAAGGTAGGTTCATGTGATGATTGTGCTATAAAGGCAAAGGTTAATGAGCAAACCAAACTAAGAGAAGCTCTTGACTTAACTTCAATTAGCAGAAGAAGCCTCGAAGATCTTCTTGAGGTTGCATTAGGCAACAAAACCATTGAGGATCTGGTTAAAGAACAGAAGGTAGAAGCGAAAAACATTATTGAAATTCTGAAAAGTTCTGTTGCTTGGAAATCGCCATCCACATTTAAAGAGTTCCTTCTAGTTCTGGAGGAAATTAAAGAGCTTACGAACCTTTTCGACATTCCATCATACAGTGAAATCGACAGTATAGCCGTCCTGAGACCTAAAGTCTTTAAACGTTTGCCAGTTATGGTTGCGTTTCAAATTGCAACGATATTGGAAGGTATAGGTGCGCATTTTGACATTCGCGTAATGGGCGAGGATATCGCTGTAAAGATGATTCGTCCAGAAATTTACCCGTTAAGGAGAAAAGAATTCGGCGATTTTTTAGACCAGCAAGTTGAAAAGGAGCTAGCTAATGTAACTCCCGGATTGTTCAGAAACACGCTTATGCTTGTTGGACCAGCTTTTATGAGTTGGGCAGAAAAACACTTGGATGAACCTATAACAGATCTTGCTAATTTTATAGAAGATGCAAGGATAGTTCTCGGGATAGGTGAGTTTCCAAGGGAGCCGAAAGATTTTGTGAAAGCTGTCCTTTCAGCCTTTGTAAAGATGAACTGGTTTAAGCAAGTCAAAATTCTAACTGAAAAGGAAGAAAACACGTTAGAATTGATCTTTCAAGTTATAGCTCCTTCCATAGCACGCTTGTCGGTGACCGTTCTCTCGGTTGTGTTAGCAACGCGCGGATGGAAACTTCTAAGCCATTCAGTTGAGCATGCAAATGTAAACATGGTTATCAGATACGTGGGCGTAGAGGACCAAAGTGTTCTAGATCAACTTGCTGAGTTAAGTCTCTTTCAAATAATAGGGAAACAGTTTTTAGATGTTGTTCCAGTTCCACGTGATCTTTTCAACTCTTTTGCGTTCAAGGTCTATGAAAGTGATAGGCAGAAATTTGATGAAATATACCGTGCAACAGGTGTTCGCATTTCTAACGCGATTCGTATGCTTGCAAGGAACGATCCTGAAAAGATTAACAGGCTTTCTAAAAACTTTATCTTAAAAAACATAAGTGTAACGCAACCTGATGCAGAGGTAAGATTTGTCGACGACGAACACTTCACCATAATATTCAAACGGATAGACCCACTGGTAATGAACAGCCAGCGCATCCTAATAGAGTCAATGTTTAGGGAGTTAGGCTACGAGATTGCAACCACCGCTTTCCAAAACCTACTTAGCTTTAAATTGAAACTCTTGGAGAAGCCAATTTTAGAGCCGTTGCCACGTAAAAAGTTGATGCAAACACTAATCGAGGGCATGTCATGTAACTCCATAGAAGAAGCTTTCGCCATAGAAAAAGAGCAGTTAGACGAGTTGTTCCCAGAAGACTATCCGTGGACAATAAAAGACGTTGGTGAAAGGCTTACTGACATGTACAGGGAACTCGGCGTAGAAGTTGAAATTGAATATTTTGAGGGTGGCTTCACTTTAAAGTATAAAAGTTGCCCATACTACAAGCTTGTTAAGACTAACCAAAAAACGTGGCTTTGCGGTCTCCGCAAAAAAACATTGGAATACGTTATTTCTCGAGTAAGTCATGGAAAAAAAGGAAAAATGAAAATAATAAAATCGCTACTTCAAAACGAACATCCATGCGAATACGCAATATTCCTAACAGGTTTCCTCGAGAAGTAAGAGAAAAACCCAGCGAAACACAAGCATAAGCTGAAAATCTAGTAAGTATTTATTAGCAGTATTATCTATGAAACTATGAGGGTTTGCCTTTGAGCTTTGAAATGTGGGCTGAGAAGTATAGACCTAAAACGCTGGATGATATGGTCGATCAAAAGGAGATTGTTGAACGCCTAAAAAGCTTTGTTAAATCCAGAAATGTGCCACACTGCATTTTTGCTGGACCGCCTGGAACAGGTAAAACCACAGCGGCTCTTTGTTTGGCTAGAGACTTGTATGGTGATGCTTATCGAGAACATATAATGGAGTTGAACGCAAGCGACGAGAGAGGCATAGATGTTGTTAGAGAAACAGTCAAAACCTTCGCTCGTGTGAGGTCTATTGGTGAGATTCCATTTAAACTGATGATTTTAGATGAAGCAGATAACATGACTGCTGATGCACAGCAAGCTTTGAGGCGTACAATGGAACGTTATACCGAAACATGCCGTTTCATCTTATGCGCAAACTATAGCGGCAAAATAATAGAGCCAATACAGTCGCGCTGCGCACCATTCCGTTTCACCTTTCTGCCAAGAGAGGAACATGATAAATACCTTAAGCACATAGCAGAAAGCGAAAGTGTCAAACTCTTGAAGGATGGGTTGGACGCAATTTTTGAGGTTTGCGGTGGCGATCTGCGGAAGGCGATAAATACTCTGCAAGCTGCTGCCTCGCTTAACAAGCCTATAGATGCAAAGATTGTCTATTCCATTGCTGGTAGGGCTCATCCAGCGGATGTGCAGAAAATGATAGAAACTGCGATGAAAGGTAATTTTCTGGAAGCGAGGAAACAGCTTCGGGATATGATTCAGAAGTATGGCGTGGCTGGAAGCGACATAATTAGGCAGATTCACACTGAGATATTTAGAGTGGATGTTCCAGAGCCTTGGAAAATAAAGTTGGCAGATGTTGTTGGCGAAATAGACTATAGACTCGTTGAAGGAGCAGATGAAGAGGTTCAGCTGAGCGCCTTGTTAGCAAGACTGGTGGAAGCTGGATATGAGATTAGAAAGGCAAGTTAGGTGCAAAGATTTTGTACGCTGCATGGACGGTTAAGCACAAGCCCAAATTCTTGAGTGAGGTTGTCGGAAATAAAGATGCTATTCAACAGCTTGTTGAGTGGGTAAAATCGTGGGATAAGAGAATACCGAAAAAACGTGCAGCTTTCATTTTTGGTCCCTCTGGAATTGGAAAAACTGTGACTGTGGAGGCTCTGGCCGCTGATCTTGGTATGGAACTCGTTGAGAAGAACGCGAGCGATTACAGAACAGAAGAGGCAATTAATCGCTTTGCTGGTTTAGCCTCGCAGTACGGTTCACTTTTTGGTGGTAAAAGGATAATTTTGTTGGATGAACTTGATGGGCTTACAGGGACTGCAGATAAGGGCGGTGTAAAAGCTATAACAGACATTGTTAAAGTTGCTCAATGCCCGATAGTTTTGATTGCAAACAACGCTTATGACCCAAGGTTTACCAACCTACGCAATTACTGTCTTCTAATAGAGTTCAAGAAACCGCCAACCAGCGAGGTTATGAAACATCTAAAACGTATATGTATCCGCGAAGGAATACAAGCTGACGATGACGCATTGAAATTTATTGCGCAACGCTCAGAAGGTGATGTCCGCTCAGCGGTTAATGACCTTCAAGCTTTGGCTCAAGGTAAGAAGAGGCTGACGTACAATGATGTTTCGTGGCTCGGTTATAGGGATAGGCAAGACACGATCTTCAATGTTCTGAGGATGATAATTTATGCGCGGACATGTGGAAGTGCAAAACAAGCAGTTGACATAGCTGACGTTGACATTGACATGCTTTTTGAATGGATTTACGAGAATGTTCCGGCGCACCTAACAGATCCACATGATCTGGCAAGGGCTATGGATGCACTTTCAATGGCAGATGTCTATCGCGGCAGAATCCGCACCACACAAGACTGGAGCTTTACACGCTACGTCATCGATTACATGACCGCCGGAGTTGCCATGGCTAGACAAAATACAAAGACTCACGGCTGGATTCCATTCAAATTTCCAACTCGCATACAAATGTTGTCAAGATCCAAGGCTGAACGCGCCATCCAGATGAGCATAGGGCAGAAAATTAAGCGAAGATGTCACATATCCGCTAACAGAGCGTCGAAGGAGGTTTTGCCTTATCTTAGGATAATCTTTAAGAACAATGCAAATATGGCTGCTGGAATTGCAAAGTGGCTTGACCTAGACAAGGAAATGATAGAGTATTTGGCAGAGGACAAGAAAGGCGCAGATGTCATTACCAAACTTCTAGACTAAAAAGAAATGGCGATATTGAAAGGGTTCATCGTATTTTGATGGTTGCGTTTGGTGCTAGTGGGGCAGTTTTTAGCTTTTCTTTTTAACTTTCCGTCATCTTTTTCCATGAGAATTTCGCAAATGACTTGATAATTTCCAAATATGAGGGTATTTAACAGTCATCAAGTTAGAATGGTGTTCGGAGTCTGAATTCTAATGGATTTTGCTGCCTTCAGCAATGTCCTTTTCTGGTTGAAGCACTACAACGTTTCCTTTATTGTCTTCTGCAGCTAAAATCATACATTGCGATTCCACGCCCATGAACTTCCTTCTTTGAAGGTTCAGTATAAACGCGCATTTTCTGCCAACAAGGTTTTCAGGTTTGTACCATTGCAGTAATCCAGCAACCGCTTGACGCTTTTCTGTTCCGAAATCCACAATCATTCTAATCAGGTTTCGCGAGCCAGGAATTTGATTTGCCTCCAAAATTTTTCCAACCCGCATGTCCAGTTTCTGAAATTCGTCAAACGATATCTCCATCTTTTTCACCATCCCTTCAAATGTTCAACGTTAACTGCTATTAAGTTTTTGCGATGTTCTTCTACGTTTTATCTTTTCCACCGCTTTTGCCACACCCTCCCAGCCTTCCGAAGCTTTTGAATAAACTATTTCAAAAGCTTCCTTCGACGTTAACGCTGCTAACTCCTCACCAACCGCTCTTCGCGTTAAGTATGCAGCAGCGTTCAAAACCTCTCCATTCAACCGTGAATCTACTAAGTCTGCCAGATGACATATCAAAGCTTCAACAGTGTGTGGCCTTATTGGTCCGTATTCGCCGTGGTGGGCGGAAACTACATGAATTACCTCCATTGGGAATTCTCTTCGCACAAGCTCGGCGATTACTAGTGATAAGTGATCCATGTAGTCTGCCAGGCTTGTTGTGGTGTAGCTTCCATTTTCCTTAACAGCGTATGTTAGAGACTTAAAAACGTCGTGAAGCAACACGCCTGCCAAGACAAAGTCGCGGTTTATCTTTCCATGATAAACTTTCTCCACGCAGTCACACATTGCAAGCGCTATTTTGGCAGTTGAAACAACGTGTTCAATGTAGCCTCCAGTGTAACAGTGGTGATGCGATAAGCCCGCAGGCGAAACTTCAAGCGGTAGGCCAGAATAGATTTTCCCACAAGCCTCAAATGTGGGGTTTTCCAAAAATGCAATGACTTTCTTCCGCAGTTCTTCATTGCGAATCTTATTTGCTATTGCTTTAATTTTTGGGCTAAGCAACTTTCTCACTTATCATTCGTTAATAGTCCTCTGCATATTGATTTTTCGTTTTTCCAAAGTTGCCACCTCATGAGCCTTTAAAATAGGTTCTGGGATTCTACTCGTCAACATGCAGTGCTTAACGATTTTAATAGCAGTTTCTAATGAAACCATGTGTCCGACACTCACATAAATAGGCTTGCAACTGCTTTTCGCCGTAAGTGCTGCGCCAACAACTTTGCCACCGTGTTTCAGAAAAGAAACCATTTTATTAGAAGCGCTTTCCTTCACCTCGCCAAACAGTCTGCTCTTTGCTACACCAATTGTTGGTTTTTTTAAAACTAACCCTAGATGGCTTGCAAAGCCGCAATGATAAGGGTGAGCAAAACCGTGTCCATCAGCAAGCAAAACGTCCGGACAAATCTGCAGTCTTTTTATGCTGGATAATGCTGGTGGAATTTCTCTGAATGATAGCAATGTTGGTATGTATGGGAAGCGCGTTTTGCAGATGGCTGTTTTGTATTCTAGAAGCTTAAGCGAATTATAATCTAGTACTGTCACTGCGCCTATTGACAAGTTTTTTGTATATGCAACATCAACGCCCGCAACATAGCGTATTTTTCTCGGCAGTTTATCTTCAAAAATTATTTTTCTAGACAATCGAAGCTGTGTTTCATGAGCCTTTTCAACTGAAAATTTTTTGTTCGCCCTGCTCATAATCCTATTTTTTCCTTAAACTGCGCTCTAGATTTTTAAGATGCTCTTCCAAAGTACTCCTTCTAATCTCTTGGGTTACGTCTCCCCGCGTTGTTTCAATAATTTTCCGCGCAGTATCGCATTTCCTTCGTAGTCCAGGAACAAGCATGTACGCTTCATCCATAGCCATAAGCTCAATGTATATTGCATCCATTATCTGCAGGCACTTCTCACTTTTTTGCACTTCGCCTTCTCGCAGTGCATCAAGCGCCAAACGCCTATATTCTCCTATGACGTCTGCTAACCCGAGAACATAGTCTACTGATGGTACGCCGATTTCCTTAGGCGTTACAAACCGCTCCTCTTCAACTAGCTTTAGGAATATGTTTGCTTCGGAATACTCCTGAAGTGCTGCGTCAAATAACCCGCTATGAATGATGTCTGGATGAGTAACAGAAGCATCATTTAATTTTAGAATAATTTCTCTTGCCTTTTTAACAAGTTTTTTTGCTTCTTTTAGTCTTTTTTGATGAATCAGAAGTATCGCTTGTTTTGAGAGGCTCGTTGCTTTTCGCATATCGTTCTGAGCGTTCTCTCGAATGTTTTCCTTTTCTCTTAACTCTTCTCGGATTTTCCCCAAAACTGTTTTCAATGATAACATTTCCTATCACCTTGCTCTATAAACTAGAATTATTGATGCTTATAATTTTCGTGACCAAAAATAGGATTGTGGAAATAAACAAAATGGGATAGGGGCGGTTTTCGCGTTACTGTTTTTGCGGTAGCGGTTCCTTCCAGCGTTCTATGATGAGTTTTTCTTCTCCGCCCACTTTGAAGCTTACTTTTACGAATACGGAGTCTGCGCCTTTGAATGGAAACATGCTGTCTTCCGCCAAGTCTTTTGGTATGTAAATCAGGTATTTCCCATCTTTTCTTCTGAACAGTCGACCTCTTCCTTCGTTGACCATTGATGTCACCTCAATTAAATTTAAAGCTAAATTGAAAATTAAATTGTTTTATATAAGTCTTATTCTCACTCGATTCATAAAAACAGTTATTTTCACAATAAACTGTCAAGTAAATGCGAATTATTTGAGAGAAGCATAATTGCTACTGAATTTGATAGCTTGCTTCAGCTTACTCAAAAGTACTACTCTGCTTTCCGGCGCCTCATCCAAAATGTTGTATCCTGTTTCTTCCGCGATTTTTTGCGCAAAATCGCGAATTTCTTGGTGGCTGGGCATATTTTCAAATCCCAAGCGTAGTCTAGAGAATCCAACATGCATATACGCCTTTGGCTCAATATATGTTGGGCTTGCTTTATCGATTAGTTTTGCATAGCCCTCGACATTTTTCATGTTGAGTCCTTTTACAGAAGTTATCCTGATCACCGTTGGACATTTAAAGCTGGATAACAGCTCTAAGGTCGCGTTTAGTTTTTCCCACGCTTCTGGGATTTGTGGACGGCAAACTTCTTTGAAAGTTTCCTTATCTGGAGCGCAAGCGGAGATGTAAAGCTGCGTTGGTTCTTCGTCAAGTTTTGCCAGAACCGTAGGCAAAGTTCCGTTAGAAACAAGGAACGTTGTGAAATTTCTTCTGTGAAATTCTTTAATTAGATCGCTTATAGGTCCATATAATGTTGGTTCACCAGTTAAACTTATTGCAACGTGTCGAGGATTGGAGGCTTCCTCGAATTTTTGCTTGTTCGCTTTCGGATTTCCCTTATAACCGCTTAAAATTTTGAGTTGAGCTTTGATGCTTTCTTCCACTATTAGTTCCGGCGGATCCCATCTTGGCAGTTTTGTTTCGTTCCATGTGAGTTTTAGGTCGCCGCTTTGGGCTCTCCAGCAGAATAGGCATTGTTGTGTGCAGTAAAAGAGTGCTGGGGTCATTTGTATGCATTGGTGGGTCTTTATTCCATAAAACTTCTGTTTGTAGCATGGTCTGTTGTGTATTAGGGTTTCGTAGAACCATCTGCATCTTTTTACGGCTGAGTGTCTGCCAATCATGTGGTATTTTTGTTTTTTCAAGGTCTGTATGAGTGATTGCGGAACCAGTGTTTCCAAAGCTCTCACTTACACGAAATATGGTGATTCACCATTAATAAAAACAGTTTCACTTGTCAAAGCAGTATTCTATGTTTTGAAACTCTGCACAGAGCTTGGAAACATCCCTCTTAACGTTTTCAGTTTTTTCTTCGTCAACAAGAACCCTTTTAATTAACTCAGCTATTCTCAGCATTTCTGCCTCTTTCATACCGCGCCTTGTAACCTCGCATGTGCCAATTCTAATGACGCAGTCCACAATTATGTTTGCGCGTTGAAGCTTCTCAGCTTTTGCCCTTCCCTTCTTATAATCGCCGTAATTAAGCAAAGCCTGATGCGACTTTGTAAAGCCTAGGTGTTCACACGCAACTGGAAGTCCATAATCGTGCAGCGCCTGTGCAAGTGTTTGTGCATTGCGTACAACTTGCCGCGCATAAGCTTTACCGAACTTCTTCATTTCAGCCAAAGCCAATGTTAATGCTGCAATTCTATTCCAATGTGCATTGTCGACAAAGGCTGGATACACGTGCTCTTTGATTATTTCGCCGTGCTCCTTGTCTGCTAAGATAATGCCACCTTGCGGACCAAAGAATGTTTTGTGTGTGGAGCCGAAAAGTGCATTTGCTCCTTCCCTCAGGGGGTCTTGAAACTCTCCGCATGCAATTAGCCCCATGACGTGTGAGCCGTCAAAACCGACAATCGCACCATTTTCTTTTGCAGTTTCAGCTAACCCCTCTACTGGTTGTGGGAAAACAATAACGCTTGCGCCGAAAACAACAATTTTTGGCTTAAAACGGTTTATAGCCTCCTTTGCCTCTTCAACTTTAATGCTCATATCACGTTTGGAAAATGGAAAAGCCACGCCATTAAGTTTTAGAAGTCCAATTAATCCATCTTTCCACATTCCAGGGTAGCCTCCATCATCTGGTGAAACGCACATGAGCGTATCATTTGGTTTCGTGAAGGTAGCTGTGAAGATCAAGTCTGCGATATGCCCAGAAAGTGGGCGTAAATCAGCAACTTCAGCCTTAAAAATTTCCCTTGCAAGTTTTTCACCGTACGCTTCTACTTCGTCTAGAAAGCGTGTTCCCATGTAAAATCGGTCTCTGGCAGTATAGCGGTTTCCAAGCTCCGAGGAAAGAAGTTTTCGAACAGAGGGACTCATGGCATTCTCTGATGGAATAAGGTTTAAGCATTGATTCCCACGCCACTCTTCATGTCGCTTAACTATTCCCAAAATTTCCTCGATCACTTTAATCACCACAAACGTAAAGAGATTCATTTGTTACTACACATTTACTTTTCTGTCATTTTCCTCATCAAGTCATCATGCGAAATAGATTTTGAAAGGAATGCTGAAAGTAAAGTTAAAATGTTCCCTAGTATTAGAAGTGTTCACGTCTCGCATACAACCAAGAGGGAACATGTTTGAAAGCAGATGTGTTAACTAAAATCAAGATGTTTACGTTTTTATCGTTATTACTATTATCAGCAGCATTAACCGTTTCATTTTTACCTTCAGCAAAAGCGGAGACAAAGATAATCTCCATAAATCCCACTTCTGGAAACGTTGGCGCAAACGTTACGTTAGCAGCTAACGTAAGCAATCTGGGCTTATATCATATACTTTTTGACGGAAATGAAGTTTTAAGCGAAAATGCCACAGGATACAACGTAACAACAAACTTTATTATTCCACCAGCGCCGCAAGGTGCACACAATGTAACCATCATTGATGCGGCTGGTGAAAACGATACAACAAGCTTTACCATTACGCCATCCTACTTATTTACACCTCAAGTTCCCATGTACCCAGCGCAACTTCAAGAAGGCTCAAGCATAATAATCACTGTGGATGTTGCTGGTGGCTTGGCTGATTATGACTATTCGAAACTAATTAATGTTCAAACTCCGCGTGCAGATTCAAATTATACCGTGCTGAAGGGCTTTAATGTAACTACGGATGCTTATGGGACTTGCCTTATGAATATAACATATCCAGATAATTTCTCGGCGGGCGCGAACACAAACTTCACTGGATACTACAAGTTATTCTTCAACGGAACTATTGTGGGGCAATTCTTTGTCGGAATTACGAACGCAAGTGCTTATCACAGAGGAGACACCGTTAACATCAAAGCTGTGAATTACCCAGTTAACGAAAACGTCAACATCACGATAACCTTTGGAAATGCAACAATTTACATGGACACTTATAACGCGACTGATGGAACAGTAAACTATGATTGGGTTGTCCCAAGCAATGCGCTTCTGAGCAATTCAACCCATACATACAACGTAACTATTACGCCTATTCCAAGCGCCAAAAACTTCAGCGACACCCAAACATTTGAAATTCCAGGATTCTGCACAAGAATTTATACGCAGAATATTGCAAGAAAAAACGTCTCTAACGTCCTAGTAAAGTTGTACGATGAGTCTGCAAACACAACTTATACGAACTCCAGCGACACTAATGGATATGCTTTCTTCGAGCTTGAGAAGGGTGATTATACTGCTGAAGCTTACTTTAAAAACGTGAAAGTTTGTGATGGCTTACAATTCAACGTCGCGGGAGAAACTTCTTTAAACGTTAGTTGCCAATTGACGAGTTTAACAATAGTTGTTGAAAATGAACAAGGCATTCGCATACCACATGTAACCGTAAACGTGGCTTACAATTACACTACAAACTATGGCACTCCAGAAAACAAAACAGATGTGGAATCTGGTGAGACAGATATCGATGGGGCGTTACTGTTTCCTGCAATGCTTCCTAATATTACCTATTTGGTTAATGCTTCTCTCTACGATTTAGTCTTTAATGCCGGTAACAACACTATCCCTGTTTTGCCACCTACCGATTATGTAAACACAACTATTTTATGCCCGACAAGAAGGCTTAACATTCAAGTTTTGGACGCAAAAGACCAGCCAATTCCGTCAGTAACTATAAAGGCACAAGAGTTAACAACTGGACTGTTTGTTGAAGGCGCGGCAGTTGACGGAAACGCCACATTGAACTGCACTTTCGGAAAATATTCCATAAGCATATTCTTCGGCGAAATACTTTTGAACGGAACAACATCTGATTTAACTACGAGCGACATTGACGTTAACGTGACGATAAAATGTCAGCTTTACGGCTTAAATATCGCAGTGAAGGTTGTCGACTACTTTGGACAGCCAATATCCGGGGCTAACATAACACTGCAACGCGATACACTGCAGAATTCAAGCCTAACAGATTCAAGTGGAATAGCCACATTTCCTAAAGCCATCGGCGGTGAAATGCAGATGGCAGTTTATTTACCAGGGCAGTCAGAACCGTGCATAAAAACGACTACTTACATTGTAGACTCAACTACTCTTACGGTTAGGACAGCTAGATACATTGTTCTAGCGGGTTTTCTGGTTGAAACGAGTCAGCTAGCCACTGCAATAATAATCGCATTAACGGCTTTATTCGTAATCTTCATCGAAATTTACCGAAGAAGACGCTTCAAACGTGAAGAGGCTCAAAAGCAGAACCAAAATAAAGAGCAATAAGGAAAAAAGTTTAATATTAGCCTTTACAAAAAATATCTTGGAACTGTGATGCAAGTTTTGTAAACAATGATAAGGGTTGTGCGTATCTTGGCGCAGGGAAAAACTTGTTCTCCAACATGTCCAGCCTTCAAATGCACTCAAAACGCCGCAGTTTATAGACGTGATGGCGTATGGTGCAGATGGACTGACGATATATGCGACGTTGCAAATTGCAGATATGCTATATGCGTGCGAAGGCGATTGCTCCCAGGGGGAATATGTGGAGAAACAGTGAAAAGGAAAACTGTTGAGAAGCCACCAGAAGAAGTTGTCGGTCCAGCAATAAAACTTCGTGGAAGAGCGCTCCGCAAGATAGGCGAAAAAGAAATCTTTTAGCGTTGCATTACAAGCGCTTTTTAGACTCTCTTTTTTATCTTGCTTGAATTCGCTTAACAACTGGGGGCTTTATTTTCTTTAAAATTCTGTAGCCGCATGTAGTGCATTTAATTTCTCCGCCACGTAGTTCCAGTTCTTCAGATGAAACTTTCGCTCCGCATCTTACGCACTCGTATATTATTCCAGTTTTTGTTTTCTCCATATCTTTCCCTTCTACAAAGGAGGACGTTTTGCTTTTAAATGTTTCCGAGCGCAAATAATCTGGTGGAGGATGAATAACTTGAAAGGATGTCTGAAAAGCGCTCTATCAAAGGTTCTTCCTCCAAGCGAGTTGAAACGCTCGTATAGCTCATATGATGTTGTAGGCGATATAGCCATCATACGCTTAACAGGTCAGTCAAGAAAACATGGCGAAGTTATCGCCAAAACAATAATGGAGGTTCATAAAAATGTGCGAACGGTTTTGGCGCAAACTGGACCAGTTGTCGGAGATTTTAGACTACGTGAATTAGAGTATATTGCTGGCGAAAATAAAACAGTTACCTTCCATAGGGAGTCTAGGTGCGTTTTTCACGTTGATGTTAAGAATTGCTATTTTTCTCCTAGGCTGTTTTTCGAAAGGATGCGTATTGCACGCAGTGTTAAAAAGGGAGAAGTTGTTGTGAACATGTTTGCTGGCGTCGGCTGCTTCTCCATTATTATTGGCAAACATTCATGCGCTGTAAAAGTATATTCGATTGACATTAACCCAGTAGCATTTAATTATATGGTGGAAAACGTAAGATTGAACAGGCTTTACGGAAAAGTTGTGCCTCTGCTTGGCGACGCAAAAGAAATTATCGAAAGAAGATTGCAACGCATCGCTGACCGTGTTTTAATGCCTCTGCCAGAAAAAGCCCTTGAATACTTCCCTTACGCCTTATCAGCGCTTAAGCGGTCTGGCGGATGGCTTCATTATTACGATTTTGAACATGCAACCAAAAACGAAAATGTCGTCGAAAAAGTCAAAGTGAAAGCTGCCAGAAGACTCGAAGAACTAGGCGTAAATTTTGAAATTCCATTTGGACGCATTGTAAGAGCCACAGGTCCAAACTGGTATCAAGTTGCTTTAGATATCAAGGTAGGCAATCAGCAAATGTCCGTGGCTGCGTAAAATGTTTTATAGGTTTAAGCGAAAATAGTGAAGGGTGTGATAAGGCATGAAGAAAAAACTCATGGAAATCCTTGCGTGTCCCATTGATAAATATTACCCTCTGGAGCTTTACATATTTGAGGAGAAAGAGGAGATAGTTGAAGGTTTGATTGTTTGCCCTAAATGTTTAAGGTGGTACCCAATACGTGATGAAATTCCAGAGATGTTGCCAGACGAGCTTAGGAAAGAAAGTGAGGATTTGCCATTCTTTAAAAAGTGGAAAGAGAAGATTCCGGAAAAAATTCTGCTTGAAGGTAAACCCTTTAACCTTAAAAATGAGCTTTCAAGAAAAGCCTAATTTTATGACTTTAGCCTTATGACTTTGCTTTTAGCTGAAGATTTTAATGCAGCCTCAGCTATTTCCAAGGCTTTCAACCCATCAGTACCTGTTATCAGCGGTTTCTCTTTTCTTAAAATGCAGTAGGCAAAATGTTGCAATTCAAGTTTTAAGGGTTCCTGCCAAGCATAACGTGGCTGCACCGTTTCTTTTGCACTTTCAACCGTTAATTCTTGAGTTATGTAGTCAAGCTTCATTATGGCTGAACTTCCAGTAACAGTCAATATGCGCGTTTTGTAGGGTGTCAGCCAGTTTGACTCTATAAAGGCGCTTCTTCCCCCTTCAAAAGTGAGCATTATTTGGGCGTAGTCTTCAAATTTCCTATGCTTCATGCTTCCAGCTTTTGCAAAAACAGCTATAGGTTCTTCTCCAAAAAGATACCGCATTATGTCTATGTCGTGAATTGCTGTGTCTTTGACAACTCCGACATCCCCTATTCTCTCAGGCCACTCGGAAACTCTCTTTGCTGTTGCGCAAACAAGTTCACCTAATTCTTTGTTTTTTATTGCTTTTTTAATATGTTGGATTCCGGGGATGAAGCGCATAAGAAAACCAACTGAGAGATGCACATTTTCTTCTTCTGCAGCTCTTAGCAACTTCTTTGCCTGTTTAACATTTGTTGCCATAGGCTTCTCGACTAGAACATGTTTTCCAGCTTTTATGGCCTTCATTGCCTCCTTTGCTAGGCTCGTTGACCATGTGCAGACGCTGACAGCCTCTATATCTTCCATTTTTAACATTTTTTCGGTGCTTGTGTATGGTTTAACTCCGAACTGTTTGGCTATAGCCTTTGCCCTTTCGGAATCAATATCGCAAACAGCAAGTAACTCTGTTTCAGCTAATTCTCTGTAGACTCTCGCGTGATTTTTACCCCAAAAACCTGTTCCTATTACAGCTACGCCAACTTTTTTCATTTGTTTACACGCCTCTTCCTAAACCGCGGTATATGAATCCTTCCTTTTCAACTTCCAATGGCTCCATTATCCCCTCAAAATCCACAACGGCAGCTGGCATCTTCATGACAACCTTTAATTCTTTAAGGTCTAGCTTCTTAAACTCGTCGTGACCAGTCAATATTGCTACGCAGTCAGCCCCCTCTAGAGCATCTGTTAAATTCTTCTTTAAATTTGGGACTTCAGAAGTTTCTTCCGTTGAAATGTACGGGTCATAAACGCTTAGTCTAACGCCTTTTGTGGTCAGCATCTTAATTAGTTCCATAGCGATTTTTTTTGGAGGAGCTTGAGTATTCTTCGCGTAGGTGACTCCAAGCAATGCGACTCGTGCTCTCCGCGTTGTCTTTGAACAGTTTTTTAATGCGTCTCTAATTAAATTGGTGGCATGTTTAGCAATTGTCATATTTATTTCTCTAGCAACTTTTGGTATTCTAGTTTTCAGGTTAAGATTTTCAGAATCTTCTATGAGAAGGTAAGGTTCTCTGAACGGCGCATCATTAAAGAGTGCAGAGGGCGTCTCATTAATCCTAGCATCTTTCACCTTAAGCTTGGTCGCTTCTATGTAGTCCACCCCCGCATTTTCGCAGAAAATTGCAAATTCCCTAGCAAGAGCAAGATTTACGTCATTTTGCACTGCCTCAAAAAGCGTTACAGCTTCTACCATCTTCACGTTTAAAGTTTTTTTCACGTTGCCTTTGATTATTGCTTCTAGAAACGCTGAGGCAGCATTCAAACTACTCTTATCGAGCGCCGCAACAATTCTATCACCTTTTTCTATTGCTTCTAAAGTTTGCTCATGTAAAGATTGTACTGGGCTATAGACCAGTCCAAAATCGACACCACATTTAGTTCCTGAAGCGTTTTCTAAATTTTCCCTTATCAAGGATTGTGTGACGCCAACGCCAACGACGCCTGTGATGATTATTAGAGAACCGCGTTGAAGACCTAAGCCTACATGTTTGCATGCATGTTCAATTTTTGAATAATCCACTTTTTCCTTGTCGTCTATCTCTGCTGGGACTGTTATGACAATTATGTTGCTTTGCGATGCAGCTACCTTAATATCAGTTGTTATGTTTAATGAACCGTCTTTTATGTGATTTCTAAGTTTTAATGCAATTTCGCGTTGTATGAAGGGTAATTTGCCCTTTGCAATGTTACTTATTATCGTTCTGTCCGTGTCTGCACAGTAAACTTTGAATCCTTTTTCAGCTGAGAGCCATGCATGGAAAACTCCTAACCGTCCGCATCCTATGATGCCAACCGTGTATTTTCCGCGTTTTTCTGGAGTATCTATATCCTCTGGTTTTATTTGTAGTGCTGGGTACATTTGCCTTTTCCACCCTTTTTTAGAAGACCGCTGTAGTCTTTAAGCTGTCAATTATCTTTTTAAGTTTTGATGCGTATTCATTTACTAGTTCCACTGCTCTTTTTCTGTTTTTTGCCTCTGCATACAATCTGTAAATTGGTTCTGTTCCGCTTGGTCTCACTAAAATGGCACTTTTGTCTTCGAACCATATTTTTATACCGTCTATAGTGTTAATATTCAATCCCTCGGCTTGTGCGATTAACTTCTCTAACGTTTTTGCCTTCAGATTTTCTGGGCATTCAACTTTGCCTTTTTCGATGTAGTATTGCGGTAACTCTCCAAGCAGTTTCGATAGTTTTTCTTCAGTTTCAGCCATAATGTTTAAAATTAAAGCTGTTGCCATTGCTCCATCCCTAACAGGTTGATGGGGTCCATAGAAGATTCCACCGTTCTCTTCTCCTCCAAGCTTTGCTTCGAGTTTTTTCATTGTTTGAGAAACAGTCACACTGCCCACTTTGGTTAGGACAAGTTCTCCGCCGTAGGCGTCAGCTACATCTTTGATCAACGTTGAGGAACTTACCGGCGTAACAATTTTCTCGCCTGGGTTGTTTTTCAAGAAGTGTTTCTCAACTAGAGCGAACGTTTTGTCTCCCCAGTGTGCTTCTCCACTTTCGTCAACGAATATTGAGCGGTCAGCGTCACCGTCTAAAGCTACACCTAAATCAGCTCCAACAGCCTTTACGGTTAGGGTTAGTTCTCCAAGATTTTCCAGTCTTGGTTCTGGCGGTCTTCCAGGAAACGTTCCGTCTATGTCTCCATTTACTGTTGTGACCTTGCAGCCTAAATCTCTGAGTAGGCGTGGTATTGCCAAGTTGCCAACACTGTTTGCGGCGTCCACCACCACATGATAATGCTTCTCTGCAATCTTATCCGTGTTTACATGCCTTTTTACGGCTTCAACATACTCATCGATTATTCCGCTTATGACATTTGTTTTTCCTATGCTACTCCATTCTGTATAGCGCACTTTCTCATCAAAAAATATGCTTTCAATTTCAATTTCCTGTTCACGTGAAAGCTCTATACCATCATTCCATAATACCTTTATTCCATTGTACTCCGGAGGATTGTGCGACGCTGTTATTATCACTCCACCATCCATCTCGTGATTCTTCGTCGCATATTGCAATGCCGGTGTAGGCGCCATTCCTCCGAAAAAAACCTCGCATCCGGAAGCGTTTAAACTGGCGATAACAGCGTTCGTAAACATTTGACTGCTTGTTCTAGCGTCGTGCCCAACCACAAGTTTCCCTTGTTTGAAGAAAGTGCCTATTGCACCTGCTATTTTTGCCACTTTCTCAGGAGTTAACTCTTTGTTCACTACTCCGCGAATGCCGTTCGTCCCGAAAAGTCTTCTTTCGCTTAGCATGACACTTCACTTTCTTAAATGATGCATCGATATGTTGCCGTATCAGGTGAAACTTCTTTCGCCGGGCAGACAGAAACTCTCCCTATAAGAGAAACATAGTCTTTTACTTTAACATAGTCGCCTAGAACACATCCTCCTTCAATTTTAACTCTCCTCCCAATGACTGCGCCCTCCCCGATTATTGCGTTATCAATGGAAGCGAAGTCAGATATGGTGACTTCTGGAAAAATTATAGCGTTCTCTATTCTCACGTTTTTTCCGATTTTAACATTTTTTCCTAAAATGGCGTAAGGTCCTATAATGGATTTTTCACTTATGGAAACTCCATTATCAAAGGCTACAGGCTTTCTAATTTCCCCTTTGCACTCAATATTGTATTCATGTTTGTCTGGAAGCGCGTTTAACAAAACCCTATTTATTCTAAAGTAATCTTCAAGTTTACCCATGTCAGCCCACAAACCGTCAAAAATGTACCCATAAAGTTTGCCTTCACCCGCAAGTTTTGGAAAAACTTCATGTTCAAGGGAAACTGCGCGTCCATATGGTATGTAATTGAATATTTTTGGGCTGAAGGCGTAAACACCAGCATTTACTAAATTGGTTGGAGCATCCTTCCTCTGCGGTTTTTCAGTGAACCTTTTTATGCGTTTTTCCTCTGTTAACTCTGCAACTCCATATCTAGTTGGGTCTTCAACTTCGTGAAGAGCTATCGTTGCAACAGCCCCGCTGCCCTCATGTTCCTTCAAAATCTCTGTGTATTTTACATCTGCATAAATGTCACCATTCAACACTAGAAACGGTGAGTTAAGGCCTATGATTTTTTCAGCCTTTTTTATCGGTCCACCCGTTCCAAGAGGCTTTTTTAGGGGGTCTAGCGAATAGATTATTTGCAGTTCACATTTTTTGATTCTATGCTGCTTTATCATGATTTCTGTTTGCTTGTTAACCGCCAATATCGCTTCTTTCACGCCGTTTTTTTCGAGTCTTTCAAGTGTCCACTGCAAAAGTGGCTTGTTAAGTATCGGGAAAAGAATTTTTGGTCTTGTACAGCTTAGTGGTCTAAGCCTTGTGCCGAAGCCCCCAGCGAGAATCAGCGCCTTCAATTTTTCACTCTCTTGAACCACAGACTTATATTCATAAGCGTCTTAATATAAGCAATTCTTGAAGTGGAGGCGTGAAACGATGAAGGTTTTGCTTCATGAAATGAGCTGGGTTGAAGCTAAAGACTATTTTGAAAACGCCGACATCGCCATAATTCCAGTTGGCTCAAACGAGCAGCATGGCCCTCAAAATCCGCTGGGAACAGACCATCTAATAGCAAAGGCATTAGCCGAAGAAGCTGCTAAACGGACAGGGGTTCTCTGCGTTCAAGTGATCCCTTTTGGCGTAAGCTCACATCACAAACAGTTTTGGGGAACGATTTTCATAAAACCTGAAACCCTTCGGGAATATGTGAAGGATGTTTGCCTATCGCTTAACTATTACGGCATTAGGAAAATTGTTATAGTTAATGGGCACGGCGGCAACCTAAACGCACTTAGCGATTTATCTAGAGAACTTAGAGAAAAGGGAATTTTCATATCTGTTTTCCAGTGGTGGCCAGCGGCAAGTAAGCTTTTACCAGACCTTTTCTCGCCAGAAGAAAGGAGGCATGCGTGTGCCGAAGAAACTTCCATGAACTTGGCTCTTAATCCAAAAATTGTAAATTTGAACAGGGCTGTTGACGAGGTGCCGCGTGAGAATGCATTACAAGCAGAAGGCGTATCGCTTCCATTTGACACCGCGGATTATACCTCTTCAGGTGTTTTTGGCAAGTCAACCACCGCGTCGACTGAAAAAGGAAGAATAGTCTTTGAGGCAGTTGTTGAAGAATTGTCGAGGCATATTAAGGCGCTTAAGGAAGCCAAAATTGAAGATTTAATACAGAAGCTCAAAGTTTAAATGAGTGGTTCAAGCCGCGAAAAATTTATTTTTACCATTTGTAAGTTAAATTTCTGCTTTTGACGGAGGCAAGCCGACTCTATAATGTCTAGTCTTCAAACGCGTAGTGCATGCATTCCATCTTTCAATGGGAGGAATGTACATGCGGAAGTCGTCAATGCTGTTCGTTACCACGTTAAGTACTTTAAGCACTTTGGGAGTTGGCTTGCTAGGTCCCGTTTATCCCATATTCATAATTAACAGGTTTTCAGCTTCTACCGTTGATTTAGGCATACTTTATGCGCTGTTTTGCTTAACAACAGCGTTTTTCAAAGTGCTTGCAGGGAGACTAGTGGATGTTTTTGGCAAAGGCAAAGTTTTCTTTGTCGGAGTTGTGGTTGGCGCTCTATGCTCGCTCTCCTACATTTTTGCTTCGAGTCTACTTCAACTTTACCTTATCGAATTTTTCTACGGGTTCTCTTATGCTCTCCAGCGTCCTGCCTTGCTGGCTATTATGTTTGAGGTTAGTAACTCTGGTAGAAGGGGACTGTTCCTAGGAATGTTCGAATCCATTTATGATTTTACTGAAGCTTTCGCCGCCATTTTCTCTGTAATAATAGTAAGCAGGTTCGGTTTTGAACCATTGTTCTTGATGTGCTCTGGCTGTCAAGCAGCTACTGGCATTTTGATATTGAGGGCAAAAAACAAGCCTTAAGGTGCAGGTTTATTCCCATTCTATTGTTGCTGGTGGCTTATGGGTTACATCATAGACGACGCGTGTGACTTTGGGAATTTCATTTGTTATTCTTGTTGAGATTTTCTCCAAAACTTCGTATGGGATTTTCGCGAAGCTTGCAGTCATTGCTTCTCGGCTTTCTACAATGCGTATGGCAACGACTTGGCCGTATGCCCTTGCATCTCCCCTTACGCCAGTTGCTTTAGTATCTGTTAGGACGGCGAAATACTGCCACAAGTTTTCTGCTAATCCGCTTTTCTCGATTTCCTCAACAACAATTCTGTCAGCTTTTCTTGCAATTTCGGCTTTTTCCTTTGTTAGCTCACCAATTATCCTAACAGCTAAGCCTGGTCCTGGAAATGGTTGCCTAAAAACTATTTCCTTTGGCAGTCCAAGTATATTTGCAACTTTTCTAACTTCATCTTTGTATAAGTCGCGCAGTGGCTCTACAATCTTTCTGAATCTTATTTTCGTTGGCAAACCAGCGACGTTATGATGTGTCTTTATCTTGTCTGAGAATTTTCTAAATCCAGACTCGATTCTGTCAGGGTAAATTGTTCCCTGAATTAAAAAGTCAGCGCCAGCTCTCTCGGCAATCTCCTCAAAAACTCTTATGAACTCTTCGCCTATGATTTTCCTTTTCTTTTCAGGGTCTGTTACTCCCTTAAGTTTCATTAAAAATCTTTCCCGTGCGTTGACTATTAATAAGTTTATCTTGAATTTTTCAAAAACTTTTTTAACGAATTCTGGTTCGCCCTCTCGCATGAAGCCGTGGTCAACGAAAACTGCTGTTAGTCTGTTACCGATGGCTTTTGCTGCAAGTGCTGTTGCCACACTTGAGTCTATGCCTCCGCTTAACGCTATTATCGCTTTTCCTTCGCCTACTTCCGTTTTTATTTCCTCCACCATCTTTTTGATTAGATCCTCCATCTTCCATTTCGCTTCGCATCTGCAGACTTCGAATATGAAGTTTCGGAGCATCTGCATGCCCTTTTCCGTGTGAACAACTTCTGGGTGCCACTGCAAACCGTAAATAGGCTTTTCCTTATGCTTGAAAGCGGCAACTGGACAATTTTCTGTATGCGCCAAAACTTCAAACGCTGGCGGCAAAGCAAAAACAGTGTCACCGTGGCTCATCCAAACCTTTTCCCTTCTCTCTAATCCTTTCAAGACACCTACTGGTTTATCCACAGTTACATAGGACACCCCGTACTCCTTGTTTTCCGCCTCCTTAACGTTGCCTCCGACAATTTGAGCTATCAGTTGATGTCCATAGCATAAGCCTAGAACCGGCAGCCCTAAATCCAGAATGCGTTTGTCTATTTTTGGCGCGTTCGGTTCGTAAACGCTTGCTGGTCCTCCTGATAAGATTATACCCTTTATGTTGAATTTTCGCTTTAAAGCTTCAATTTCTTCTGGCTTTATGTCGTGAGCAACAATTTCTGAGTAAACTCCATTTTCCCTTATTCGTCTCCCTATGAGATGGCAGTATTGCCCTCCGAAGTCGAGGACAAGTATAGTATCATACTTCATTCTGTATCGCTTTCACATTACGAGCTTGCCTTATACTTAAGCATAAAGATATTTTTGCAACTCCCAAGATGTTATTTGGTCTTTGTTTTTCGACGCGTGCTCTTCATACTCTTCCCATTCTTTTATCTTCAACGTCATGTATTTTTCAGCGTTTTCCTTGCCTAAAGCCTGTATACAAACTTCGTCGCTTTTCCACTCTTCTAGTGCCTCTTTAAGGGATGCTGGCAAAACCCTTATGCCCAACTCTTTTCTTTTAGACTCGCTTAGGCGGTAAACATTAACATCAACTGGCTCTTCTGGGTCAATTTTTCTTTTGATTCCATCAATTCCTGCCTCCAAGATAACTGCATATGTTAGATATGGGTTGCAAAGTGGGTCTGGGCATCTAAACTCTATTCTTGCTTCATGCTCCTTTCCAGGGAAATACTCTGGCACTCTTATAAGTGATGAGCGGTTTCTTTTGCTCCATGTTATGTACACTGGTGCCTCGTAGCCTGGTACTAGTCTCTTGTAACTGTTAACTGTTGGGGCTACAACAGCGCATAATGCTCTTGCGTGTTCCAGTAGGCCGCCTATAAAGTATCGGCATTTTTGTGAGATGTTTGCGTAGCCCTTGCCATCATAGAACATGTTTACTCCAGTTTTAGAATCGAAAATTCCTATGTGGACGTGCATGCCGCTTCCAGGCTTTCCAATCCACGGTTTCGGCATAAATGTTGCTATCCATCCGTACTTCTTCTCAGCCACGGCTTTCGCTGCAAACTTGTAGCGCATTGTGTTATCAGATGTAGTCAGCGGATCTGCGTATTTGAATGTGATTTCATTCTGTGCCGAGCCAACCTCGTGGTGTTGTCGTTCAACTGTTATTCCCATTATGTTCAGGGCGTTGGACAAGTCCATCCGGTATGGTTCTGTAAAATCTCGGCTTGGAGCTATATCGAAGTATCTTTGTTTATCTATAAGATGATTCTCGACGGGGCATATTTCGCCGTTTTCGTCTTTGTTAACAAGATAAAATTCTATTTCTGCCGCAGCTGTAGGCTTATACCCCTCGTTTAACGCTTTCTCCACTGCTTTTTGGCATATGTATCGTGAATCTCCCTCAAAGCGTTTGCCCTCTGGGCTATAGATGTTGCAGATGAAGCTTGCAACGCTTTTTTCGTAAAAGTAGTGTGGGCAAACTGTAAATGTCGCCGGGTCTGGCTTCATAATCATGTCACTTTCTTCTATGCCCACGCCGCCAGTTATTGATGAGCCGTCGAATCCCACTCCTTCCGTTAATGCATTTTCTGCTTCTTCAACTGATATTGTTCTGCCTTTAAGGTATCCAAGGATGTCTGTAAAATGCAACAGTACGTAGTCAGCGTTTCTCAAAAGTTTCATGTACAGATCAAATTTTCTAGCGCTTTTTTCTGTTGTATGCGGCATGGCTGGCTGGCCCTCTGTAAACAAACTCATAGCAAGAAGAGATAATTCTATAAATATAAAAAGTTTCTCTCAAAAATTAAGAGCAAACGTTAAATATAAAACAATAGAGATTAAACGATTGTGCATTATGGATGGTGAGCCTATGGCATTGGATGAGACGGATGTTAAAATCCTAAAAATGTTAACCTCTGATGCAAGGCTTTCATCGAGGCAAATTGCGGTCCAGTGTGGAACCTCCGTTGGCACGGTGCTATCGCGAATAAAAAGGATGGAAAACGACGGAATCATACAAGGCTATTCAGTTCTACTTGACCACGAAAAGCTCGGATACGAATTAACAGTCGTTAGCGAAATAACGGTTTCTAAGGGCAGACTTTTGGAGGTTGAAAACGAAATTGCAAGGCTTCCAAACGTCTGCTGCGTTTACGACGTTACTGGATTGATCGACGCTCTCATAATTGCAAAATTCAAAAACCGCCAAGAACTCAGCAAATTCACCAAACGCTTATTATCACTGCCTTACGTAGAAAGAACAAACACCCACATAGTGCTAACAACAATTAAAGAAGACTTCCGCATAATCTAAACCGCCAAAACAACCAAAGCAAGATTTAATTTCAACCACAAATTAGAAAATAGAAAGGGTAAACCATCAAGCGGGGGTTGCCAAGCCTGGCCAAAGGCGTAGCCCTGAGGCGGCTATCCCATAGGGGTTCGTGGGTTCAAATCCCACCCCCCGCACCAATTTACCAGTAAATAGTTATAGATACTTGGTTTATTATTTCTTGGTGAGTATGCCTAAGCCTAATAGGGGTAAAACGGAACCATTAAGGATCGGGCGATTTATGTTTATTTGCCTTCTGTTAGATTGTTGAGGATTGGAAGCGACGGACTGAAATGGCTGGTATATCCATCTCAAAATTTGTGGTTGACGTGTTGAGGATTCCATTAGTCGTGAGGAGGAGGCTTTTGAGGGTGTGAGGCGCTTCGACAGGATGTTTATTGAGCTTCTGATGAAGGGCGGATCATACAATGCGAAGGCCTCGAAAATATTGCAAAGAATTTGAAAAATAAACGGGGAAAACTTGGCATTCATGGATTGTGGGAAAGTATATAATGAACTTTTGCTACTATAACTTTTGAGGTTGCTCTGT
>JBMFKI010000002.1:0-130370 GCA_049972525.1 Bathyarchaeia archaeon
CTACTCGACTTTAAAGGCCCATCAAACATCCAAAGCAAACCACCAATAAGACTGCCAGACAATTTCATCCGTGAACTAAATGAAACGTTAAAGAACATGCCAACGTAGAGGGGGAGGGGTAGGTGAAAACGATAGGGGGGTAGGTATAGGTCAAATTTTGAGGTGCAAAATGCCTAAAGGAAAACCCTGGACGAGAGAAGAGGAAAAACAACTAAAAGAACTCCTCGCAGACTACATAAACTAAAACCAATAAAAACTAAAGTAACATTCACAAACTTTATAAGAAAAGAAGCGTTCTTATTTATTGACGCATCCTAAGTCCAAAGGATGCGTTCCTTGCGCTCTGCGCCTTACTTTTAAACTTTCTTACTAAGCAAATCTTCAGCTTTCAAAATTTTCGGCGTTTCATAACCCATTTTCTGTAACATCTTAACATATTCCTCATCAACCTCTGACCAAACAACAAGAAAATCTTTTCCCACATCCCAGAAAAGCACATCCTCCTCAAAAGCAAGACTCTTCATAGAACCCTTCAACTCAAAAGCCCTATTCGCCGTAGCATTATAAACAGGACTCCACTCAAAACTCTTTTTCACAGTTTCCCTCGGCCTTCCAGGATCCCAAACATGAAAAAATATTGGATGCTTCAAAAACGGAGTAACATCCATATCTATCGCCACATCAGGAACAGAAGGCTTAATTTTCGAACCCCTATCGCCCAAATTATGAAAACGCAATTTCCTTTTACCACCAAAAGATGGACACAAATCCCTTATAGGCTGAAGCAAAGACCGCCCATCCACCGTCCCACGCTGAAAAACATCCACAAGTTTAAGCGCCAAATCAGCCACAGAAATCAAAGCATTACACTCACCGCCGCTAAAAAATATCCTCTTCTCCACATCACCCCTGCTCACAAGCTCCCTCCAAGCCGGAGTAACCTTCCCCTCAAAATGGTCAATATCCAAAAACAAGGGACTCTCAACATCACCATAAGTCTTAACATACCACCAAGCACAAACATGAGGAAAAGCATTCTTAACATACTCCAAATAAGTAAGCGGCTCAAGACGCTGAAGTCTCGTCCTTCCAAACATAGAAATGTAAGGTTGAGCATAATAAGCACAATAAACATCCAAATGCTCAATACAATCCTCCAACCCATCAATCAACTTAGCAATAATATCCGTCGTCTTTTCCTTCGCCTGCTTCAAAAGATGCGCCGCCTTGTAAACCCTCTTCCTCCTCAAAACACCAACAGAATCAAAAACCTCTTGAAGACACTTATCATACCTCTCACAAAACAAATCCTCATCAGAAGTCGTAACCGAAACCCCAACCAACGCCTTAAAAGGCTTCCCCTTCTCACCAACAAGCGAAACACTCTCCCTCTTCAAAAGCATAGAATCAACACCAACATACATCCCTAAACCCCATCCCCATTAATGACACAAAGCTTCAAGACACATATTGCCTGTTACTTTTGTTATAAATGTTATAAAATATTTGCCATTCCAACAATCATTAGAGCACACAAAAAGAAAAGAGGGGGTTTTGCGGGAGATTTTCGATACAGTCCTCGTTTTCGCCAGCTTTAAGCAGGTTCGAATCCCACCCCCCGCATCGCTATGTTGAAATTTGAGGGGGAGTTCATTCCAAAACGGCTACTTTTCATAAGCCACTAGATCTTCCTCTGGGAACAGAGACTTCGAAGTGCGCGTTAAAACGAATCACCAATAAGACTGCCAGATAATTCCATTCGTGAGTTAAATGAGGCTTTCTCAAGGATGGTGGACGGGGCGGGATTTGAACCCGCGGCCTCCACGATGCCAACGTGGCGATCATTCCAGGCTGATCTACCCGCCCTTTTCTGTTTTTCTAAGAGTTTTAACCGTTTGAGATAGGCTATAAGTGTTTCTTAGCCGTAGTGGATGTATTGCTGTATTGTTTTTTCGATTTTTTCTGTCTTGTCTGCTATGCTTGTCCAGAGGTCTTTGTCCTTGTAAGCCTTTAGTTTTTCGATTGTTTTGTTGATTAGCTTTTTTGGGAAAACACCGTTTGCTTCGTATAGTTTTCTGTCTTTTTTTAGGTTTTTTGCAGATTCGTAGCATGATTTTGGTAGTGTCTTAAGCCCTTTTCTCCATTTTTTCGCTTCTACGTGTAGCTTTTCGGCTGTTTTTAGGGCTTCTTCAGGGTTTTCTAAGCCGTAATTTATGGCGGTGGTTAGTCCGGCGAGGAGCAAATAGGCGTTTGCAAGCGGGTCTGGCGCTCTATACTCGATTGTTTCTCTGATATTTTCCCTTTCAGCTTTTGTTGCCATGAAGTTCCACCATAATGGTATGCGTATCAGCGCTAGGCGGTTTCTTTCGCTCCAACATATGTGCATTGGTGATTCTTTGCGTGAGATGAAGCGTAAATATGAGATCGGCGTTGGGTTTCCGAAGGCTGTTAGGCTCGATGAGAATTTTAGTATTCCACCAATCATTTTCAAACCTTCTTCACTTAATGTTCCATTTGGGTTTGCGATTATGTTTGAACCGTTTTTTACGGCGCAGAAGTGTATGTGCATTCCGTTTCCAGAGTGTTCAAGAGATACTTTTGGAGAGAAGGAAACTGAAACCCCGTTTTTTGCGCAAGTGTTCCTAATAGCCCACTTCGCAACTGCAATGTTTTCCGCCATGTCTTCTAGGCTTTGCGGCAAGAACTCCACTTCATGCTGCTCCATCAAAACTCCATCTTTTCGTGTTAGACGCCCAACTTCACTGTGTGCATACTTTGTATCAATGCCCAAATAATAAAGTGTAACCAGAATTTCGTTTCTCAAGTCTTCAAAGCGTGAAAACGGCGCAGACTCATGATAGTTTTTATCCGGCATGCCTTGAAATAGTTCATCGCTTTTTTCTTGTGCGATTATGTAAAATTCAAGTTCAGCTAATGCTTTTACGCGAATCCCTTTTGATGATAAGAGCCTTTCTTCAGCCCTTTTTAAGACGTTTTTTGGTGCGACATCCAAGGGTTTTCCATCTTCATCCAAATAATCACTTAGAATGTTAAGCGTGGGCACATTTGAGAAGGGGTTAATGAAGGCTTTTTGCATGTTTGGCTTTATGTAAATATCGCTTTTCTCTGGTTCAATAAATGAGAAAATGTTTGAACCATCAACTCTTTCGCCGAACTCCAAAATTTCCAAAACTCTGTTTCTATCAGCAGCAGAAAAACTTAACGTTTTAAGCCTTCCATCTTCTGGAATGTGGCACAGATTAAGAATTTTTATGCCTTTCTCAGAGACGAATTTGGCAACACTCTCTTTTTCAGTAAAACTAAATGCTCTTTGCATCTTATGTGCCCTCTTGCAACAGTGTTCTATCTCATTTTATAAACTGGTATTTTAGTCCTCTCTTAAAATGTCAATTTTTATATTGGCGAACATGAAATAGAACAGTGAACTAATGTACGTTTATTTGGACTGTGAGCCAAATGAGAAAAACAATATTTAAAAAACTTGAGGCTCAAGGGTTAATAGCAAATTATAACCGTTACAGGAAAAATTTACCTCCAAAGCTTCCTGAAAAAGTCTACATTTGGGATGAAACTCTAAGGGAAGGCATCCAAACACCAACGGTTTATCTGACATACGTTGAGAAGGTTAAACTGGCTAAAATGCTTGACGAGATTGGAGTTTTCGCCATAGACGTCGGTTTTCCAGCGCTTTCAGAGGAAGAGAGGAATGATGTTAGAAAAATTGCAAATGAAAGCTTCCAGCAAGTACGCCTAGCCGCTTCAGCGAGAACGAATAAAGGTGACATAGACGCTTGCCTGCAGTGCGGCATAAAAGAAATCTTGGTTTTCACACCCTTCAACGGTTTGAATCTTCAATACCGGTTGAAAATAAGTAGAGAACAAGTTTTGGAAAAAACTTTCGAGTCGATCGAGTATGCAAAGAAGCACGGCGCAGCAGTAAGCTTCGTTTTGGAAGATGCTTCCAGAACGCCAATTGAGGAAATTATGCAGATATTCGAAACTGCAATAAAGGCAGGGGCAGACAGACTTGTAATTGCAGACACTGTTGGTTTCCTAAGGCCTCTTTCAATGCGTTATCTAATAGCACATGTACATGAGGGAGTTGCAAAAATAGCTAAGAGGAATATTCCACTTTCCGTCCACTGTCACAATGACTTTGGATTGGCAACGGCAAACACGCTTGCGGCTGTGGAGGAGGGGGTTGCTAATTTACACACGTGCGTTGCCGGGTTTGGCGAAAGAGCTGGAGTGGCGTCTATGGAGGAGGTTGCCGTAGCCCTTGAGCTTCTTTATGATGTAGATGCTGGTTTAGACTTAAAGAAGCTTTATAGGCTGGCGCAGTTAGCTGAAAAAGCCTTTGCCTTGCCAGTTCCACTTCACAAACCGATAGTCGGGGAGAATGTTTTCTCTTATGAGGCAGAAGAGCACATTCAAGGAATGATTGCCCACCCGCTGATATACGAGCCTTTTCCGCCGGAAATTTTAGAAAGGCAGACCACATTTTACTTGGGAAGGCAAACTGCAAGGGAAGTTGTAGAGCAATATTTGAATTTGGCTGGGATTAAAGCCACACCAATGCAGGTTAACGAGATAATGAGAAGAATAAGGGGCGTGCAGGAAAGCATGGATAAGGGCGGAGCGCAGATGACCTTTTATCAGATAAAAAAGTTGATGAAAGAGCTACGTAGAGGCTTACCGGAAGAAGAGTTCTGGAAAATAGTTGAAAAGATAACAAAGCAGAAGCCGAAGTTCCCGCCTATTTAGGTCTTGGTATGTAAATTCCATGCGGATCTATAGCCCTTAATATGTTCAACTCCTCGTATGTTGGCGGTTCCGTAGTAGATACACTTTCAGGAATTATAAGGTCGAAACCTGTATTGTCTAAAACTTGCTGCAGTGAAACACCAGGGTGAATTGTAGCAAGCCTTATGCGCTTCGTTTTTGGATCAAAGTCCATCTGGCAAAGGTTTGTAACAACAAGTGAGGGACCGCCGCCGAGTAAGCCAGCTTTTTCCCGTGCTTCAGGTCCATCAAGATATCCTGGGCTTGTTATGTAGTCGAGTTTCTTCACCATTTTTCTCTTTTCGTGTGTCATTATTGCGACTATTCTTTTTGCAGATGAGATTATATCGTTTCCACCACCGCTTCCTGGGAGTCTCACATTTGGTTTTTCGAAGCTTCCAATGTATGTTGTGTTTATGTTTCCATATTCGTCGATTTGTGCTGCGCCAACAAAGCCCACGTCAACGTGTCCGCCTTGCAAGAGCAGCCCTAAAGTTTCAATAAGTCCTATTGCTGCTGATGCGCGGTATCCAAGTCTTGAGTCAGCTATTGAGAGGGCTATGTCTATGGCGTTTGAATCTATAAATCCCGCTTCGTAAACAATTTTCGCTTTTGGCGCGTGTGTTCTTTTCGCTAACATTGCGGCAATCATCGGTAAGCCTGTTCCAACAAAGACAACCTCACCGTTTTTTATCGCCCTTGCCCCGCAAACAGCCATCAATTCAAGTGTCGTAAACTCGTCTAGATTCGCATAATTCTTTTTCATGTTCTCATACTCCTAATATGGAAAAGGTCTTTTCGCCTTAAGCTTTAGAAGGCGTTCAATCCCTATCTTTTGTAATAACTCCATGTGGTTATCAACGCCTGTTATGTACTCTTCACAGTATTTCTGCCAGCCCTCTTCAGTCTTGCACTGCTCATAGTACATACGGATATGCTCCATGTCGTAGTCATAATAGTTGTAAACCATCATTGGGTAGGCTCCCCATGGGCATTCAACAACATGCGTAACATAAATGTTTGGTATAGCAGTCTGGTCTGGCTGTGAACGTATAAATTCGGTGTCGACAATTTCCTCAGCTATCACAATTAATTTTTTGCCAGCTCTTGCACCTTCAACATCTTCGCCTTTAATGCCGTCTATCTGCGCATTTCCTTCCCTATCAACACGAGAAACATGAACTATGCTGAAGTCCGGCTTGACGGATGGAACAAGAACAACCTTTTCTCCGGTGAACGGGCATGTTATAACTTCAGCCTTTTTTTGTCTGAAACGCGTTTTCGCCAGAAGGTCTGTGCCAAGCATGCTCTTTATGGGCATGAATGGAACTCCTAAGGCACCGCCAAAAAACCGCAAAGCCATAGTCAAATTAGTGTAATCCTCTATTTGAATTGCGCCTTCACGGATTCTTCTTTGAATGTTGGGCGCTAAACCTATACCTTCAATTGCGAAGAAAGCTAGTTCAAAACGTGAAGCCACATAAGCGCCTGAAAGTATGTCAATGTCCATCTCCGAACCGCATGTGTAAATCGTCAAATTCCTCTTCTTTTGCCTCACAAGCTCATGGGCGAAAGCCATTGGTGGACGTTGAAAACCGAAGCCGCCCCAGAAGAGGTGTGCTCCATCTTGAATCATTTTGGCTGCTTCTTTTAGGGTTATTCTCTTATCTTCAACAGGGGCCTCAACCATTTTCATCACTAATCCTTAAACTTTTACTATTCTTTAAATTTCAAATTAATAAGTTTCTACAGTTGCTGTCCAATCCTTTGTTAACTTCGTTACTTCTTCCCTAGTTAACGGTCGTGGATAGTTGTAAATTGGTCCGCTTGGTTTCTCATTGTAGTATGGCCTGTTACAGTTTGGACATCCAGACGTTAGAAACGGCTTGCCGGTTCCGATAATCTGTAATAAGGTCTCTTGGTTAACCCCGAAATCTGTTAACTCACCTCTACTGTTGAATTTCATATCTGCGAATTTTGAGAATCCGTATACGATTAAGTGTCTAGCAATCTGGATTCGCCTATAATTTTCAATTGGCGGTTGCGATTTGCGTTCAAGCGCTGTCCCAGCAATTGGCGTAAAAGCGAAAAGCGCTGGAAGCACACCTATATCAACGCACGCTTGGATCGCTGAAACCATTTCCCTTTCAGTTTCGCCCAAACCCACAATAAAATGGGTGCTAACCATGCCTCTCCCAAAGACCTTCACGGTTTCACCCAAAATCTGCCACTGCCTTTCCCAACTATACGGGCCTCCAGCAGATGCCCCCTTAATAGCGTCAAATAACTCCTTTGTCGCAGCGTCTAAAGGAATACCTATCCTCTCAGCTCCAGCTTCAGCTAGCAGCCTCACATTTTCAACGTTTAATGGCTGACAAGAAACTGAAATTGGGATGTCAGCTTTCAGTTTAATCGCCCTTACTATGGCTGTTAAGTCCCTAAAAACTTCTGGATAGTTTAGGGCTTGAATGCAAACACGCTTTATTGTTCCGCTTTCAGCTGCTTCGGAAATGCCATTCAGCACGTTTTGCGTTTGGAATGCTGGCCATGAAACTCTTGATAGCATGTCAGCTCTGCTGCTGCTTTTTCTTGCTTGGGGGCAGAAGCCGCAGTTTGCAGTGCATTTGCCTTCTCTGTACGTCATTAGGTAAGCTGTTGTTGGTGCAGCGTCAAGTTTTCCATGCAGAAGTTTCAGGGCGATGGCTGAACCTAGCGAAACTCGGATTCTTTCAGGTATCCCTTCGTCAGCCATTGTTTTCACGACTTACGGTGCTATTCTATTTATTCCTAATTTAGTTAATATCCATTACATTCAAAATTGTTTCTGTAAGCTAAAGATTCTGAATTCACAAACGATTTATCCGCAATGCGTAAAACGATAGTGAACGGTGTTAAGAAATGCGTAGGTCAAAGCTTGAATCTTACGAGGAAATTCTAGGAGCGCTTGTAAGTAAACCTCTAAGCGTGGATAAACTTGCGTACGAGACTAACATGGAATGCACTGTTCTCACGCAACGACTAGAATCGCTGATTAAATATGGGCTTGTGGAGGAACGAGTTTCTGGGAAAAGGAAGCTTTATGCAATTACCGAGAGAGGCGTAGCAGTCTTTAAGTCACTAAACTTCCAGAAGTATCTCGAAAAAGTGCTGAACAAAGTTAAGGTTTCAAACGACGCCTTTGAAGCGATCCCGAAAATTTCAAAAAACATCAAAAATCATTAAAAAAAAGCAGAGTGAAGGCAAAAGCTATAACAAGTTAGAGGTTTCTATTTTAAGAGAAGTCTATGTCGGATATTTCGCCAGAAACATTGTGGCAAATCGACGACAAAGCACTTATGAGGCTTCTTGACGCTAAAGCACTAGCCCCCAAAACTAAGCGTATACGATTTTACGTTCCAAGCTTCATGTACTACAAAACAAGCTACTATCGCTCTTCACCTAGAGATTTTCCAACAGTCTCCATCACCGGAAAAGGCTGCGCTTTGAAATGTAAACACTGCGGCGGAAAAGTTTTGGAAACGATGTATCCAGCTGTGACACCAGAAGAACTTCTAAAACTATGCAAAGCCCTTAAAGATGGTTGGGCTTCAGGTTGCCTTATAAGTGGTGGTTGTCTACCTGACGGTTCTGTTCCGATTGAAAAATTTTTGGGTGCAATTGAAAGGGTTAAACGTGATTTAGGATTGGTGGTTTTCGTTCACACGGGCATAATAAGATCTGACACTGCGAGAAGGCTTAGGCTTGCTGGGGTGGATGCTGCCTTAATCGATATTATTGGTTCGGATGAAACAATAAAAGAAATATACAATTTAAAAGTGAACGTTAAGGATTATGAAAATTCCTTAATGGCTTTACATGATGCTAGAATTGCTTTTGTTCCCCACGTTATTGTTGGTCTACATTACGGGCAATTGAAAGGCGAGTTTCAAGCCTTAAAACTGATTTCGAAATATAAGCCATCAGCGTTAGTCGTTATTGCCTTCATGCCAATACATGGAACAGAAATGGCGAATGTTCAGCCGCCGAAACCAATAGACATAGCCCGCGTATTAGCTATAGCAAGGCTCATGTTTCCAACGGTTCCACTTGCCCTTGGATGTATGCGACCGAAGGGTAGACATCGCGTAGAAACAGACATATTAGCCGTAAAAGCTGGAGTTGACGCCATAGCCTTTCCAACAGAAGAGGCAATAAGTTTCGCTGAAAAAGAAGGATACAAAAAAAGTTTCTCCTCCTCCTGCTGCGCACAAATCTATTCAGACGCGTTAAAAGGGTTAGAAGCTGCCTCTTATTGAACGCTTCAAAGTGCTCATAATCTCACTTTTCAACTTTGAATATTGTGCACTGAGCCTTTTTGCATCTTTTTTCGCCATTCCCTGCCGTATTAGCTGTTCTTCAAAGGCTTTCCTTGTTTTGCGCACCTTCCAGCCAAGAGTAGCCCACAAAATTAGAAGGTTAAATGATAGATAGGCTGTCGAGAGAAAGATGCTGATGATGCTTCGAATTCTCATGGTTTACACTTAAATTTGCAGTTTAGTCTTCGCCTTTTTCTCTCTCTTCTTCAGGTTCTTCTCTTCGTCTTTTTGCTAATTCCCTCTCTAAATGCTTGGCGACCTCTTCATCTATTTCTCTGCCAAGTTTTTCAGCGAGCTTTTCTTTAACTTTCTTTGAAACCTCTTCGCTTATCTCCTTGCCAATTTTTTCTCTTTCGATTGATTCCTTACCGCTTACAGCTTTTTTCATTACATCTCCGAGGCTTGTGAAAACTGAAACGTAGTTTTCAGTCATTTTGATTGCTACCTCATCTGGCAATCCTGCATCTTTCAGTTCTTTGTAGAATGCCGCAGCAGCCCTACCCATGTCTCTTCCCGCTTCCTCAGAAAAGACGCTCGCCATTATCGACTTTATCAGGTTTGGGACTTCTTTTGAGACAACACTTAAAACTTCCCTTAATTCTTCAACATCTTCCTCTTTTTCTCTTTCTCTTTCACTCATTTTCCCACCTCATGAAGAATTAAGGTGTGGACTTCATAGTTATTTATTATGGATAAAAGTGGTCAGTGAACTGGTCAGCTTGCAAGTTCGTAAGTGTTTCCGTAACCTTTAACTCTCTGCACAGCACCTTCTTTTTCTAAACGTTTGAGCCTTTCCCTAATGATCCTTCTTGAGGCTTTTCCACGCATCTTCCTGACTTGACGCGTGATCGCTGATATGTTCAGTTTTTCATACAATGCCAAGGCTTGAACTATGCATCTTGCTATGTCATCTTGGACGATCCATTGTTTTTTTAGGTGTTTTTCAGCCGTTTTTAAGCGTGCGGCAACTTTTAATGGTTCGCCGTAGACGCCTATGCCTATGCGTGTTAGACGCAGGTATGGCGCCAGCTGATCGTATTCTGGGTTGTTTGTAACAAGTGCTTCTAGGGTTTCAAGCCTCTTTATTATTAAATCCAGCTTTCTGCTTAATTCCTCGATGCTTGAGCTTCCGCTGGTTCCATTTTCCTCGCTGTTTCTCTTTTTCATCATTCTCGTTTCATTATTGCTGTTTTGGTTGTTTAAGCATTTTGAAGCCAAGAACTAATGCCCATGCAGAAACAGTCAGCGAAGTGAGAGTTTCTGGGATGGCGACGCCTTCCCCAAAGCCGACCATGTACTGAAAAATCCATACGGCTATTGCGAATATTGCGGCGATAGATGAGAATGCCGCCATTTTCCTTTCGCCTTTTCGGATTAGAGCTGTACCTATGAAAAGCATAGCTAACGGGAAAAGTGCAAAGAAGGCTAATGATGCTGGAAAGTGCGGGGCAGTGTGTTCTGGAAATGCGCCTATAGCCATTAAAGCTATGGCATCAAGCGCAAATAGGAATGCGCCAATTCTCCACGTTAAGCTTTCCTTTAGGTAATTGTTCACCCCCACTGCGAATACTAGAGCCAGAATTCCACTTATTACTAGGCCGCCGTTAAAAATCGTTGAGGTTGCGCCTTCAACAACTCCTAGGTCGCTTAGGGCTTTTTCAGTCCAGCTGAATTGTGGATATAGTGCTATTGCTGTTAGTATGCATGTAAACGCTATTATTGGGGTTAGTATTCCGCTGACTGCTGCTATTTTAAGCCAATAATTCTTATTTTGGTTCATGTCATGTTCGCCTTTTACCCAATAGAAGCGTTTCCAAGGGTTTATAACGGTTTTTGTATGTTTTCTGGAATTATGTTTCGCAATCTTTTTAGTGATTGTATTTTCTCCTTGTCGCCAAGCTTTGCTTCTTGTATTGCACGTTTCAGCATCTGGATTGACTCGTCCATTGCTCTGCGGTTTACTGGGTATGGGACTCCGTCTTTTCCGCCGTAAGCGAAAGAGTATTTCACAGGGTCTTTCCAACTTGGTTTTTCGCCGTAGATTAGTTCCGCGATTAGTGCTAAGCCGCGTACCGTTGCTGGACCTACACCTTTAAAGGCTAATAGTTCTTCGTAGTTGCGTGGCTGGAACTCGTAAACCTCTTGTAAGGCTTTCCAGTTTATGTTTGTTGGCATGGATAAAACGTCTATTGGGTATTCTTGCCAAGCAGACTCTGGAGTTTTTGGAAGCCACTCTTGAAGTGATTTTTGGTAGGCTGGGCGAAGCGACATTATCAAGCGCATAATTTTCATTGGCTTTTCTTTTGCTATGTCAACTGAAGCTTTTCTGCAGCCTTCGCTTTGTTTCGCTGTCATGTCAAGGGCTATTTCACGTTTGACGTCGCCAACAATGGCGCTGTGCGGTTCATTTACAAAGTTTTTTATGTTTTCTGAAAGCCAGTGGTAGCGCCTAGCTGTTCGATCTTGGGGGCACATGCCCTGCTGGATTACTGCCCACAGTCCATCTTCAGCAACGAAAAATGCGTGGTGGTAAAGCTGATAGCCCGCTTGTACTGCGGTATTATCCACTTTTGCGCTCATCTTGCTTGCGTAACGCAAATTCTCAGTTTTATCCGTGGAAAAACCGAATTTTTCGCCAACTTTTTCGATTTCAAGTGGCGCCTGCCTTGAGGCTTTTCCTTTGCCGCCGCAGACAGCTATACCATGCGCTTCTGGGACGATGGCCTGTTTTAAAACGCCAGTTACAACCGTTGTCACGCCTGAGGAGTGCCAATCATAACCCAAAACGCAGCCCAAAGCCTGAAACCAAAATGGGTCTGAGAGGCGCTTTAGAAACTCGCCGGTTCCATACTCGTCAACAATTATTGTGACGATTTCTTTGGCTAATTTTTGCATGCGCACAACTAGCCATTTTGGTGCTTTGCCGTAATGAAGTGGAAGCCGTGCAATTCCTGTTCTCTGCATAGGCTTACTCTGTTTATTACCTATTCTTACCTTATTTATAAACGTCAAATTTAGGGTTCAACGCGCAATTGAGTTGGATAAACAAAAAGTTTACGGAAAAGGTGTTCAAGCCTATCGGAACAGTCCTAATTGTAAACCACATTTTAAGTGCTCATCTTTGATCTACATTGTCCTTTTTATCATGTGTCCTTCTCTATCTATTTCGCCTCTTCGTATTCTTGTGGTGGAGATTGGCGCATGATTCTCCGACGGAACCATTTCGATGACTATAATTTCCAAAGGCTTCAAACCCCTCTTGACCCGCTCCACGTTAATTCTATTAGCCATCGGTTCTGTTTCTCTGCTAACAACCAAAGCCTCAACGCAACCTTCAGACAGTGTAACGCCGAAAGGGTCATTTAACGGCATAATTTCAGCTCTCTCCAAAAAACCCATTTGACGCAGAAAATCCTTAAGCTCCCTAAGCCTTTCATTGTATGGGGCTGTAACATGCGGTTTCGTTAAGCTTTCAACAAGCCTGTCAGAGCATAAGCCTATTAAAACGTGTTCGCCTACCTCAAAAGCCTTCATTAGTAACGCTTTATGACCTCTATGGAGCTCATCAAAAGTACCACCAACAGCAACTGTTTTAAATTTTCTCTCCATTAGTCATTCATCCTATCAGCCTAGCGCCTTGAATATCAACCGGAGCTACGAGAACATTGTTTTCGGGTAAAACGCGCTTAAAAGCTTGCGCCACATTCTCCACATCTTCCAATGTTGTTAAGGCGTGAACAGCCTCACCAACCATGTTTTGCGCCGCACCCAGGGCACCTGCTTTCTCCGCAAGCTTCACTAAATTGCGAACCCGTTCTGTTGCAAAGCCAGTTTTTTGGGCAAACTCCCAGCAGCAAGCCAAAAAATTTTCAAGAGAAGGTTCTGAGAGGATTTTCTCCAGTGTTTTTCTTCCCCACCTATTAACGGCTAAACGCTTTTCTTGTGAAGATAAAACTTCCCTTGTTAAAATTGGTCCAAAAAATCCTGCAACAATTACGTAGTCTGTTGTTATTGGTATGCGGTCTATTATGGCTATTCCGGGAGCACCTGGTTCAACTGTTATTACGCATCCGCCAAGCATTAATGGACCAACGGTGCCTAAACCAGTCTTGCACTTAACCTCTGCTATATGCGCAATTCTGCCGAGCTTGTTATAAGTCAAATTTAAGCTTAAAGCCTTTGAAAGTGCTAAGGCGGCAGTTAAGGCTCCAGCAGCGCTTGAGCCGAAACCAGCGCCAATTGGCACGTCAACCCTATGCTGGATCACTACCTTGTATGGCGTGTCAACTTTTTTTAACAGTACTTCTGCCACAGTCTTGGTGGTCTCAGCTTCAGGCGCAATCTTTCCATTTATAAAAACATCAATGCTGTTCATATCATTTTCTTCTACGGAAACTTCTGTTGTTACACCCTTTTGAATTCCGAAGCCTCCGCCTCTCGCTCCAACCCTCTCTAAGTCTAAAATTGGATTGCCCTCAGGCAATGTGTCACATATTTCAAAGAAGCTTGAAATTCCAGCTGGACTGAAAGCCTTGAAGGATTTTTTTGTCAACTATTTTTCCCTAGTTTCAGTTTTATGGGAATTTTTCAGCGATGGATATGCCTTATAACAAGCTTTTATGATCGGTGGGCCTAGTAGAAGGATGAATGGGATTTCCGTGGCGAATGTCCAAACGAATATTATGGGTATAAACGAAGATGGTATGGGATTTTTGAAATAGCCTTGTGGAGAGAAGAATATTTGGCTGTAAGCCCAAACGACAACGGCTATTATTGCGCTTCCAACTCCCAATCCTGTGACTGAACCAACTCCATAATTTTTCCATTCTGGCCACAGCTTGGCAATCACTAGAGTGATGAGCAAACTAGCAACAACCGTCAGAATAAACAGGATAATAATTTCTGAGGAAGAAAAAGTGCCAGCGAAGTAAGCAACAGATTCTGATGGTGACAAAACTGTTGGCAACAATATACCAGTGGCGATGATCACGCTTCCCATAACTGCGCTTGAACCTATCTTTTTCCAATCAAGTGTAGAACGCGAAATGTAGCCTAAAATGAAGAACCCAGTAAAATTAGCTGTAACACCAGCTGACAAACTAAGCAGTGCGTCTCCATGGAACAGCATGTCTCTGATAAAAATGCCAATTGCAGCGCCTATGCCTCCAGTTAAGGGTCCAAACAAAACAGCAAAAACTGCAGGTATAACGGCTGCAGGCCAAAATGCAACTCCGCCAACTGTTATGCCTAAATCAGTTAAGCGTCCAACTACTGCATATAATGCTGCGCAGACCCCGATCATTGCAACATCTGAAGTTTTCATTTTCATCCTTTCGCCCTTATGAGTTCTCCAGAGAACCTTTTCTAAATAAGAGTTTTCTATGGATTGTTTAAACTTGTTTAAATTTTCCATGCTTTTTACCGAACCATACTAAATTTGGCTATTTGCGCTTTCTGAAAAATTTTGCCACAATCGCGGTGTTCGCCTGTGACATGCTCAAAGCCAGCGCGCGCATCAACATTTTGAATTGAAAAGTGAAGAGTTTTCGGCTGAAAATTCAAACATCATAAATACCAGAGCTAACATAATCTAAACTCCAGAGAGAAGTTTAAAGAGTGGCGAACTGCGATGCTGAAACTTCAAAGAAAATATGAGAATGTTCTGGAAACTTTCAGAGAGAGTGCTGAATGAGTTAGGCGACAGAATCCAGTCAATAGTCGTCTACGGTTCAATAGCCAGGGGCGAGGCAACAAAAGACAGCGATATTGACGTTTTGGTGGTGAGCAGAGATAAGAAGGACGAAGAGAAAGTTTCGGATGTCAGCTATGAAGTTGATTTTGAGAATGATTTTGAAACTTTCATAATGCCTATTCACCTCACAGGGGACGAGTTTGAACACAGAGTTAAGATAGGCTCACCATTCATTTTTGAAATTTTGAAAGAGGGCGTGGTTTTATATGACGATGGAACCTTCCAAAGAATACGTGAGAAAATGTTTAGAGGTAGCGGATGAGTTTCTGGAGGATGCCAGACTATGCTTAACACGTTTGAGGCTAAAGGAATCAGCCCTCCAAAAACTCACAAAGGTTTAAGAGAACTCTTAGGAAGAGAGGTCATCAAAGGTGGGTTATTGAAAAAGGAGTTCGGAAAAGACTTAAGCAAAGCATTCGAGATGAGGCAGGCAAGCACCTACGATATATACGCAAACTATGGCGAAGAAGAGGTCAGCATAATGGTGGATAAGGCTGAACAGTTCGTAAAGAAGATAAAGGAATTGCTAAAAACTCTACACCTTTCATAAAACATTTTAGTTTATGAAGGAGTTTTAGTTGATGAAGGCTTTTTCTCGGGCGACATTGATGTTGCTGGTGATCAGCATCTCCGTTTTTGCGTTTAGCGTTGATGTTGTGTTGGCTGAGGGTTCTTGGGTTTGGGTTAGGGACACTGTTGCTGGGGCTTATGGTGAGGCTGTTGTTGGGACTGGGGCAGCCCTGTACATTGCAAGAGGAGCAGGTTTTTATCGTTACACTCCTTCTAACGATAGTTTTGTTGAGTTAGCTGCTCCTCCTAAGCCTGACGGCAGCGCCTTCAAGACTGGGACGAGTTTGGCTTGGGATTTCGGCGATTACATTTATGCCCTTTATGGTGCTGCCACAGGTGACAGTCGCAGATACTTTTACAGGTATAGCATTTCCCAGAATGTTTGGGAGCGTTTGGCTGACACGCCATATGACCAGGGTGAGGGTGATTCCTCAGCATACGTTGGGAGGGTTGGCTTATACGCGACTGTTGGCGGTGAGCAACGCCCCACCCACCTTTTGTTTTATAACGTTTCAGCAAACGTTTGGGATGATGCCCCAGCAAACCCGCCTGGCGGAATGGGAGACGGCGCCTCGCTTGTTTGGGCTGGAGGCGACTGCCTCTACGCCTTACGCGGAGAATTCCTTGAAACCCAGCCACTATACGATTTTTGGCGCTACAACCTAACGGCTGACGCGTGGTCCAGCTTGGCCGACATCCCAGCGTATCCACATGATGGTGGCATTGGAGGCGTGGGCGACGGGGGCTCACTGCTTTACATAGGCTTCTGGATGTCAAACCAGACAGACTACATTTACGCTTTAAGCGGAAACCAGGCCTATCCAGAACCTATACCTGACAACCGCACATACCGCTATAAAATATCAACAAACAGTTGGGAACGCTTGGCTGACCTGCCCTTCGGAGTAGGCGACTATGTGGGATGCCGTTTAGGCTACGCTGACGGACACATTTACGCTTGGCAGGGAACACCAAGCACGTGGGCTGGCGGAGGAGATGACCTTGCAAGATACGTTTTAGCTGAAGCGCCTGTCACTCAAGTCCCACTTTTCAGGCTTGTAAGCAGTGAGGGTCAAACAGTTGAGGGAGGGATTAACGCAACGTTAACCTTCCAGAATTATGGGTTTAACGCTTCAAGCGGAAGCGTATGGATTCCCTGGGAAAAGCTTTATTATGGGATGATGCTGTCTGGTTCGCCTCCAACCGGAAGCATAAACGAATCGCTTTTAACGTTTGACGTTAACGGCGACGGCGACACTTTGGATGTCTTCCCAGTTCGCTACGTTGACAACGAGACAGTTGAGGTTGACGGAGTATTAGCCAATGTTATGTTGCCGCCTGAAAACAGGATAATCTACGACAGCGTTGGCCAATATGATATTTTTGAAATGAACAGCTTCACGTTGGGATCTAAGAACTTCACGGTGTATCGTATTTATTATGACTCGGAGAGACAGCAAGCCTATGTTGGCTTCGGTTTGGACTCCTTTTTCCATTATCACCCAAGCCCTAACATCTTATTTGTCATCGAACAGGTAGGCACGTCTATAAACGCAATTCCAAAAGCGGAGATAGTCAGCTTGAAGCTGAACGGGACTCCGACGCAGCCAGATTTCAGCTGGACATCTCCAGGTTTTGACGAATCGTTAGGCGTATGGCTTGCTGATAAGGCCTACGTATTTCCAGTAGGATTTCTCCAAAGCAACGACACTTTCACTGTTCAGCTTTCAATCCAAGGTGAACCTGGCAACTATGCGGTGTACGCCATACTCAACTGGGCTCCAAACGAAATCTACAGATACAGGTACATCGTTTACGACGCTTGCGAAGCCTACTTTAGCATACCTGGAACATTGCATAAAAGCATAAGCTTCGAGGGTGAAACCTACCCGCTTGACATAACCACAAACTCCACAATATTAAGAGAACCAGTTTTAAATGCTGCAGGTATGGAAATAAGCTTCAAAGCCTCCGGCTACATGCCATCAACATACTTCTGGAACGTTTCAATACCAAAAAGCCTACTACGCGGAGAACCTTGGACAGTGACATTGGACGGAAACACCATACCATACATTTCAACAAGCAACGAAACACACACTTTCATATACTTCACCTACAACCAATATACGTACATTACAACAAGCGAAATCTCCATAAAGGGAACATGGGTCGTACCAGAACTCCCATCAACCGCGATCCCAACGCTGCCCATGCTAACCACACTATTCGCAACGGTTCTCTTGAAGAAAAAGCGGAAAGCGAAACCTTAACCCCATTTTTATATCACAAAGCTTAGCTTCCCCATGCAAACATAGCTGCTCATTCAATTAGTGTCTCCTAACAGAACTTTTTAGAATTTTATTGGCGCATGTCTTTACCTATAAACAGATGATTCCGTTAATACCTTTAGTTATGTTATTCGAAGTTGTGTAATTTTATGGAGCGATCAGCATTTTCTCCCAAATTATGCTTACGGAAATATCGAATTTGTTTACTTGAATGTTGAGGTCTTCTAAGGTCTTTCTGAGGTTATATATGCATGTTCCAACATTATCTTTATCGCATATTATAGTCGCAATTACATCGTGATGTCCGTAAGTTCTCCATAAGAACTTAACTTGATGCTGAACCTTTAAAAATGATATAGCCTTTTCGACATCTTTTGGGTTTAAATTCATACCTATAACTACGGCTGAAAATCCAATTTTACTGAAATCTGGAATGGCTGCAATTCTTCTCTTTATTATTCCCTTCTCCTCAAGTTTAGCTATTCTTCGATAAATAGTGTTCCGGCCAACTCCCAGGCGTTTTGCTAAATCCTCATATGAGTATAATCCCTCGCCCATATATCTCAGAATTTTCATGTCAACTTCATCTAGCACCCATGTTCACACCCTTATTTGTATATACTTCTGTCTTTTTCTATATATTTTCTTTCATAAATATTTACCGCTAAATGGTGACAAACGTCCACAAAAAATATCGTCCATAAACTTTCCGCACCACCCGTTAATGATAACACAAAAGCTGCGCCTTTTACATCTTGAGGCGATAAAAATGGCGCAAGAGTTAGTAGCAATTGAAAAGAAACCAAAGTTAGAAGACGAAATAGTAGGGCAAAGAAAAGTGATGTGCTCAAACGAGCATCCTCACAAAGTTTGTGTAGTAAGGTATGGAGACGGTTCAATATGGGTGTTCTGCCCATATTTTGGCCGAGTAGGGCGAGAATTAGGATGCAAAATTAGGCAAGCTCGTTGCAGATACTTCAAAGCAATCTAAATAAAAATTGTTTCCTATTCTTTTAGTCATCGTTAACAGAATGTTGTCATAGACTTTTAGACACTACTAACAGAAAATTCACAATGATAGCCGTCGTATTCTTCGCGACATCCATGCTCAGTCACGTTTACGTCCCATAGTGCAAGTTTGCAAAGTTTTAAATGTGGTTTCTTGCTATGGGTTTTTGGGAGTATATGTTTCGCTCTTTGATGAAGAGTAAAAGAATTATTGGATGAAACGAGGTTACAGCTGCCCAAAATTATGGTAAAGTTTATTTTATTGGCGATTTAGGCAACGAACCTGACCCCAACCAAGTGAATCTAAATTGGACATATTCTATGGATGCCATAACACATTATCGATTCTCCGACCCAGCAAAAGGGTGGGATTCAGTGCTTAATTATGCTAAAAATTTCTATCCAACGTGGCGTGAACTCGCCAACACAAACGGATTCAAGTTTATTCTGAACGCCTATCCAGGATTTAACAACACAAACTGCACAGGCGTAACCAATCCCGTAGCGCTGCCAACTAATGAAACAGCGTTCAGAGAAATGTTAACAACAGCAAAAAACTACGTTGACAATGACCTGAAGATAATCATGATAACTTCATGGAACGAGTGGTTAGAAGGCACAGCGATAGAACCATCCATGGAGTTGGGAGAACTTTTTCTTCATGCAATTTATGACGTTATTCCAGAATTTTCAACATTACTTATTCTGCCAATGTTCATAATAGTCACACTCATAGCGATTGAGGTTAAAAAGAAGACATCCTACAGTGAAGAAGGCATATTATAAGCGCTCTCAAAGTGGCTTAGCTTAAAACCTACTGCGCACGTGAGCCGTCCTTTCAATGTTTCTCTGCAAATGCTTGCAACATTACAAAGAAGTTGAAGATAGAAAATATTATGAAGAGCAAGGTGTATGTGTGCGTTAAAAACGCAGGTGCAATGGGACCATCAAAAATCCATTCTACACTATCTCTAAATCCAGTTTTCACGTCAACCGTTACCCAGTAACTGAAGACCCATAAAAGCTCGTGTAGAAAACGATATTGGCAAGTTATAGTCCAAGGCAAGATAATCAACAAGCCTTCACGGTTAAGACCAAAAAATTTTGTCGACCAATCTATAAGAAACGTTGATAAAAGCAAGCTCAGGCCCATGAAAACTAGGTCTATAGGCTGAAGGGGAAAATGCGGCGAATCTATAAAGCGTCTAAACACATTGTTCTTGTCAAAGTAGCCACCAGTTGTGCAGAAAAACAAAAACCCAACGTTCCTAAAACTAATAAAATTGCCGATTCAAAGTAAAGCAGCCGATAAGTGATCTTTTTCCATTTCAAATGAATGATTATGTGAATAAGCGTAAATACAATGATTAATAGCTCTGCTGACAAATTTCCACTCGGACTAGTTTTGGCTGGCTTAACTTAAAAATTTAACCCCAAAACCCCAAACCCACCCGTCCATCGTCTCTCCGTCTCTATCCCCTTGAGAGTGTGTGTGGGTTTGCGCGCGCACGCGCGTCTGAGCATATAACCCACCACTATATGACAAAGTGATGTGGAGGCAAAATTAGGTCTACAAGTGAAAGAGGAAATGGTTTTCGAGCTACTTAAATATGGACAACATCATTGTAAAGTACTGGTGAACGCTCTAAAATGGCTAAGCAGGACTGGCGAAACACCTACACGCTTTTAAAGTTAGCTGAAATGGGTGCTCACCGCAGAACAGCCAAAATTTCAACTGAATATTTGGCTGAAAAAATTGGCACTTCACAGCAGACAGCGTCAAGATACTTGATAGATTTAGAGCGGAAAGGGTTGATTAAGAGGGCTATCACGCCTGATGGCTGCTTGATAAAATTTACTGAGAACGGCGTAAAAGAGCTGAAAAAGCTCTATGCAACTCTGCGCTTTCTGATGGAGGCTGCATATCCGCCTTCAATAACTCTGGAGGGTGTGCTTTTCACAGGTTTAGGTGAAGGCGCCTACTACACGTCGATAGACAAGTATAGGAAACAGTTCATTGAAAAACTTGGTTTTGACCCGTATCCTGGCACGCTTAACCTGAAACTTACAACAGACTATGACATTAAAACACGCGCTGAACTTGAGTCTTACCCAGCAATCGAAATAGAGGGGTTCAAGGATGAAAACCGCACCTACGGGCCAGTGAAATGTTATCCAGTAATAATAGAGAACAAGGTGAAAGGAGCTTTAATTTCAGCCCTACGCAGCCATTATGACTCATCAGTGATAGAAGTTATAGCTCCAGTATTTCTTAGAAAGCATTTAAACCTCAAGGATGGCCATAAGGTTAAGGTTGAAGTTTTAACCCTTCCATGAAATTTATCGAGAAGGAATAGCCATACTTGTATGTAGTCCTTGACTTTCGTTTGGTTGCCAACATGTAGCCAAGAAGAAGCCCAATAAGTAAACCGCCAAGATGGGCCAGATTGTTTACACCTTGACCAGAACTTATCATCAGCAGGAAGAAGGCGTAGACCAACGCGCCAATTATCGACTGCCCAAAGGCACGCCTCAAATAAACTATACAAGCGCCGAACAACCCAAAAATGGCGCCAGAGGCCCCAGCCGAAACCATGTTAGGCCCGAACAGAAGCGTTAAGAAGTTTCCAGCTAAACCGCTTGAGAAGTAAATGGTGATGTACTCTGAAGGCTTGAACAGTTCTTCCGCCCTAAGACCAAATATGAGGAGAAAGAACATGTTGCCTAAAAGGTGAATTATATCCACGTGGACAAACATCGCGGTGAAAAGCTGCCAGTAGCAACCCTCAAATACGTATTGGTTGAATTGTCCATATTGCTCCAGAACAGCGTAGCTGATTTCAACGGGGTTTCCACTTAGGGCTGCAGTGTAAACGTAAACTAGCACGTTTAACGCGATGATTGCTATTGTTAACGTAAACCTTTTAGAGCTTATTAAAGTGTTCATCTCCTAAAATCTTCAATTATTTTCTGCTTAATCTTCGATGAACTGTCCAACTCGTCCTCTCCAAACTTTCCAATCCTAACAATTTTTATTTTTAGCCCATTTTTCTCTACATATTCCCTCACGGCTTTCTCCATTCCGTCTTGGTCATATCCAAGGGCAATAACATCTGGCTTAATCTTGTCAATCACGCGTCCCATGTCAAACTCCTCATAACCCAGAATGGCTTCATCAACAACTTTTAGGGATTCAACCAAAGCTCGCCGCTGGCTTTCAGGCATAATTGGCCTTTTCCCCTTCCGCTTCTCCACAGTGCTGTCTCTGGCTACAATGACTATTAGTTCAGCGTTTTTTCCACCAGTCTTCTTTGCATCCTCAAGAAATCTAACGTGGCCAAGATGCAGCAAATCGAATACTCCAGAAGCCAAAACTATTTTTCGCTTCGCTCTCCGCTCACTGGCCATTCAAATTTCACGACTCCTAACAGTCTTAACGCGTCAAGTAAGCCTTCGCAATATGCAACAGAAGCAAGGCTTACCTCAAATTTTTTTCTATCCCTATAATACTTTGCATCCTCTAAATAGGCTTTGGCAAAATCAACAACTTTTCTAATGTTTTCTAAATTAAGGTTCATGGCGCTTTCCATGATTTTCATGTCTCCAAAAACATGCTCTGCAGAGGCAATATACTTCGACACAAGCTCCTCAAGGTTCATTCCACCATCTCCACAACTTTTTTAGGAGCCCCAGCCAAAACCACAAGAGCCTCCGCCTCCATAAAATGAAGTTTCCCTGGAAAAACAAGGCTGTGCGGTGGCGGTCCAAAATCATATTTCATAATTTCGCTTAGAAAGTCCGCTTTAACTGTTGGGTTGTCACTTCCAGCCCTTGCAATACCGACAACAAGCGTCTCATCTGTAATTGTTTTAAGTTTCTCTTTTCTTTCAGATTCCAATAGTAGTTCCAACGCTTCATTTATGTCAAGATAGCGCTTTTCTTCAGCCCTTACATCGAGCAAACAAAGCGTATGCAAACCAAGTTTCTTATTCTGGGTTACAACTTCATAGGGCGTTTTTAGAAAGACTCCGTTTGGAAATGGTATTGTAACGCTTTTTCCAAACTTGTAGTTATGTAAGCCAGACAAGCCTACAACCGCGGAAATTATCGATGCACCGTGCACAACACGTGTTTTTATTCCCATTTTTTCAGCTTGAATCCTTAATGCAACATGCGTAGTGGCTATAAGCGGATCTCCAGGGACTAGCAAGGCGACTTTGCGGTTTTTTGCTGCTCTTAAAATCTTTTCTCCATTATCATCTTCAAGCTCCCTCCTTGAAACAGCCTGCACTTTTTTGCCAGAAACTTCCTCAAAATGTCTTATGGAAAAGTTTGGCATCATGCTAGTGTAAAGCTCTATGAAAACATCGTCTGCCATTTTAACTTCTTCTAAACCGCGGAGGCTTATCCCCATCTCATCATTCAAGCCGAGACCTATGAAAACTATCTCGCCAGCCAAACTTGACACCCTCAACCAGAATTAAGCAACATCATTAAACTTAAAACTATTAACATTCCAAACCACAAGCGCAAACATCTAACGCGGAGCTCGAAGACTAAACTTATTAGCAACCCTCTAAATTCCATATTCCTAGAAGACCATAAATGGGCCCGTAGCTCAGTAAGGTTAGAGCGGCGGACCAAACCGCTGCACGGGGTGGGTTGAGGCTCTTAACCCGTAGGTCCCGGGTTCAATTCCCGGCGGGCCCGCTACCCACTGGCGCTTGAAGGTGTTTCACTGTCTTTTGCTGTTGTTGCTCCTGTCTGGCTGCTTGGCATAAAAAATAGTTAAAAATGCGTGTAGTCGAAGCCTTCTCCTTTTCCGCTTCTGGCTGATGTTATAAAATGATGGTTATTAATAAATTGCTTATTGTTTTGGTTTGCATATTCCGCTATTAAAAATATGTTTGCCAAGCGCTCATTTCAATTTCTGAAACTTTGCTTTTACGCAGCGACTCACCGTTTTCCAATAGACCAGAAATGTTCGAGAACCTCACTTTAGGCGCTGTTCAGATGCTGATATTGTTCTTTTGGATCACCTTAGCTTTTATTGTGATATATGGCGCCTTATGGGCGCGCATCCAAAAGAAAAGCAAATTGTAATCTAATGTTTAGCATGAATACGAAACGCATAAATCTCATGTTTACGCTTAAAAATTTTAGCTTCGGGCGGTAGCTCAGCCTGGTAGAGCTTCCGAGCCTGCTGACGTGCTCAGCGGCGAAGACGCTGTAGACGTCTACCAATGGTGGGCGTCACGTTTCAGCCTGCCAGGCGAACAACAGAAACCGGAGTGTCGCAGGTTCAAATCCTGCCCGCCCGACCATTCTAATTAGTTCGCTAGGAAACGCTCTCTTGTTATTGTCTGCTTTATATTTTCTATATGGTTGCTTATGACCTGATCCTGTTTTATCATTGGCGCGATGCTTCTCACTTTTTCATAAATGCTCTTCGTTCCTTTTCCAAGTTTTTCTGGTCCTCGTAGGTCTATCGCTTGGGCTGCGCAGAGCAGTTCTATTGCGATTATGTATTGCGTGTTTTGTAAGATTTTTGCGGCTTTTTGGGCTGCCGCCGTTCCCATGCTTACGAAGTCTTCGAAGTTCGCTGATGTTGGAATTGAATCCACACATGCTGGGTGAGCTAAAATCTTGTTTTCCGAAGCTAAAGCTGCAGCGGTGTACTGTGTTGTCATTAAGCCGCTGTTCAATCCCGCTTTTGCTTCCGGTGAAATTAAGAATGCTGGCAGTCCGTTATTGAGTTTATCATCCAACAGTCTGGCTATTCTTCTTTCAGAGATGTTTCCAACAATTGCTAATGCCATTCCGAGGATATCCATCGCTACTGACAGCGGCTGCCCATGAAAGTTTCCCCCCGACAAGCATTCTCCTTCATCTGGGAAAACAAGCGGGTTATCTGTGGCTGAGTTTATTTCCGTCTCCACAACTTTTCTAGCATAGGCTATTGCGTCTCTTGCTGCACCTAAAACTTGCGGCGTGCACCTTAAGCTATATGGATCGTGTGGGCGACCAGTTTTCTTCATCGCCTCTTTTCCAGTTTGGACAAGTTTGCTTCCAGCTATCAATTTTCTGATGTTCTTTGCCGTTGAGGCTTGACCGGCATGCGGCCTCACTTTGTGGATTTTTTCGTCGAAAGCATCGGAAACCCCTAAGAGCGCCTCAAGCGAAAGTGCCGCTGCAGCTTCCGCCGTGTTTATTAGGTTTTCAGCATCATAAACTGTTAGGGCTGCTATCGCCGTTATAAGTTGTGTCCCGTTATTCAGGGCTACGCCTTCCTTAAACTCAAGCTGGACTGGCTTTATTCCGGCTCTTTCCATAGCATTTTTCCCATCAACAATTTCGCCTTTGTATTCAGCTTTTCCCTCGCCAATCAGCACAAGGACCATGTGGGACAGCGGAGCCAGGTCTCCGCTTGCGCCCACAGAGCCCTTAGAAGGTATTATAGGGTGCACACCCCTGTTAAGCATTTCAACAAGTGTTTCTAATGTTTCTATGCGTATGCCAGAATACCCCTTAGCCAAGGTGTTTGCGCGTAGGAGCATCAATGCGCGGACAACATCGGTGCTTAATAGTTCTCCAACGCTTGTTGAGTGACTTCTAATGAGATTTAACTGTAGTTCTTTTGTTTCTTCATGTGGAATTTTGATGTTGCTTAGCGCTCCAAAGGCCGTGTTTACGCCGTAAATAACCTCGTCTTTCCTAACTAGTTCCTCAAGAAACATGCGGCATCTTTTAACGCGTTTTTTAACTTCTTCTGGTATAGCAACCTTTGCCTTTTCCCTCGACACCTTAACGACATCTTCAATTGTCAGGTGCTCCCCGTCTATTTGAACCTCATGCATATTCCCATCTTCTCCACCATGCATTAAAGGCTTCAAAGTTTTTAATTTTTAGTGTTTGCCCCGTCTTTTTTCTTATCAAGCGGAAAAATTTTGCTGAAGCGGGATTTATTTTGAAAAATTGGCTGGAAAATTTGGATTTATAGCTAAGCTACTTTGATTTTAGAAATATTTTTCATAAAACTTTTATATTTGATGGATTGTGGAATAACAGTAATTGACGTGAGCCTGGTGTTCGCATGGAACCTAGCAAGAAACCGCTGAACGTCCTCATTAAGCAGTTGAATTCAAGCATCTCCGTTGTTCTGAAGAATGGGTGTGAATATAAAGGTAAAATGATTAAATGCGACGGGCACATGAATATTCTTCTCGAAGGCGCAACAGAACGTAAAGACGAGCAGCTGATTACAAACTATGGAAATGTTTTGCTGCGCGGAAACAATGTGCTCTACATAGTTTTAGACTCGCTAAAGAGCATTTAACATTCTAAATCCACAAACATAACTCAAAGCATCTTCCAATTTAACACTTAAACTATGCTTCCTCTCAAAATAGTCCAAAATATTTTTTACATCTCGCGTCAAAAGTTGCTTGGCGTTTGGGTGACTTGTTTCTACATATTGGGGCCAATCAATTATGAGGATGTGCATATCTGGTTTTAGGATGACGTTGTATTCGCTTAGGTCTGCGTGGATGACGCCAGCCTTCAAATAGGCTCTTCGAATGTTAAGCAGTATTTCCTTCAGAACTTTCCTCGAATTTGGTATTTCTCGCCATTCCGCAAGTTCCGCACCTTCTATCATTCCCATGACTACCGTATGACGATTCTGGCTTATAGGCTTTGGAACAGCCACTTTTTTTGGAAAGAGAATGTTCAATGCCTGAAACTCTTTTTCTGCTGCAAGTCTTGACTGGAAAAGCCAACTGGCACATTCTTTTGCGGCTGCATAATTCCTCTTCCTTCTAGTCTGTCTAAAACTGATCCTGCCGAGTCTATGGAACTTCACAGCTATCCTTTCCCCTCTTGAATTTAAGGCGTCGTAAACATCTGCTTCTTTCCCAACTCCAAACGGCTTCCCGAAGGATTCGAGAACTCCCGCCTTTACAAGGGCGTTTATTGCCAGGCAATCATATCCAGCATAATTTAACGTGTAGCCAACATATGGTCCTCGCACTTGGCGTATTAACCGCATTTTATGCAGCCTACTTAGCCTAAAGCTTGTTTCTTCAGCGCTGAATTTTGTGTATTTCGTGATTAGTTCTTTTGGAACGTACTCGTGTCTTGCCATTGCAGCCTCTATCACGTATAATACTCTAAAATCCTTGTTTTCTAGTGTGCGGAACACTTGAACCGCAATTTCAGCTGAAGACATTCTGGAACCTAATAGCCTATTTTTGGTTATTAAGGGTAGAGGCTAGGCGATTATGCTTCTATTACCTCGAGTTTTTCGACACTCTCATCGATGGCTTCTTCAAGATGCAGCTTTGCCTCAATTGCCTCCACAACTTCAAGTTTAGCTTTTGTTACTGGATGCTTTGCGACAAACAGTGAGCAGCAGTCTTTGTAGGGCTTAACCGAAATCTCAAATGTTCCAATCTGCTTGGCCAGGTTTATTATCTCATTTTTTTCGTAAGTCAGCAATGGTCTAAGTATGGGCAGAGAAGTAGCACTATCTATCACAGCCATGTTCTCCAGCGTTTGCGAAGAAACCTGCGCTAGGTTTTCGCCGCTTCCAAGGGCATTTACGCCATGCTTCCTAGCTATTCGCTCTGCAACTTTCACCATGAACCTCCTAAATAGAATTAGGCGATACCTCATCGGCGCTTCTACTGCTTCCGCTTCGAATGGGTAGAACGGCACAAAAAACACCTTTGCCCTAAAGCAATATTCCTTTAGCGTTTTCGCCAGTTCTAAAATTTTCGCGTTTCTTTTTTCGTCGAATTTTTGGAAAGCGTGAAAATGTAGAAAGTCAACTTCGCACCCGCGTTTCATCAGAAGCCACGCTGCAACTGGCGAGTCTATTCCTCCAGACAGTAGGTGCAAAACTTTTCCAGAAACACCAACTGGCAAACCGTACAACCCCCTGATTTTCTCGCTAAAGATGTAGGCTTTTCCGTTAACAAGCTCCACGAAAATTTCTTTTTGAGGCTCCTTCATGGAAATTTTCACGCTGAAATTTTTAACGATATATTCGCCTAGCTCACGGTTTAGATCCATTGATGTGAAAGGCAATGTTTTATCTGCCCTTTTTGTAAAAACCTTAACTTTTTCGCCATTCTTGAGTTCAATTTTGTCATGTACACCGTTTTTTATGCTTTCTTTGTCAGCCTTTGTAATGAAGCATGGCGCAAACCATGCGATGCCAAAAACTCTTCTAAGGGATTCCACAATCTCGTTTACCTTTGATTTTTCACTCAACTCTATGAGGATTCTTCCTTGAAGTTTCTTTATATCGCTGTATTCCTGTCCAGCGAGGGCTTTAACCATATTTTCGATTAATTTTTTCTCAAAATATGGCCTATTTAATCCCTTTAGTGCAAGCTCTCCATAGTGGACAAGAATGCAGTCGAACACGTTTGGAAAATGTTAAAATCCAGTTTTAAAGGTTTTCATTTCTTGTACATTTTAGGTTTAGTAGCCTCCGAAACTCACTAATAGGAATATGAAGTACATGAATAGTAGAACTGCGCTTTCCCTCCAACTTACCTTTTCGCTTGAAAGAAAATACCATAGGAAAAGGTTAACTATCAACGAGAACATAGCCAGTTTTGAGAAAGCCGCCATATTGACAATGAATTGTGATGTTACTAGGCTTACGCCTAAAATGCACGTTATGTTTATGAAGCAGCTGCCGACGATGTTGCCTAAAGCCAAGTCTAAGTGTCCCTTCTTCGTCGCATCTACTGATGTTGCAAGCTCTGGCAGACTTGTGCCGAAAGCCACAATCGTTGAGCCAATAACCACAGGCGGTATCCCTATCATATCCGCGATTACTTTTGACGATGAAACTATGAAGTTTGAGCTTATTATCACTCCGGCAACGCCTAAAAAAGTCAGAAGCACATATAGGCGTAATCTCCGCCTTTCCTCCCCTAATGTGCCTTCTTCCTTCAGTTTTCTTATCTTTGAGAGCTGATAAACATAAAAGACGAAGATTGCTAGAAGGATTACTCCTATGAACCTGCTTGCATATCCCAAGTAAAGCAGAATTAATGGAACAACGGAAGCCACAAAAATGCCGAAGTATAGGCTTCCAATCTCCTCTTTCGCCATGTTTGGGTAAAAAGTAGTGTAGTTTGGACATTTTATTACTGCCAAGAGGAAACAGATACCGAGGATTAGGCATATGTTGACTATGTTCGAGCCTAAAACGTTTCCTATTGCCACGCCGATGGATTCTCGCCCAAGCGCGGCGAAAATTGAAACAAAAAGTTCTGGAAGCGATGTTGAGAATGCGACAAGTATAAATCCAACAGTCGTTTTGCCTATGCCAGTTATGTCAGCAACTTTAACAGAATTTTTAATCGTCAAATCACTTGATTTGTTCAGAACAACCAGCGCGACTATTAGAATTAAGACGTTGATCAGCAGTTCCTCAAGCAACCTCTTTCCTCCTATCTAGTCCGCTCTTTTGGTAGCATATGATATTCTAATAAGTGTGACGGACTTAACCTGCATATATCGTTGCATATGAGAACAAAGTATAACGCGATGATGGTACTCCTTCCTTCCTTTCAATTTTCCTCCAATCGCGAGTGTTACCAAGACAATTGCAGAAACAAGCATCCAAAGGCGACTATGCTTTTGGAATAAAAGTTGATAACCTAATGTACAGAAAATTAGGCGCAAAGTAAAAATCATTTAGGAACGAATAAGTTTTCTTATGAGCAGTATCGAAATTGTCCTTCTTGGAACTGGCGGAGGAAGGTTCACCACAATAACGCAGAAGAGGCGAACTGCAGGCATACGCATAATGGGTGAAGGCTTAAATTTACATCTTGATCCCGGACCAGGAGCACTTGTACATTCCATTAACGAGGGATTGGACCCGCAGAAAATTAACGCAGTTTTTGTTTCACATTGCCATCCAGACCATTACACTGACGCTGAAGTTCTGATTGAAGCTATGACCCGCGGGATGACTAGAAAACGTGGGGTAATAGCTGCTTCAAAAAGTGTTCTAAGTGGAAGCAGCGTCTGTGAACCGTCAATTTCGAAATATCACCAGCAAATGCCGGAACAGAAAATCGAAGCTCTACCAAACATGAAATTCCAGGTGGCTAATCTCAACGTTCTTGTGACAGAGGCGAGGCATACGGATCCAGATGCTGTTGGGTTTAGGTTTCAAACAAGGGAGTTTGGAGATTTCGCTTACACAAGCGATACAGAATACTTTGATGGCATAGGAAAATACTACGAGGGCGTTAGGCTTCTCATGTTGTGCATTATGAGGCCAGCTGGAAAACCGTGGAAGGGACACATGACAACAAACGACGCAGTAAAAATACTTAAGGAGGCGCATCCAGAAATGGCGGTTTTAACGCATTTTGGTATGCAGATGATATTTAAGGGACCGGCAAGCGAGGCTAAAGATATCGAGAAGGAGACTGGAGTGCCAACGGTTGCCGCTGTTGATGGTATGCGCGTAGAATTCTGTGAAACTCTAAACGTTCGAGTTGCTGGAAAACCTCAGCAAGGGCTAGACAGGTTCTTCTAAAAGATTTTAAGCCAAGATCCTTTTCATATATGCCTTAAAGGAGCAAAACTAATGCGTATCGTGCTGAAAATAGGCGGTTCAGTTATAGCTTCGCCAATCAACCCTAAACTAATATGTGAGTATGTGGAAATTTTGAAGAAGCTGAAAGGCGAAGGGCATAACATAGTGGTTGTTGTTGGTGGTGGCTCTCTCGCAAGAGAATTCATCAAAGCTGCAAGGGAGCTGGGGCTTGAAGAAAAGGACCAAGATGATGTGGCTATTTCCATTTCAAGGATTATCGCCCAACTCTTCACTAGAAAGTTTGGTGAAATCAGCTGCGAAACTGTTCCATTTACAGTGGATGAAGCTGTTAAATGTTTTAAAAATGATAAAATTGTGGTCATGGGAGGCTTGAAGCCTGGAATGACGACGGATACTGTTGCTGCAATGGTTGCTGGAGAAATAAACGCAGAAATGCTTGTGAAGGCAACAGACCAAGAGGGTGTTTACGACAAGGATCCTAGAAAATATGCTGATGCTGTTAAGCTTGAAAGTTTGCGTTACGAAGATTTATCTCGGGTTTTTGCTGAAAATAAGCATAGGGCTGGGATACATCAGATTCTCGATCCCGAGGCAGTTAAAATTTTGAAACGTAAAAGGATTAAAGTTGTTGTTGTAAACGGGTTTAAGCCTGAAAACATTTTAGCCGCTATTAATAACGAACGTGTCGGAACCGTTATCCACTAAAATCGGATTTTTCAGCGATAAGTTTATATAAGCCTTAATCATTGCGATATCAAATTCGATATCAATGGTGATATGCATGTTTCAGTTAAGAAAACATTGGATGAAGCATACAGCCCTTGTGCCCAAGGGTTTCCTGAGACAAAACGTACTTGAATTATTAAACGAGAAACCAATGTCCGGTTCAGAAATTATAGATGAGATTGAAAAGCGGACAAATGGAAGGTGGAAGCCAAGTCCAGGTTCAGTCTACCCGTTGTTGGCTTGGCTTCAGGATAATGGTTATGTTAAGGAAATAATTGCTGAAGAGGGTGGAATGAAGCGGTATGCATTAACTGACAAGGGTAAGGCACTTCTTGAGGAAGGAAGGAAAATTAAGGAGAAACTTCAGAGAGAAGCAAAGTTTCTGCCTCCGCCTTTCCTGGGCACTTTGTGGTTTAAGATACCTCCTGAAAAGACAGTTAAGCTTAGAGAATCAATGAATAGGGTTGTTTGTGCATTTTTTGAACTTACGGGTAACTTACAAGAAAGTTTCTCGGAGAGAGTAATTGAAGACGTACAGAAAGTTTTAGATGAGACAGCTGCAAAGCTTGAGGAGATAAACAAAAGGTTTGGGAAGTGAACTATATGAGCGACGATGTAATTAAAGTTGAAGGGTTAACGAAAGTTTTTAACAAAAGCCTAGTGGCTGTTGACCACGTGAACTTCAGCGTTAAAGATGGCGAAATATTCGGCTTTCTCGGTCCGAATGGCGCTGGAAAAACAACAACAATAAACATGCTCATAACTGTTCTGAAGCCAACAGAAGGTAAAGCATCAGTGCTCGGCCACGACATTGTAAAGCAAGCAAACGAAGTTAGGAAGGTCATAGGCGTTGTCCCCCAAGAGTACACGGCTGACGAGGACCTTACGGGATACGAAAACATAATTTTATGCGCAGATCTTTACGGGATTCCACGAGAAGTCTCAAAGAAACGCGCTCTTGAACTGCTCGAGCTTGTGGAATTAACAAGCTTCAAAGACAAGCGAGTTGAAACCTATTCTGGCGGAATGCGGCGTAGGCTTGAGCTTGCATGCGGACTTGTTAACAGACCTAAGGTTCTTTTCCTAGACGAACCAACGTTAGGTTTGGATGTGCAGACTAGAACCGCCACATGGAACTACATTAGACGTTTAAAGAAGGAGTACGGCATGACACTTTTCATGACGACGCACTATTTGGAGGAGGCCGACGCCCTCTGCGACCGCATAGCCATAATCGACCACGGAAAAATAATCACAATAGGAGCACCAAGCGAGCTTAAAGACAGCTTAGGTGGCGATATAATCACAATAAGCATAAAAGAAAACGCGGATGTAGGTGAGCTCATCCGCAGCGTTGAACATGTCAAAGACGTAAGAAACGAAAACGGCGCATATAGAATTAAAGCTGAGTCTGGAGAGTTAACAGCTCCACTCATAATAGAGGCTTTGCGGAAAAAAGGCTATACGGTGACTAAACTTTCGCTTACAGAACCCACCCTAAACGAGGTTTATTTGGAGTACACTGGCAAGGCTATGCGCGATACTGAAGAATCCAAAGAAGCGTTTCGAACGCAGAGAATAACACTAAGGAGGGCTAGGGCAAGTTGAGCGGAACAAACGAGTATCATCCAAGCCTCATTCGCGGCTTATGGGCTTTAACGGTTAGAGAGCTTAAAAAATGGCTGAAAGACCCTGTGATGGTTTTGATGCTTGTGCTTCAACCGTTAATATGGATGGGTCTTTTAGGCAAATCAATGAACATAAACGCAATGTTCTCAGCCAACAGCCTAGGTAATATGGAAATACCCAACATCCAAATACCTGGCAATTATCTCATTCCGCAAGTTAACGGAACTGTAACTATTCCCGGCGCATTGATTTCACAGATGCTTTCACAGATGTTCTCCAACATAGGCACAAAGGTTATGCAAAACACTTTCGGTGTTGCAGACTACTTCAGCTATATGGCTGTTGGCATGATCTCAATGATCGTTATGACAACAACGATGTTCAGCGGCATGTCAATAGTTTGGGATAGACGTCTAGGCTTTCTGGACAAAGTGTTAAGCACTCCAGTTCCACGCGGAGCAATAATATTTGCGAAAGTTCTCAACGCAACCTTAAGGGCAATGTTCCAAGCGACAATAATACTGGCACTCGCGTACATTCTAGGGCTACAGTTAAGTTCAACATTCACGTTGCTTAACCTGCTAGGAATCTACGCCGCGATTTTCCTGCTCGGCGTAGGACTTTCATCCATTTTCATCGCTTTCTCTTTAAGGTCAACAAGAATGGAGAGACCAATGCAAATCATAAGCCTAATCATGATGCCTCTGATGTTCGCAAGCAACACTTTCTTCCCGATCAACCTAATGCCAGACTGGATGCAAGCAATAGCGCTTGTTAACCCGCTCACCTACGAAACAGAAGCCATTAGACAGTTGACTATAGTGCCATTAAAGGTGTCAACCTTGATAACGGACTTCACATACCTCGGCATATTCGCAGCAGCCTTAGCCACAATTGGCATAGTGCTATCATGGAGATATCTAACAAAGTAAAATGAAGGCATTAACAACATGGCAACAATCGTTGAGGCGGTAAACCTCAGAAAAACCTATTTGCTTGGCAAGTTTCCAGTTGAAGCCCTACGCGGCGTCAACCTAAAAGTTGAAAAAGGAGAATTCCTCGCCGTTTTGGGACCATCTGGAAGCGGCAAGTCAACGCTTCTGAATTTCAGAGGAGGAGGCGCATCCTTTGGAAACCTGCGGGGAAATCAAATTGGAAGCTTCGGTGGAATGACGATAATCCCCCTCTTAACTCCAACAGTGACCATCTTAGCCTTAGTCTTCTGAATAGGAGTCAGCGTAATCTTTGCGATTTATTCAGCTTGGAGGGCTTCAAAACTTAAATCGGTAGAAGCCTTAAGATGTGAATAATGAAACATGAGCGTTCATAAACATTATAACTTTGCAGTTGCAATTAACAAGGGGCTGTGGTCTCACGGATAATCTGAAAATGACAATCGGTATCTCTGTTGGTGATGCAACGCGTCATCGAAAAAGACCGATGGTTACTCTGGTTATAATAGCGCTTAATGTTGCAGTATACGCGTTAACATCGTACGCCAATTTCTTCCTTGAAGTCAGCGATTACTGGGTAAGCGCTGGCGGTTTTGTTCCATCACTAATTGCAATGCCTACGCAATGGTACAGAATATTTGCATCAATGTTTCTTCACGCTGACTTCTTTCACATACTATTCAACATGTACTTCCTATACCTATTCGGAAGAGCGGTTGAAAACGCCCTAGGTGGACTAAGATATCTCACGTTGTATCTAATTTCAGGAATTGCAGCATCCATATTCCACACAACCTTCAGCTTTTTGGGCGGATTCACCGCTTACATAATATCAGCTATCGGCGCGTCAGGAGCAATCAGCGGGATATTGGGCGCATACCTAATACTTTACCCAGGCACATCACTTGTTATGGGGATGTTTTTCATTTTTCCCTTGTTCTTTCGGATGAAAGCAGCGTATTACATTCTACTATGGTTTGCAACTCAAATAATCTCTGGCTATGCAAGGGCAGCGGGAAGCACAGCTGTATTTGCCCATGCGGGAGGATTCATTGCGGGCATTGCATTGCTCCCATTACTTGCCGATAAGGGGAGAATAAGCCAGTTTAAACTTTTACAGAAAGCAGTTTTTCCTTCATACTTAACTTTCATGCCCTCCAAAAAAGTGGGGTTAAGCCGCGTAACAAAAACGGTCGTTGCGGTGCTCATAGCTTCACTGTTAATAGGCACAGCTTACGCTTCAACAGGTCTATCTAATCAGGGCAGCATCAAATCGGCAACAATTTCATACACTTATGAAGACACGCCATACATGGATTATTTTGGAGTTCAGCTTCCGGATGTTGAATCGCAACTCGCCAGCATCTCATTAGACACAACAAGAATACTACTAAACAGGTTGTATGCCGCTGGGCTGCTTTACAACCCTTTGAATCGTGACAGCAATATAAATTTGAATAACTGGAACCGTGAAATACCAGTAAAAGTTTACGTAGGAACGTGGTCTACTGTTGTTTATGCGAATACGACTATAGGTTACTTTAAAGGAACATATGATTTAGAAGGCTTTTTAGAACATGGCATTGGAAACTTAACAACACAAGCATTGAACATTCAACTAATTTCTGGAAGAATAAGTGTAACGCCAAGTGGACCCATCACCTACAACTTCGAACTGAACACGCAAACAGTAAACCTTACAGAAGTAACGCAATATACTGGGATTCCGTCACTTTTCGCTACTGCTGTGGCTCTTGTGGTAACAATCAAAAAAGATAGGGAACTAACGTTGATAGGTGAGGAGCCTGAAACCTTTTGGCGCCGTTTTGAGCCAATAATATAAGCAAGAAACTTCATTAACAAAGAACATTATAACGCGAGGTTCAATGGCTTTGGTTAAGCGGCTTTACCCAAAACAGCCAGTTGTAGGCATAGGCGCAGTAATAATCAAGGACGGAAAAATCCTGCTTGAAAAGAGGAAAAATGAGCCTGGAAGGGGAAAGTGGAGCATTCCAGGCGGTTTGGTTGAACTTGGTGAAAGCGTTACGCAAACTGTTGTTAGGGAAGTATCCGAAGAAACGGGCTTGGAAGTTTGCGAGCCAGAGCTTATCGATGTTGTTGACAACGTCATTCGTGATGATAACGGCGAGATAAAATATCACTTCGTCATAATAGACTTTTTCGTCAAAATTAAGAGCGGAACACCAAAAGCCTCAAGCGACGCAGAAGAATTACATTGGGTTCCACTTGGCGAAGTGGAAAAATACGATTTAACAAAGACTTTTAGGGCATTCTTCCAGCGTAATAGGCAAAAACTTGAAAAGTTCAATTCGAATCTTTGAAGAACAAGCGTGTTTCTCCCATAGTTTTTATGTCTAATGCCCTAACCTTCACAACCACTGGGAAGTCTCTTACCACTTTACCAAGCACTAGACAGTGATGCGGCGGCAAATCGCGGGCGATAGACTTTACCGTTTCTGCATCAACTCTTGCTGCACGCGAAACCACTTCCAAATCATGCTCATTTGTAAAGTTGAATAGGAATATGTTGTCTGCTTGGCGGTAAATGTTTTCGCGTATAGTGTCCGGCTGGTTTGTTATGAACGTGGTGAATATCCCAAAGTGACGCATCCGCGTCACAATGTCATCCCAATAAGTTTCACGCAAATATAGGTGTGCCTCCTCAGCGAATAGGAAAACAGCCTTAAGCTTCCAGCTTGTTAATAGTTCAACAAGTTTTCCTAGAAGATATTCAACAACAATTTGCCTATCAATCGGCGAAGTGTTCCGCAGATTGACAATTATTGCGCCGCCCTGCTCTCTAGTCTTCAACAAGCACTCTTCTAGTAGCGTTGCCTCTGCGACGTTGTCCGTGAAAAATCCAGAGTTAACTAGGGCATAGTATCGTGAAAATAGTGCATCTCGCACATGCTGGTTGCAGTGCCAATTCCGTATAGCCTCGCCTAAATCATGCAGCGTCAGCATTTCTCGTTCTTTAAGTGACTGCCAAATTCGCCTAAACTCTCGCGCTGATGTTCCAGGCAAATGCAGTGCATGTATCAAAATTTCCAGCAGCACATGCAGGTTCAGCTGTTTTAGAGCTACCTTGAAGTTTTGGGACGGCGTTAAAACGTGAATTTTGTCATAAAGCAGGTTTCTCTTTCCATCCGAAGTCATTCCCAAGCTTAGGTATTCGCCGTTCAAGTCGAAAACCGCAACTGTTGCCTTGTACCCTACCAAATTTGAAATTAGAAGTTTCGAAAGGTGCGATTTCCCAGTCTCCTTTTTCCCAGTAATAATGTTCAACCGTCCATCCAGTGAGGACGCGTCTATGGTCAAAAGTGCAGAATCCTTTGTTCCTCCAAGCACTATTGGAAGTTCGCCATCAACGCGAGCAAGTTTAAGCAGTGTCGGTATTGAAAGCTTCTTTATTGTTGACTGCGAACGCGATGGAAGCCAAGCGCTTGTTGGACTTAAGTTTTCGCCGTTTTCCATTGTTGCACGTATCTTACATACCAGTAGGCTCGCATCTTGGATGTAGGTGATGTGTGGCGCTATTTCTAGCGGGTCGAAATCTTCACCTTGCATCAGTTCGCCTCCATCCGGCAAACTCCTAAGCAGTTCTTCTAACACGCCTGGTATGCTTGCGAACTGCACGTCAATTACTTGGGCTATTAGGGCTTTTCCAGCTTCTGCGTCCTCAATCAGCAGATAGTCTCCTTTTTCTGCTGTTTCGTTTGGGAAGCTTAGGATTTGAATTATGTTTCCTTCCTTCTTGTAGAGTTTCATGCACTTGTTTCTCCTTTTCCAAAAGGTCCAAACAAAAGTCTATGCATGTCTGGCCTGTTGATTATTTTCAGTCCATACCGTCGTGTTATGAAGTGTTGCATTGCTATTACTTCATTTGCCGTGAACGTGCATAGAATATGCGCCAAACGTAGGGTTTCTGGATATCCCTGCAAAAGCAAGTCGTTTCCAATTAGTCTTTCAACAGCAAAAATTTTCTCTTGCATTGAGAGTTCTCTGTCTATGTCTAATCGGAAGGCATAGTTTCCGCTTGAGAGCCTAGCAACATATATATCGCCAAAGGAAACAAGTGGCGGCTTAACCCTTAACCCTGCAAGTTCAAGCATGTATGGTGGAGCGCACTTTGTAAGGATGTCCGTTATCAGGTTTCCATTAAGCCTCATGGTAGTCATTTTTGAGAAAGCCAAAACGGCATTTCCCATCTTTCTTGCGTTTTCCAAGATTTCCAGCATGACACTCGATGGTGCGTCTGGTGTTCCAGCTGTTAATGAACCGTCAAATAGAATTAAGCTTTTGCTCATTGTTTTTGCTGTTGCTAATTGTAGCCACCTTTCTAGAAGGCTTGCTAGGCGTGTTGGCATCTGCGCTAGGTTTGGCGCGTATTGGTGGTCTTGTTGTCCAAGGTAAGTCTTCTGCAACGAATTGTAGACTTCTGTTTTATTTTCTTCTGTTATGTGGAATATGAATGGCCCCAGGCGAATATACCTGTAGCGTCTGTTTTTTTTCCATATGGTTGCGCCTCTTATAGCTATTAGTATGCCGTTTTTTGTTTCGCCTATTTTCATGCTTGACGTGTCTATTGCAGCTACGAGCGTTTCTGTGTTTTTTGGTTTTATTTGTATGAGTGTTGGTTTTAGGCTTGGAGTCTGTATTTGTGCTTCCATCTTGTTATTTTGTTGAATTGTTTGTTGATTTAGTTGAATTTGCTGGTTTTGGATGTGCTTTAGCGAGTGTATGCTTAACTCCAGTAGACGTTGTGGGAGCGCTGTGTCCATTGCTGTTTGTGGAAAATTATATTTTGGTGTTGTTGTTATAGTGTATTGTTCAATCACCAAGATTCACCAATAGCCAATTGTTTGGGAAGGAATATTTAAATGTTGTGCATGAACAAGATGCACAATTCAATAAACAATAAGGTGAAAAGTTGACAGAGACAAGCGCAAAACCACCAGTACGAGTGAAAATGCGAGTAGGCGAAATAGAATTCGAAATAGAATGCCAAGAAGACCAGCTGCAAACAGCAGTAGACCGCATACTCTCAACAGTAACACAAAAACTAAAAGAAACGCAACTCATAACAGAACGAGTAGCAGCGCCACCACGCGCAGAAACATGCAAGGGCATAATACAAAAACTATGGGAAGAAGGCTGGTTTGTAACGGCTAAGGGCTTAAGCGAAGTCCACAGCGAAATGGCAAAACGCGGATTCCACTACGACAGAACAGCAGTAGCCCACGCACTCATAGACCTAGTAAAAGAGGGCATACTAGCACGAGAAGGAAAACCCCGCAGATACCAATACGCACAAAAAAGACCACCACCCTAGGTGTTTTTATGGATTTTTATGAGGTTGTTGCTAAAAGGAGAAGCGTCAGAAAGTTTATGGAAAAGCCAATTCCTGAAGAAGTGTTAATTAGAGTTTTGGATGCTGGACGTTTGGCGCCTTCTGCCGGCAACACTCAACCTTGGCACTTCATAATTATAACCGATGCTGATGTTAAAAGGGAAAATTGCCAAAATCTGCACAGAATTTAGCCGTAAGGCTTGGGCTGAATTTCCTCCACAAACTGCGCGGTATTTGGCTGCTCGAGGCGGTTCATGGGACAAGTCTGGCATGGCAAAAATTCCTGTTTTAATCGCTGTTTGTTATAGTGTTCCTAAGCAAATGAGGGAAGAGTTAATTTTAGGCTCAGCTTGGTGTGCGGTTCAGAATATTTTGTTGGCTGCAACAGCAGAAGGTTTAGGAAGCTGCATATACACATTCTATAACATAGAAGAAGAGCGACGGATAAAACAAATCTTGGAAGTGCCAGAAAATTACAGAATTGCAACCCTAATTCAGCTAGGCTATTCAAAAGAGGAACCACAAAAACCATCAAGAAAAGAACTAAAGGAAATAGTATCATACCAACACTTCTAACATTCTATTTATAATCCAAAAAACCTAGAGAGGGTATCCAATTTAACAGCTGAAAACTTAATCAACATGAAAAAGCCTCATCACTCTTAAGCCTTAAATTTTATTGTTGTTTTAATTGGTTATTCTGCTGTTAGAATGTGATTAGGTATGGCGAAAAATGAAGTTGTTTGGAATTTGTCCGAAATTTATCCAAGCCCTACAGACCATTCTGTAGAGAAGGCTATGAGCGATGTTACGGATATGGCTGAAAAATTCGCTGCTAAATATCGTGGAAAAATTAAGGATTTCACAGCAAAAGAACTGCTAATTTGCCTAAAAGAGTTTGAAGCGTATCAAGCAAAACTTAGAGAACTTACGCTATTCTCTGAACTTGCGTTTGCTGCAAACATGACATTGCCAGAAACCCAAGCACTCCACGACAAGGCTATGAAGTTAGAAGCAAAACTGGGCAAACTATTAGCTTTCTTTGAACTTGAAGTTAGCAGATTAATCTACAGAAAACCAGAGCTTATCGTTGACCCAGCTTTGGCGAATTACAAGCATTTTCTAGAGAGACTGCTGAGAAAAGCTCCACATCAGCTTTCAGAAATCGAAGAGAAGTTGATAATTGAAAAGGACCAGTTTGGAATCTGTGCATGGGAAGAACTTCAAGCCAAGTGGCTTAACACCAGAATGTTTGAAGTAAATGTCGAAGGTAAAAAGCAACTTTTACCTTATGGCACAGCCTACGGGTTGTTCTCACATCCTGATAGGGCTACTCGCGAATCCGCTTACAAGGCTATTTTCAGCCTAGTTGGCAAGGACGGCGAAATATTTGCCTCTGCTTTCCGGAACATTTGCAATGACTGGCTAAGCATATGCGAGTGGAGAAGGTATCACTCGCCAATGGAAGCAAGCCTAATCGAAAACGACATAGACCAGCAGACAATAGACAATCTCTTAAAGGCTGTTGAAGGAAATGTAAGCATATACCAATATTATTTGAAGCTGAAGGCAAAATTAATGGGACTGCCGAAACTTGGATGCCATGACATTATTGCACCTTTACCTGGCACGCCAGACATGAAGTTTACATTTGAACAAGCAAAAGGCCTTGTCATCCGCGCCTACAGAAGCTTCGACGAGGAATATGCTTTCGCGGTGGAAGACATGTTCGCAAGAAACCACATTGATGCTACGCCCAGATATGGCAAACAGCATGGAGCTTTTTGCGCCAGCTGGTATAATGGCAAGTCAGCCTATGTGCTGCAGAGCTTTAACGGAAGGCTAAATGACCTTTACACTTTGGCGCATGAGCTTGGACATGCAACTCACGATTATTATAGCCAGAGAAATCAGACAATTTTAAACGTGAGAATTCCGATGGTTGTGGCTGAAACAGCTTCAATATTCGGTGAACTACTGCTTACAGACTTGCTGCTTAAAGAAGCTAAAACAGACATGGAGAAAAAAGTTATACTTTGCAGAGTTCTTGACGGCGCTGGGCGCGTGATTTTCAGCGTGACTTCCCGTGCGTGGTTTGAGCAGTCAATTTACGATGCGATAAAACGCGGAGAATACTTAAACCATGAAACAATATGCAAGTATTGGGTTGCCGCAAGAGACAAAGCCTACGGTGACGCTGTGGAATGGTTCAATGAGATGCTTTCAGAGTGGAGTATTACCCCACACTATTACATGGCAAACTTTAGGTTTTACAATTACCCATACGTCTATGCGCAACTCTTCGTTTACGCATTATATCAGAAATACATGGAAGAAGGAAAAGCCTTTGTTCCAAAAATGAAAAGGATACTATCAGTGGGAAGCAGCATATCTCCAGTGGAAATTGGAAAAATAGCAGGCTTCGATGTCACCAAAAAAGAGTTTTGGCAAATGGGAATAAAGCAGTACGAACACTTCCTAAATGAACTAGAAAAAATAACATAAAGACATTTACGAAAATTAAAATTACAATAAAATAGGTCTTCACGTGGCTTTAGCTCTAATTCTTGGCAAGAGTTCCCTATGCATCTGCACAATGCCAAAAACTGTGATCTTATATTTATCTTCAGCAGTTTTAGCAACCATTTGAGTCTTAACAAGCTCTCCTAGACGTGTGCTGGTAATTTTTGCACTTTTACATAACTTAACCTGCAAATCCTCCTTAGAAACAGCATCGCTTGCAACTAGGCCGAGCTGAAAGCCAATGTGGTAGGCTAAAAGCCACAACAGCAAAGTCTCATTATCTGTTAATCGTTCCTTTGGAACAAGTAGGTTTGCGCCTTCCGTTGAAAAGGCAATTAATCCCTCGCAATCTTTCACAAGCGCCTGCAAATCGACATTCAACCTAAGCTTTTTGGATATCTCAAAGGCTGGAAGGAATTCGCTGAAAAATCGGTTTACGCTAAGCCAAACCTCTTCCAGATCGCCGACAAAAGTTTTCTCCAAATCCCCATATTTAACATGCACAGTTACCGTCTTATCGCCTCTGTCACTCAACTCATCTTACCCCGAAGCCTAGCTAAAACTTCATCTTCAACCCATCTCTCGCCTTGGACGGTTAACTTAAACTCAGGCTTATTTGGGTCTGGCTTATACACCTGACCACGCTTGGTCATCTCATTAAGTCTTGCAGGAACCATACATTTGATTCCGCTGGAATCCAAAAGCTTCTTTATCTGTGCAGCTGTGTTCTTCCTATCCTCAGAAGTGTAAAGTATAAGACCAATGGCCTCATAGTGGGTTAAATTCTCGCGTGCAATAATTACCGGGCCTTCTGTTGTGAATTCAACGATTCCCTTCAGTTGAGCCTTGGATGGAACAATTTTACTTGAGACTATGCTTGAAACTTTTTCCATAAAGTTTTCTGGAAGAGCTTCAAGCATTTCAAGGATTTCTTGTGGGTTTTCGCCTTCAATGACGATTTCTCCAAACTGGGTTTTTATACGCGCCTCAATTTTCTTCATTCAATTTTCGCCTCTGCCTTTTGAGCTAATGCCTCTTTTTCGGCTAGGATATAAACATAGTCTGCATCGGTTTTCCATCGCCTCACGATTCCCTTTCTAACGAGCCCTAAAAGTGCTCCGCTTAGGACTCTGCCAGTAAAGTCTAGTTTATTTGCAACTAAAGCGTCGTGTAGCTCGTTTATTGTGCGTGGGCGCCACTTTCCCCAGTCTGATTCAAGAACTCTCAAAATAGCTTCGTCACATTTTTCTGTTGGAGCAATCTTCGGAAACTTTTGTAATGTGGGTTCTTCTTTTGTCGGTTCAGTCTTGACGGTGATTTTGGCAATAGTCTTCGGCTTTAGTTCTTGAAAGGCTTTTTGAATGTTTGCTGCTAGGTTTGGCAGGTCTTCAATGGTTTTTAGGACTTCTTCTTTTGCGCCGCTTACTTCAACCTCGTATTCACCCATTCTGAAGCGTAGTGCAAAGAAGCTTTCCCTCTCCTTTACTTTATTATGCACTTTCATCCCCACGCCTTAATAGTGATGTTTGTAACTGCATTTAGATTTTACGTATTTTGATATATGTTGGAAGTGGAAATATTGTATTAAATATTACGATACACTAATTTATAATGCATACATGAGGAATGTACTTGGCCAAAAAGGCAATACTCGTCTGGATTTTCAGCTCACTAACATTCATCACTTCGGCACACTTGATCGAAGCAATATACGTCATATTCTTTAACGGCCAAATAAAACTTCTAAGCATATACCCATTCATAGGCGAAAAACTGCAAGCGATAACCCCAACAACCTACTTTTGGATAAGCCTCGCCTCAACGTTCATCCTCTGGGGAATAACATGCACAGTAGCCTTTGAAAACCCTGTTGAAGTTTTCCTAAACAAGATTCTCTCAGACGCAAAAAAACAGAGCGCCGTTGAAACGCAGCTGGTGGAAAATAAAAGCGAAGTTATAGATTTAATGAATGAAACTATCGAAGCAAATAATGAAACACTACTGCAAGTTAGGGATATAATCTACAACATAAGAACAGAAGTGAAAGAAATTGAGTCACTAAAAGACTTGGTTGAAAAAGTTAAGGCAGAGATAGGAACCTTAAAAAGAGAAATCAAAAAAGTTGAAGAAAAAGTCAAGTTTCCAATACTATGCCCAGCATGCGGGAAACCACTTCTCCCAGAATTTAAAATGTGCCCATACTGTGGGGAGCAGATAAAGGTGCAATATCCAGCGGTCATTGGAATAAAAAATGTTAAGTGAAAAATTTTTATACGAATTCCTTAAGTTTTTCCTTCAATATTCTGCTTAGCTTCGCCGCATCAACTCTGCCTCTTAAACGTTGCATTAGAATTCCCATTAAAGCACTGAAGCTTCCCTCTCCCCTTTCTTGAATAAGCTTCTCGTTTTCTAAAATCGCATTTTCAACAAGTACCTTCAACTCTTCTTCTGATGGTGCTTTAAATCCAAGTGCGCCTATTGCTTCTTCCACCGTTTTTTCTTCGTTTTTTGAAAGCCAAATGAAGATATCGCTTATTGCTTCTTTCGTCAGCCTTCCCGAGTCCACATGCCTAAAAATCTCCCTTATCTTGTTTTCTGGGACTCTGTCCGCTTCGATGCCGTCGCGTTTTAGCGCTTTTAGGGTCTCCGTCAAGAACACTGCTACCGTTGTTGGTGAGATGTTGCTTTCTTTTGTTATTGTTTCGAATAGTTCGATGTATTCTGAATCTATTATTTGCTTTGCCAACTTCTGGTTTAGCTTATACCGTTTGATTAGGCGTTCGAGTTTTTGTTCTGGTAGTTCTGGTAGTGAGGCGCTTATCTTTTCTATTAGCGATTTTGTTACTTGTGTTGGTGGTATATCTGTTTCTGGATACATGCGGGCTGCGCCTGGTCTTGGGCGCATGTAACGTGTTGTTCCGTCGGGGTTTGCTGCTCTTGTTTCTTCTGGAACACCTTTTATGGCTTCTTTCGCCCTTTCCAAGACTGCTTTTAGGGCGTCTTTGGCGTTTTTTGTCGTGTCTGCTACGAAGACTATGGCGTCTTCTTGGTTTGCTTTGACCGTTTCTTTTAGGCTTTCTATTTCTTCTTGTGTTATTCCATATGCTGGCATCTCGTCTGTGTGGAATATTCCGCCCACTCTTCCCCAGAATCTTGCTCTGTCAGCCATTTCAGTTCCTAGGCGAAAGTTTGGTAAGAGTTCTCGTTTTAGGAGCCCATTGAATTTTGGGAGTTTTACTGCTAGGATTTGGTGATTTTTTTCTAGGGCTTTGCGTATAACCTTGCACTTTGTTTTTTCAAAGACCTTTGTAACTTCGAAGAACTCTTCTTTCATATCTTCTTCTTTTGTGCCTCTGCTTCGCAGTTCTTTGGCTATTTCTATTAGGTTTAGTTGGCGTTGAACTTCATACTCCACAACTAACGGCAGTAGTTCAAGTTCTTGCACGCCTTTTATTTCTGTTAGTGCGCCTCCTTTTATGGAAATGTTTAGGTCTTGCCTTATTGTGCCCAGCCCGTGTTTCACTTTTCCAGTAGCTCTAAGTATTCTCCCTATTGCCAGTGCAACTTCTCCCGCTTCTTTTGGCGTGTTTATTACTGGTGCCGTTGCAATTTCTATTAGTGGTATTCCCAATCGGTCTATGCGATAGCGTATTGTATTGCCTTCCTCTTCACCCATTTTTCTTGCAGCGTCTTCTTCTAGGCTTATGTGTTGGATTGGAACGCTTTTTTCTCCGATTTTTATTTGTCCGTTCAGCGCTATAACGCATGTACGTTGGAAACCCGTTGTGTTTGAACCGTCTATTACTGTTTTACGCATTACGTGGATTTCATCTACTGGTTTTGCCCTCAGCATAAGCGCAATTGTTAGGGCGGTTTCCACTGCTTCCATGTTAATCGGGTGTGGTGGCTCTTCATCCATTTCGACTAGGCAGGAGGTCTCGCGGTTTGCTTCGTAGAGGATTTTTACTCCTTTTTGGAATTCGAAGTAGGCGGCTGGGTCTATTTGTCCAAGTTCACTTTGTGTTGGTCTTAAACGTCTTATGAAGGTGATTTCTGGTTCGCCCTTGAACAGTTCTGTTTTGCATTTGCAGAATAGCTTAGCTTTGGTGTCGAGTTGTTGGTGTATTTCCAAACCGACTTTTAATCCAACTTGCTCATAGTCTATTTCCATGTTTTTGGTAGCACTCTCCCTCCCTATAGTGCGGTTTCTTCTGGTAGTGTCCGCGGCGAGAATTCGCCAGCTATGTTTGTTTTTAGCAGCTTTTTTGCTTCTTCTGGGTTTTGGGTTTGCCCGAGAATCCACATGAGTTTTACTAGTGCTGTTTCCGGTAGCATATCTTCAAGCGGTATGACGCCTAAAGCCAGTAAGTCTCTTCCGGTATCGTATACGTTCATGTTTACGCGTCCCCAGATGCATTGGGATGTCATGGCGACTGTTACGCCTTTTTCTATTGCATTTTTTATGGCTTCAAAGCAGTATTTGCCCACATGACCTAGTCCCGTTCCTTCTAGAATTATGCCTTTGTAGCTGTTTTCTACGTGCCAGTCGATTATGGCTGGGTTCATGTTCGGATAGAATTTTATTAGGGCTGCTTTTTCGTTGAAGTTTGGCTTTAGAGTTAGCCGTCTTGTTTTGTCTCTCGGCGTGTAATTGTCCGTTAGCATTGTTATTTGCCGGTTTTGTACGCGTGCTATTGGCGTGGCGTTTACTGATTTGAATGTGTCTCTTCTGCTTGTGTGGCATTTGCGGACTTTGGTTCCGCGATGTATGGCGATTGCTGTATCAGAAGGTGTTTCGTGCATGGCTATGGCTACTTCTGCGAACGGCGCTTTTGCTGCGGCTGTGGCTGCGCCTATTAGGTTTGTGGCTGCGTCTGAGCTTGGGCGGTCTGCTGAGCGCTGCGAACCTACGAGTATTACTGGAACTGGAAGATTTTGCAGTGCGAAGCTTAGCGCCGCGGCTGTATACCCCATCGTGTCTGTTCCGTGGGCGATTATTACACCGTCTGCGCCCTCAGCTATTTTTTTGGCTGTTGTTTCGGCTATTTCTTTCCAGTGTTTTGCTATTATGTTTTCGCTGAGTATGCTGAAGAGTATTTCAGCATTTATTTGGGCTATGTCTGCCAATTCTGGAACCACGCTGTACAAGTCGCTTGCAGACAATGCGGGACGCACTGCACCAGTGCGGTAGTCTACTCGACTTGCTATTGTTCCACCAGTGCTGATAATGGCGATGTGTGGCAGTTGGGGGTTTTGTTGCGGAATGGATGGCGCAGCAAAAGTGGGCTTTGCACCAGCGCCAATTTTTTCTATTTTTGTATTTGGCGTTAGGCGTATGCCTATGTTATAGCCGCTTTTAAGTTTGATAACTATGTGGTTTTCGTCTGCGTATTCGGAACGTGGAATAAGAATGCCTTCATAAACTTCTCCATTTTTCGTTATGCGAATTAAATCGCCAATTTCTGCGTCAGCCCTTTTAATAGCCTCTAATGTCATACCCCTATAACCAGAAAACCTTTCTTCCTCGCTCATTTCTTAATTCTCCAAATATATAACTGAAAAGAAAGCAGTTTCGGTCTTTAACCTTTATTGTATTGACGTGCGCGCATACTTCATTTAATATCAAGGCAATTAAACTTTCACAATAACTTTTTAATCTAATCTGAATCCATGCACACATGCTAATCCACGCTCACCCACGCAAGGCAGAGCTCTGCCTTGCGTAAGTCTTTTAAGCAGAACCCGAGCGTAGGTGAGCGTCAGTGTGTGCATAACTTTTTAATAAAGGATTATCAAGCACAGCAGGCCATCACTCTAACATTTTTCCCATATAAACTCCTTCATAGTCGTAGCCAAACCGTTTATAATATTCCTTTGTTCCTAATGCACTTATAACCAAAATTTTCTTTAAGTCATACTCTTCTCCTGCTATGCGCTCCGCCTCTCTTAACAAAATTCCACCATAACCCTTGTGTTGCCAAGCCTTAGCCAAATGTTTGCCAACTGGCACTAATGGTCCATAAACATGCAATTCTCTCACAATAGCACACGGCTTCGCTTTAATTTCTGGTCTGTGCGCTTTTTTGGATGGAATGCGTAAACGTAGATATCCAACCAAGACATCATTCGCCTTATCCTCTGCTGAAATGAATATTTCTTCACCCTCAGATGCCACGTATTTCATAGTAAAAACATCGATATTTTCTGGGTCTGGCTTAACCCCATCCGCCAAAAGCCTATGCCCAACCTCCCTACAATGGATACACCTACACCTTAAACCCTGCTCTTTCAGTTTCTGCTGAACCAATTGTCGCAAATTACTGCGGTTAACGCCGGCAACTATAAGCGGCGATGGAATATCCCTTTGAACACGCATTATGCGAACCCAAGGCGGAATAATGCGCTTAACCTCAACAATAAGCTCAGCTGCCTCCTCAGTCGTGTAGGGCTTATACTCACCACGCAGAAACCAATCATAGGCTCTTGTTCCCTTCAAAACAAGACAAGGATAAATCTTAATCATGTCAGGCTTGAAAGCGGAATCCTCAAAAACACGCTTAAAAGCCTCCAAATCCTTCTCGTGACTCGATTTTGGCAGTCCAAGCATCAAATGGTAAACGATTTTTAAACCAGCATCCTTCATTATACGCGTGGCTTCAACAACATCCCATACGCTGTGCGTTCTACCAACAAAAGCGTAAATTTCATCACTTGGATTTTGCACACCCAACTCTACACGCGTAACACCCATATCAAGCATGTGGTTAACATGCACTTCCTTAGCCCAGTCTGGACGCGTCTCAACAGTAATTCCCACGTTACGAATAGGGCTTGTTTCCGCAGCCTTCTTTGCCTCCTCAAGCGTCGCCGACTCCATTCCAGTAATTGCATCCAAACAACGCTTAACAAACCAAGTTTGATAATCAAGTGGCGTGGCTGGAAAAGTCCCACCCATAACGATAAGCTCGACCTTATCAACACTATGTCCAATGGTTTTTAGCTGCTCAATACGACTTTTCACCTGCAGATGAGGGTCAAACTTATTCTGCAAACCACGCATAGCAGCAGGTTCAAAACCAGTATAGCTCTGGGGAACACCGAAAGATGGGCCTCCTGGACAGTAGGCGCATGGCTGCGGTTGCGGACAAGGATAAGGTGCGGTCATAACGGCAATCACCGTAACTCCAGAAATTGTTCGGGTAGCTTTTCTGCGCAAAACTGGCAAAAGCTTGCTTCTTTCCGTAGTGCCAAGAGCCTTTATAATGTCGGCGTTTGATGGAATCTGCTTTAACTGGTATTTGGCTGCAACCTGCATCTTGATGCGGTTAACATGCTCTTGGCTAGGCGAAGGAACAAGCATTAATTGCTCGATGATTTCCCTTACCGCATTTTCACTCAAACCGACGACAACCAAAATAGCTAAGGGACAAATCGAATAAATAAGCTGCTCTGGGCGTTAAGGTTCACGTTTGCCTTTCATAAACCACCTTGCCGCCGACAATGGTCACTTTAACGCCAACATTCCTAATCTTCTCAGGCGGAATCTTATCCAAATCCTCATCTAAAATAGTCAAATCGGCAAACTTTCCAACTTCAATGCTTCCCTTCAAGTCTTCCTCAAAAGACGCGTAGGCAGCACTTAAAGTATACGTCCTAATCGCCTCATCCAAGGTAAGCCTTTCCTCTGCGAAATTAGCCTTTGCAACAGCAGCCCAAACCCCTAAAAGCGGATCTACCGGTTCAACAGGCGAATCAGAACCAGAAGCAACCACTATGCCCTCACGTAGAAGCGTCTTAAACGGGTAAACCCAACGTCCGCGCTTCTCGCCCAACCGCTGGAAAATCCAAAAGTCAGAAACAACAAAATGCGGCTGAACCGATGCAATTAATTGCAAACGCTTCATGCGCTTAATCAAACGTGGATTCAAAACAGAGCAGTGCTCAATTCTATGTCTATGGCCTTCACGCGGAAAAACTCGAAGGGCTTTCTCGAAGGCCTTTAAGACAGCATCTATAGCGCGGTCGCCAATAGCATGAACTGCCAACTGTAAACCAGCCCTATGCGCCTTCAAAACAAGACTGTTAAGTTTCCGCTGCGTGTAAATAAGCATACCACTCGTTTTAGGGTCATCAGAATAAGGCTCTTTTAACGCGGCTGTGCGCGCCCCAAGTGAACCGTCAGCAAAAACCTTAACAAAACCAAGCTTAACCATACTATTGCCAAAACCAGTAAGCAATCCCAAACTAACAAGCGAATCCAAAAGTCTAACTGGAACGCCGAGATAAACCCTTAATGGAAGCTTCCCATCAAAACAAAGCTTCTGAACAACACGAATATCATCGGCTGAGTCAACAACCCAGTGGACGCCAGTAAGCCCCACCCTCAAGGCTTCTCTGCAAGCAAGAGTACAGTTTTCCTCCATAGTCTTCAAGTCTGGTTTGGGCAAAACCTTCCAAATAAGGTTCAAAGCGTTCTCGCGTAGAATCCCGCTAGGCTCGCCGCTAGACACGTCCAAATCGATTTTTCCGCTATCAACAACGGTTTCCCTCGTTATACCAGCCAACTGCAACGCTTTAGAGTTTGCAACGCCAATATGACCACAAACCCTAACAAGAAAGACAGGCTTATCCTTGACAGCAACATCCAAATCCCAACGGTTTGGAAGACGCTTCTCAGCAAACTTTTCGTGATCCCATCTACCACCCAAAACCCAAAACCTATCAGGGTTTTCAGCGACATACAAACGAAGCTTCCGTTGTACTTCCGCAATTGACCTTGCACTTCTCAGGTCAACAGTTTGCAGAAAACTCCCAAAACCAGCCATGTGCATGTGACAATCAACAAACCCTGGAACAACAGTTCCACCATCTGCGTCAATAACCCTTGTTTTATCCGATATGTATACACAAACTTCACTGTTAGAGCCAACAGCGACTATCCTGTCACCGTTAACCGCAACAGCCTCTGCACGCGGTCGCCTACCATCTAAAGTAATAACATTCCCATTCAAAATCGCAAGGCTAGCTTTTAACATAAACACAAGATACTAAACAAACAAAATAAAAGCTTTAAACCCAGTTCTGCCCCGGCTTACGCTGCAAAAGCAAACGTTTCTCATAATTACGTTTATTCCTAAACCTTGGCGAAGGACTCTTCCTCCCAATAGGCTGAACCTTAGGAGTCTGAGACCTAACCTTACCAGCCTTCGAAAGCGAACCATGAGTAGGCATACAAACACACCAACAAAATAGGCAACACAGTAACTCTTAAACCTTTTCACCACAATTTCACATAACAGCGGGGGTCGCCGAGCCTGGTCAAAGGCGCAGGCTTCAGGAGCCTGTCCCATAGGGGTTCGTGGGTTCGAATCCCACCCCCCGCACTTTTATGAGAACCTACTGCGTTTTTAGAGCGTCCTTCGGGGAATTGTTATTTACCTCTGTTGACGTATTTTATGAGCTGGTGTTAGGATTTATGGAGTGCATCACAGTTATTGGTGCTGGGGTAATTGGTGGAGCTATAGTCAAGAATCTTTTGAAGAGAGGTTATAGAGGTAGAGTTGTTGCCACGAGGCGTGATGTAGAAAAGCTAAGGGAGTTTGAGAAGCTGGGCGCTTATGTCTGCAACGATAATAGGCGGGCGGCGCGGGAAGCTAACATAATTTTCTTGTGTGTTAAGCCGAATGACGTCGAGAAAGTTTTGAAGGAAATACGTGGGGAAGTCGAAGGTAAGCTTGTCATCTCTACAGCTGCAACGATCCCGTTAGGATTTTATAAGAAAATTGCGCCTAAAGCCAAGTTTGTTAGAGCCATGCCAAACATCGCCGTTTTGGTACAGGAGGCCTTCACTGCGTACTGTTGTGACGGCAGTCTAAGCGCAAAGGAAAAGCGGAAAGTCAAGGAAATGCTCGGCATGATGGGCATATCTGAAGAAGTTGAAGAGAAATACATGGATGCCATAACCGCGTTAAGTGGAAGCGGACCAGGATACATCTCCATAATCATTGAAGCTCTCATGTATGCTGGATTAAAGGTGGGCTTGCCAAGGGACCTAGCCCTTTACAGTTCTGCACAAACAGTTTTGGGAACTGGAAAGCTTATTCTTGAAACGAGAGAACACCCGGCGAAAATAAAAGATATGGTAACCACTCCAGGCGGAACAACAATCGAGGCGATTTTTGAGTTGGAGGGCAGCCAAATCCGCCAAGGTTTAATGAGGGCTGTTGAAGAGGCAACTAAAAAGTGTAATGAGATTCGGGAGAAGCTCATGGTTAACTAGGAAGGTGCTGTGCGCGTAAGTGGACGCCGAAACCAAACGCATCGCAATGCAGAGAATCAACATGCTCTTTCGTTTGGCAAGAGAAACTTACGTGGAGGACTCTGCTTTAGCACAGCGTTACGTGGATATTGCGCGAAAGATAGCAATGGCTGCCAAGGTGCGTTTGCCCAAAGAGTATAGACGCCAAGTTTGCCGTCACTGTAAAAGCTTTATCTTGCCCGGCGTTAACTGTCGTGTGCGTATAAAGCAGCGGAGAGAACCACACGTGGTTATCACATGCTTAAAATGTGGCAAACACATGCGAATTCCACTAAAAAACAAGATGGAGGAGAAAACGAAGACTTGAGCAAACTTACTTCTGGAATGAAGAGGCGAATTAAGCGAGAACTCAGCATGGAAAGACCGACGATATGGATAGGTAAGGGCGGGGCTTCACAGGAGATTGTAGAGGAAATTGTGAAGCAGTTGGACACGAATGAAACGGTTAAAATAAAAATTTTAAAAAGCGCCTTGGAAAACACAAAAGCAAAGCAGTTTGCATCAAAAATTGCTGCTATGGCTGACGCATCACTAGTTGAGGTTAGAGGCCACACGTTCATATTATACAAGCGTAAAACAAAAAAGGATTCTAGCGTGTAGCAGTGAACCATACATTGAGAGGACTGAGGGAAGAGTGAGCATATAGCGTTCAAGGGTAAGGCTCTGAAGGTTTAAGCAGAGAAGAAATCGAGCATATGGAAGAAAGAGGTTAAAATAGTTTTAATGGGCTATAAGCAAAAATGTTAGGTTTTTTCAATAGATGAAAGTGAAAGCCTTTATATTTGGCTTCATGTTTTACTGAAGGAAAAGCCGAGAGGATAAATTGTCTTGATAACCCCCCATGATGTTCCAGCACAAGCGTTCATCGAAAAACTAGCCAAATATCTAAAAGAGAACGTTAACGATGTGAATCCTCCGCAATGGGCTAGCTTTGTGAAGACTGGTTCGCATGTTCAGAAGCAGCCGCAAGACCTTGATTGGTGGTACATTCGCTGTGCCTCGCTTTTAAGGAAAATTTATGTTCATGGGCCAATAGGCATAGAAAAGCTAAGGGCTGAATATGGAGGGCGAAAGGACTTTGGCGTTAGACCGGAACACGCTGTTAAGGCTGGCGGAACAATAATTAGAAAAGCCCTGCAACAGTTAGAGGTTGCTGGTCTAATCGAGACTGTTAAGCCTAAAGGAAGAGTTGTGACTCGCGAAGGTAGAAAACTTTTACGTGAGATAGCTGAAGAAGTGCATAAGGAAATTGTTAAGGAGTCTCCACAACTAGCGAAGTATGGGAAGGGCGAGTAATGTCAGAAGAAGAGGAGCTTGAAGAAATTCGTAGAAAAAAGCTTCTTGCACTGCAACAAAAAATTACTGAAGAGCAAAAACAAGCCCAAATTCAGCAACAATTGGAACTGCAAAAACAAGCAATTTTGAGAAAGATTTTAACTTCAGACGCCAGACAGAGGCTTGCAAATCTTAAAATGGTCAGACCGGAGTTCACTGAAGCTTTAGAGTTGCAGTTAATACAGTTGGCGCAGCAGGGAAAACTTCCAATACCCTTAAACGATGAACAGCTAAAGCAGATACTTATACAACTTCAATCTCAGAAGCGTGAAACAAGGATAAGGAGAATATAAGATGGCGAGAAATAAGCCAACAGCCAAGAAGAGGAGACTTGCAAAAGCTGGAAAACAAAAGAAAGCCGTTCCAACATGGGTAATCGCAAAAACATCTGGAAAATTTAGGGCGCACCCAAAACGGAGGCAGTGGCGTACTAGAAAAATAAAAGCTTAGGAGAGAATGCGTCATGAAAGAAGAGAAAGATGTCAATGGCGAGGAGCAAGAGGAAAAAAGTGAAGAGTTTACCGAAGAAGCTGAAAAAGAAAAGGAAGAAATTGAAGGAGCTGAGGCTGTGACTGAAGAGGGAGAGGAGGTTTCTAAAGGTGAAGAGAAACCGTTAGTTGAAGAAGAGGTTGTCGAGGAAGAGGCTAAACCTAAGCGAGAAGAAAAAGTTGAGGAAGAGGGAATAGTTGAGGAGAGAATTTACACAGTTCCTCTCGGTAGAGCTTGGATTATGCCGCCGAATAAGCGAGCTGCGAGGGCTATAAGAATATTGAAGGATTTTTTGAAGAAACATATGAAGCTTGAGGCTCGCAAAGAAGGTGAGGAGGAGGAAGAAGAGCCTAAAAAACTCATTATAACAAACGAGGTGAATGAGAAGATTTGGAGCAGAGGCATAGAAAAGCCTCCTCGAAAGATTCGGGTAAGAGCAGCAAAAGATAAAGACGGCAATGTTACTGTTTACTTGGCTGAAGGAGACTAGTCCTTGCCCGTTTACTTCTCCAGCCTTTTTGGAAGCGCAAGCATAGGAGTTTACGCTCTTGCAACAGATAAAATCGTGATAATCCCAAGCCTGGTACCCATCAAAAAAGCCGAAAGATTTGAAGAGTGGCTTAAAGTTAAACTGATACATACAACAATTGGCGGTTCAATTTTAGCTGGTGCCCTCGCATGTGCCAACTCAAACGGCATTCTCTTACCGCATATAATTCGTGACGAAGAACTTGAAGCTATAAGCGCTGCTTTTGATGGGAAAGTAACAATTATGGAAACGCGGAAGACAGCTTATGGAAACATGGTTTTGGCAAACGATTATGGCGCAGTGGTTGACCCACGATTAAAAGCGGCAGAAGTGAAAATGGTGTCTGAAACTTTAGGTGTTGAAGCTGTTCCTGGTGAAATTGCTGGTTTGCCCTACGTTGGAGCTTTGGCTGCCGCCACAAACAAGGGTGTTTTGGCTCATCCGCTTTTGAAGGATTCGGAGAGAAAGCTTTTAGAGGATGTGCTTAAAGTTCCAGTTGATGTGGGTACAATTAACTGTGGAATACCCTACGTTGGAACTGGTTTAATCTGCAATAGTTACGCGGCTGTTGCTGGGGCTTTGACAACTGGACCCGAGATGTTTATAATCGGGAATGCCTTGGATGTTGTGGAGGAAAGCAAGCATGTTGAAAATCTTCAGAATAAAAGGTGAAATTCGAAAGCCAAACATGGAAACTCCCTTCAAAAAGGAAGTTGCCGCTATAAAGCCTGAACACGCAATTGAAAAGGTTTACGCAGAATTGGGAAGTAAACATCGGGTTAAACGTTTTCAAATAAAAATACTAAGTGTTGAGGAAATTAAACCGGAAGAAATAGAAAACCCAATGCTCAAAAAACTGGTTGTTGGAGAAGGATAATTTTGGAAAGTAAAATTGAGGAAGAGCTCCGCAAACTGAACTTGGAAATGCGCTTTTTAGAACAAACAGCCGAAACTATTCAATCTAGGATTAACATGGTTAACGCCGTTATAACAGACTTAACATATGCAAACATGTCGCTGGAAGGACTGGAAAAGGAAAAGGAAAACGCTGAACTGCTAGTGCCAATCGGCGGCAGTTCCTACATAAAAGTGAAACTTGCCAGCACGGACAAGGTCATAGTTGGAATGGGCGCTGGAGTTTCAATTGAAAAGACGATGCAGGAAGCGAAAGAAATAATCAAAAATAGACTGGAAAACTTGGAGAAAACAAGGGACTCGCTTCAAAATCAACTTGTCCAAGTGGCACAGAGAATCAATGATGACCGCGAAAAATTTGAAAGCCTAGTTGCCCAACTCAAAGAGGAGAAATCCCCATAAAATGTTTGAGAAGCTTAAGTCCGGCTTAAAAGGGCTAATAAACAAAGTTACAACAGTTGAACTTAAAGCGGAAAACCTCCGTCCTGTGCTTTCTGAATTTAAAATAAGCCTTGTAGAAAATGACGTTGCTTTTCCAGTAGCGGAAAGAATATGTGACGAAATGGAGAAACGTTTAGACGGAGTGCAAGTTAAAAGGCTTGAAGACCGTAGAAAAATTGTAGAGGAAAACCTTCGTGAAGTTCTCCTTGAAATTATGCTTACAAATAATAAGATAGACTTGTTCGGGGCTATTGAAGAAAAACGAAAAAGAGGAGAACCATTCGTAATAATTTTTGTTGGCATAAATGGCACTGGAAAAACCACAACAATAGCTAAAGTTGCCAACCTTCTTAACAAGCGTGGCTATTCCGTTGTGCTTGCGTGCAGTGACACTTATAGGGCTGGTTCAATTGAACAATTAGAAGAACACGCAAAACGCCTCGGAATAAAAATGGTTAAGCACAAGTATGGAGCAGATCCAGCGGCAGTAGCTTATGACACAATAAGCCATGCGAAGGCACATGGAATAAACGTTGTCTTAATAGATACAGCTGGAAGAATACAGACAAACAGGAACCTAATGAATGAACTTGCAAAAATAAAACGTGTGGTTAACCCTGACCTAACAATCTTAACAGTTGACTCGCTTACTGGCAATGATGCTGTTATGCAGGCAGAAGAGTTCCACAAAAGCGTTGGCATAGACGCCACTATACTCACAAAGGTTGATGCGGATATAAAGGGGGGATCAGCCATAAGCGTAACATACATAACGAAAAAGCCAATATTGTTTATTGGAACGGGACAAGCGTACAATGATTTAGAAGATTTTAACCCAGAAAAATTTGTGCAGCTAATTTTAAAGTGACAAATGTAAAAGGAGAATTCAAGAGTTTCTTTTAGAAATGACGAGATATTATAGAGTTATGTGGCTCATCTTTCCAATAGTTTAAGCAATATTGCCTTTGCTGAATACAATCTGTTTTCGCTCTGTTCATATATTACTGATTGTGAGCTTTCGATCATGTCTGCGCTTATTTCGTATCCCCTGTGTATTGGCATGTCATGCATTATGTAGGCATTACTGTTCTTCAGCAGTTCCTTGTTTATTTGGTATGGCATCATTAGTTTGACGCGTTTCTCCTTTTCCGCTGCATATTTCGGGTCTGAGAAGAATTCCATGTCGACCCAAGTGTCCGTGTAAACGAAGTCTGCGTTTTTAACAGCTTCTTTCGCGTTTAAAGTTGTTTCCCATAGTCCAGTTTTCTTTGCGTCTTCCAAAAGTTCCTGATCTCTAGAGGGTTCATTGAATATTGGCGTCACGGTCGTTATCTTGACTCCTGTTTTTGTACATCCCTCGATGAGCGAGTTGCAAACGTTGTTATGTATACCTATATAAACTAGCTTTAGTCCCTTCAGTTTCCCCTTCTTCTCTTTCATTGTTAGTAGGTCTGCTATTACTTGGCTTGGGTGATACTTTTCGTCGCACCCGTTAATAACCGGAGCGCGTGAGGCTTTAGCCATGGTTTGCAAATCCGCATTTCGCAGAAGTCTAGCCATTATGCCATCAACATTACGTGAAAGATACTGCGTCTCATCATAAACATCTGCCAAAGTGAAGTTTGTCGTTCTCCAGTCAATGTAAAGTGCGTGGCCTCCAAGTTGCGTCATCGCAACCTCAAAAGAGACGCGTGTTCTTGTTGAGGTTTTTTGGAAAATCATGGCTAAAGACTTGCCAGCCAAAGCATCCTTATACTTTTCAGAGTTGTGCTTAACTTCGATTCCTTTATCAATAATTTCCATAAGCTGCTGACCAGACAATTCCTTAAAGTTTATTAAGTGCATAATTTCACCTTTCAGACAAACCAGCCCCATTCCAGTTATAAAATTTTCCGATTAAATAAGCAATTTTTAGCCATAAACCAGAATAGAAACATATGCTTCATATAATCACTGAAGAGTAAGGAGGTTAAGGCGATGATCTTGCTTGTTGCCTCAAATAAAGACATTGCAAGCCTAAATATTCAAAGGCAGATTCTCAAAAATTATTCATTCGTAGAAAGCGGCAAAAACTTTAGGGATAATCCAGTTTATGAAACTGATGTTAAAGGCAAAAAAGTTGAAATGGTAACTTTGGAACAAGAATCGGTTTACGCCCAAAATCTGCCAGAATTTTTTGCGAATCTGGAACTTGTAATATTCATTTCGAGGCATAGCAGCGTAAGTGGAACTCCAACGCTTTCTGTGCATACTCCAGGAAATTTAGGCGAGGCTGAGTTAGGTGGGATTCAGAGAAATGTTTCCGTTTCGCCAGCTAACGCAATGAGGGATGTTCTAATCAACATGGCGCTTCTTAAAGAGGAAACGCATTTGCAATATGATGTCTGTTATGAGTGCACTCATCACGGTCCATCATTAAACGTGCCGGCAATGTTCGCGGAGCTTGGGAGTTCTCCGAAGCAATGGTCCGACTTGAAAGCTGCAGAGGTTGTTGCTTGTGCGGTGATTAAGGCTGTTGAGAATTTTGGCGAGTCCAAAGCTAAAGCTGTTCTTGGGATTGGTGGACCACACTATAATGCCAAATTTACGAGAATTGCTCTTGAAAGTGAAATCGCTTTCGGTCATATGATTCCAAAATATGCTCTTTCACACGTGGATGCCGAAGTTCTTAAGCAATGTATAGAGAAAACCTTAGAGAAAGTTGAATGCGCTGTTTTAGATTGGAAGGGGATAAAAGGCGAATATAAGACAAAACTTCTTGAAATGCTCGATAATTCTAGTCTTCAATTCAAAAAAATCTAGAGTGCAAATTTTGTCTTTTTCAGCGGGAAAATTTAATAGAAATCGCTTCAGTAAAGTTATTAACGCTGATGTTTACAGTAATGTTTATATCAGATTTAAAGTGTTGAGTTCGGGAAGAACTATGGGCTTAAGGTCATTCCTATCCCAATGCGCGAGAACATTAAAACTGGCTGTGAAACCTGGGAAAAGTGAGCTTTGGCTATCGATAAAAATATGTTTTATAGGCTTAGGTGCAGTTGGAGTCATAGGTTTCATAATTAAAATGTTGGCTTCAGCGATAACTGGTGGGACAGCAGCTTAGGAAGGAGAAAACATGGAGAAGAAAGTCGAAGAGGCACCAACAAAAATTTTCGCTGTGAAGACAACAACTGGACAGGAGAGAAACGTGGCTAAGCTTGTCGCTGCCAGGGTTGAGATGAATAAAATTCCAATAAAGGCAATTCTTGTTCCGGAAACTTTGAAGGGATACATCTTTGTGGAGGCTGATGGGCCTCATTTCGTGGAAGAAGCAATTCAAGGTGTAAGGCATGTGCGTTCGAGGGTTCCAGGCGTTGTAAACTTTTCTGATATTGAAAGATACATCGTTAGAAAACCGATAATTGAGGAGTTAAGTGAAAACCAGATTGTGGAGATTACTGGTGGACCGTTTAAGGGTATGCGGGCAAAAATAACGCGTGTAGATAAGGCAAAGGAAGAAGTGACGCTGGAATTGTTGGAAGCTACCTTCACCTTGCCGATAACTGTGCATTCAGATTATGTGAAGCTTGTTGCGAAAGCGAAAAGTGAAGGTGAGGAGGAGTAAAATGGGCGAAAAAAAGGTTGTTGAGCTACTTGTCAGCGGCGGACAAGCTACAGCTGGACCACCGCTAGGTCCTGCTTTAGGTCCTTTAGGCGTTAATGTGATGGCTATTGTAAACAAGATAAATGAGCTTACGAAGGATTATGCCGGGATGAAGGTTCCGGTGAAAGTTGCTGTTGACCCAGAAACAAAGGCTTTCGATGTGAGCGTTGGAACACCAACAACCTCCGCGTTGATTGTTAGTGAACTCAAGATAGAGAAGGGTTCTGGTACTCCTAAAACTCAGAAGGTTGGAAACTTAACTATTGATCAGGTTTTGCGTATAGCCAAAATTAAGCGCCATGAGCTTTTGGCAAAGACTCTTAAGGGCGCAGTGAAAGAGATTTTAGGTAGCTGCGTCAGTATCGGCGTGACTGTTGAAGGCAAAGATCCTCGAGAGGTTCAAGCGGAGATTGATGAAGGCAAATATGACGAAGTATTTAGTAAAAGTGAAGGATAAGAACACTTTTATAAGCGCTCTCCATTTCCTTTTTGGCACGAGGTCGCTGAAATGCCTTTAGACCAGAAAACAATCTTAAACGCGGTTAAAGAGGCAAAGGAAAAGTCAAAGAAGAGAAATTTCGCTCAATCAGTAGAGCTTATTCTAAGCCTCAAAGACATCGACATGAAATCCTCTGAAGGTAAGCTTCAGGAAATAGTGGAACTGCCCCATTCATCTGAAAGGCAGAACAAAATATGCGTGATAGCATCTGGCGAGCTTGCGCTTAAAGCGAGAAAGGCAAATGCGGATCTAGTTATTGAAAGACCAGATCTTGAAGGGTTAGCTGGAAAGAAAAAGGAACTGCGCAAAATCGCCAACGAGTATGACTTTTTCATAGCTGAAGCTCCATTAATGCCTCTTGTAGGTAAAGTTTTAGGTCCCGTGCTAGGTCCACGTGGTAAAATGCCAATTCCAGTTCCGCCGACAGCAGATATTGAAAGTTTGCTTGCAAAGCACAGGAAAACTGTTGTTGTGAGGCTGCGCAACCAACCAGTTTTGCAGTGTCGTGTGGGCACAGAAAACATGAAAGAAGAGGAGATAACTGAAAATGTTCTGGCTGTTTTGAGGACTGTTGAGGGAAAGCTTAAAAAGGGAATTAAGAACATCAAGTTCGCCTACATAAAAACATCAATGGGTTCCCCTGTGAAAATTAAACCGTAAAAAGAGATGAACTCAATGCCATCCCAGCAAGTCCTGCAAGAAAAAGTCGGCGAAGTCGAAAAGATAAAGCAACTTCTGATGCGCTATAGAGTCATAGGAGTTGCTGGATTACAGAAAGTGCGGGCATCCCAACTCCAAGAGTTCAAGAAGAACCTGGCAGACAAAGCCTACATGAAAGTCATAAAAAACACGCTGATGAGAATTGCAATCGAAAACTGCAAAGAAAAACCTGAACTAAAAAAGCTCAGCGAACACCTAACAGGGTCAAACGTGTATCTCTTCACAAACTTGAATCCCTTCACGTTGGCGCTTATCCTGGAAAAGGGTAAAGTTAAAACCACCGCAAAGGCAGGAGACATAGCAGCCTTCGACGTCATAGTTCCCGCTGGAAACACTGGACAACCTCCAGGCCCAATTATAAGTCAGTTGAACGCTGCTGGTTTGCCAACCAGAATTGAGTCTGGAAGCGTTTGGATTAGCAAAGACACGTTGGTTGTGCGGAAGGGTGAAGTTATTGATGAGCGTCTTGCAAGCGTATTGTCAAAGTTGGGAATAAAACCCGTAGAAGCCGGGCTCACAATAAAGGTTGTTTACGATGACGGCTTAATAATAACCCAAGATAAGCTTCAACTAGATATTAATGGAGTCAAGCAGGAAATTGAAAAGGCATATTGCGAAGCCTTCGCACTATCTCTAAGCGTAGCGTATCCGACAAGGGAAAACGCGGTAATCTTATTGCAAGTTGCCCACTGCGAAGCCTACGCCCTAGCAGTAAATGCGGCTATACCGACGAAAGAAACAATTAAGGACTTGATCGTAAAGGTGCACATGCAAATGTTAAGCTTAAGTAGTAGATTGCCCACTTTAGAGGAAAAAGCCGTTTCAAGTGAAAAGCCTTAAAAAGGTAAATGATATTTGAATTGAGAGGTGAAAAGATATGGAATACATTTACGCTGCAATGCTCCTTCACAAGGCTGGAAAACCAGTAAATGAAGAAAATCTAACGCAAGTTTTAACAGCTGCTGGAATAAACGTTGACGCAGTGCGCGTAAAAGCGCTTGTTGCCTCTTTAGCGGAAGTTAACATTGAAGAAGCGATTAAATCAGCTCCAACAATGATGGCGGCACCAGCACAAGCTGCTGCACCAGCTGCGGCACCATCAGCAGAAGCTAAACCGAAAGGAGAGGAAATGAAAAAGAAGGCTGAAGAGGAAAAAGCAAAAGAGGAAGAAGCGCTCGAAGGTTTAGGAGCATTGTTCGGTTAAATCCTAATGCGTTTTTAGCCTATTTTTAATATATTTCCACAGTATAATCGGTATCCAACCACAGATAATCATGAGAGTTCCTGGAAAGCTCTCAATTTAAAGTTGAGTATGAACGTTTCGAAGATGAAGAATGATATGCACATGGCAACTACTGAATAGAGCATTGTTTTCTTGTCGATTTTTTCACTGTTTGTATTCCAATTAGCCCCGCGAAGAAGAAGTCGCCTAAACCAAGCGACATGTAAAGCGTGTTTCCATCAACAGTAACGGTTGGAACTATCGGTATTGTTACAAGTATTGGAAGCCTTAAACTTGAAACGTGTCTTGCAGCTGAAACCATAGAGCCAGTGAACAAAACGAGGATCACGTCCATAAGCGTTAAAAGTGCAACGAAAATTAATGTTGATTTCCATGTGAATACGCTTCCAATGTAAATTATCACTAAAACTGCAAATATAACTCCATAAACATTTATGAGGTAAGGAAACCAAACTGGGGTTCCGCTGAAAAACAAGTATAGGCACAGGAAAAGTGCTGGCGGTAACACAGCCATGTAAAATCTTTCTCTTGCGCTTTCTCTTGCGTTTTCATATAATAAAGATACAAAAGCGAAACCTGACAAGCAGAAGAGTGCTAGTCCACCATAGGCGACGATAGAATTTAAGCCGAAGTTGAATAGGCTTATTACAGCAGCTATTAGCGAAACAACAAAAAATGTTATGAAGAATATTTTTGCTTTCAACGTTGAAATAATCAGAGAAAATATATGTGAACAGGAATAGCAGCATTGAGTATGAGAATAGGAAAAGCGTCATGACAGCCATTTGAGGAACAAAAACTATGAGGGAAACCGTAATGCCTATTGCAGCTACAAGCAGAACTGCGTCCTTCACGCCGAACTTCTTCTCTTCCAAAGACTTCCTTAATTTTCTCTCACCTCTCTCATTGAGCACTGCAGCTACTAGCGTAACAGCGAAAAGCGTCAACGGCATGGCAATGTCGAACTGCATAGGATGCAAAATATGAAAACACACATTTAAACCTTAGAAGCGAATTCCATGTTAAAGATAGCCAGCGTAGCCATAACAGCCTCTTCTGTTCTCACAGTTTCCGTTCCTTGCATGGGAACGGTGTTAACAACGAAATCAACGATGTCATCTAGGGCTAGTCCCTCCAGCCTTGCTATCTCATATAAACCTTGAGTTGGAGCACCAAAAATCATCAGGATATTTTCCGCTTTTTCACGCTTCTTGCATATTTCTTCGGCAACATCTGATAATGGAACTCCGTATTTGGAAGTGGCTATTGTTAGGTCAAAGGCTCTGCTTCTCAGCAGTTTTCCAAGAGTTTGTCTTTCCATTGTAACTTTGTATCCCCAATATTGCGGTATCTCTTCGCGGCTTGCCAAAGTCACTTCAACTTGTTCATCAACACGTGTAACTTTTACTGTAATACGTTGACCTTTAGCAAGTCGTTTGTTAGGTATTAGCGCTGGTTTCTCGACGCCGATGTCCACTCTTGTGCCGCTTTCGTCGCTTGATATTGTCACTCCTTCACGGTATTCGCCAACTTTCAAATCTCTAATTTTGCGGTTTAGCGGGTGGTGCGGCGTTCGAAGAGGCGGCAGAACACCAGCATACCTTAACTGTGGTTTCAACTTGAAGAGCCGCTTTCTCAGGTACTGTGGAGTTTCCATGTACGCTAATAACGTAGCCACTAGATTCATGTCCGCCTCTTGTTTAACATGTAGATTGTCTAAATAAACTATGATTTCATCCACTCTGAAAATTGCTGCAGCTCTTCCAATTAAGCCTATTTTTGCAGTTTTTTCCCGCAAATGTGGCGTGTCAGAAGTAACAGATGCAGGTATAGCCATAGAAATTTTTTTCTTAACCAACGGTTTGTTCTCCCAACAATTATGGTAATCTACTCGTCATGCTTAAAAGATTTGATAAGAGACTAAAAGCATAATAGATTTTGCAGCACAGTTTGAATGGTGAAGTAAATGCAAAAAGCCAAAATTCTTGACGATTTAAGTGAAATTAAAAAAGTTGATAGGAGCGGAATGCTTTCCTTCTGCGTTAATGCTGCCATACATTATGAAGAAGCAGCAAAACTGGCCAAACGTACGAGTCTAAGCTATCCTAAACCTAAAACGATAATTGTCGCTGGAATGGGCGGCTCCGCCATAAGCGGCGAGCTACTAAAGGACTTGGCTAGAGAGAAAATTACTGTTCCAATAGAAGTTTGCCGTGAATATTCCTTACCCGTATATGCAGACGAGAAAACACTTGTCTTCATTATAAGTTATTCTGGGGAAACAGAGGAATCCCTAAGCGTTTACTTGGACGCCTTCAAAAGGGGCTGCATGATTGCCTGTATAGGCTCTGGCGGTGCACTGCAAAAATTCGCAGAAAAGATGAAGGTGCCATATTTAAAGGTTCCATCCAGCATGGCTCCAAGAGCGGCGCTTCCATATTTGTTTGTGCCATTGCCAATTTTTTTGGAGAAGATCGGTCTGGTCTCTGGAGTTGAATCTGAAATTTCAGAGGCGGTAAATGTGTTGAGTAATCTAGGGGCCGTTAATTCTCCAGACAAGCCTTTGAAAGAAAATTTTTCTAAAAAGCTAGCAGTGGACATTTGTGGAACAGTCCCTGTTATTTATGGTTTTGGTGTTTATCGTGCCGTGGCGCAGCGTCTCAAACAGCAATTTAACGAAAACAGTAAAGTTCCATCAAAATGGGAGGCTTTCCCAGAGCTTAATCACAATGAAATTGTCGGGTGGGAGTCTTCAGGTGAATTTGCAAAGCTTTTCTCTATAATTTTCTTGAGGGACTCTGAAGAACCAGAAGCTATCCGTGAAAGAATAACCATTACACAGGAGTTGATACGCAGGGAATCCATTAAAACATTCGAAATATGTGGCATGGGTAAAAGTAATCTAGCAAAGATGTCATCTGCGATCTGTATAGGCGACTTTTTGACAGTTTACTTGGCTATACTGCGCGGTGTAGACCCAACGCCTGTGAAGACAATAACAGCCTTGAAGAAGAAAATGGAGCATGTGAACATCAAGGGAAAAGTGATAAGTGAACTGCAAAAGCTTACAAAGTAACCTTTTCGCTTTCGTGTCTTTCAGCGATGAAGTCAAAGAACATTTTTTCGGCAGTTTCAATTGGAAAAAGCTGAGGGGGATTTTTGAAGGCATAGGCGCAAATGGGCAGTATAGCACCCTTCAGCCTTCTATCCAAAGCTATCTTTACAGCTCTTATCACGTCAAACAGCACTGAACCAGCGTTAGGTGCATCAACTGTTGAAAGTTTCAAATCTATCTGCATTGGAGTGTTACAGAAGTATAAGCCTCTAATCCAGAAGTAGCTGTCTCTTCTGTTATTTAGAAAATCCACATAATCCATTGAGCCAGCAACAACTTCAGCTCTGTAGGGCAAAGCGGCTTCAACAGACCTGGTCTTAACGGTTCTTTTAACATCTCTAGTGCGCTCCAACGTATCTAAAGATTCCGTGCCACCCCCAACGTCAAGCTGATAGGTTTCAGTTATGCGAACGCCATGCATGGAAAGCAGTTTCAACAAAGTCTTATGCAATGTTGTCGCTCCAACTTGATCTAACAAGTCGTCACCCACAACTGGGAGTCCAGCATCTTCAAATTTTCCAGCCCAAACTCTGTCGCTGGCAATGAAAACTGGTGTTGCATTTACAAAGGCGCATCCAACGCTTAATGCTTGCTCAGCATACCATTTAGAAGCCTCTATGGCTCCGCTTGGAAGCAAATTGAGCAGAATCTCAGCGCCGCTTTCCTCCAAAACTTTTTTTACGTCTACTTCTGATTGACTGCTGATTTGGATGACCTTTCGTGTATATTCGCCAACGCCATCTAAAACTGGACCTTTTTGCACCGTGACATCTAACTGTGGAACATCCACTATTTTCGGAGCGTTATTCGGTTCTGCAAAGATTGCTTGCGACAAGTCTTTTCCAACCTTCCGGCTGTCAACATCAAATGCTGCAACAATTTGAATGTCCTTTGGGTGAAAACCTCCAAGATAAAGATGGCGCAGCCCTAGGCTTTCTTCCTCCTTTTCGCAATTACCATAGTATTTTAAACCTTGGATTAGACCCGATGCGCAGTTTCCGACACCTGCCAAAGCGACCTTTATCTCAGCCAATTTGAACGCATCCTTTTTGCTCCATCTTATTCACAACTGCCTTATAAAATCCTACTCCTTTAATATTAGAAAATGAGGGTAATAAAGGTATGAAAGCTTATTTAGATGCGACTGTTTTGCGTTGCCCAAAGTGTGGGCACTTTTACGTTGATGCTTCATGGTATGTCGTTGAGATGGAGTCGGATATTGAATGTGGATATTGTGGAGAAGAATTTAACAGTAAGAAGAACGCAACAGATCGTGTGATGCTTGAGTTTCAAATCGGCAACAATGGCAAAATGCAGAAAGCGAAAATAACTGAACATTTAAAACTAGAATAACGCTTATGCTGTTGATAGGCCTTAAGGCTTAAAGAATTTAACTTAAAGAGGCTGAACAGATTGACAAACGAAACGAAACCCCAAGATAAATTCAGTTTGATTGTTGAGTTAGCACGCAGAAGAGGCTTTTTTTGGCAATCCTACGAGATATACGGCGGAGTCGCTGGTTTTGCAACTTACGGTCCGCTTGGGGCAAAACTTAAACAGAACATTGAGAGAAAGCTTAGAGAACTTTTTGTTAATAAACTTGGAATTTTGGAGATGGAATCGCCAATAATCGCTCCAAGCGAGGTTTTTGAGGCTTCCGGTCACATTGACCACTTTAAAGAGCCTATGGTTGAATGTTTAAAATGCAAGAAAAAGTTTCGTGCAGACCATCTTCTTCAAGAGTTCGCCGGGATGGGTGAAACCGAAACCGAAAAGATGAGCCTAAAAGAGATACAGGAAGCTATTGAAAAGAATGATGTTCACTGTCCAGACTGTGGCGGCAAATTTGGTGAACCAAAACAGTTTCTGACGATGTTTAAAACTACGATAGGTCCATATTCAGAAACCATTGGTTACGGGAGACCCGAGGCAGCGCAGGGAATATTCGTGGAGTTTAAACGCTTATACGAGATTGCTAGGGAGAAAATTCCATTCGGCGTCATGCAAGTTGGTCATGCACTGCGAAACGAGATATCCCCTAGACAGAGCCTAATAAGATTAAGAGAATTCACAATAATCGACTTGGAGTTTTTCTTTGATCCAGAAGAACCAAACTGCTACTTGCTGAAAAACGTTGAAAACGAAACCTTAAGGCTTGTTCTGGCTGAACATAAACTTAAGGGTTCAGAGCAGATAACAGAATTAACTGTTAAAGAAGCGTTGGACAAGGGCTATATTAAAGCGGAGTGGCAAGCAGTCTTTATGGCTTATGCAAAAACACTTTTAACCAGCCTAGGTGTTCCAGCTGAAAAGCAGCGCTTTATAGAAAAGCTTCCATGGGAAAGAGCTCACTATTCACTGCAAAGTTTTGACCAGCAGGTTTACGTTGAACGCTGGGGTTGGGTTGAAGTTTCTGGGCACGCATATAGAACAGATTATGATTTAAAGCGGCACATGGAGTTCAGCGGCGAAGATATGCGAATCTATAAGGAATACACAAAACCAATAGAAAAAGAGGAGCTGAAACTAAAACCAGTTGCTTCAAAACTTGGGCCAGTCTACAAGAGCGAAACCGCGAAGGTTTTGGAATCACTTTCAAAGGTTGATCCTAAAGAGGTTGAGGCGTCATTCAGCAAAAATGGATATTACATTCTTGGAAAATACAAAATTCTTCCAGAGCATGTAGAAATAGTCCATCAGAAAATTGTTGAAAGGGGAAAACGCTTCATTCCACATGTTGTTGAGCCAAGTTTTGGCTCAGACAGGTTGCTTTATGTGGCGCTAGAATATGCCTATCACGTTAAGGATGATAGGGCAATTCTAAGCTTTCCAAGAGACATAGCGCCAATACAACTAGGTGTTTATCCACTTGTGAACAAGGATGGAATACCTGAAAAGGCATTGGAACTGCATAGGCTTCTAGTGAATGATGGCTTCGCTACGGAATATGACGATGCAGGATCTATTGGTAGGCGGTATGCACGCGCCGATGAGGCTGGCATCCCGTTAGGCATAACAGTTGATTACGAAACGCTTAGCGATGAGACTGTTACAATCCGCGACAGAGACTCGTGGAAGCAGGTCAGAACAGCGATTAGGGATTTGCCGAAACTTTTGCATGAATATTTTAGGTGGAAAGTTGATTTTAAGGACTTGGGTAAGCCTTTACAAGAGTAAATCGTCGCTAGCTTTTTTAATACTTCAGCGTATCATATGGTGAGGAAAATCCCATAACTTGTTGGGGCGGAAGATTTGGTGCTGCCGGCAGAAACAGAAGAACGCGTAAAGAGAAGAGCTCTAAACGTTTGCCAAGACCATCTTAGGAAGGTGGTGGAAGTTGCTAGGAAAGTTCCGCAGATGATGGACTGCCTCATAAAAAACGATAAGGAAAAAGCGAAGCAACTCTTCATGGAAATTAGAAAGGACGAAGAGGAAGTTGACAATGCACGAAGACTTGTTTCGCAAGAACTTGCAGAAATAGGCGCCATCCTCCTGAGCAGAGAAGACTTTCTGAGGTTTACAAACCTAACAAGCGAGATTGCTGACTTCTCAGAAGGCATAGCGTTCCGCCTAGTTGAGATAATGGAACATGGATGGAACGTTCCGTCAGATATTAAGAAGGGCTTACTGAAGCTTTCAGAAACTGTTTTAGACGCTGTGATCAGGCTTAGGGAAACAGCCATGGTGCTCACTTATGGTTCTGCAAAGGCTATGGAGAAGGCTAAGGATGTTGAAGTTGCTGAACGGGCTGTGGATGAGCTTTACCGTGAACTTGAAATTAAACTTCTAAACAGCAAATTAGAGTTTCCAGCATTAATTTTGTTAAGGGACGTTCTGCAACTCCTGGAGGATTCTGCTGACAAGGCTGAAGATGCAGCTGACGCAGCGCGAATTCTATCCTTCATTATGTGACAAGGACGAAAACATAATGCCGAAGAAAAAGATAGAAGTGGAATTCATCGAAAACTTTCTCGTTGTATGGGATCCCATAGATGGGTCTGAACTTTATAAGATGGGTTTTTACGGAAAACCAGTAGGTATACCTAAACCAAAAATTCCAGAGTTCAAGGTTCCACTGATATTAGACCTTATGGAAGGCTTGTATTTGGCTGAAAAGAAGATCATAACAATTTATGAAGGTGAAGAAAAAAGGAAAGTCAACCTTAAAACTTTAAGGCAGAGGGCGCGGCGTCTATACGAGGATTTTGACGAAAAATATGTTGTCTACCGTGATCTGCGGGACAGTGGACTTGTCGTTACTCCTGGAATAAAGTTTGGATGTGACTTTGCAGTTTATAAGCATGGTCCAGGAATTGAGCATGCGCCTTACATGGTTTCTGTTAAAAGTGCCAAGTCGGAGATAACAGCGACGGAAATTGTTAAGGCTGGAAGGCTTGCAACGACAGTTCGGAAAAGGTTCATCATAGCAGTGCCAGACGTTGAAAAGGAAAAAGTGAGATATTTAATATTTAAATGGTTTAAGGCATAGGTTTATCTTTGTCCGCTTAAAATTATTTTCAGCAACTCCTCTTCTAGTGTAGGTTCTTTCGGGTTCTCAATTATCCTTCCAACCTCATTACCGTCAGTATTAAATACTACTATAAGGGGGATTTTTTCAACACCGAATGTTTCAACTTCTGGCGGTGAAGGCGGAATCCGCCATTTTCCAGTTCCACTTAACGGGTCTTTTTTCAAACCGCCGAAAATTCTAACCTCTAAGCCTGTTGCCTCTGATATTAAGGCTAAAACTGGTATGTTTGCAGCACAGTCTTTACACCACTCTGCTGAAAAGGCAACTAAAAAATAATTTTTAGCAAATTGTTTGAATCTATTTATGGTTTCAAAGCTAAGCTTGTAAGCCTTTTTCCTTATTAAAAATCTATCTCTAAAGCTGCCTTCTAGGCTGTTTATATAATCATTTACCGTGACTGTTTTCTCTCTGATTTCTTCCAAGTTTACCTTCATTTTTATCCTGGCATTAACGTCTGGTTGACAAAGTCTCCTCTTACACATTGATGTGGGTAAATTTTTGTCGCTGTAAGTGTGCATCCTTCCGCTATTTTGACGTCGTCCGCGACAACTGAAACTTCGCTTATTTTTGTTTGTTTTCTCGAGTTTGAATGCACTGTTACATGTCTTCCGATTATGCTCTCTTTTATTTCCGCCTTCTCCTCAATTATTACTCTGTCCATTACTGCAGAATTCTCTATAACGACATCTTTTCCGATTTTTGTGTAATTATCGATGCATGAATTTACGATTCTGGCTCCATCACTTATTTGACAATGTCTTCCAATCAGCACAGCTCCTTCAACCTCTATTTTTCCCTGTCTAATCTTCCTCACGATTTCCTTTCGTCTTCTCTGTGATTCTGCGCTTTCTCCTTGAACCCATATTTTTACTTCTTCGTCTATTCTTCCACCAAAATCTGTCAGTGAGGCGAAGCTTCCATTAAGCATGTCCTGCATTGCTTCCAAATAGCGTTTTGGCGTGCCAACGTCATACCAGTTTCCCTTAAGAGTATAACCGTAAACTGGTCTGCCCGTTTTTATCACGTATGGAATGAAATCGTAACCAAAGTCTAAACGTTTTCTTTCCCGGATTATTTTTTTAACTCCTTCTTCTCTGAATATTTTCCTTATTTCAGGTGAGACCATATATAAGCCAGTGTTAGCCAAATTTGACGGCGCCTCTTTTGGAGTTGGTTTTTCTACAAAACGCAAAATTCTCATATCCTTGTTTATGTCTGCTATTCCGTAACCCTCAACGTCTTCAACCTCTCTTAACGCGATAGTCATGGTTGCACCTTTTTTCTGATGGAACTCAACAAGCTCTTTTAGGTTTACGTCGAAAATGTTGTCGCCCTGAACTGCAAAAACGGGATCCTTGACATCGTAGTACTCCATGTTTATTCTCGCGGAGTCCGCGCTTCCGAAATCTTCCACGTTCGGCTGATATTTTATGTGGACGCGCGGTGTTATTCCATATCTTGCGGAGAATCCATAACCAGACTCAAAATAGTCATGTAAATCCCTATAGTTTGTGTATCCCTTAACTCCGAAAATGAAGTTTCTAATACCTTGACGGGCTAAAGATAATAGTGAAATTTCTATCAGGGGTCTGTTTAATATGCGCAAGCATGCCTTACTTGTTTCTGCAGTTAGTGGAAGCAGACGCTTCGCTTTTCCGCCTACTGGAATAATTACCCTTAACCTTTCTGACGCGTAGTTGGCGTTCAAAAGTCTGCCATCCTACAAACTTTCATTAATGGTTTATCTAATAAACGTATTAAACTTTCTAGTTTGAAAGTGAATTTTATAACTTCGATGCTGACTTATGGTTATGCAAGGCTTGAGCATCATGGGGAAAATAGGCGGCTATTTGCGTTTGATGCGACCAGTTAACTGCTTAATGATGGGCTTCGCCGTCATCGTCGGCGCAGCTCTCGCAGGTCCAAGTTCATTAAACATTGATTGGCATTTTCTTGTTTACGGCTTTATCACAGGATTTACGCTAACTGCGGCCTCTATGGCTATAAATGACTATTATGATAGGGAGATTGACGCTGTAAACGAGCCAAGCCGACCAATTCCAAGCGGCACGGTAAAACCCAAAGAAGCATTAGCTTTTGCTTCTCTCTTAACACTCGTAGGGTTTACATCTGCCTATTTAACAAACTATTTTTGCCTTTTAACAGCCTTAATCGCTTGGACAATTTTTGTGGCATACACAACTATTGGAAAGCGGAGCGGTCTGCCAGGCAATTTTCTTGTCAGCGCCTGCGTTACAATTCCATTCATTTATGGGAGCCTTGTAATTGCGAATGGAAGCCTGACGATAATGAGCAATGTTATGCCCAACGTTTTGATTTTTGTCGCAATTGTTTTCCTTTCAAACACCGGAAGAGAAATAACTAAGGGAATTGTGGATATTGAAGGTGACAAAACTAAAGGCGTAAAAACGTTGGCTGTGCGTTATGGTGCACGCAAAGCATCGGTGGTTGCCTCTTTGTTTTATTTTTCTGCTGTCGCGTTGAGTCCGCTTCCCATTCTTTTGAGAAAAGTTTCCTTATGGTTTATTCCTCCTGTGGCTATTACTGACTTTGGGCTTTTAGCCTCATCCACTATGCTTTTGCGGGATTATTCCAGGAAAAACGCGAGGAAAATTAAGAATATGGTTCTTCTATGGTTTATTTTTGGACTTTTGGCTTTTCTAGTCGGCGTTTTGTGGTGAACTTTATGGTTATTGGAGAATTTTTGTGGAACATTATTTTGATGGTTGCTTGTTACGTTTACATTGGACTTCACGTCAAACATTTATCCAACTCTCGTTGCAGCGCCCTTTATAATTGTGACATTTTTAGCTTCGCCGTATTCTCCTCTTCAAATTACTAACGATAAGATTAGGGGCTTGTAGAGATAACAGAAGAGGGGCACCATTTGGGGCCTAGTTTTTTATGCCATTTCTTACACTGTTTTAGCTTTTTTGTTTGTTTCAAAGCCTTACGTTATCTCTGCTGGTATTATGCCCATGGCTTATGGTGATGCTTTCGCCTCCCTAATTGGAGAGAAGTACGGCAAGAGAAAGTATAAGCTTCTAACAAATAAGAGCTTAGAAGGCTCTGTCGCCATGTTCGTTTTTAGTTTTTTAAGCCTTGCAGTAAGCCTAATCTTTTTCTCGATGCTTTATCCATTCTCGCTTCTTGACAAAATTTTAGTTGCAGCGATGGTGGCTTTAGTTGCAACGGTTGTTGAAGGCATTTCACCGATGGGTTTTGACAATTTGACAGTGCCCGCCGTAAGCGTTTTAACGTTTGTGCTGCTTGGTTGGGATGCTTAATTTGGTTTTCGTAGTGATTGATGGGTTGGATGCTTCTGGAAAGAGCACTCAAGCGTTTATGCTTCGCGACTTCTTAAAAATGAGTGGAAGAAGAGTTTTTCTTCGCATTCACCCTGCAGCTGACAATTTTTATGGAACTAAAGCCAGGCAGTGTCTCTATTTAAGGGGGAAAGGCGCCCCATTTCGCTGCTGCATTATTTTATATGTTGGATGTTATCCGTTCGATTCTGCTTTATTCGTGGCGAAAATACGACTATGTAATCTTGAGGTATTTAATGGGAACCGCTTACTTACCATCACCTATTCACAAAATTGCCTACAAATTTTTCGCTATCTGGGTGCCAAAATCAAACTTCATGTTTTTCTTGGATGTCAGTCAGGAAGAAGCCTATAAGCGTATTATGCATACACGTAAAATGCTGGAAATGTTTGAAAGTTTAGAAGAACTTGAGAAAATTAGGCGCAGAGCGCTCACATTAGCTTTAATGGGCAATTGGAAGATAGTAGACGCAAACAAACCGATTACCGATGTGCATGGAAAACTCATTGAAGCCTTAAAATTGAAGAAGACAGAGTGATTTATTCTGGCTCCGTGTGAACTGTTACTATCGTTTCTGCAAAGCGTTTTTTCACGTTTTTCTCTATCTGCGAAGCAATTTTGTGCGCTTTCTCTATTGATATTTGTTTTGCAAGGCTGCAGTCAATGCTTATGTAATGCTTCCCCTCAGCAGCATACATCACAATCCTTTTGCAGCGCAAAGCTTGCGGAAATTCTTCAATTGTTTCCTTAATTATCCTCTTAATCTCCTTCTCATTAACCTCCGAGCTTTTTCTCGTCTTAGCATTGAATGGTTCTATGTGGACTGTTACATTTTCAACATTGCTTATTTTTCCATTTATTTTGTTTTCAATTTTCTCAGCTATTTCATGAGCCTCTTGAACCGAAAGTTTAGGGTCAACCCGCACATGCAACGTTATGTAAAGCTTTCCATCAGTATGAACTGCCTTTATTTTATGTGTTTCCTCGACACCCTCAACTTCCGACGCTAACCTCTCCACAAGGCTTTCCGTTTTAACCCTCTCTTCTAATGGTTCAACATGTATTGTCGTCTCTGCTTCTCCAAGAGTTGCCTTTATGCTTTCCTCTATTTTTGAGGCTAAGGCATGTGCCTCCTCCAAACTCATTTGTTCTGGAACCTTCACCGTAGCTTCGATGAAAGTTTTGACCCCTGCCTTTCTAACCCTTAACCCTTCGCACCCGTACACGCCACTCACGCTTAGAATTTTCCTTCTAACCTTTTCCACTACGTCTTTAGAAATAGCGTCGCTTAGTTCCATTCCACTGCTCCAAAGCGACTTTGCACTTAGATAAATTAGCATGGCGCCTAGAATTATTGAGGCTGCAGCGTCCCCGTAATAAATTCCCTGAGTTGCAAGTCCGAATCCCAGTAGTGCGATTACTGTTGAGGCTAAATCTGCGATTGCATGATAAAACCCAACTTTAACTGTTGAGCTTTCCCGCTGAGTGGCTCTTAAGAATATTCCAACTCTGAAAAAGTCAACGCAGAAAGTATAACCTATAGCTAAAAAACCCGCCCATTCAAAACCAAAGTTTATGTAGTTCTGGTTTCCAATAACCTTTTGAACAGCTTCATACATTATCAGTAAAGCTATTCCTATCAGAACCATGCCGCCAGTAAGTCCACCTAAAGATTCAAACTTTTCATGCCCATAGGTGTGTTCTTCGTCTGGCGGTTTAAGTGCGGCACGCGTTGCGAAGAAAAGTCCAAATGTTGTTATGGCATCAAGCAATGCGTGGAGCCCATCGCTTAAAATAGCCAAGCTGCCTACAGCCAAACCTAAAATTATTTCCACGAGGACAACACTCGATATCGCAATTGTTGAAAGTTTAAGAACCCTTAGTTTACTGCCCTTTTCCGAGGCTTTTTGCATATTCTTCATTCATATACCGCATAAAACCGGGGATTTAAGAGTTATGCGTTAGCGTTACACATTTATTTATGCTTAAATCTTAAAGTCTAAAATAAACTAATATTTACATACAAAAGCAGGTCTGGTTTGGATGTCGTTTACTTCGATACAGAAGATTCTTGAAGGAAATTACCTAGGTAAAAGAGTTGTAATTAGAGGATGGGTTTACCGTAAGCGTGAGGAAAAGCAGACAATTTTCCTTGTTGTTCGCGATGCGACAGGCATTGTACAATGCACTGTTAAGAGGGAGGCTTCCTCGTGGAATGACGCTAAAAAAATCACGATAGAGTCTTCACTTATGCTTGAAGGCACCGTTAAAGAAGATAAACGCGCTCCAGGAGGCTATGAAGTTTCTGTTGAAAAGCTTTCCATAATAGGGTTAGCTGAAGTTTTCCCAATAACGAAGGATAAGAGTGAAGAGTTCCTTCGGGATGTTCGACACCTCTGGCTTCGCAGCAGACGTATGAACTTAATTATGAGGGTGCGAAGCGAAGTTTTAAGGCTTACGCACGAGTTCTTCAAACAAAGCGAGTTCATTGAAGTTTCCCCGCCAATGTTTATTACAAGCGCATGCGAGGGAGGTTCAACCCTTTTCGGCTTAAAATATTTCGACAGAAACTTGTATCTGACGCAAAGTGCACAACTTTACCTTGAAGTTTTAATTTACTCTCTTGAGAAAGTCTATTGTGTTGCCCCCTCTTTTAGGGCTGAAAAAAGCCGGACTATTAGGCATTTAACAGAATATTGGCATATAGAGGCTGAGCAGGCCTTCGCTGAAATGAATGACCTTATGCGTCTGGAGGAGGAGCTTTTAGCTTACGTTTGTCACGGCTCCGCTGAAAGGTGCAGAAAAGAAATGGAGGAGCTTGGCGCGGACATTTCAAAGCTAACTTCCATCAAAACGCCACTTCCAAGGATAACGTATACAGAAGCAATTGAAAGGTTGAACGCTAAGGGTTTTAAGATAAAATGGGGCGAAGACATGGGATACGACGAGGAGAGAGCCATAGCTGAAGAATTCGGAAAACCATTCTTCATATATGATTATCCAAAGCAGATCAAAGCCTTTTACTGCAAAACCCGTAGGGATAAACCCGAAATCGCCCTGTCCACAGACATTCTTGTTCCACGCATAGGCGAAATCTCAACAGGTGGTGCAAGAGAAGATGACAAGGATATACTAATTGCGAGAATAAGGGAAATGGGGTTAAAAGAGGAGGATTACGACTGGTACATTGATTTGCGCCGTTATGGCACTGTTCCACATGTCGGCTTTGGAATGGGTTTAGAGAGACTTTTAACATGGATGCTTGATCTCGAAAACATAATAGACGCCATACCCTTCCCAAGAACAATAAGGAGATTCTATCCATAAAAGTGAATGTTTCGTTGAACAGTTTTTCAGAACATTAAAAAGTATGTATTATATATACTACTACTCGTGAAAAAGTTTTCTGGAGGGACTGTTCAAGAGTGGGCACAGAAAACCTTGATAAAATTTTTAATCCAAAAAGTGTTGCCGTCATAGGTGCAAGCGACAGAGAAGGCTCCGTTGGGGCTAGGCTACTTCGAAATCTAGTTGGTGTTGGCTATCAGGGAGTTGTTTATCCGGTTAACCCATTTAGATCAACTGTACATGGGATAAAGGCTTATCCAAGCATTTTAAAGGTTCCATGGCATGTGGACCTAGCAATAGTCGCAACTCCAGCGCATACCGTTCCTCAAGTGATGGAAGAGTGTGGAAAGGCTGGAGTTTTAGGAGTTATAATCATATCAGCTATTTTAGGGAAATCTGGAGAAAACGGAGGCATGGTTGAAAGACAAATTCTAAAATGTAAAGATAATTATGGTATGCGGGTTATTGGTCCAAACAGTTTCGGAGTTATGCGACCAAAAATAGGGTTAAACGCGACTTTTGCGAATAAAGCAGCGCTACCTGGAAGAATAGCCTTCATTTCGCAGAGCGCTGCATTATGCGCTTCTGCTTTAGATTGGGCTTCAGACGCGCGTATAGGCTTTAGCACCGTTGTTTCGACGGGGTCTATGCTTGATGTTGACTTTGGAGACTTAATAGATTTTTTCGGAACAGACGCCCAGACTAGAAGCATAGTGCTATATTTGGAAGGTATAAAAAATACACGGAAATTTATGAGTGCAGCTAGGGGCTTCGCCAGAGCTAAACCAATAGTTGTAATGAAGGCTGGACGTTTTAACGAGAGTGCCGAGGCAACATTTTCGCACACTGGCAGATTATGCGGGGACGACGCTGTTTATGATGCTGCCTTCAGACGCGCTGGAATAGTGCGCGTAGAAGCCTTAAACGATCTTTTCAATTGCGCAGAGACGCTGGCTATGATGCCTAACCCGAAGGGTCCAAACCTTACGATTATCACCAACGCTGGAGGACCTGGAATAATTGCGACTGACGCTTTAATTGCCAAAGGTGGAAGGCTCACACGTTTAAGCGACAAAACTGTTCAAGCCTTAAAAGAAGCTTTACCACCATACTGCAGCGCATCGAATCCCATTGACATTTTCGAAGAGGCTACTCCTGAAAGGTTCAGAAAGGTAATTGAAATTTGTTTGCAAGACCCAGAGAGCGATGGTTTCTTAATAATTTACACTCCTCAGGGGGCAACAGATCCCATTACAATTGCGAAGATAATTGTTGAGGCTTCTAAAAAGGCTTCAAAGCCCATTTTGGCTTCGTTGCTTGGCGAAGACGGTTGTCGTATGGCTAGGCGCATATTACAAAAAAATAGTGTCCCGGCTTTTGCAACTCCAGAGCAAGCTGTCGCCACGTTCATGCACATGTACAGTTACACGCAAAACCTCGAGCTTCTATATCAGACTCCAGAGGAGCTTCCAATGGAGTTTTCAATTCCAGCCTTTCTTAAAGAGGTTCTGAAAAAGGCTTTTGAGGAAGGAAGGCATGTTCTCAATATTTATGAATCTCTCCGTTTTCTTGATGCCTACAAGATTCCGGTAATAAAGACATTGTTTGCAAAGAGCCAAGAAGAAGCTGAATCTTTTGCTTCCCAAATTGGCTATCCGGTTGTTATGAAAGCAGTTTCGCCGCAGATAACTCACAAATCAAGGGCTGAGGGCGTCATACTGAACGTTTGGTCCCCAACAGAAGTTAAAGTATTCTTTAACGAGTTGGTTGAGAAAGTTAAAAATTATAATCCCGAGGCGGAGTTTCAAGGCGTCGTTATACAACCCATGGTTCAAAGAAAAGGCTACGAGCTTTTAGTAGGTTCAAAGAAGGATTACCAGTTTGGTTCAGTGATTGTCTTTGGCATGGGCGGAATAACCGCGGAAGTTGCAAAGGACGTAAGCATAGGTTTTCCACCGTTAAACTTGGTTCTTGCAAGACGTCTTATGGAAAAGACTGCTATCTACCAGCGTTTGTCCAGCGAGTTTCCATCCGGAACAAAGGTTCTTGAAGAAATTTTGGTAAAGTTTTCGCAGCTTGTTGTTGATTTTCCAGAGATCAAAGAGTTGGATGTGAATCCGCTGATTTTTGATGGGAATAACGCTGTAGCTGTTGATGCGCGCATAGTAATCGACGCTGAAAGAATTTTACAGAATGTCCAACCGCACGAGCATCTGGTTGTAGCACCATACCCAAAAAAGTACGTTGCCTCGTGCCAGCTAAAAAATGGAACTTGCGTTACACTTCGACCAATAAAACCTGAGGATGAGGCTCTCCTCGCCGAGTTGTTCAAGTCCCTTTCAGAGGAAACCATGCGCTTACGATTTTTCCAAATAATTAGGGAAATGCCGCATGAAACTCTAACCAGATATTGCAATCTGGACTATGACCGTGAAATGGCTATAGTTGCCGAAAAGCAGGGAGATAGAAGGCAAATAATTGGTGTTGCACGAGTTATTTCAGAACCTGGAAGAAGCTGTGGAGAATTTGCTGTTGTCGTAGGCGACAAGTGGCAAGGGCTTGGTCTCGGCTCGAAACTTGTTGATTACATAATTAAAATTGGCAGGGAGATGAAGCTGAAAACAATTTACGGCTTTGTAATTTCAGACAATGTAAAAATGATTCATTTATGCATGAGAAAAGGCTTCAAAATCGAGCCTATTGATGGCGAAACTTCTAGGATAGTGATGGAATTTTCTTAATGTAAATAAAATTTTGATTGGTTAACTTTTGCCGCGTTCTAAAGCTTCTTTCACGCTTTCGTAAGCCTTCTTTGCTTCTTCAACAGCCACGCCATCTTCCAACGTTGTAACATCGCCTATGGCTGCTCCGCTTACAATTGCCCTTAACAGTCTTCTCATGATTTTGCCGCTTCTTGTTTTGGGTACAGAGTCAACGAAGGCTATCACAGCGTCTGAAGCCACAAGCGGCCCAATTGTGGTTCTCAAGTGCATTTTTATTTCGTTTGCAAGATTAGGGTCCGGCTTGTATCCTTGCTTAAGCACCGTGAAGATGAACGGTATTTCCCCTTTGACAGGGTCAGTTTTGCCTATGCATGCTGATTCCGCAACTGCTGGATGCTTAATCATTGCCGATTCGATTTCTGCTGTTCCGATTCTGTGTCCTGCTACCTTTAACACGTCGTCTGCCCTTCCTAAAACCCATAGATAGCCATCCTTGTCCTTTATAGCAAAATCTCCAGTGTAGAAGTATGTTTTACCCTTAAACCTTGACCAATAAACATCCACATATCTTTGCGGATTCTTGAAAAGCGTCATCAGCATAGCGGGCCATGGCGAAGTTATAGCCAGGTATCCTCTAACGCCGGGTGGGCATGGATTTCCATCGTCATCGAGGACTTCTAATGTGACGCCTGGAAATGGGTAGCCGTTTGTTCCAGGTTTAAGTGGGAAGATTTTCCCCAATCCTGGATAGTGTCCTGTCAACATTTGTCCCGTTTCAGTCATCCACCATGTGCTTGAGGCCACAATGTCTCCTCTTCCGATGTTTTTGAAGTACCATTTGAAAGCTTCTGGGTTTATTGGTTCGCCGACTGAGTGGCAAATTCTAACTGTGGATAGGTCGTATTTTCGGACAAGCTCCTCTGGGAACTTCATAAGCATTCTTATGGCTGTTGGCGTTGTATAGAACAGTGTAACGCCATAGCGTTGAATTATGCTCCACCATCTGTCAGGACCAGGAAAATCTGGTGCGCCCTCATACATTATTGATGTTAAGCCCGTTAGAAGTGGACCATAAACTATGTAGGAGTGCCCAGTGACCCATCCAATGTCTGCTGTGCACCAATAAATGTCGTCTTCTTTTACATCAAATATTAGTTTCATAGTAGCGTACAATCCAACGGCATATCCGCCTATAGGAATTTGTGCTCCTTTAGGCGCGGCTGTTGTTCCCGAAGTGTAGAGTATGTATGCGAAATCTTCTGAACCGCATCTTTCAACTGGAACTTTCACGTTTTGCGGCGCATCTTTTACAAGTTCATGGTGCCAAACATCTATTTCATTGTTCCATGGTATTTCGTTGCCTGCTCTTCTGATGACTATTACCTTTTCTATTTTAACGCCGTTTTGTGCGCATATTTTTACGGCTTCATCAACTATTGGTTTGAGACTTATTACTCTGCCCCTTCTATAGAACCCGTCAGCTGTGACAATTATTCTTGAACCTGCGTCCATGGCTCTTGTGGCCAACGCATCAGCGCTGAATCCGCTGTAAACTGCACTGTGTTTCGCGCCGAGTCTTTGCAGGGCAAGCATATAGAAGGGTAGTTCTGGTATCATGGGGAGATACAGCGTCACTATTTCGCCTTTCTTAACCTTCAGTTTTTCTCTGAGAGCGTAACTTATTACGTTGGATTCTCTATAAATATCGTAATACGTGAACTTTCTAACTTCCTTGGGCTGGTTTAACGTTTCGTCCCAGGGCTCGCCTTCCCAAATTAAAGCCAGCTTGTTCTTTCTTCCCTGTTCGATTTGCCAGTCCGTGTCAAGATAGGCTAGGTTTGTTTCTCCTCCAACAAACCATCTGTAAAATGGAGGGTTGCTGTCATCCAGTACTTTGTTCCATTTTTTAAACCAGAAAATCTCGTTTGCCCACTTACTCCACCACTCTTCAACTGACTTTTTGTCTTTCACTGTGCTTTCGTACCATTTTTTGAAGTCACTTTTGTCCCACGCTCTGTCTTTCCAGCTTGGTGGAATTATGTCGGCTTCAAATTCCTTATAGACTTCCACTCCTTCCTTGGACATTAACATTTCACCCTTTCAAGATTTTCTTTACAAAAATGTGCAATTATATTTATATCTTTAGGTTGCTAAAATTGAAATCATCGTTAGTTTTTGCCGAAAAACTGCAAGCGTCTTCCTCATAAAAAGAGGAGAGTGTGAAGGTCAACTTACCGGGCATATTGGTAAGACAGTTCTTCCGTAGGCTTCGTTTAGTACTTCTGCTATGGCTAGATAGACTGCGCTTAATCCACAGATTATTCCTTCGACCCCAATTGCACGTGTGAAAAGTTCCAGGTCCGCTGCTGTCATTGGCGTATATGCCAGTATCGCTGATTTTGTTGCAAGTAGGAAGAAGAGGACTGCTAGGCTTATAAATATAAATTGTAGCGCGCGGTTGGCTTTCAACGTTCCGAAGAACATTGCTAGCGTGAATAATCCCCACATGAAGAAATACGCTGCTAAAGCTTCAGCTGAAGGTGCGTTGAGTCCCTTAAGAAAGGTGATTTGTGGTAGCAGATTTAGGATTACGAACGACCACCAAAACAATCCGTAAGAGGTGAACGCCACAGTGCCGAATGTGTTGCCCTTCTTGTATTCCATTATTCCCGCTATAACTTGGGCGAGTCCACCGTAGGCTATTCCCATCGCCAAAACCATTGTGTCCAGTGGACCAAGCTGTGCGTTGTGGACAAAGTTTAGTAGAACCGTTGTTATTCCGAAGCCTAGAAGCCCCAATGGTGCGGGATTCGCTGACTTCTCACTCATACTCTCATCTCTTTTTGCGGAAGTTTGTTTGATAATAAAAGGTGTGGATATAAGGCTTTTTGCTATGCCTTACGTCTTTTACTTGCAATGTACTTTCCTAGTTCCAAGGAACCGAAGACTATCGCTGTGAACAGTATCGCAATAGCCCAGTCTATAGGCTCTGGTGCATGTACATCAAATAGGTCTTGGAGGAAAGGCGTATAAAGCACCATTAACTGGAGACCTAGGGATGAAAGTATTGCAACCCATAGGAACTTGTTTTTGAAGATGCCCACTTTGAAAACCGTATATCTCAGTGAACGGGCTGATATTGCGTTTGCTAACTCCATTAGAATCATGGCCGTAAGCAGCTGCGTCCTCGCCTCAAGCAAGTGATACTCGTCTAACCATGGTTGACACATGAAATACCCTGTCAGAAGCAGCGCCGTCATCATAATGGGCACTAGCATCAAATATAGTTTAACGTCTCGCGTGAAAACGCTTTCATTCGGGTCTCTTGGCTTTCTTTCCATCAAATCTGGATCGCCTGGATCTATTCCTAAGGCTAGGGCTGGTAAACCGTCCGTTGTCAAGTTAACCCATAAGAGCTGTATTGCGGTTAAGGCAACTGTTGGAGAAAGTTTCGGATCTCCACCTGGCTGGTAGGCTGAACCCGCCAAGTACGGAACGCTTATCATTACTATGAACATTACGAGGATCTCCATGATGTTGCAGCGCAGCAGATAGGTTAGATACTTCTTTATGTTATCGTAGATTTCACGGCCTTCTTTGACGGCTTTAACAATTGACGCGAAATTATCATCTGTTAAAACCATGTCTGAGGCTTCCTTTGTTACCTCTGTGCCTGTTATTCCCATTGCAACGCCTATGTCTGCCATTTTAAGTGCTGGGGCATCATTAACACCGTCGCCAGTCATTGCGACAACATATCCTTTCGCTTTCCAAGCCTTCACAATTCTCATTTTGTGTTCAGGTGAAACACGAGCATAAATCACGATGTTCTCGACCATTTGAGTTAGCTGTTCATCATTTATTTTGTCCAACTCTTGACCAGTAAGCACTTGGCTTGGCGCTTCGTTTTCGCCTATTAAGTTAAGTTCTTTTGCCACAGCAACAGCCGTAAGTTTATGGTCACCAGTTACCATGACTACTTTGATTCCAGCGTTTCTGCAAAGGGAAATTGCATCTTTAACTTCTTCCCTTGGAGGGTCAATCATTCCCATTATTCCAACAAAAGTCATATCATTCTCAATTTTCTCGTCAAAATTTGTTGCAGATTCTGGCAGTTCTCTGTAGGCAAAGCCTAAATTCCTCAGCGCCTGCATTGCCATAGCCTCGTTTACCGTCAGTATTTTTTCTTTGTCTTCTGCCGTTATTTTGCGCACTTTTCCCTTTGAAAGAATCTTAGTGCATCTTTCCAAAACTATTTCTGGTGCTCCTTTCATGAAAGCCATTTTCTTTTTAGATGCCAAGTGAACTGTTGTCATGCGTTTTCTTTCGGAAGAGAATGGGACTTCACCTATGCGTGGGGTTTCTTTTTCTAACTCTTCTTTCCATAATCCAGCTTTTGCTGCAGCAACAACTAAAGCGCCTTCTGTGGGGTCACCTTTAATTATCCATCTTCCACTTTCGGTTTCTTTCTCCAACTTTGCATCATTGCACAATGTTGAAACTTTTAAGAGCGCTACGAGTTCCTCTTCTTGCGCTGGGTCCAATTTTTTGTCTTCAAATAGGAACTCGCCTTGTGGTTCGTAGCCTACTCCTGAAACTTTTATTGTTTGGTCATTCACGTAAATTCTTTGAACGGTCATTTCGCCTTTGGTCATTGTTCCAGTTTTGTCGGCGCAGATGACGCTTGTGCATCCTAATGTTTCAACGGCTGGAAGTCTCCTAACTATAGTGTTAACCTTAGCCATACGATACATGCCAACAGCAAGGGCGCCAGTCACTATGGCGGGTAATGCTTCTGGAACTGCAGCAACCGCAAGGCTTACACCCCACAAAATCATGTCAAGGGGATTGCGCCCCTCCACTATGCCTATAGCTGCCACAGTTAAACAAACAGCAATACATAATATTCCAATCCATTTCCCAACAGAAGCCATACGTTTTTCCAGAGGCGTTTCCTCTTCCTCAGTAACTTGAACCATCTTGGCTATTTTGCCAAACTCCGTGTTCATCCCAGTTGAAGTGACAACAGCTTTTCCACGCCCATAAACAACAGCTGTTCCAGTAAAAACGATGTTTCGCCTCTCGGGAATCCCAGTTTCTTCAGGTAATGGATCCACAGTTTTATTTACTGGCGTGGATTCCCCTGTTAATGGAGCCTCATCCATTTTTAGGTTAATAGCTTCAATAAGTCTCGCGTCTGCTGGAACCTTATCGCCAGTGTATAATAGGATGATGTCGCCTGGAACAATTTCGCTTGCCTGAACCTTAACTTCTTTTCCGTCACGTAACACCATGGCTGTTGGTGCCGTCATCTTCTTTAATGCTTCTAAAGCCTTTTCTGAACGGTACTCTTCGACAAAACCCAAGATGGCGCATGCCAAAACTATGGCGATTATGACTATGGCGTCAGTAATTTCGCCTAAATAAATCGAAAGCCCTGTTGCAATTAAAAGTATGATAATTAGTATGTCTGCAAACTGCTCCAAGAAAAGCCTAATTGGCGATATTCCCTTCTCCTTCTTAAGCTCATTAGGACCATATTCCTGTAGGCGTTTCTGCACTTCTTCTTGACTTAAACCATTCTCCTTCGCATTCAGAGCCTTCAAAGTTTCTTCAATTTCCATCGCATGCCAAGGTTTCGACATACTTTTCACTCCACTCGTTAATTAAACACGGAACTTGTTAACATATTTTGGTTATATTCTTTTCTAATTAAAATTGGCGGTTGGCAAATAAGTTTATTAAGATATTCCCTACTCAACTCTAAGAGTATTAAAAGAATATGGAAGAGTTGGAGGAAAAAGCATGTTTGAACCGTGGTTTGTAGCGCCGCTGTCAGCTTTAATTTCAGTAATTGTCGGGTTGTACTTCTATCATTACGTAAACAAACAAGACAATGGAACAGAACGAATGCAGGAAATTGCTGCTGCCATAAAAGAAGGCGCAGACGCTTTTCTGAGACGAGAATACACCGTGCTGGCAATGTTCGTGGTTGTCGTAGCAGTAATAATCTGCATATTCTTACCGCAGCCGTTATGGGAACCGCACGATCTACTGCTTAACATTCAACTGGCAATAGCATACATGTTCGGTTCCTTCTGTTCAGCGTTAGCCGGTTATTTGGGATTGAATGTTGCAACAAAAGCCAATGCTAAAGTGGCTAATGCAGCACAAAAGGGATTGAATAAGGCTTTTCCAATAGGTTTCCGAGGTGGAGCAGTGATGGGTTTAGCCGTTGTAGGTTTAGGCTTACTTGGAATAAGCATAGTCTACGCAATCACCGGAATGTCCGCAGAACAAGCAATCCCAGGAGTGTTAGCCTACAGCTTCGGAGCCAGCTCACTTTCACTTTTCGCCAAAGCCGGAGGAGGCATCTACACAAAAACCGCAGACATCAGCGCAGACCTCGTCGGCAAAGTGGAACTGGGAATCCCAGAAGATGATCCACGAAACCCAGCCGTCATAGCTGACAACGTAGGCGACAACGTAGGCGACGTTGCTGGCATGGGAGCAGACCTCTTCGACTCGTACGTTGCAAGCGTTGTAGCCGCCATGATTTTAGGCGTAGGACTTGACGTCCCAAGCAAGTATGTGCAAATACCGCTCGTGTTCGCTGGGTTAGGCATACTATCCGCTGTCATAGGCGCATTATTAGTTAGAGTTGGACCTAAGGGCGATCCTGGCGCAGCGTTAAATGGCGGCACATACATAACATGCATAGCCTTTGGAATTTTAACCGCCTTAGCTACATGGTATCTTGGATACGAGTGGGCTTTTTGGGGAGCAGTAGTTGTAGGCCTTGTGGCTGGAATAATAATTGGCGTCACAAGCGATTACTTCACTTCAGAAGATAAAGCTCCAGTTTTAAAGACGGCAGAAGCATCTGAAACCGGACCTGCATTGAACATTATAACTGGGTTCTCCTATGGTCTACGCAGCACAATCTTTCCTTTGATTGGCATAGCCGTAGCAGCAGTAATCTCATATAAAGTATGTGAACCTTTAGGCATAAAATACGCCTTGTATGGAATAGCCCTCGCAGCCCTTGGTATGCTTTCAATTGTCGGATTAACAGTTTCAAACGACGCCTATGGTCCAATCGTTGATAATTCTAAAGGCATAGCTGAACAATCTGGGCTCAGCGAAGAAGTAATAGCTATTACAGATGAGCTTGATTCTGCTGGAAACACGGCAAAAGCGATAACTAAAGGCTTCGCAATAGGAGCAGCAGGACTAACCGTAATCGCATTGTTAGCAGCATTTCAGGAAACAGCTTTTCGAATCACTGAACAAACTGTTACTTTTGACATTATGGACCCCATTGTTCTGCTTGGTGCACTAATAGGAGTAGCTATTCCTGCGGTTTTCTCAGCTATGGTTATGCTTGGCGTCGGAAGAAACGCCGAACGAATGGTTGCTGAAATCAGAAGACAATTTAGAGAGATTCCAGGTCTCAGAGAAGGAAAGCAAGGCGTTAAACCTGATTATGCAAAATGCGTTGACATCGCAACAGTTGGCGCATTACGTGAACTTATGCCAGCAAGCATAACAATAATTGTGGCAACTTTGATTATAGGCTTTGCAGGTGGAATAAAGGCGCTCGGAGGATTCCTTGCGGGTGCTATATTCTCAAGCTTGCTGCTCGCTCTTTTGATGAGCAATGCTGGCGGCCTCTGGGACAACGCCAAAAAGCTAATTGAATCTGGCAAACACGGCGGAAAAGGTTCAGACGCACACAAGGCCGCAGTGGTTGGCGACACTGTTGGCGACCCATTCAAGGATACTGCTGGCCCTTCACTTAACACCATGATCACGGTGATGTCATTAATCGCCACGCTATTCGCCACATTAATTGTTAATTATAACCTGCTCAAACTTTTGGGAATACAATAGGCTTAACTTAAGTCTAACTTTCTCCTTTTTCTGACGCCGGGAGTGGGATTCGAACCCACGCGGCCCCGAAGGACCACAGGCTCTCAAGGCCTGCGCGTTATCCACTCCGCCCACGGGATGACAAGACACGCGTGTCTTGTTCATTATCCCGGCATTTCCCGGCACCAGTAGATAAGCTTGTCTAATTCGCTCCATCTTAAAATGTTTACTCGAGGCTTTTAGCAATAACCTTGTTTTCCGTGCTGCGTTTTTCCAGTATTTCTCTGTACCCTATGCCCATTACTTCGATTATTTGGTTTATCACCCGGAACGTGGATGTTTTTTCCAAGGCATAAACCCTCTTCTTGTTCCTAACTAAAATCGTTAGCAAATAAAAATTCTTGGTCTTCAGACTGCGCCACTTTAAATGCCTAGATATCTAACAATTAGAAGTCGCTTGTAATTTTACTTTTAAAGTTTAGCAATATCCCGCCATACCGGCCTTGTGAATTTTAGGTGGTTTTGGCTTCTAAAACATTTCCGTTTTATTCCGCAGTTTAAATAAACCGTATGTATTAATGATAGATACATAATAAGACTTGATGGTGTGCGAAATTGAAAGAAGTTCAAGAAAGACATCGCTGGAGTTGATTAGCAATTGCAAAATAAGTGACAGAGAACTTGCAGAAGCTCTAAACATTTCACAGCCAACAGTCACGCGGGTGCGAACTTGGCTTGAAAACAACAATTTCATTAGAGAATATTCAGCAATACCTGAATTCTAAAAGATTGGGCTTAAGCTGGTAGCCTTCGCCTTCTTCAAAATACGAATAGGCGCCACAAAAGAAGTAATGGAAGAAATCCGAAAAGGGCAGACGCCTTCATCAAAAACCATCCAAGCATCATCCTAGTCTGAAAGGTGAAGGAATGGGATGCGACGACATCTTCGTCTCCCTACACAGAAACTTTGCCAGCTTCACGCAGTTTATGAGAGAACTCAAAACAGAAACCGTAAGTATAGAAGTTGCAGGCAATTTCCTCGCAAGCCTAACAGACAAAGACCAATACAGAAGCCTAACATTCAAACACTTAAGAATATTTAACCGATTGACCCATGTAAGTGCTTATGTTCCTTAAGTTATTTGTGAAGTCAGCAGAAGTGTCCTGAGCATGGGGTCGTTTATTCGGTAGGCATTTTCTTTCTCTTCTATTAGCATAGCAGCTTTGAGGTTTTCTATTATGCGGTAGATTGTCGCATCGTTTACTGCTGACGTTTTTGCTATTTCCACAGCACCTTTTATCTCGGTCCATCGGGCTGATGTGGCTGTTGCCTTAAGGGCTGCTAAGTAGGCTTGTTTGTCTCTTCCTTCGAGAAAATGCTCGAGTTCATCCTTCACGATCTTTATGCCTTCAGATATTGTTTCTTCAATAGCTTTTTGATGTGGAAGTCTGCGCACCGCCATGTTGTTTCCATATAAGGTTAGCCATCCGGGAATGCCGTCAAGCCTTTCAACAGTCTCATTTATTATTCTATCTTCCAGGGTTAGTTTATGCTCTTCAAACCCTTTTCTTAAAAATTTAATGGCAAGTTCTTTCTGGAAGGGTTGAAGATAAAGCTTCGCAGGAGAACGTCCATAAAGGGGTGAAGATGACGTTGGTTCAAGCAATGTTTTCATAAGGCCAAACATGGATCCAGTAAATATGAAGACTATGTTTGGGTGCGTGTTAAAAATGTTGGCTAACAATTTTAATAAGCGACCAGATATTGCTGCAAGTTCCTGAACTTCATCAAGTGCAATAACGCAATTTCCCGCTCTGCTTCCTATTGCTTCCAACAAATCCCACATTGTGGTCATGGGTTTTTTGGAGATCGATATTGAGATGCCGCTAGGTCCAATGGATACGCCTTCAATTCTTTGAGCTAAATCCTTTATTTCTTGTAAAAGGCCTTTTTCATCATTAAGACCTCGTGCCATGGCTTTTAATAGGCCGTTCGTTCCCTTTGCTCCCCAAAGGTTAACATAAACAACCCTTGTTTTGGCCTTTCTTAATTCAGCTCCAGCCACTTTAATTAAACTGGTTTTTCCAACCATTCTTGGCCCAAGAACGGCAACCCACCTCTTCGCCTTAACAAGACGGATGAGTTCTTCAAGCTCTCTTTCTCGACCAAACAGTTCTTTCGAAGACTCTTTTGGATTGAGATCGAATAGCAAACTTAACCCCCGTAAGCACTTACACCCCATAAGTAAATAACTTTTCTGTTAATTGTTGTTAACAGAATCTATATGCGCGCTTCATAGGTTTTTAGATAGTTGTGAAGCTCTTTTATTGGAGGCATTTGCGATGTATTTCGAGGTGAAAAAGACGAATTGGCTATATATCAGAAGCGAAAGTAGAATATCTCAGTGGGCCGGTAGTCTAGCTCGGTTAGGACATCCGCTTGACGTGCGGAAGGTCACCGGTTCAAATCCGGTCCGGCCCACCATGGAACGTTCTCTTTTCCCAAAAAGAGAGCCTTCATTAAGAGAAAACGGCGTGTTTGGCGTTGTTTTGGGCTTTGTTCTGGTTTGAGCTTGCACAGACACAAAAATTAGGCATAAGTGTGGTTGATGTGTGATGTTGATTTTTAGTTCATAATCTCTAAATGTTTGTTGTTGGAGATTAAAAGCGGATGGTGGGTTTGATGGAGATTTACAGTATCGCCATAAACATTGTTTCTTTGTTTATTAATGTTGGGTTGGTTTATTTTGCTTTTAGGCTGCTGTGGATTTTTAGGGGTGGCATTATGGGTAAGCCTTGGAGGTTTGTGGCTTTAGGCGTTTTAGCCCTTGCGGTTAGCTCATCCATTTTTTCGCTCCATTATCTCTTTAATTTCGGCTCTGTTGCCCATTGTGTTGCGGGCTTGATAATGATGGTTGGGGGTCTGATTATACTGATTGGAATGTATCTTCAATACAGGAGTTGGGCTGTTCCTTCATAATTTTTGAGGGTTTTGTATGAAGGAGGCTCTTGAGCAAAACAATGGGTTCTTCGTTGATTTTCAAATGTTAATTGAAATGGAGGATGCGCTTCAGCAAGTTTTTGCTTCTGGAGCCTTTGTGATCATTGCAACTATGGCGAAGCCTTGCGGGAGGTGGCTGTTCAAAAATTTTATGGCTAAATCCGCAAGCGTTAAGGGAGCATTGGAAAAGTTTTCAGAGCTAATGAGCCGAAGAAACTGGGGAGAATCCAGCTTTTCAGAGGTAGATTTTAAATATGGAGCGGGAAGAATCGCTGTTAGAAACTGTTTTGAATCAAGAAAAAGAGTAGGGGCGGATAAGCCCTGCTGCCACTTCCTCACAAACTTTGTTGCAGGCTTCCTATCCGAATTGTTTGCAAAAAACATCACAGTGGTTGAGGCCGAGTGCGCTGCAAAGGGAGATGAAATGTGTGAATTTAAGTTCCACCCATAGTCCGTGAGGGTTTGGTCAAGCATTATTTGGGCTTTTAATCGAGATTTACGCATAATATGTGCGGTGCGCGAGCTGTCGACAAAGGTGTTTGTGCAGAAAGGCACGCAGAGGATCAAATGGCTTACATCGGAAAAGCCTGAATGAAACAAAAAGCTGATTACTTAGCTTGGAGCGTGATATGTTGGGACTTTTATGGACTTTTTCGCTTTTCTGTTATTAGACTTATGCTTTTGGCATAGCTCCTCGTTTGTTAACGCTTCAATAACGATATAAGTGCTACTATAAGGAAAGCAACTCCAGCCCAAAATAGGCTTCCAGTTAAAAGCCACACCACAAAGGCAATTACGGTAGCTGGCAAGACAAACAGCAAAATTTTGACAACCAAAACAATCAAAAGAGCTCCTACAATAAGCAGAAGCAAAAGAACAGCTAACTCAATTAAAGGAAGCTGAAAGAACAGCAGCTGCAAACTCCCACCGAAGTTAACTAAAAACAGCTTCAAATATTTAAGCAAACGCCATTAATCACATGAATGGGCGAGGAACTTTAGGCCCGACGCATTTAACTCCAAGGTCTCTTCTCCGCATGTGCGCAGATCATGTCCAGCCCACCAAAAAAGATAAAAACTTTGGTGTTTACCAGAATTGTTGTTGTGATTGATGTGCCTTCGGAAATCTTTGATGCTGAAAAGTTTGTTGAGATTAGTGGACGTGCCGAATATTGTGCTGTTAAAAGGTTGAAGGACGTTGTTAAACTTAAGCTTCGCACTGCTGGTAGGCTTTACACTTTGAAGGTTGAGCCTGCGAAGGCTGAGGAAGTTATAAAAAAGTTGCAGTGTGAGATCCGCGAGATTTAAGCCCAGTTATGCTATGCTTTTAACAATTTTTTGCGCCACTTCTTGTGCTTTTATGGCGTCTTCTACTGTTACTTGTGGTTTCTTGTTATGTAGGATGCATTCGATGAAATGCTCGTCTAATTGTCTGTGACCCCACACTCTTGTTCCCTTAACTTCTAGTCGGATTTCCTTTGCCTCATTTTCCGTATAGTGCACTATTTTGTCGTATCCAACCGCGTGAATCACGTTTGTGTTATCTCCGTAAACTTCAAGTCTGCTTACTGCTGCTGGCGGACTAACAGAAGCACTGTAGTGTAGAGACCCAACCATACCATTTGAGAGTTTAATTACCCCCATTGTGTTATAACCCAGAACTCCGCCAAACCTCTCCATTTTTGGGTAGCTGCTTCTCCATTCAACGTCCACAATTTCGCTTTTGAACATCCATCTAATCATGTCTATAGACCAAACTGAAAGCGTGAAATCTGGATAGCCTCCGCTTATTTCTATGTTCCAAGCCCAAGATCCAGCTGGCCACTGTTCGGCTAAGCTTGCTGTCGGTAGAAATTCGCGGAAGTGCAAAGCCACAGGTTTGCCTATGCTGTTTGCCTCTATCATTTCCTTTGCCTTTAGGTATATGGGCGCAAATCTGAAGTTTAACACTGGCATTAGTAGTACACCAGCCTTTTCTGCTTCTCTTTGAAGTTCTCTTACCTGCTCTATTCTTGGGGCTATCGGCATCTCGCATAAAACGTGTTTTCCCTTTTTTATTGCCTTCATGGCACTTTCATAGTGGAGAGGCGTTGGAACCGAAAGCACAACAGCGTCCAATTTTGGGTCTTCTAGAAGTTTATCGTAGTCTAAAATGTATTTTACACCGTATTTTTCAGCGAGCGGCTTTACGCGTTTCTCCGTTCTTGCACATAACGCTATGAGTTCTGAACCCTCAATTTTCTTGAAGCTGGGCACATGAGCTTGTCCACCAACAAACCCAACTCCAACAACCGCGACACCAATTTTCTCCGACATAACTTTCACCGTCACATTTAAGTCAACTATGAATTATGAATATAAAATACTTGTGCTCACGCTCATACGATCTACCGTCAACTGGAAAATGTAAATAAATATGCAAGCATTAGCAAGAAGGGAGGGCCTCAAAGTGAAAGTTGCCGTTTCCGGCAAGGGCGGCGTTGGCAAAACGCTTGTTGCTGGCGGTTTAGCCTACTGCTTCGCGAATAAGGGGTTAAAGACAATAGCCATTGACGCTGATCCTTCTCCGAATCTTGCATTAACTTTGGGTTTATCTTCAGAGGAAGCGAGGAAAATACTGCCAATATCAGAAAACAAGGAGTTAATCGAATCAAAAACAAGCACAGGGTATGCTGGCGTCTTTCGCCTATCATTCAGCGTTGACGACATAATTCGCGATTATTCTGTGAAAACCCCATTTGGCGTAAACCTGATCGTTATGGGAACAGTTAAATCAATGGGTTCCGGATGCACATGCCCAGCAAACGCCGTTATCCGCGCATTGCTTCGTCATTTGGTAGTTGAGCGGGGCGAGATAGTCGTGTTAGACATGGAGGCTGGCGTAGAACATATGGGAAGGGGGACAGCTCAACATGTAGACGAAATGCTTGTAATTGCTGATGCGAACATGAAATCCCTTGAAGTGGCCAAACGAATTCGCGAATTGGGATTTAAGGCTGGAATGAAGCAAATCTACCTTGTCGGAAATAAAATTGGAAATGAGACTCAAAAAGCGGTCGTAGAAAGCTTTGCTGAAGAAAATGGTTTAGAAGTTTTGGATTTCCTACCATTTGATCCGAAGGTTGCTGAGGCTGAGATGCGTGGAGAAACGCCGCTTAAATATGTGGATGCTGATGCCGTAAAAGCCATAGGGAGATTATGCAGCAGACTTTTACACGCTAACACCTAAATAAGATTAAAATAAGTTAGTTATATGAATGGTGCAAGAGGCTAAACCTTTGAAAATTCTGGTCACAATGGGGCGAGGCGGGACGGGAAAAACAAGCTTTGTAGCCTTGATGACTAAGTACCTTATTGAAATCGGCGAGTTCCCAATACTTTTAGTGGACGCAGACCCGGACCAAAACCTTGGGGAAATGGTTGGCGTAGATCTATATGAGAAGGGAAAGAAATCAATTTCAGACCTTCTTGTAGAAACTTTTCTAGTTGAAGGTGGAACACTGGTTGGTGTTCCACCAACGGAGAGAATTGAAAGCAAAATATGGACTTATGGAATGTATGAGGGGGAACACTTTGACTTCATAGCTGTTGGAACCAAGTGGGTTGAAGGGTGCTATTGCCTTCCAGATGCAGCCCTAAAAGGTGCTCTGGAGTCGCTGACAAAAAACTACAAGTACGTCCTGATCGACTCGCCTGCTGGCTTGGAACATCTAAACAGAAGGATAACAACGAAGGTGGACGACATCTTTGATATGATAGATCCATCTAAGAAATCCTTCGACCATGTTCAACGCGCTTATCGTGTAGCTAAGGAGGTTAAAATAGAATTCAAGAACCTATACATCGTTGGTGGATTCAGATTCCCAGAGAATCTAGAGGATCAAGCTAAAAAGGCGTTGCCATTTAGATTTTTGGGAAGGGTTTCCTATGATGAGAACGTTGAGGAGTATGTTCTTTCTGGAAAATCCCTACTCAACCTGCCGCAGGATTCTCCAGCGTACGTTTCTGTTAAATGTTTAATGGAAAAAGTTGGATATAAAAAGCAACCGTGATTTTTGTGTTAGGCTTAACTACACTCAATAGAGAATGATCCTAGAAAAGCTTAAAATAGCATGTCACGAAACTTACACTTTCTGAATCTTGTATATGCGCTAATTAAAAAGCGTAGGGAGTAAAACCATATGGCCGCTGAACCTTGGCAAACTGCGGAAATTCCTGGACCGAAAAAGGCTATGGTCATAACAAGGCCTGAAGTGGTAGCTGCAATGATAAAGAGGGCGAAACGCCCAATACTCATAGTTGGCCACAATGCTGCAGAAATAGAGTTAGAAGACAAAAAACTTATTGACTTTGCCATTGAGTTAGCGAAGAAAGCTAAAATTCCTGTTGTGGCAACAGCCCATACGATAAGTGAATTCTTGAATAGGGGTTTTAAGCCACATGGGTGGATGTCCGCTGTGGACATTGGAAATCGTCTGATTGATCGCGTGTGGACAGGACTTGATGGTGAGGGACCATACGATTTGGCTTTGTTTTTGGGTCTTCCATACTATATGGAGTGGACAATCCTTAACGGCTTGAAGCATTTTGCCCCCCAAATTAAGACAATAACTCTAGATAATTTCTACCATCCTAACGCAAGCTGGTCTTTCCCTAACATTACAGTTAAAGATTGGGTTGAAAGTCTTAAAGTAATAATCGGAAAGATTGAAGGAGGCACATGAAAATGTCAATGTTTGAAGATATACCAGTTGATGTGGGAGTAATCTACGAAGGCGAGAGAATACGCAGAAACGACATGTACGTTGAGCTTGGTGGACCAGACATAAAAGAAAAATTTGAATTGGCAAGAGTGAAAAAGCCAGAGGAAGTTGAAGATGGAAAAATAACCATAATCGGACCAGACTTGAAAGACATGGAAGAGGGAAAAAGTTACCCGTTTGGAATACTCATCGAGGTTGCCGGTCCAAAGCTTGAAGCAGAACTTGAAGGCGTAATAGAAAGGCGCATACACGAATACTGCAACTTCATCGAAGGCTTCATGCACCTAAACCAGCGTTACGACATCTGGCTTAGACTAAGCAAAAAATCCTTCCAAAAAGGCTTAAACTCTTTCCAATTCATCGGAAAGGTCTTACATAGACTTTTCAAAAGCGAATTGCCAATAATCGAAAAAATGCAAGTTACATTTGTAACCGAACCAGACAAAGTAAAAGAGCTTTACAATGAAGCATTGAAAATCTATGAGGCAAGGGATGCCAGAGCACGAGGCTTGAAGGATGAGGAGGTTGACAAGTTTTACGGGTGCATCCTATGCCAATCCTTCGCTCCAACACACGTATGTGTGATTACGCCACAGAGGTACTCGAACTGTGGCGCCATAAGCTGGTTTGACGGCAGAGCCGCTGCAAGCATAGACCCTAAAGGTCCAGTATTCACAATTGAAAAAGGCGAGCTCCTCGACCCAGTTAAAGGTGAGTATTCAGGCGTAAACGAGGCTGTTAAAAAGAAGTCTCTCGGAGAAATTACGCGAGTTTGGCTCTATACGGCGTTTGGCTACCCGCATACCTCATGTGGATGCTTTGAGGGCGTAGCCTTCTACATTCCAGAGGTTGACGGCCTCGGCATTGTGCATAGGGGCTATAGGGATCTAGCCGTAAACGGTTTGACTTTCTCAACGCTTGCGGATTCCACGGCTGGCGGACGCCAAGTTGACGGCTTCCACGGGATATCAATCGAGTACATGCGCTCTCCAAAATTTCTGCAAGCGGACGGCGGATGGAGCCGGGTTGTTTGGCTACCCAAAGAAGTTAAGGAGAAGGTCAAAAGTTTTATTCCGGCAGAGCTTGTTAATAAAATTGCCACAGAAGAAGACGCAAAAACGATCGACGAATTGAAAACGTTTCTAAAGGAGCACAACCACCCAGTTGTGGAGCGTTGGAAAGAGGAGGCGGCCGTGGCAATCGAGGAAGCAGCGCCTACTGAGACAAAAGAAGCGGAAACTTCAGCAGTTCCAGTGGTGACTGCAGCGGCTTTACCAGTAACTGCTGGAGGCTTCAAAATAATTCTGAAAGATGCAAAAATCTACGCCAAAAAAGTGATTATACGATCTTTGAAGAGCGAAAAAGCCGAGAAAAGGTGAAAGATTTGTCTGAAAACGAGAGAGAAGAGAAAGCTTTAGGTTTAAAGTTAAGCCCGCGACTACTGGAAATCCTAGCGAAGCTTCAAGAGATTGAGCTTGAAGATTTCGAGATGGAAGTTGGAGATTTAGAATTATGGCTGCAGCCAGGCGCAATCGCTGCACCAACTGTCACTCCAGTGAAAGCAGCTCCGCCGTTAAAGGTTAAGCCAGCTCAAATAATCGAGGCGGAATTCGCACCTCCAGTTGAAACTTATCCTGGAAGAGTTGTTGAGGTGAAGCTTGGAGCTACAAAAGGTGAGGGTGGAACCCGTGGGAAATCCATAGTTATCGGTGGTGAGACGGCGCCAGCCTTCTACACTTTTGAGAAGCCTACGCCTAACCGTCCAGTTATTGCTATTGACGTTTTTGACATGAAGGTTCCGCTACCGAAGGCTGTTAAAATGCATGTAAAAGAAGTTTTGGAAGACCCAGCGGCTTGGGCGAAATTGGCTGTTGAAAAGTTTGAAGCTGACCTTTTAACAGTGCATTTAATAAGCATTGACCCGCTTGTTAAGGATGCTTCGCCGAAAGAGGCCGTTAAAACAGTTGAAGAGGTGGCGCAGGCAGTTAACGTGCCCCTGATAATTGGAGGCTGTGGAGACCCGAAGAAGGATGCTGCTGTTTTTGAGGCTATTGCTGAAACTTTCGCTGGAGAACGTTTCCTGATAAGTTCAATAACTAGAGATATGGATGTTGAAAAATGCGCGAAGTTCGTGAAGAAGTATGGGCATGTAGCTCTATCTTTTACGCCTATGGATTTGAACCTTGCCAGAGAATTAAACCGCATACTGTATGATTTTCTGCCAAAAGAAGACATTGTTATGGATTTAACAACGGCTGCTTTAGGCTACGGTTTGGATTACGCCTTCACAAATATGGAAAGGGCTAGACTTGCAGCTTTGATGGGTGACCCGGAACTTGCGCATCCCATGTCATCCGGAACGACAAACGCTTGGGCTGCACGTGAAGCTTGGCTTGAGATGGCGCCTGAATGGGAGCCTCGCGAGCTAAGGGGGCCATTGTGGGAAGTTATAACAGCTTCTACGCTTTTGCTTGCTGGTGTGGACTTGTTTATGATGATGCATCCGGCAGCTGTAAAAACCATCAAGGGCATAATTGATCAGCTTTTAAGTGGCAGTGTTGGAAACGCTGAGAAGCTTGTTGAATGGGTTTCAATGAAGGTTTAGGGTGGGAAACGCGCTTATGAGTGAGAGGGAAATTAAAGGAAAAGTTGGAATAAGGGAGCTAAGTCCAATAGACATTTACAAGCTTCTTCCGCGTACAAATTGCAAAGAATGCGGCGAAGAGAACTGTATGGCTTTCGCCACAAAAGTTGTTAACCGTGAAGTGCCGATTGAAAAGTGCTCCCCACTGCTAACTGAGCAGTTTAAAAAAGCCTATAATAAGCTGAAAGAACTGCTAAAGCCAGCAGTAAAAGAGGTTGTTATAGGCGTCGGAGATCATGCAGTCAAGGTTGGCGGAAAGCTGGTCATGTACCGCCACGAATTCACGTATTTCAATCCAACGGCAATAGCGATAGATGTGACAGACGAGATGACTGAAGAGGAAATAGCGAGCCGTATAAGGAGGACTGAACAGTTCGAATATGAGTATATTGGTCAAGCCTTAAAACTTGATATGATAGCAGTGCGCTCAACATCAAACAACCCTGAAAAATTTAAGGCAACAGTTAAAAAAGTAGCTGAAAACACTAATCTGCCGCTAATCCTATGCTCGCTAAACCCAATGGTCTTAGGGGCTGGGCTTGAAGTTGCTGCAAAAACGCGTCCCCTCTTGTATGCGGCAACCAGAGAAAATTGGCAGGAGATGGTTGAACTTTCCCTTTCTCACAATTGCCCATTAACGGTTTTCGCGCCAAATGACTTGAAGATGTTAAAGTCTTTGGCTAAGACGCTTATCGAGTATGGCGTCAGCGACCTAGTTTTAGACCCTGGCACTTTTCCAGATGAGGGTTTAGCTGACACCTTAAACAACTTTACTATGCTTCGTAGGGCTGCATGCAAACGTGGCGACGATGTTTTGGGCTTTCCACTGCTAGGTGTGCCTATGACCGTTTGGATGGAGAGAGGTGAAACCCCGCAGGATGTTGTGAAATGGAAAGAAGCCTACTTAACTGCCATGCTTATTGTTCGCTTCGCGGACATCGTAATAACGCATAACGTCGATGGATGGGCTTTGCTACCGAACGTTATATTGCGCCAAAATATTTACACAGACCCACGTAAACCAGTGGCTGTTGAGCCAGGCTTAAAGGTTTTCGGTACTCCAGACGAAAACTCTCCAGTGATGTTCACAACGAACTTTGCCCTAACATACTACACTGTGGCATCAGACATTGAAAGCGCAAAAATAGACGCTTATCTGCTTGTTGTTGACACCGAAGGTATTGCCGTTGACAGCGCGGTGGCGGGAAGAAAACTCACAGCCGAGAAGGTGGCTGAAGCCATTAAAACTTCTGGAATTGAAAACAAGGTTAAGCATAGGAAGCTTATAATTCCTGGAAAGGCTGCGCGCCTAAGCGGAGAAATCGAAGAGCTTAGCGGGTGGCAGGTGCTTGTGGGACCAAGAGACTCATCGGATATTCCGAAGTTCCTACAAGAAAAATGGCAGAAGCAAGCGTAATGCCCCTATCTATTTTGACATTGTGGACTTATATTTCCTAGTGTAGGTTTCTGGTTTTGGAAAAAGTGACAATACCCGTTGAAAACGCTTTTTTGAGCTGATATTTTGCTGCAGAATTATAAAGTCTCTGGGTTTACTGTAAACTTCAGTTTCGTTTGTCTCTCTCTTCCGCATTATCTTTATGCAGTCGTCAACTATACAGTTTATTACGCAAGCGCCACAGTACATGCACAGTTCCTCTGTTATGCCAACCTCTCCTGTTTTCCAGTATAACGCGTTCGTTGGACAAGCCTTTATGCAAAGTTTACATTCAACCCCTCTGCATATTCGTTTGTTTATAGATATTTTTCCAGCGACAAAGAACTCTTTGATTCCAAGCGGTGCTAAGAGTTCTTCTCTACGCTTCTTTTTAGTTTTTTCAACAGTTTCTGCTAAGATTTTAAATATGTCTACACTTGACGTCTTCTCGTTTTTTCCCCGCATTTGCTTCATCTTTAAATTAAATACGCAGTTACGAAATGATAGTCTATAACCTTCATGGATTATAACTATTTACTCTGAGTAAATAGGCTGCATTCACTTTTTCCGCCAGCAAATTTATAACTGGGTCATAGCATTACATGGTTGAGGTTAAAAAATGTGTGAATTTACAGTCATGCTTAATGGAAAGCCCGTCTTCAAGGATGCTGTTTACGCCAAAATGGAAAGTGACAACGTAGCCGTTAAAAATGTCCTTGGAGAAGTGAAAACCTTCAAAGGATGCAAAATAGTAGAAGTTGACGTTAACTCAACACGCTTAGTTTTGGCAAAAGCTTGAACCCCTACAAGCCTAAAAGCGACGCCGAGAAGCCTGCAGCTAAGCCGAAAATTATTGGAAAGGGTAGCCCAGGGAACATCTTTTTCTTTTCAACCATTTTGAAAGTTAATAAGCATCCAAACAATATGCCCACAATTGATGCTACGCATGAAGCTAATCCGAAATTTAGAAGCATGTGCCCCGAAAGCATGGAGTAAAACGTCAAGTCTCCTAAGCCCATTTGAATATCCATAAAAGAGAAGCTTAAGCCCTTCAGCTGTTCCAAGCCGCTGTGAGCTATCTTCCCAACTGGTCCGCGATAGACGGCAAACGCATCATATACTGCTAAAAAGATTAAAATCAGCACGGTGCTTAGGGTTGGTATGGATATTCCGAGAAACGCACCCAGTGCTCCGCCTAAGCAAAGAATAACCACATTGCACACTGCGCTTTTGCTTCGGAAAACTGCGTAGTCAGCCATGAAGGTTATAAGTATGGATAATGCCAAGACAAGCACATCTGCGCCATAAATCATAAAGCTTGAGAAAAGCGCTGACAAGTAGATTAATGAGAAGATGAAGAATGCCATTGTTAAAGCAAATCCGGTAATCAAACTTATCAATTTTTGATTTTTCTTTTTGATTAAGAAATATATGAGTCCAGCACCAGCACCAACTAGCATAACAAAGTATATGGCGTTACCTATAGAGCCAGTTCCCTCATTAAAGGGCGTAACCGCATAAATTTCTAGCGGCGAAGTTAGAAGAAGGAAAGCGCAAAGTACACCAAATATTAGACTTGCCAAAACTGGAGTTAAGACTAAAATTTTAACCCCAAACTTTAAGTGCACTTCTCACTCACGCCCAAGCATTAACTCAATTTTCGTTTGACACCTGTTGCAGAATAAGCTTTGCTTTCTGTCAGTTTCGAATATGGAATTAGAAAAGTACATAACGCAGAATGGATTGGTGCAATGCGTCAAGCCCATCGTGTGTCCCAACTCGTGAACAGCTTCTTTAGTTGCCCTTTCAACTAGAAGCTCTATGTTTGGTGTTTTCCCATAAAATTCAGGCTTGAGCCTAAAAAGTGAGACAAGCGCCGCCTTCCCTGGGCACTCTGCTTCTCCAAAAACGAAGTTTAATTCTGGAACAAAAATGTCCACATCCACAATTCCTAAAACACGATCAAATGTTCTTGTCTTTTCTGCGTAGGCTCGTACACTGCTTAAAATGATGTCTGAGCGGTATTGTCCTCTTGCTTTGTTGAAAGTTTCACTTGGAACAGGTAAAGTTTCGTTTATAAGAGTGCATTTTGATTTTGGAAAAGCTATCCTTAGATTTTCTCCAATCCTATTTATGATTTCTTTTTCCACTCTCCATATTCTTAATATTCCAATTTTCATGTTTCCACTTTAAACTTCGAATGTATCCCCCACTCTCGGGGCAACAGCATTCAATCCAAGCTCACTTTTTATCCACTTGGCAAAAAGGTCGCAGTTTCCTTCCGCGCCGTGAACCACGTAGATTTTGGGTTTTCCCCTAAGACTTTTCACGGCGTCCTTAAGCTGGCTTGCTCCACAGTGGGATGAGAAATCAAAATGTTCAACTTTAGCCTTAACTTTTCGCATTTTTCCATCAATTAGGCATACACCCTTCTCCAAAAGCTCTCTGCCTGGTGTTCCAGGAATTTGGTAGCTTACAAGGAAAATTGCGTTCTGCGATTTTTTGCCAACCTTGGATGTGTAAAAGACTGCTGGACCGCCCTTAAGCATGCCTGCTGGCGAAATTATAACGCCTGGCGTTTTCGTCGCTCTTCTTCGGTCTCTCCAACCTTCAACCCAGTCAACAGCATGCATGGCGTCAACAAAAAGCTTTGGGTCTCTTAAAAACTCCTTATATGTCATCATTATTCTACTCGCTTCCCGCGCCATTCCATCCATAGTAACTGGATATTCAAAATGGTGCGCTGCCAAAACGCATGCAATTTCCTGTGATCTGCCAACACCGAATGCTGGAACTAGGACTGTACCCCCTCTTTCAACAACCTCCGTCACTTCTTCCACGAATCTTTTTTCCAGTTCTAGTCGTTCCGTGTGGTCCTCATTTGCGTATGTGCTTTCAATTATGACGGCATCTAAATCCGCGTAGTTCATTTTAGCTCCTTCAAGAAGCCTTGTGTCTATAGTGTTGAAGTCTCCTGTGTAAAGAAGTTTTTTTCCTTCTGCTTCGATGAGTATTTGTGCGCTTCCAGGCGTGTGCCCAGCGTTTTGTAATTGGATTTTCATGTCTCCTATTTCCTCTTCAACTCCGAAATCTATGTGCTTATTACTTCTCATCATAGACCTTAACTCGAGATATTCAAATGGCAAGTAGTAGCTTGAAAGGTGGATGAAATCTGAAATTAGCAGCTGGGTTAATTCTAGGTTTAGTCTATTAGTGTATAGTTGCTTTTTGCCGTGAATGTAGAATATTGGCACTGCTCCTGAATGGTCTAAGTGGCTGTGTGTTAAAATTATAGCGTCAACATCTTTTGGCGGTATATGCATGGGGAATCCTGGTTCATGGTTTAGCATGACTCCGCAGTCCAGCAAGACTTGCTTCTTCATGGTTTTTACTGCTATGGCTATTCTGCCAACCTCGCGTGTTCCGCCTAAAAACCTGATTTGCAATCTAAACTCATTCCTTTGCGTCAACTAATGCATTATTCATGCCTTTTCCTCTTTTAAAAATGTATTGACCTTCCAGTTGAAGAGGCGACCCTGACAAGCCCACTTTTTATTGCCTTCAAAATTTCGTCAATGTCAATTGTTGCTTGAACTTCTGTGTAGGCAGTCCATAACTCGTCAACAGTGTGGGCGTCACTTCCAGCAACACCTGGCAAACTCATTGTTTTAGCCAAATTTTCAGCTAACTTGTTCACATTTGGCGAGGAAGCACCATTTAAAATCTCTATTGCGTCGACATCATAGTTTCTAGCTGAATCACCCAAACCATACGCCCTATACGGGTGAGCAACGACAACAACGCCGCCACTTTCCCTTGTAAAATCAATTGCGCATCTAACGGTCCAAGGCTTCGGTGGAAGCTCCTCAACACCTAAAAGTATGAGGTCGCCTTCGACTGTGGCTAATTCAACTCCTGGAATTATTAGTATATCTTGGTATGAAGAGGCTAATTCCCGCGTTTTATGGTATCCTTCCACCGTGTTGTGGTCTGTTATTGCTACAGCCTTTATGGATGGGTGAGCATAAAGCCTCTCAACAATGGTTTTCGGATGAATTGACGCGTCAAAAGAGTATTTCGTGTGCACATGCAAGTCAACTGTTACCAATTTTGTCCCACTCATTTTTCCATAAATTCTCTAAGCCAAGCTACGATGGCTTTGTTTCCTTTTCCTTTAGCGTTTGAATGCTTAAATCTTATTTTTCTCTTTAAGCAAGCTCTTTTGCAAGCGTTCAGAATCGTGTTGTCCCAATTTTCTCCATCTTGGAAAAGTAAAACTGCCTCATAGTTCATGCTGCCTATATATTCTTCAACTTGATTTGCCACGTACTCTCTTGTTTCCCTGTCTACTGGGAAAACGGTTTCATGTTGAGAAAGAGGGTAAACCTCGTCAAGTTCTACCGGAATTACGCCGAAAGGCGCAGCATAAACGCATACATGAATTTTGCTTAACTCCTGCTTAAAATGCGCTTGTAGAAATTTCATTTTTTCTTTAAACTCCTTTGCCTTATGGAATGGCTTTGTCTGGGTCATTGGCACTAGTAAAAGAACATTTGCTTCATCGGGTTTCAAATATCTCTCTTTCATTCGCATTCTATGCCTAACAACTTCCGGCCGCGAAAGCCCTAAAGAATCATAGAAGAATAAACCGCTTTCCTTTACTGCTGGTGAGTACTTCTCAATAAACTCTTCATATTGCTTCAACTTTTTAAGAGCTTGAAGCAGAAATGGATGCACGTGTGCTCTAGTTTCAAGATGCTCCCATAACCTACCATCCCTTATTGCTTGTTTTATGCGCTTCAACTCTGAAAGGCAAACGTAAAGGTTGTGTTCAGCGAGGAAAGTTTCTCTTTCCTTTCGATTTTTTTCCAAAATTTCCTTCGGCGTGGCTGTGGAGCATTTTGGGCATGAGCATGGGAAATATTCCAGTTCATTAAGTCTCCATGTGCCAGCATCAGTCATATAGCGGTTTTCTCTTGCATATATGGCGTATGCGGCGGAATCGAAAAGGTCGCATCCAAGGGCAACAGCCAGCGAGAACATTATTGGATGCCCAGCACCGAACAGATGGAGAGGCTTGTCAATTGGCAGGTTCATTTTCGCAGTAATAATCATGTCAACAAGGACATCGAAGCGGTAGCGTTCCATAACTTCTGTTGGGCTTCCCAAGGCGTAAATCTGGAATGGAAGTTTTCCCATTTCAATAGCCGATTCTGCCACAAGTTTTAGGTATCTTCCACCTTGCACCGGTCCAACCCACAAGATGTCCTCGCGGGTTTTAAGTTTAAAGAACTCCTTCGCCCTTCGCAGTGTTTCCCTAACTGTTTGTTCAGCATGCTTTTCTGAAACCTTCCAGCCTGTTGGTAAATCCAAAATTGTGGCTATGTCTGTGCCTATTCGCTCTTGGTAATCAACAATTTCATGCGGGCTCATCTCTATATCTCCATAGACAAGAATTTGGTAGGCTCCTGAATCCGTCATTATAACTCCATTATAATCGAGGAATTTGTGTAATCCCTCTTCTACTGGCTTGTTTTGGAAGTGTTTTCGCAGTATGTAGGCGTTCGTAATTAACGCTTCAAAACCTATTTCTCTAATTTTTCTCGGAGGAATCGGCTGTACTTTTGGGTTTATTACTGGAAACAAAAGTGGAGTTTCAACAGCGCCATTTTTAGTTTTCAGCTTTCCAATTCTTGCAAGCAAGTCTTTCTCCTTAACTTCGAAAGCCATAATAGGAGACCTTAAACAAAATCAGCTAAACACACTTATATCGCATTTTCTTTTATTCACCTAAAACGCGCCATAGGAAGTGCCTAATGTGGTTTGCATTGCACAAATTCACGAGAAACCAAAATTAAACAACCCGATCCTGATTGAAGGCTTGCCTGGAATAGGTTTCGTAGCTAACATAGCTGCCCTACATTTGATACAGGAGTTAAAAGCGAAGCTATTCGCTGAAATAATTTCTGACGCGTTCCAAGACTTGGCGGTAACTACGGAAACTGGTGGAACGCGTTCTCCAATAAATGAGCTTTACTACTGTAAGAGGGATGATGGCGGCCGCGACCTTATAGTTTGGTATGGCAACACTCAAGCCCTAACAACCTTTGGGCAGTATGAACTTTGCGGTCGAGTTTTGGATTTAGCTCAAGAGTTAGGTTGCCGTTTTATAATAACTTTAGGCGGCTTTAAGGTTGAGGAAGCAAAAACTGCTCCGCAAGTTTATTGCGCGGCCACGGATGCTGAAACTTTGAATGAGGTCTTAAACCTTGGTGCAAAAACCATGGTAGGGCAGATTTTTGGTATTGCGGGGATTCTTTTAGGTCTGGGAAAACTGAGGGGACTTAAAGGTTTTTCACTTTTAGTTGAAACTTTAGGCACTTATCCAGATGTGAATGCTACACGCTATGCGTTGTCGGTGTTGGTTAACTTCCTTAAATTAAACGTTGACTTGTCAAAGTTGGATATCGCAGCGGAGAAAACTCAAAGAATACTTGAATCTTTTGGCATAATTAGAACAGTTAGGGAAGAGCGGAAGAAAGAAGAGCAACAGTTCCGCTGGTTTGTCTAGCTATAAGCATACGCTCTAAAATTCCTTATCTCGTTGACGATGTTCTCTAACGCCAAGTGGGATTTCATCTCTTCTCTCCACTCTCTTGGGAGTTTTCTTCGAAAGTGTCCCGCTGCACGGTTATCCATGATCAAAATAATTCCTCGATCCTCTGGGCTTCGTATCAGCCTTCCAGCGGATTGCGCCAGCGCATTTAAACATGGTATGTCATTTGCATACTCAATGGCTTTTTCTCCGAATTTTTCCGCGAAGTATTTGTAAAGTGCTTCTTGAAGCTCTGTTTTCTTCGGATAGGGCAACCCAACTATTATAACGGCTGAAAGCATACTTCGTCCTTCCATAGTCATGTCAACTCCCTCACTTATTTTGCCTCTGGCAACGCCGAAAACAGCGCACTTTCTGTTCTTTTTCAAAAACTGGAGCACATCCAGAATCTTTGTTCTCCTCTCCTCAGCCACTATTGGAAACGCGAATTTTGTAACTTTTAGAACTTCCTGCATAACCTCATATGACGGGAAATAAACAGCTGCGTTTCCGTCGATCTCCGACATTACTCGCGTTAGGCGAGCTGCGATAGTTCTCCATTGCTCCTCGTTGCGCTCCTCGAATTTTGTTGTCACAGCCTTGTCCACTATTATGAGCCTATTTTCAGATGAGAATGGGCTTGGAAGCTCCATGGTCTCGCAGCGTTTCCTCTCAATTCCCAAAACGTCCATGTAATAGTCCATTTGCCATAATGTTCCAGACATAAGTATAGCCGAGCGCAACTCATTAATCACACTGGCTGCTAAAGCTGGGTCAAGACATCTAAATCCAAGCTTTACACGTTTCTTACCATTCTGCGCTCTCTCAGCTTTCACGTATCTCACATAACTTGAACCAGTAAGGCTTACGAAATCTGATAGGAAAGTTGCACACCTGGAAGTATATGAAACTGGGTTTCTACCCATTTCAGCTCTTTTTTGGCGAATCGCCTCGCCAACATCTGCAAGCTCAGAAATAATCTCCAAAAGCCTCTCGGCGTTGACGTCCAATTTTTCAATTAAAGCGTTAATGAACTCTTCTCTTTCAATGACGTGTTCAACGTCAAGTCCGTAGTTCCTATAAACCTTCTTTCCAAACTGCGCAGTCACGCTGCGCAATGCTTCCAAGAAGCCGAAGTCTTCCAAACCAAAGTATTTAATCTCTTTTTGTGCCCTCACCACTGATGTCGTGGATAATTCATCAGACAATAAGCCAGCAGCATAATACGGTAGACTGTGCGCCTCATCAAAAACGCAGTTTATGCTTCCAGTTTTTATCCCCGCCCTCCCTAAAATGGAGCCTCTGATGGCATCAACAAGAATGTAGTTGTAGTTGCCAATAATAACGTCCGCGTACCTTGTGAGAATCCTTGTAACCTCATAGGGGCAGAGCTCCTCGTCTCTGCAAATTTTGTAAACTTCTTCTGGTGACAGCGGCCCAATACTTTTTATTTTGTTAATAACGCTGTGGACAAGCCAGCTTGGCTTCCAGCCGTTGTATGTTCTCTCATAAAAACCGCAAGTTTCTCTGAATATGCCTTCTTTTAAGCCCTTGCAGTAATGCAGAAAGTCACGGTAGCTTATATCCCTAAGTTTGCGGTTTTCGAACGCGTGTGGACACATTTCCTTTTTGCTTTTGAAAACTGATGCTACGAGGCTTATGTTGCTTTTCTCCTTTATGCCTTTAAGCTCTCTGCAGTAAATTTCAAGCTGGTTTTTTGTTCTTGTTAAGGCGAGGAGCCTTCCAACAGCGTCGTTTGACTTTTTAGCCATAAAGAACGCTGTCAAAATGGAGATGGACTTTCCAGTTCCGCAAGGTGAAGAAAGCAGACCTATCTTTCCATTTCTAAAAATGTTGAAGGCGAATTTTATTGCATCAATTTGGAAGGGACGAAAACTCGGGTAAGGAAAAATTTCCCTAACGCATCTTTCAAAATTAAAAGTGCCTTTATTTTCAGCTGCAATCTTCTGGGAGCGTAAATCAGAAGCTTTCCTAAGTAAAGTTCCACATCTCCTACAGAAGCGGCTCTTTTGGTAATCTTCAAACGAATATTTTTCGCCGCATTTTCTGCAGGCGTATACCACTTCAACCATGATAATCATTCTTGTCCAGCGTGTTCAAACAAGAAAAGAGAAGATGGTGCAGCATTTAAATTGTTATTGCCCTTTTATTTCGCTGACAAACTGTTCATAGACTTTCTGTACACGTTCTGCTGCTGGACCTGAACCTTCTACAACGCCTTTTTCCGTCACCTTGACCTTATCCATAACCCATATGAACCCCTTATCCTCGTAAAGCTTAACCATCGTTGGGAAAACTTTTTCAAGGCGGTCTGCCAAGGCTTTTAGGTCGAATGGTTTTTCCACGCTTAATATTTGTGCAACCACGTTTCCATTTAAGAAGACTCTGTGCAAAATTTTTCCTTCCTCATCCTTTGCCTCAGCCAAGACAAGGCTTAAATTGTCAGGGTTTACTCCTATCAACGTTCCACTGTATGTCTTTCCAGTTGTTGTTAAGACGATCACAGTTTTATCTACAAGTGCCGTTACTTCGGTGAAAAACTTTCTCTGCGCTATAGACATTTTTTTCCTCCTTTTCCATAATGAAATTGTGGAACAACTATTTAGAATTTAACAAATAAACCGTGCGTTAAAAAGATCTGCTTTTAACATTCTGCTTTGCAAGCACGATTTTGTTTGATGGCAAATCCCTCGTGACAGTTAAGTTTGGACCAACCCAGCTGTTTACGCCTACTTTTACTCCAGGCATGAAAAGAGCATTTATGCCCGTCTTAACGTTGTCGCCTAGAATTGCACCAAGTTTCCTTTTTCCGCTATCTACAACTTCGCCTTTCACGGTCATTTTCACTGTTTTTCCATCAAACCTATAATTGGCAGTAATTGTTCCAGCTCCCAAATTGCAGTTTTCTCCGATTATGCTGTCTCCAACGTAGGAGAGGTGACCAATATGCACGTTATCCATTATGATGCTGTTTTTTATTTCGCAAGCGTTTCCTATGCGCACTCCCTTGCCAATGCTAGTGTATGGACGGATGTAACAGTTCGGTCCCACGTCGCTTCCCTCATCGATAAAGGCTGGACCTTCTATATATGCGCCTGAACGTATTCGGGCATTCTCCGCAACGGTTACCGGTCCTATCAAGTGCGCGCCCTCCTCAATGTTTCCTAAAACCTTGTGCTCCATTCGCTTCAAAGCCCAACTATTTGCCTCAAGCAAGTCCCAGGGTCTTCCAATGTCCATCCACTCATCTCTTGAAATCTTTGCTGCTAAAACGTTCTTTTTTTCCTTAAGAAATAGTGAAATTGCATCTGTTATTTCAAATTCACCTCTGATGGACGCAGCTGTTTCCTTTATTTTTTCAAAGATTTCTGTTGAAAATATGTATATTCCAGCGTTAGCCAAATTTGTTGGCGCTTCGCCCCTCTTCGGCTTTTCAACTATCCTCTTCACTTTTTCATCGTTTTCTAATTCAACTATCCCGTAGTTTTCAGGGCTTTCAACAGGAACAACAGTCATGACTGCCGCTGCCTTTTCTTTCCCATATAAGTTTAGAACTTTTCCTATAGCCTCGTTGGAGAACAATAAGTCGCCGTAAACAAGTAGAAAATCACCTTTCACATGCGGCGCAACGGTGCCCACAGCGTTGCCTGTTCCAAGGATCTCCTTTTGCTCAACATATTCAACAGTCAACCCAAACTTTTTCCCATCACCAAAATAATCTCGGATAGCGTTTCCCATGTAGTGGATAACTATTAAAACCTCATTTATCCCAGAAGCCTTTATCGCGTTTAAACAATGTTCAAGCAGTGGTTTTCCACCAACCTTTATCATGTGCTTCGGTCTTGTCAAAGTGATTGGTTGAAGTCTAACGCCTTCTCCAGCCGCTAAAACTACCGCCTTCATTCCTTCACCTCAGCAATTGATTTTTTAACGACTTCTATTGCTATTTTCATCAGCTCCTCTGCATGTTTTAATGATTTACCTTCCACAGTTAATCTTATGAGCGGCTCGGTTCCCGAAGCTCTAACCAAAATCCAACCTTCTGAAAGTGTTAGGCGGGCGCCATCAACTGTTGAGAAATCCTCGTATCGTGGAAATGTAGACTTTAAGTGTTCACCTGTTCTTTTAACAACTTCAAGTTTTGCTTCATTCTTGCAGGCGATGTTCTCTCTCACAGTTGCGTATTCTGGCACTTCAGCTACAAAATCTGATAAGCATTTTCCCTCTTTTTCCAAGGCTTCAAGAAGCAGAGTTGAAGATAAGATTCCGTCTGGGCAGTAATGAAGTTTCGGGTGTATCCATGCCCCGCATGGTTCTCCACCGAAGATCGCCTTATGCCTTATCACTGATTCTGCAATGTATATGTCGCCAACCTTTGTTCTAACAACTTTTCCGCCATCAGCACTCACTGTGTCGTCGACGCACATGGAAGCCTCAACATTAGTAACAACGGTGCCGCCGCCATTTTCACTTACAACGTAAGCGGCATAAGCTGCTAGCACACGATCAAAATCTACAAAACGTCCTTTCTCATCAACAAATGCAACTCTGTCGCCGTCGCCGTCATAAGCCACGCCTAGATCCGCTTTAAGTTCATGAACAATTTTGGCAAGCGAAACTAACGATTCAGCATCTGGCTCTGGGCTTCTTGCTGTGAAGAAACCGTCTGGATGCGCATTTATCCCCGTCACTTTGCAGCCTAAAATTCTAAAAACTGTTGGGGCGATACTGTGGGTTGCTCCACATCCTGGGTCAATAACGATGCGCCAATTTTTACGTAACTTTACGGCTTTACATATAGTATCAATGTATTTTTGGCTTTCATCTGCTGCAACAGCATTACCAATTTTTCGCCACTCTGCAAAAGTGAAGTTTTGGCTTTTTATTATCTTCTCAATTTTGTCTTGTTTTTCTTCGTTGTATGCTGCGCTGTTGTTGTCGAAAAATTTTATGCCGTTATATTGTGGTGGGTTATGTGATGCGGTTATCATAATTCCAGTGTCAGCATTCAAATGCTTTGTAAGATAGGCTAGAACTGGGGTTGGCAAAACATTTAGGCAATAAACGTTTACTCCTCCAGCTAAAAGTCCGGAAACCAATGCTTTTTCAAGCATTAACCCAGAAACCCTCGTGTCTCTTGCTATGAGCACTCTTTTTTTGCCGAAAGTTGCTGTGGCTAAGCCGACTTTAACTGCGAGCGTCGGCGTTAAATCGATGTTAACTATTCCGCGGATTCCTGAACTGCCAAACAGTTTCTTCTTCAACGATTTTCACCGAATGCTCTTTTATGTTTAAACTGGAATTTCACTTAAATAGTTATGCAATAAAGCGTAGAATCAGCAATTCTTTAACCTTTCACAGAACCGTAGAAGCCTTTTCCTTGTTGGATGTTTTCCCTCAGGACTTGAGATGTAATAAGCGGCGACGGCGTTAGCCAAAGTTAGCCTTCCCTCATCTGAAAGTTTGAAGGCATCTCCCAAAATGTTTCCAGCGTTCCAAGCGTCGCCAGCGCCAGTAGCCCGTAAAACTGGAACCCTGAAGGCTGGAACAACGATGCATTCCTTTTTTGTTAAAGTTGCCGAAAAGCATGTTGTGTGCAAGTCTACCCTCGCAAATATTTTTGACGCCAAAGCTTCTGCAGAATTTTTCGCCAACTCTTCAATTGTCGAACCTTCCTTTGCATCACTTTTGTTTGTTAATTGTTTTGCGTAGCAAATTGCCTCATTCTCGTTAACGCTTAATATGTTCAGGTTTCTATCTTGTAAAACTCGCTTTACCAACTCTGGAATTTTTTCCTTGTTTGGGTTTGGGTCTGCCGTGTCATAATATGTTTTGCCCTTGCCCTTTCGCTTAACGTAGCTGAAAACTTTATCTGCCAACTCTGTTCCAAAACGCCTTGTTCCAGCCCAGTTGAAAACGCAGACGTAGTCCGCCATTTTTAGTATTTCAAAATCCTCTGCATCCAGCAGTTCTGGATGGAAATCGGCGAGTGACCCTACATCCCTAAGCATAACGTTGATTTTTCCGGTCTTGCTTTTGAATTCAATGGACGTTGTTATTGATGGTTTTTTGCATATTTTAACATGTGAAAGATCAACTTTAAGCCGCTTAAAGCGAAGTCTTAATAGGCGTGCTCCAAGCTTATCTGTGCAAATTATTGGTGCAACCTTGACTCCCAAGTTGGCTAGGGCTGAGGCAGTATTTGCAGCGTTTCCCCCTCTAAACTCCACCTGTCTTACATTGTCTATGCTTCCACCTTTCCTTTCAGCAACATCCTCAACTTTTCTGGAGAAGGTTTTTAAGTCGTAGTTTAGGCATATTAGGCGGTCAAGGAAAAAATCTGGCATCACAACCACTTTGAGTTCGCCTATGTCGGTTTTAAGGAACTCTATCACTTCTTTAATGGAATTGTCATGCAACTTGGTTCACTTGAGTAGAGAATAAATGCAAAACATAAATAATGCTTATTGAGGGGTTTGAGCGAGAGCGCACTTTGTTTGGTATAACAACGCACGCGCGGCATGCGCGTGAACGTCAATGGCATACTGAGCATTCAGGCATAAAAGCATGTTACCATTTTTTGCGGGGTTTCAAAAGCGCCTTAAAGAAGAGGAAAGCGTTTAGATAGCGTATGAAGAAGTATCTTGGAAGTCCTAACATTGCCTGTTTAACCATGGAGATTTTTCTAGCCTCAATATATGTTACTATGGACAGTATTAGGGCATCAACACTCAGCATCAAAAATGCTAGTGGCCACTGAAGTGTCAACAACAAATAAATCATAATGCCTAGGTACAATAAAAAACCAAGGGATTCTCCAACAACCCAAAGGATAGTGAACTTTAATCCTTTGTGAACCTCTTTGAAGTGTTTCCGAACCGATGGTCTCCAACTGAACCAGCGTTCGGTCTGCTTGGCATATGACTTTAAAGTTTCTGGGTCTTCCGTGAAGCAGATTGCGTCCGGATTGTAGTTTACAAGGTGATCTTTCTGTGCTTTCCATGTGAGTTCAAGATCCTCAACGATGGAGTCGCTTGGGACTCCTCCATTTTTTAGAAGCCACCACGTTCGCCACATTGTGGCACAGCCTGCTAGAACCCAGAGCCCTTTATACCTAGCCTGAAATGGCTTGTAGACTCTCTGTCCATAAAGGTATTCCACAAGTCTGCTTTTCTGTGTAGAGCTGAATGTGCGGCTTGGCAACACTTTTCCGCAGACGCCTACAACATCTTTTGAGTAGAAACCACGCATGGCATTATGGGCAAAACCTGAGGATAAATACGTATCGGCATCCACAATGAGCACAAAGGGTGTACTAACAAGGCTCAGAGCATAATTTACCGCGTAGGACTTCCCGCGGTTAGTGTCAAAACGTATATACTCAATCTCTCCTCTACCCGCATAACCTTCCAAGATTTTTTGGCTGCCATCCGTTGAGCCATCGTCAACCACCATGATTGTTGATGGCTTTCGAGTTTGATGCTTAATCGCCCTCAAAACCCCTTCAATGCTATAACGTTTGTTAAAGACGGGAACAATCACCGAGTACTCAAGCTCTGGCGATACGCTGACAACATTCACCGACCTAGCGAACATTCCTAAAATGGACAATCCGAAAGGAAATGGAAAACCTGGCTCGTACAGCATTAACCTTCTCCAAATTGAAAAACTATAGAGAAAATCTAAATCATTATTCCAAAGCATGTAATATTATAAATTAGGAAGTAGAAAGAGTTAAAACTTGACTTGTAATTTTACCATTATTTAAAATTTGATGAACAGAGGTACCAGCTTTGCAGCCAAAACAGCAATTATCATCAGTAGTCGTCTTGAAAAAGGCTTTGGGACCCGCAATTTATGCTTGTGAATCTGTCAAGGAAGAAGTCTGGCATTACCACGATGTTTATGTCTTCGTGTTCATACTTTAAAAATTCTTAACTTCGTCGAGGTATACGTTTGGCAAGTTTTACTCGTCCAAACAAGTATAGTTTGATGGCGAATTAATACTTTCGAGTCTTATTCACTTTAGGAGAAGGCGAATTAGAGTCCAGACTATGTCGCCGTATAAAAGGGCTATTATCAGCCCAACCGTCATGAAAATAAGCATCGGGAGTCCTGGAGACGCCCAAACTGTTTCTTGAATTTCTCCAGTTTCAGCTGCGTTTTCAAGTCTTTCAACTACCGCGTTTCTGTCTTCATCTTTGGGTAGGATCACAAGTTTTCTCTTTGTTCCCTCTTCCGTCTTCTCTATGTCCTCAAGCGGGTAGATGTGCCATTTTTCCTTAAGCCTTTTGATTGAAACCTTATAGCCTGTTATCAAGACGAGGATTTTCTTGCCGATTGACTCGTTTCTCTGTTCACCTTCAAAGAGTGCCTTTTTAGTTTTCAGTCGCCATATGAGATTGTAGATGAAAATGTAAACGGCTGTTAGTGCTGCGAGCAAAACTGAGTTGCTGAAAACGGTGATGGGGAAAAACTGTTGCATTATTGGCGAAATTTCTCCTGAAAGTGGCGCTAAAAGTTCTTGTGGATAAAATGGCAAGGCAAGTGCTAGGCACATCAGGGCCTTCGCGTCTGCTCCGCCGAAACCTCCAGTGTAGAAAAGTATTATTGCGAAGGCTGCTGTTAAGACGAAGCATAAACCATAAAGTTGCAGCGTAAGAAAATCAGGGTCAAAAATGGAAAGTTCAGTGAGAGTTAGGGCAAGGGCTGGCGGGGCGAAGAGAATCCACACGTTGTTGCTAACTTCACGCGTTTTATAATCGCTCCAAGAAGAGTAAATGAAAAAGGATATGGAAATTGAAATGCGTATTGCTTCAATTACCTCTTTCATTGTTTGCATACGTCCCTAAGCTATTTTAGTCATGTAATAAAAAATAAGTCCTTCTGAAACTAAAGAGTGTAGTTTATGGAGCAGTTTCTTGGAATACTAGTGCTTCGCCAACTTTAGGAACTATTCTGAAGTAATATGTTGTTTTAGGGGTCCATGTATATGTGACGCTGATTGTTATGTTTCCGCCGTTTTTCTCGACTAGCCTATTCGTCGGATTATATGTGACGCTTGATTGCAGCGCCATGTTTGTGCTTGAGGTGCCAATGTAGACGGCGTCGATTGTTGCGTCAGCTGTTCCTACATTTCTGACGTAAATAGTTATTGTATTACTGGCTGGCCAGCTTACGGCGTCTTTTTTCAGCATTATTCCTGCTTGTGTGCTCGTATTCGTCATATACGTCATGACCCAAGCGTATGTTACAACTATTGCGGCTACTGCTATTACGATTAGTAGGAGCGTAGCGAGTATAGGCGATATTGCTTTTTTAGATTTGGAAATGGTTTCGGTCATTTAATTTTCACCTTTACTGTATGGAATCTAAAGATTTCTTATTTAACCTATATGAACACGAAATTAAGATTCAAAATACCTTTGAAAGGATAGTTACGCGTTCCTTTTGTTTGTTAATTTTAAATAATAATTATCGTTTCGTAATGCTTTTCTTAACGTATTTTACTGGTCTTTAAGTGTTATGCTGTTGCAAATTAAACGTGATAGTCGAGGAATCAGTAATGTGATAGTGGTTATGCTAAGTCTCGTCCTTATTGTCATTGTTGTCGGTAACGTAGTATATTGGAATTTTCAAATGAACCAAGCTGATTGGGAGAGAGGTCAAGAAAGTTTAAGCACAGTTGATGCACGGAATCATTGGAATTATAGTCCTTTACAATACATTTTAGGGGACTCTACGACATTAGTTTCTGGCGGATTATCCGACATCGGGAAAGATGACAGTTCATATATGGTTTTCAGGAGTTATGCAAGTGCAACTTCAAGTCAATCGCTTTTCGCGCACTCAGAATCGGTGTTAGCTGGAGGCGCAATTTCAAATGTTTATGAGCCGTATAGTGCGGATGGGCCAGCTTTAACTTTGTCCGCCTCAATGGGCGTTGCTGGTAGGAATCTTTTTGGAAGATTTGTATATCCCCTTTCCGGCATAAAGTCTATTCCCTCAAGTACATGGACCTTTTATTATAGAGCATGGCGTTCGAGTATAAGTTCAAGTTCGCAAACCAGCGTGTTGAGGCCTAGTGGTCCTGGAACCTATACGGAGTGGACTACTGTGTATCCTTCTACTATGCCGCATTGGGATGCTGTAAATGATGTTGATGCTGATGGAGATTCCTCATATGTACAAACGTCAACGCAGAATTCGAGGGATACCTACGCATTGAATAATTTGCCTTTTTCTGGCATAGTCAGTAGAGTAAAAGTGTACGTAATGGCAAAGCGATTGTCTAGTGGAGCATCTTTTAATGTTATGATAAGAACTTATGGCAGCGATTATTTTAGTGGAAGCTTTACTCCAAGTACTTCATACACTTATTATTCTTATATGTGGGATAAAAATCCGTACACTGGTAGCGAGTGGACGGTTGATGAGGTTAACAGTCTTGAAGTTGGCGTGCAATGTGCTGGAACGAGAGGTTTACGAGTTACACAAATTTACGTTGAAGTTGAGTGGACCTCGCAATCTGTTGATGGGCATGTTGATGTTGACATTCTTATTCGCAGGTCTGATGGTTCTATAAGAGATGTCGTTGCGACTAATGTGGCAAATTCGAATTCTCTAACCGATACGCCTCAAACCTTGTTTGGCACATATTTTTGGCGTGATTATCAGGTTGTCGACCCTGCGGATTATCTTGAAATTATCTACTATTGTGATGTAACTGTTGAAAACTCTAATGTTGTTGCCTATTTGAGGGTGGATGATGATGCTTTAGCTGAAGCTTATCAGACGAGAATTGCGAATGTAATGCTACCATGCGAGCAGACTTTGGAGGTTGAATTTGAGGGTTCCTCTAACACGTATAACTGGAGTAAAATAGTCTGGTTTTTTGATGCGGCCTTTACAACCGCAAATGTTTCAGTGACTTTACAGCTTTACAATTACGGTGCAGGGCAATATTCAACTTCAGGTGAGGGATACATCTCTTACATGTCTAGTTCTGGCGCGAACACGGAGGAAACTCAAAACCAAACTATTGTTAACCCGCAGTTTTTCCGCGATGCTTCTGGAAACTGGAAAATTAGGGTTATTGCCATGAAAGAAATAAACGTCCCTTTTGACTGTAAAGTCGACATGCTTGAATTTGAACCATATGTTAAAGGTGTGCTACTCACTTTCAAGAACAGCGGGTCGATAACGGTTCATATAGTTTCTTTATGGGTTATTAATTCAACGCATCATCAACGCTACGACGTAGATGTTTTTGTAAACCCTGCCGAATCCTTACCTTTTCTGTTTGATGACGTATTTTTGCCCGATGACGTTTGGACTGTTAAAGTTGTGACTCAGCGTGGAAATAGTGCAGTTTTTCCAGTGAGTCAGAACACTAGTTTTGGTGCATGAGTTAAAATCTTTGCAAAAATTTTGAGATGAGTTTCTGGTGTGTAATTTTCTATTTTAATTTCAATGAGATTTACGCTCTTGTTGAGATTAGGTTTTTCGCTTTTTAGTGAAGATTATCATTATGACCGAAATTGCAGTTACGGTTATCGCTGTTAGTATGGAGATTATGTAGGGGTTCGTCTCAGTTTTCAGAACTATAGGTAGCTGGGTGTCTTTGTTAATTGTAACTGTCTGTTCTGTCTGCCTATTTTGGTGCTTGGCAATTACGGTGTATGTTCCATCAGGTAAAACAAATGTCACAATTCCACTGACGGCTGTCTTGTTTTCTAGAAGCTCACCGTTCAAGTAAATTTCCACCGTGCAGCCATAAACAAGAGTCTGATCTTCATTGTACACTTCAACCGTTAGCGTAGATTTTCTATCTGCAATATCAAGTGTGACTGTAAATGTTTCATCATTATTGACGTCGATGAATTTTGATGTTGTTAAGCCATTATGGGTGACGGTTAAGTTGTAGGTTTCTTCCCTGAGCTGAACCGTGGAAACGCCACTGTTGTCTGTTGTCCCTTTGAAAAAGATGTTTTGATCTTTTTGAACGGTTACGTCGGCGTTTGCTATGGGTTGATTATCGCTCCAACAAACTTTTATTGTGACCGTGTGCATTATTATGGGGAGGTAGTCGATTTTTATTGGTGTTGTCTGGCTGTTTTCCAGGTATATTTGGGTTGTGTTCATGTATGTCTCGTAAGAAACGGTGATGGTGTAGTTTGCTTCTGAGAGTTGTGAGAATGATGCCTGTCCATCTTGGGTGTATTTTGCTGCAGGTTTCCATCCATCTGACCGCGTGAGAGTGACCTTTGCATGAGAAAGCGGGTTGTCGGCGGCGTCAGACACGTTTACTATAAGGTTGTAAACGTTGCATTTAGCTGTATAGCTTTTTTCTGTTTCTAAAAAGTTTATTGTTCCGTTGTGGACAGCGAGTCCTTGCCAGACCACCTGCACGTTGTAAATGTTGTAGCTTATCTGCTGAAATGTGACAGCGCCGTTGCTGTCTGTGCTCCGGCTGATTGTCCATGGTAGACCATCTTGTCCATGCCAGCTGATGTTGACTTGGGCGTTATCTAAGGGATTACCTTCATCATCGTTTGCAAAGATCGTCAAATCATCGAGGGTTTGGCATACTATCGTTACATGTGCTGTCTCAGACGTTAAAGTATAGTAGCCGCTTGCGAGTTCAATTCCGAACTTTGACGCTACAATGTAAGCTTGAGGTTCAGCTGCATACACGTTAGCGTAGATTACTATTCCTGAGGAATTTGTTCGAAGTGGGGGCCACGCGGCGTCTCTGTAGTCCTCTGGTCCGTATTGAGTTGTCACCCTTACGGATGCATCGTTGACTGGTTTGTTATTTTTGTCTGTTACAGTTATTATGAGGGTGTATGTTTGTGAGTATGCTAGATTCACTGTTTTAGGGCAGAATATTAATGCTATTATTATGAGTATTCCTGTGGTTCTCATTTTTAGCCTCCTGGCAGTACTATTTTTGGGGCATAGGATTCGCGGAACATGTAGTAGTAGTTGTTCACTTCGGCGTATCCTCCTCCGCTGTACATCCACATGGCAAAAGTGTAATTGTAATTTAGACCTGCGTAGGTTGTGTAAGCTGAGCCTCCGCAGTTAACAGCTTCATATTCAAGCGATCCTTGTCTAGCGCCGCTTGGTGCTGATTCTGTGACGGAAAACCTTGTTCTAGAAGCGTTTATGCTCCTTAAGCTTTGGACGCCTGCTTCGTTTAGTATTAGGCTTCTTCCAAATTGGTTGTTCCAATGAGCTGCCCAATATCCAGGATAAGTGTACTCGCGGTGTTGAGGATTGTTGTAGTTGTATGCGTATGTTGCTACGCTGTTTGTTGTGTAGTTTAGGAAAGCGTAATTGGTTGGTCCACCGTTTCCCATTACAGATGCAAACCATATGCCATAATCTGTTTTGCTTTGCTTCCAGTATACTCGCACGTTTAGCTGAAGGTATTTCACGTTGGCTGTTATGAACGCTATGGCGTATGTGTCGTAATAGTCGCTGCGCGGGTTTGATGGACTGTAGACGTTTTGAACTTGGGTTGAGTCCAATGTTGCTATTAGGCGCACGACTGCTCTGTTGCTAGAGTTTCCGTACCAGTATTTAATTTGCCATTGTCCATATGGTCTCCAGGCTGCTAAACTCGAACCGTATTTGCCGAATGCATGGAGATTCCAAGGTCCAAAACATAGACCTGAACTTGGATTTATCATCAGCAGCGCTGCCACTCCATAATAATCGTAGGGATATGCTGGAGACGTCGTGTGCCCAACGCCTATGAACTCTACCCTGTACTTGTTTGTGCTTGCCGTGAAAGTGGCAGGGTCGTAGGTTAAATCGCTTGGTCCTTGATATGGTTCAGCATCTAAATCGTCTAGCCAGTATATCCTCACAGCCTGCTGTGATATGTCAAGTGTTGGAAACTTAACTTGAAAGACTATTCTGTGTGAGGCGTTTAAACTGGTTGTAGGTTCAGCCAGTCCCTTCGGTACGTCAATTTGGGTGTTATGCCATGCTATTTTCTCCCAAACTTCATACTGGCATGGAGCAGTTACAAATTGGCCAGTTGCACCATTTTCCGTAACGTTAACTCTCACCTGCTTTATCGGCAACGGCGGAAATGGGGGCAATACGAGATCTTTGCCTTCGCTTGTAACTTGGAGTTCTTTTCCATTCCAGAACCAGTGGCCATCAATGCCTGATTCAATCGTGTAAATCTCATCTGGACTTGTTGTTCTGCTGCTTGGAAAAGTTGTTCTTTGAACTTTAAATTCTATATAATTATATGTTAAGAGGTTAACGTAAATTCCACGGTTATCGCGTATAGTTATTACCAGCCATTTGTAATATGGTTTTTCTACTGGAGCTGAAAAGATCAAGTTGTACGTTCCAGCAACCGTTTGGTCTACGTCGCTGATGTTTAAAGTTGTCCAGTCGTTTACGGTGGGGTTGAATCTGAGAGCTTTGAAGTTTGATTCCGTCAAGTCAACTACTGGCAACTCGTTTTCGCGGAGAACAGTCAAATTTAAGCTGTAAATTTGAGATGGACTTTGTTGTATGTAGGATGTATCTACCCTAGCGTAAAGGTACAGCAGGATGCTGGTGTTATATCCGTATATGCCAATTTTTGACAAGTTAAACCAGACTTTTGCGTATATGCCTGATAAGCTTTCAGGGTAATTCCAGTAACACTTGGCGAAGTCATAAATTGGCCGAGTGTAGTTCCCAATAGTTACAAGCGTAGTTTCCTTCGTGAAGCTCATGTCCAATCCGTAGCTTGGAAAGGCTATCCGCGTGTCATTCGCAAATTCATCTAAGGTCACGTTGAATGAATCTTTGTTTATTGTGTTTTTTTCACTTAGATTCTTTGTGTAATTAGCCAATTCTATTTGTAGAACATTTTGAGCGGCAACTTTCAAGTTGTCAACTAAACTTACATATTCACTCCAGCTTTCAGGCTTATAATACGTAACCGTGCTGAACATCACTATGGCTAAAGCTATCATCATAATCGCGATTAGCAAAACGGCGATTATCACGAATTGTCCTTGAACGTTGTTTTTTAGTTTGCGATGTTTATCCAAACGTTTTATTGTTTTGCCCAAAGTTTCACCTTCTTACAAGCATTAAAACAAGTATTCTCGGATCATACTCTGTCCCTGAACCTGCCAAAATGTATGTGACGGTGGAAACGAAGTTAGAGGTTTCAAAAAGCGTGTTATCTCCGTAAGCGATGCTTCCCTCTTTTTGAAGTTTGCCTGCATCATCTACAGCGAAGATGGTTAAATTGAAATTAACGTCTGTTGGCAAGCATACCATTAATGCTGATTTGAGAAGGGTGAAGTTGGAGCTATAGACGAATTTTGCTAAAATTTCCTGTCTATCCAAATTGTATAGGGCATCATAGCCTAGCCTTTCCAAGTCGCTTGGTTCGTAACGGGGGCTCTGCGGTAATGTCGCCATAATGTTGGTGAAGGAAAACGCAATTACTATTATGAGCACAGTTAAGATTGTTTCAATGACGCGCATTTGTCCTTCTCTGTGTTGCTTCAGTTTCATGAATATCCTTTCCAAAGCCAAAGTTCAGCCACGTAGATTAATCCTGCAATGGCTACGTTCCTCTGGATTTTCACGGCAGATTTAGCGTTTCCAATGTTTCCTCCGTAGTCAAATATGTCATAGCTAAGTATGTCTCTATAAGGTCCTGCGATGACGACTTCCCTTCTTTTATCTGTGACAGCTTCAACGTCAAAAATTAGCGCAACAGGGTCGCGGTATTTTAGTCCATTGAATGTTCTGCTCCAAAGCATGTGTTGACCTGACCCCGTGTTAAAGTGATCTTGGTTTGTTCCGTTGTAGAGGGAGAACAATGTTCCGTTGCTTGTGTATACGTACACTTCGTTTATTTTAACATCTTCATTTGATGGGTCCTTTGCTTTGGTTAGTATTATTGTATCTCCAACCATGTTTATGTCCGCGACGTATACGGACGCATCTTTACCCATTGTTAACAATATCGTAGCAACGTCTGCAACGGTTATCTTTAAGACAACGACAACATAGTCTGGATTTTGCAAAGTCAGCGTCATTTGCTCTGAACATATCCCCAGCGCATTTGTTGTAGTGTTCTGGACAGGACGTAGGTCAAAGTCTTTATTCTTTGAGCAAAAAACGTAGCCTTCAACCAGAGCGTTCGGTATGGGACTTCCGTCCAAATATGTAACTTTAATTGTGTATCTCAAAACTGAATTTGTTGGAGGATCAGCGAAAATTAACGGCGTGTGCTTATCGTCTATTTTTGTTCCATTCTCATTTGTTACGTTAAATGGTGGAATAATCCTGAGGCAGAACTCGTAATCTTTAAGGTTTAACAGCGTTCGGGCTTCATCATATTTGAGGTATCCTAAAGGGTTATTCTTGTTCAATCTCTGTACTTTATCTGGGTCCAATTTGTAAAGATTTGATTCTGAAGCGCTTGCTAAGCCGAACCTCTTGACGACGCTTGAGTCGAAATAGGTGGTACAGCTTCCCCAGTCATTTGGATAACCAGTATCCAGCAGCATGTTGTTGAAGACGTTTAAGGCTATGTTTCTATCTTGCTGTTGCTCTACCGATGTTAAATTGACAAGATTAACGTTTGGCATTAACGCGACTGCCCAAACGAATATGGCTCCAACAACGATTATTGCAATGATGTGGTCGTAAACAGGGTTCATATGCGCCCCCTCATATTTAATTCGTTTACGGTGTATTAAGTCTTACTACTCTATCATGTTGACGAGAACCACACATATATATCGCCACCACGACGTTCACACTCCAAGAAAACATTGCTTTTTCCACTTTCAATTGAGTTCTGCGTCTCCACCTTTAAGCCTGAAATAAGCCATGAGTAAGCTTCAATAGATGGAGAAAGTTTCATGTAAGCGTGAACTGACGATGCCAGAGTACCATTTTTGACGATTTCAACGACATAAGCTGAATCTTGGATAAATTTAGGAAGGCTAAGTTCCTTTTTTAAGTGTATATCACTGCTTGAGGAGTTGGCTATTATGTACAAGTTTTCTATAGTGTTGGCAGTGTAATCGGCAACTTCCTTCAGTTCCTTCTCAATCATTTGCACTTGTAAATTATTGACAGCGTAAAAATAGTAAAACTGCATGACAAAAATCAGCGATATGAGGGCTACGGTGCAGATTAGGTGGCTTATTGTTGGCGAAGGCATATTTTTCCTCCTTAAACCGTAACCTCTACAGTTGAAACAATGAAGTTGAAGACGACTACTCCGCTTCTTAGCGGCGGAGTTGTCCATGAATGCCATTCTTCTCCAAAAGATGCACTTACGACTGCAGTCTGACCTTCAAGGGTGTTGAACTGGATGGATGTTGCAGTGACGCTTTTACATCTTGTTGTCACATCAAATTCCCCTTTATAGCCGAATCTGTTGGCAATTTCCAGCGTTATTATCCAAACGTCTACATAAGTCACAGTTGTTCCACCCACATTTTCCTCTCTAGTCTTCATGGCGCATGCTCTGAAATCGAGTTTTATATCAATCCAATCTGATTGTTGTTCAATAAGCGCCTGTCCAAAGCTCTCAGAACTTCTGGAAACTATTGCGCTTTCGTTTCCAATTATGTATTCTTTGTAGCCGTTTCCATAGTTTACATAATCGATTTTCGTCGAGTACTTTATTATGCCCGTAGAAAATGATGTGGACTGGGAATTTGCGCCAACCTGAACATTCACTGTGAGGTTCAATGCGTTTGGAATCAATTCCAGAATGCCGTAACTCGCTACAAAATGGGTTGAGCGGGATGATTGTTGTTTCCAAGCGATGTTCTCTACAGCATCGTTTATGGCCATCACCGCCTTTTTTGCTGTGGAAAATTCTGCTGCTCCACGGCTTCGCTCCAGTATTTGGTATGCGTAGGTGCTAGCTACTAGGACGAGCACAATTGTGATGGAAGTTATTATAACAGTGGATATCGCTGGGCTTACAGCCGTTTTGTTTTTGCTTATTGCTGATTTATGGTGAACCTTCAACTTCATGGCATTACCTTACCGAAATTTATAAAGGAAGGCACGAGTTTAGCTGCCAATATAGCTACTATCACGAGAATTGCTGCATGCTTGAACCCCGCTGAGATGGATTCTTCACTTATTTTTCCTGCAACAATCCCAATTATGTAGCTGTGTATAATTGTTGACATTATGAATAGGTTTTTCACATCCTGTGATATTTGTTGGCTTCTGGCGCCCATGATGCTGCCAGTGGCTTCTGAAAAACCCAACATCATTACAGTCGTTACCACAAGGAGGATTGTTGCGAAATAGGGCATCATTATGTATGGCCTGCACGTCATCCTCTTTTCCTTTTCAACTTCTTGTGTTAAGTTGCTGAACCGCGCTAAGGATTCAACCATGGCGATTGTTCCTCCACCAACATCTATTGTCTCCACCAAGAGAAACATTATTATCTGGGTTATCCAGCTCTTCGTTCTTTTAACAAATTCCAGTATGACTTTGCTTGCAGGGAGCCCCCAGGATATCTCTGAGCTTATCTTTCGCAGTTCCTTTCCAAACGCTCCGTACTCACGCTTCGACAAGCTTTCAATACATTTCTCAGGTGACAATCCTGTTTTTCTGATTTCAGTCAAGTCTCGCAGAAAGTTGTTTACGCCTCTTTCTATGCTCGCTTTCTTTGCCGATATTTTGTTATGGGCTGCAGCAGCGGGCACAGTTGCGATCAGAAGGGCTAAAGCCGCCACTAATGGTAAGTCGCTGAAACCCAAGAACTGGGTAAGCACCACGAAGAAGACTATTGCTGCAGCGGAGCATGCTCCGTAAACCTTGTATGGGCGCATTTCCGTAACTGGAGCTTTTGGCTGCATGCTGTGTGCCAAATACAGGAACGTCATTGAAAGCATCGGTGTAAGCACGTAAGTGTACATTATCATGCCAGACGTTGAGGATAAGCCTGAACTGTAAAGTTGTTCCACTGAGAACAGTATATAGAAGCACAGGGACATAAGGACCATTACTATTATGAAGGACTCCAAAAGCATGCCGAGTCTTTCAGCTGCTGCTTTAACACGCATTGTTCTTAGTCTGAATATGTCTTCAGCTTTCCTTTCAAGGAAGTGTTTTACGTCTCCGCCGATAATTACTGTGGAGGCATATCCAGATAGTAGATCTTGATAAGTGTCTAAAGGGTTTCTTTTTGCAGCGGCTTGTATGGCCGTTAGTGGGTCGAGGCCGAAAATTTCAACGTCCTTAACTATTTCCCTAGCTTCCGCCTTCATTGTTGGAAGCAGCTCGATTTGAGATAGACGTTTAAAACTTGTGTAGGGGGATATGCCTCCAGATGCCATTACGCTTATGTAGGCGGCTACGAAGGGCATTTCCCTTTCAAGGCTGCTAGCTCTGTCGCTGGCCTTAGATATGGGAACGAGCATGAAGCCTATCATGACATATATTGGCGTTGGAACTAGAATGATGGCTGGAATGAAAGCGTAAAAGTATAAAATTATCAGGGCTAGAATTGTTACTGGAAGAGTTGCCAACGCTGAAAAGAACATTAGAGATACGTAGGTTTCAGGGTATATCTTTATTTTAGCCCTTTCCAAATACTCCTTGAATTCAACTACTTTCGCTAGGAAAGAGGGTGCGATTTTTCCGAAAACACGGAAGGACCACGCTTCAAGCTTTTCAAGGCTGGGCAATCGGTTTTTCCTCCTCCTTTATAATTATTCTTTCCTGAAATTCAGCTGGTCTGATGTAGTATTCTGCTATTATCGCAGCAACATCCTTGTAGCTTCTTATGTTGTTTTCGCGCATCCAACGGAGCACTTCTTTGCGTTTTTCTATTTCGGCGATAAGCTCCTTTTTGCTTAAGCCGGTTCTTTCAGAAATTGTTGTCAACAGTATGCTTTTGTCAAGTGATGGTGAATGTTGATCCTTAATTGGGGTCCACTTAAAGGTTCTTCTGTAATCTTCATAATCTGAAACCTCGTAGACTTCCATTACTCGCCTGTAAGCCTTCATTTTTCCTTCTCCAACGCGTGTAACTCTCTGAATTGACAAAACAATGTTCATGAGGGGAATGTAAGCCGGCGAGATGTCCATCGGCTTCTGTGTTAAACGTTTTATCGCTGAATCCAAATTTTCCGCGTGCATTGTGCACATGCCTCCGTGACCTGTGGCCAATGCTTGAAATAGCACATAGGCTTCCTGTCCTCTGACCTCTCCAACGATGAGGTAGTCTGGTCTGTGCCTAAGCGAGGTTTTTACAAGGTCGAAAAGTGTGACCTCTCCGATGTTGCTTTCTCCTAGGCCGTAGCTTTGTCGTGCGACAAAGGAAATCCAGTTTTCGTGTGGAAGGTTTAACTCTGGAGTTTCCTCTATTGTTATGATTTTGCTTCCAGGCTTAATTAGGCATGCTAAAGAGTTTAGCGCTGTTGTTTTTCCAGCTGCCGTGCCTCCTAAAACCATCATTGAGGCTCTGTATTCTAGGCATAGCCAGAAGTATGCGGCCATCTCCTCTGAGAATGTGCCGAGGTTTATTAGATCTATTATTGAATATGGATCTTCCCTAAACTTTCTGATCGTGAACGCTGTTCCGAAGGGCGTGACTTCCCTTCTGTAGCAAACTGCAAGTCTATGCTTGCCTGGAAGTGATGCATCAACTATTGGGAATGCTGAGCTTACGTGTTTGCCAGCCATGTGGACGAGTTTTATAACCATATTGTCAAGTTCTTCGTCAGACTCGAATCTTAGGTTTGTCTCTATGTTTTCGTAGTTTCTGTGCCAAACATAGACTGGCTTGCTTACGCCGTCGCAGGATATATCTTCAATGTTAGGATCGCGCATCAGCGGGTCGATCAGACCGAAGCCAACGAGGTCCCTCTCAGCGTGATAGATGATTTTGTACCATGAAACGTCTGGTAGCCATCCTAGACTTATCCTGTACTTGTCAACTATCTTTTTTGCTTCCTCTGCGAAGAATTTTCTTGGGTCTGCGATTTCCTCCTTTGGGGATTCCATCTCTGCCAGAAGTATTTCCAATATGCGATTATAGATTGCCCTTTCAAAGGGGTCAAGCTGTAACTCGTCTAGTATGTATTTGTACTCGCCTGTTTTGGGATTTTGCACTATTGCAACGTGTGCAAATGGCTCGTAGAGTGGATATTTCTCAACAACTTTAAATCCTCTTGGTATTGGTTTCGGGGCAGGCGGTGGAATTGTTTCTTTTTTGGATTTTTTGAATCCTATTTTAAATCCTTTGATTTTTTCTAGTTTCCCTTTGAGTTGAAGTTTTGGCATAGCCTTTTCTCCTATAGTTTTTGTGCTGGGCGCTCTATTAAATATTACGTATTACGAAATACTATTGTCGAATATAAACTTTAATACATCAAGCGCATCTTCTAAAAGAAAGCCTGAGAGGTCAGCAATGAAAGTTTACAGTGCCATAGCGCTTGAAAATTTCCCGCAAATAAAGCCTGGCGACAACATAGCAGAAATCATAGTTGAAACAGCGGGAAAAAACGGCGTAAAAATCGAAGATGGCGATGTAATAGCAGTTGCTCAAAAAATTTTTTCGAAGGCTGAAGGAAGAATCAGCAAGCTACGTGAAGTGGTTCCTTCAGAGGAGGCAAAAAAGGTAGCGATGGCAGCAGGAAAAAGCGCCAAATTTGTCGAGTTAGTTCTTAGAGAAACCAAAAATATTCTTAAAGCCTCTCGCGGTGTTCTTCTTGTGGAGGATATTAGAGGCTTAGTTTGTATAAATGCTGGAATAGACAAGTCTAACGTTAAGGGAGAAGACAACTTTACTTTACTTCCGGAAGATCCAGATTTATCTGCAGAAAATTGTCGTATGGAAATAAAGAGGTTAACTGGAAAAAACGTTGGCGTTGTTGTATGCGACACTTACAGTCGCCCGTTTAGGAGGGGGCAGGTGAACTTTGCAATAGGGGTGTCTGGAATCAAGCCCTTTAAAGATTATAGGGGAAAAAGGGATCTTTACGGTTATGTTCTTAAGGTGAAAAACGTCGCTGTTGTTGACGAAATTGCCGCTGCAGCTGAGCTGCTTATGGGTCAGGGGGCTGAAGCCATGCCCGTTGTGATTTTTAAGGGTTTAAAAGACGCTATTGAATTTTCCGAAGTTTCAAGCATAAGCAGTTTGGCCATTGGAAGAGATGAGGATCTTTTCACAGGTGCCTTATAAGGCGTCATCGTTATGTTGTGCGAGTATCTTGTGACATAATATTTCCTTTTGTGAAATATGAAATTTTTCAGATGAGTGCTTAAAAGCTTTGGTTCTCTTGGTTAAGGTGGTGAGGGAGGGAGAGCATCACATGAAGTGTCCTAAGTGCGGTAATGATGTTATGATGGTGCTTTGCCGTCGAGATTCTGATTCTGGTTTTCTCAACGAGTTATACTACAAATGTCTTGCTTGCGGCTACTCGCCAAAGGATGAATCGTGGCATGCTAAGGACGGGAAAGATACACATGCAAGTAAGCCTATCCTCTCAAAGAGGCTTATGGCTAAGAATGCAAGATTGAAGTTTATGGCATTTGCAGCCATTGCGGTGGTTGGACTTGCCTTTGCATTGCAGATCCCTGTTCCAGTGAGGGTTCTTGCAACTGAGGTTTCGCTTGATCCTGTTAAGGATATACTGCCATACGTGAGTTTGGTGAATTTTACGCTTTCAGATTTTAGCTTGAACTATAGCGAAGGTGGGTATGTGCTTCAGGTTTTCGCCGGTTCAGCTAGCGTTGTTTCAGTTGAGGATGAAAATAACGTTACAACATGCGTGGTGAATTTAGGTAAGGTTTTGGTCACTTATCAGGACTCTCAGAGGAGTTTTAACATGGGATTTGCAAGTCTAGCTATGACGATTAAGATTATGTATAGGGAGCTTATCGCAAAGATAGATGCTTCTACATACATGCCATTGTGGACAGCTATCATACAGAAGTTGACTGGCCAATTGCCATGACAACTGATTTCATAAGGAAAAGGGGAAAACGTTGTGAACTGTAAATACTGCCATAAGCCCATATATGTAGCCCGCATATGTCCACACTGCATGGAATATTACTGTGCTGAACATTATGAGCCTAGTAAACATTTCTGCACTTTCCACAAAGAGCCTCGCGTAGACATAGAAAATGAAAAGGCAAATGTGCCTTCATGGGCCTCAAAGGTCTGCAAGTTTCTTTTTATTACGGCTTTGTTTACTGTCGTTTGTGAATGTGCGCTCAGAGCGGCTGCTTGGAGTAGGGGTTATCCATTTTTTGAGGAAAACCTGTACGTTGCGATTATGTCGCTTTTTCTTCCACCCTATTTTTCGGCTTTCCTAGTTGTTTCAGCCTCTTTGCTCATTTTATTTGCGGTTAGAAGATTTTCGAAGTTTGATGGCGTCAGCAACGATTATGCTGACGTTTTAAGGTTCACATTTTCAGCTGGAGCCTACCTGACGATTATGGTTATCTTCGGTTTTTCCTCTTTAAATTGGATGGCAATGCTTTTCTGATTTTGGATTATCCTATTGCTAGAACTCCTTCAAGAACATCCTTTATTTCAACGTTCAACTCGTTTGAGAGCCAAGTTTTAAGCATGGTCTTCTGTTCTGGCATTTGCCCACTGTAAGTGTAAATTCTGTTTTCCCTGATGGCGTCAACTTGAAACGTTTTTTCTTCTTCCTTGCAGAGAAAGGAAAGACTTTTCGCATTTGAAGCTTGCTGCTTGAATTCTTCCCAATGTTTGCACCTTATGATTATAGGTGAACCGATGGCGCTTACAGTTGAGGCTGGATTGCTTGTGGATGGCGAGTTGTTTAATATGCTTGTGATCTGGTTTTGAATGTTGAATAGTCGTTTCTTAATATTTTCGATTGTCTGCCTTTCCACGTCACTCAAGTTGCGGCCTCTCTGGATTTCTTCAATTTTTATGATCATCTGCTTGAAATCAAGCTCCAAACTTTTCACGTCTTCCAGAATATCTTCTAAGGACTGACCTTCCAAAGTCTTCCTCGTCATTTTCCTTCGCCTAGCATAATCTCTTTTGGAACAGCAGATAAAGGTAATGAAGAAGTAGTACTGAGGACTGATAAACTTGAAAAATATGAATCTTAAAAGCGTTAATTTGCGTGCGCATTCTCTATTCTGGTGTTTGCGTATGAGTTAGGTCCGCCATACAGCGCGCATTTTAGAAAAAGCCTTTTATTACGATCTATGTTGATATGGTATATTGTTGGTGGTTTGTTTGAAGAGGAAAATGCTTGCTGCAAGGGAGGATTTGGTTGATAGTGTAAGTGCGCTTGCAAGTCGTAGGGGGCTTACGCTTTTCGGTGTTACTAATGAGGCTTTGGAGCAGGTTTTGAAGGTTAATGAGATGGGTTGCCGTCTGAGTGATGTTGTTAGGGAGTTTGAGGTTTTTAAGGCTGCTAAGGAGTCGGGCTTCGTGCTTGTTCCTGAAGGCTTGTTGTATGAGGCTATGGAGAGGGCTTATCGTGAGAACGGGGATTGGATGATTGCGAAGTGGTTTGAGACGGGAGAGTGGTGTGGAAAATGCTTTTCTCTTCGGGATTTTGAGGATAAGGTTGATGGTTTAAAGCGGCATTTGCGCGGTTTCTTCTGGAACGCCAAAGACCTTGAAATAGTTGACGCGGATGATGGCGCTTTCTCTGTGCGATGCGTTAGTCCACGCTTTCCTGAATCTTACACCACGTTTTTGAGCGCCTTTCTTGAAGGTGTCTTCAAGGCTTTAGGCTATGCGTGCGTTGAGAGGCACATAGCTAAAGGTTTCATACATTTAAGGTTTAGCCAGCCAGTTAAGGAGGCTAAGGTGCAACGGTTAGAAGAGCCGGCGGCAAAAGCAGAAAGCTGATTCTTGTTCCGGAGGAAATGGTTCAAGAACTCATGGAGATAGCCAATAGACAGGGAAAACCATTTTACAGTTTCGTCTCTGAAATTCTTGATCATGCGTTAAAAGTGTATAAAAGCGGGCGTTCGCTCGATGAGGTTGTCGAGTTTTACGAGTTTATGGATGTTCATAGGGCTTTAGGAGCAAAAATAGTTTCTAGTGAGGTGTTTAGCTACCTTATCGGTAAATCGTACCCTAAAGACGGCGCTGTCCTTCGGGAAAAATGGTACGAGTTTGGAAGGCTCTGCGGGAAAGGTCTTTCCGTAAAATATTCTCGACCTATTGAGGTGATTGAAAGGTTTTTGAAAACTAAAGAATGGGAGCTTAATGAGGTTTCTATTGTCCAAAATGGAAAC
>JBMFKI010000002.1:130380-130672 GCA_049972525.1 Bathyarchaeia archaeon
GAAACAAAGTGAGTGTAAAGTGTATTTCCTCGATTCTCTCAGGTGAAGGGACTGAGCTGCTTGCAAGCTTTATCGACGGTCTTATGCATGAGTTGAAGTATAGGAAAAGTGGCGGAGAGTGTTTAAAAGGCATAATCTCGCTGGAATACGAAAAGGCTTAAAAAGCGTCTGTTTCCGTTTTATTTTTTTAAATTTAAAAAATCTAAAGCTCCAAACTTTTTTCACATAATAATTTAAAATTTTTCCATAGCTAAAAATTTAGTTCCCCCTCAAAACACTTAATTCTTGCCTC
>JBMFKI010000003.1:0-117031 GCA_049972525.1 Bathyarchaeia archaeon
TGGCAATCTCCACTTCCTTTTTTATGTATGTCAATCCACAGAAGCAAAGGTTCTGTGGGACCTAATTTGGATTTGTTGCATATGAGTGTGAAAACGAAGTTGCCAAAGAAATGTTTATATTTCCTTTATCGCCTTTCAGTATTTTCAAGGCGATGAAGCTCGCCTTTAACCGCCCTCGCTTCTCTTTGCGCGGGGGCTGATAGCTTCTACCCGGTGTTTAAAAGGCGGTTAGGTGGGTATTAGGTTGCGCGAAGCAGGGCGGTTAGCTCTTTTAAGAGATGGACAGTTTATAGACTTGTGGGTTACACGTGTTGCTGATTATGTTGTTTGTAGGCAGAATGAAGACGGTGGATACACTTTCTGTCAAGGCATAGAATCCAACGCTCAAGACACATATTATGGACTGGCAATCTTGGACTTGCTAGGCGCTCCTTTCCCAAACGTTGAAAAGACTGTTGAATGGCTACGCCGCTTCGTTCCAGACAATCTTTACTCGCATTATTATGTAGCTAAAGCCTTGAAACTCTGCGGCGAAGAGCCCGATGAAAAAGGGCTGGAAAAGTTTTTTCTTTCTCTGCCAGTTGTTAGGGGTGAGTTTGGAACAATTGACGTTTACGCTGAGGTTGCCTCAGAGTTTCTCCCAATCTTCATGGTGACCGAACTTGCCAACATGATCGGTATAAAAATTGACAGCGAGAAAGTTACGGATTGGTTGCTGAGCTTCCAAAACAATGATGGCGGATTCGGGGCACATGGGCATTCAAATTTGAATTCAACCTATCATGCTGTGGCTTCACTTTCCAATTTGGGCTATCAGGTTAAGCTGCTTAGGGATACGCTTGGATATGTTAGGGCTTGCGAAAAGCCTTATGGAGGCTTCACTGTTGTGCCTAGCAGTTCCACTCCTTTCATGGAGCATGTATATTATGGAGTATCAACGCTTAATCTTCTCGGCGAAAGCCTGCGGTATCCAAGGCAGACAGCTGAGTTTGTGCTCAGATGCCAAAATGTAAACGGTGGATTTGCAAGGTCAGATCTTGGAATATCCACTTTCGAGGACACCTTCTACGCTGTAAGCATATTAAAAACAATCAATAGGCAATGGTGATTTCACATGAGCGTGGATGTAACATACTTCCGCATTGAGAGGATTATTAAAAGCGGCGTAGAGTGCTTTTTATGCGCATTAGAAGACGAAATCGAAAGAAAATACATTGACGTATATCTCTCAGAGCTTGTAATGGATGCCAAATCAAGAGAAAAACTCATTGAAAGCGGCGGATTCTGTAACCACCACTTCCATAGAATGCTGGCAATCGCAATGAGACCGGAAAGCTCCGACGGCCACGGTGTAGCCCTAATTGCCCAAAGCATAATAGAAAAAATGGTTCAGGACTTGAGAAAACAAAAGAAACATGGCAGAGAGGCTTTTCACCAGAAAACGGTATGCCCAGCGTGCACTCATTTGGTCAATATGATGGAAATCTACATCAAGAAAATCGTGGAACTGCTCGCTTCACGTGATGAAGAGTTTCTCAGCCTTTTCAAAAATTCCAAAGGCCTATGCATTCCACACCTTACAGCATTGCTCAAAACTTTAGAAGACGCTACGCCCAACAAAAATCAAGATATAATTAAGATCATCATTGATGTTGAAGAGAAAAACCTTCAACACCTAAAATTAGAACTACTTGAGCATGTCAGAAGGCAAGGCTGCGAATTCTCAGACTTAGACCGAAAAGCTGTAGAAGACGTCCCTTTGAGAAGCGTTCAAAAAATCGTAGGTAGGAGGGGAGTCAAAGTCATGGGAGGCTTGCTTGCAAATGAGTAAGAGTAAAAATGAACTTATCAAAATTATTGTTCCAACACATTTATATGAAAAAATCAGAGATCAGGCGGAAAGTATAATCCGTAAAGGAATACTCACGCTCAAGATTCAATGTCTTGAACGTGAAGTGCAGTCTCTTGAAGAGAGAATAGCATACTTAAAGAAGCGACTAGAGGAGTTGCCAGACGACGTAAAAAGGGAAGAAAGAATGCTGAACGAACTGATAGAAGATCAGAAAAAACTTGAAACTTTCTTAAGTAGAAAAGGGATGATCAGTTTTGGTTAGAGTTAAACTAAAGAAAAATCAGCAGGTAATATATGTAAACCAAAGCTGTGGGATTTTAGAGCTTGCTGGAACGCTAAAAGTTTCCATAAATGATAAAGCGTTTATTCAGAAGATTATATACCTTGGAATGAAGTCGTCCTACTCAGAGGAACAACTTCTGCAGAAAATCAAAGAGTTAGAGGAGCAGAAAAGGACTCTTGAGTCTGAACTTCAGAAAATCGCCATGCAATTCACTCTTCTTGAAAGTAAATGTCTAGGTTTGCGGACACAAATCTCCAAAATTTTCAACGACAATCGAGTGCAGGTCTTCCACCTATGCGCACGCCCCTCATCCAACATGAGCGAAAAAGACACCGTAACGAAAATTATACAAAAATACATTGAATATTCAAAATCCATCTGGTTCTAAACCACCATTTGTCCATAAGTAGGTGGAATCAAATATGCACGCTATACAAAAGAGTCCAAAAATAGCTGGAAGACGTGGTGCAAAAAGGCTTTACATAAGGGAAATAAATGTTTAGCCGATTGATTTTTGGTAAAAAGGGCGAGTCTGCCATTTTAGAGGCATTTCTGGACAATTCAACCTATGAGAAATTCAAAGCTTATGTCGCGGAAAATAGCCTCAATGAAAGCGATGGAATGGTAAAAATTTTGGAGCGTGGAATGGCTGATTTCTGGGTGCACGAGTTCAAACAGATGAAGACTAGCTATTTGCATGTAAAGAAGTTGTTTGAAGAATATAAGAGAGATAACGAGCTTTTGGATGCCCTGCAAAGAGAAAACAAGCATTTAAAAAGCATTCTAGAAGGCCATAAGAAATGAAGATTGGAAAGCGTCAAAAACGCCTAAACGACCTTATAGGTGCTTTAGAGGCTATTGAAAACCGCGAAAAACTTCGCGTGAGAATCGCCATTCCCTACGAAACCGCTGAGAAGGTGAGGCGTTTCCTTAAAGAAAAGGGAATGCTTGAAAGCCAAGGCATCCCTCTGCTTATTCAATATGGCCTCTTAAGTGAAGGTGAGGAAGAGTTGGAGAAGTTGCGAAACGAGATGAGGTCGGAGAATGCTCGAAATCTGTGGGGAGAATACGCCGTTATGAAGTTTAGAGCCTATGAGTATTTCGTGGAAAACAAAGTCATGGTTATGAACCTCTCTAAAATGCTAGATGAAAATAGAATGTTAAAAAGAAGGCTTGAGATAGAGGGGCTTGAAAAACTTATTCCTAGAGATGAATGGGATAGTTGGGATGAGTCGGTTGCAGATGCTTACTATCGAAAGTATGTTTTTGGAGGTCGTCTCTAATTTTCATAGGATGGAACATAAATGGAAAATCGAAATAAAAATTCAGTTAAACAACATGGTTGGGTTTCACGTCACTTTTTCTATTGCAGAAAAGAATAATTTGAGCGATGCCAAATTCATGCGCAAATGACAGCATTTATCAAAGTTTGTGGGAAGCTTGTTGAAGGCTTTTTTATAAAGAGGCTTACACGTTTTTCAGCTTTAGTTGAGCTTGAAAACGGAATTTTTGAGGTTTTTCTGCCAAATCCTGGAAGGCTGAGGGAGCTTCTATATTTTGGTGCTAGGGTTGTTTTGGAAAAGACTGCGCATAAGGGAAGGAAGACAGCTTATGATTTGATAGGAGTTTATCATGAAGGTCGAAAGGTTTCTATTGACTCCCGCGTTCCCAACAGGCTGGTTTTTGAAGCTTTGAAGAATGAAGCCTTAAAAGAATTTGCTGAATACTCCACTATTAAGCCTGAACCATTTTATGGACCTACACGTTTTGACTTTTTGTTAGGCAATCATAAAGAATTATGCCTTTTGGAGGTTAAGTCTTGCACCCTTGTTAGAGATGGGATAGCCATGTTTCCAGATGCGAAAACCGAAAGGGGAACTAGGCATGTGATGGAATTGCTGAAGGCTAAAAGGGAAGGCTATAGAGCCTGCCTACTGTTTATAATTCAGCGGAAAGATGCCCATAGTTTTTCACCTGCCGATGATGTGGATAAAAAATTTGGAGAGGCTTTAAGGCAAGCCTTTAAAGGAGGCGTAGAGGTTTACGCTTACTCTTCTGAGTTTATGGAAGATAAAGTAATGTTGAGAAGCGAAGTTAGGGTGAAGCTTTAGTATGCCGATTTTACTGTATTTTGGTTTACTATGATTCGCTAATCAGCAGCTTAACTTTTCTTTCAATTTCGTCTCTGATTTGGCGAACTTTTTCGATTGATTTTCCTTTCGGGTCTTCAATTTTCCAGTCAACAACTTTTCCAAGTAATGGTGCTGGGCAGAATCCTCCGGCTTCGCATCCCATGACGATTATTATGTCTGCTTCTTGTACCATTTGGTTGTTGATGAGTTTTGGTTTGTTTGTGGATATGTCTATTCCTTTTTCCTTCATAACTTGAATGACTGTTGGGTTTACTTCTTTTGATGGCGTTGTTCCAGCGCTTACTGCTTCGATTTTTCCTTTTCCATAATGTTTTGTGAAGGCTTCAGCCATTTGGCTTCTTCCCGCATTCTCAACGCATACAAATAGGATTTTCTTCATTTACAATTCACATTATAATAGGTTTTATTGTGGTTTTATGTTTTGCTTTCGCAGTTCATGCAAACGTCCACTTCTCTATTTGTCCAGAAGATTTTGCCGCATTTTTTGCATGTAGTTTTGTGAAGCAGTCCTTTATCTTTGGGCATTTTTGGCGTGGTTGCTATTCGCTGTGGAAAGGCTATGGCTTTTTTGGGGCATATTCTTTCGCATGCTATGCATCCATAAACGCATTTGTGAGGATTTACCACTATTGCCTTGCCTTCTTTGAGTTCAAAAACGCCGTGTGGACAAAATTGAATGCATTGAGGTGTCTCTAAGCCTTCGCAACCGTTGCACTTGTCTGGGAAAACTGTTGGATACCAAACTGCGGCAGATTTTGCCATAAACAGTTTCACTTTTCTTGGCTTTTCCTTCTGCAGTCAAAACAGTATTCAGTTTCAAAATTTGTTAGGAAAATTTTTCCGCATCCTTTACATTTCACTTCTTTAAGCATTCCCTCTTTTATCGGCGAAACTGATTTCAAAAGGTCTGCTGCTGCCTGTGTGCATGAGCATGGAGAATTTGTTTCAGTTTTCTTTTCATTCGCCATTTTCTACACGTAGCTTCATTGGGAGTATTTGAGTCTCAATTCTTTCAAAGTTTTTCTCAGTTCTTCTGCTGATGGAAAGGTTATGGCGTTGTTTGGACACATTTTTGCACATGTTTGACATCCAACAACACATGAATAGGGATTCTTCACCACCGGGCGAGGCGGGTCTCCTTCAACATCATAAACGTCGTGACCAGCATCTTTGTCAATTTTTACGCATGTAAGGCATCCAGTACATTTTTCATAGTCTATTGTGGGGAACCATGGAATTTCCTCGCGGGGAATCGTGACACGTTTTTCATTTTTCACTGAACCCATATTTTTTCCTCAACTCTCTAAGTTGACGCTTCAACTCTTCTTTTGAAGGAAAAATAATGGCGTCTGTAGGGCAGCGTGGCGCACATGATTGGCTTGGTACATTGCAATTATAGGGGTCGTCGACAATCACTTTGTCGCCTACACGCTTGTAGACTTTCATGTGGCAGTACTCAACGCAGAAATAATCGCATTTCTTGGGGTCGCATTTCTCATAATCTATTCGCGGATACCACTCTATTTCTTTTCTTGGTAATCCGTAAGGATTCTGAGGTGCAATAACTTTTTCTCCATAATAACGTTCCTCAGCGAGGTATTTTTCCTTCTGCTCAGTCATGCTTATGCTCCAACCAGTTTGTTGACTGTTTCTTCAACTTTCTTCATGGCTTCTTGGGTTTCCATGTTCCTTAAATCTAAAGAAATAACTTGCTTGTCAAAGTCGAGACCTTTTTCCGCAAAGGCGTCTTTGAACATTTTCCTCTGCATTCTGGGGTCGCATCCGCCTATTATGTATATTTTGTCCTTGTCACTTTCCTTCAAGTAGTCTTTGAGGAAGTTGTCTCCGTCGGTAACGCAGAGTTGCGGATGGATGATGGCGTATTCTACGTCAAGCTCATTTCTAACAAAGTTTATAAACTTCCATAATTCCAACTTTGCAAATCCTGGGCATTCGCCAGTGCAGAAACACATTATGAATCTGGGCAAATTTTTTTCAGTCATATATCATTCACCCTTGTAGGAATGCTCTCAAATCGAAATATTTAAATTTATTGTTCCACTTTAGCCTCTTGCAATGGAGGAAAATTAATTGATTTTGAAAGAAGATACGGGTTTGAGGGAGCGATTAGAACGGTTGGTTGATTCTGGCCTGTGTCCCGCTCGAGATGTTTCGGAACATGCAGCGAAATTGAGGGAGATTACGGATGACATTACTCTTAAAAGAGAAAAGATAAGAGAAGCTAGCAAAATTTTTAAGGCTTTGGCAGACGAGACGAGGTTGATGATTGTTAGGCTTTTGGAATTTAGGGAAATGTGCGTTTGCGAAATTATGGTTGCTTTGGGCTTAACTCAGCCTACCGCGTCTCATCACTTGGGAATTTTGGAAAACGTTGGATTGATTAAGAGTAAAAAAAGGGCAAAGTGGGTTTTCTATAGCATAGCAGACCCAAAACTAATTGAAGCCTTACACCAACTAAATCTTTTTTGAACCTGACAGAGAGGGTTAAATGTTGGGCGTTGATAAAGTGGAAATAGTTGAAAAGACTCCTTGTCTCCTCGAACCTAGGAAACTTCAAATTTCCGCTCATGCAGGCAAGCCCTTAGATGAGATATTGCCGATACTTTACTTAGCCCTACCCCATTCAAACTATTCCAAAGCTTTCGGCTCGGTCACCTTCCTCTTTAATGGAAAATTAGTGACCATATACTCTTCTGGAAAAATTAACTTAGGCTGCGTCGCCAGGGAAGAGATTGCAATAGAACTTTTAGAAAGCTTAAAAACTCTGATAAAGAGGGCTTTCAAGTATTACAAAATTCATGGTCAACCAGACCCAAAGCTTGTTGAGAGAAAGGGGAAGGTAACTCCGCTTGAAATATACAAGTATCTGCCAAAGACAAACTGCAAAGAATGCGGAGAACAAGGATGCTTCCCCTTCGCTGTAAAACTCGCAAACGGAGAAAGAACATTACAGGAATGTCCACAGCTTAAACTGCCAAAATATGGCAGCGGTAAAGAAGAGCTTGAGAGGATGCTGCAGCCTATAAAATTGGAATTTTAGGAGGTGAGAATAATTGGAAGTGGAGGAAAAGAAGGGGCTAAAGATACTTGAAAGCTGTTATAAGTCTGCTGAACACGAAAATGTAATTTGGGTTTGCGACGGAGCCGCAAACGTTGGACAAATAGGACACGCCGTCGGAGTTTTATTGACCAATTTGGACAAGGCTAGAATGTGCTGCACAACAGCTGTTGCCGCAAGTTCGAAACCGCACTTGGACATAGCAGAAAAAGCCAAAAAGAACATAGTCATAAACGGATGTAGCAACAGATGCGCTTCAAAAGTTATGGAGAAAGCTGGAAAAAGAATTGATTATGAAATTGACATATCAAAATATCTGCAGAAAGTACCCACACTTGACATTTATGAAGCAGACGTCAAGAAAATAGCTAAAATAGTCATGGAAGAGGCAAAACTATAAGCAATATTTAGATAGTCCAGTAGGAGCATATTGTCAAATCATTTCTTTTAAACTGGTTTTTGAGAAATTCTTTAATGTCTTCCTCGCTTATGTAGCGGTTTCCCTTGGCATCCTTCCTAAGCGGTATGCCTGTTTCCTTTAGCGTTTCGCCCTTAGCAAAGTCTATTAGCACATAGTAAGCCCTTCCAGAAGGCAGTATAAGCCTCAAATTTGTAAGCTCTCTGTTGGGCGATAAGCCATCCTGTTCAATGTTGTAGACTATGGAGTTAACTTTTAACTCTTCTGCGAGACGTTTAAACTCTTTCCAACTTCTGATTTTAACAACACCTTCGCCCATTTTAACTGCATCAACCTTCTTGACAGTTTTGCATTTTATGGAAAGAGTTCTATTTCCTTTGTTTTGCCACATTTTACACAAACAAGTTTCACATGGGACTTGTCTTGAGTTAACCCTTCAGCTTTCCATTCATGGGCACATTCACTTTTTTGGCTCTCATTTGCCAATTGATTTTCCTCCGCATAGAATTTCGTGTTTGAGTTCTTAAATCTACTGCTTTGTCTGCATAACACTTATATATGTAACATTGTTATACACTATCGCTGATAATCATGTGTGGCCCAAAACATTGCGGTTGCTGGCACGACTATCCAGAACGCGGATGGATACAATTCCTACTAATGCGCATACTTTATGAAAAACCAATGCACGGCTACCAACTCCTAGAAGAAATAGAACAGCGAAGCAGCGGATGCCACAAACTAGAACCAGGCTCCATATACACGCTCCTAAGAAGAATGGAAGAAAGAGGCCTCTTAGAGTCTAAATGGGAAAAAGTCGAAGGCGGCCCAGACAGAAGAGTCTACAGCCTAACAGATAGGGGAGTTGAAGCCCTAAAAATGGGGTTGGAATCCATTGTCAAGAGGAAGATGCTCTTCGACGATTTGACAAAGTTTTATCATGAAAATTTTGAAAAAAGAAAAGGAGGTGAGAGGTAGATGTGTGAATGCTGTTGTAACTATGGAACGGAAAAACACCATTCGCGCTATGAACACGAACATGAGCACCATATGGGTTTACCATTTCCGCTGATGGATGTGGAAGAAGAAATAAAAATGCTTGAAGAATACAAAGAAGCCCTAACAAAAAGACTGGAAAAAGTAAACAAGCGACTTGAAACCCTAAAACGCTAAGCCTCCGCATAAAACTTCGCTCATCACCCTTCACCAAATTTTTTAAAGGATGAAAACATTATGAAAATAACAAAGTTGAGTGGGCTTGTGGAGTTCTCCCAAAAGAAAGGCTTATTGGATACTATGGAGGAGCGCAAGCGTGTAAAGAAAGACTTGCTGAAAACAAAAAACTACAATCTTGTGCTAATTTGTCTTAATGATGGTCAAGAAATTCCCTCCAGACCAGAGCCATATGAAGTTTGCTTTTACGTTATCGATGGAAGTGGCGAATTTACAGTGGGCAAAGAAAAAGCAAACTTATCCCGTGGCGAAATGCTCTTCGCTCCAGCAAATGTGCCCCGAGGAATACGAAGCAAAGAACGCTTAGTCTTGTTGGGAATACAAGAGCCTCATTAGAAGATGAAAATATGGAGTTAGCAATAAAAGTTCAAAACTTAACCAAACATTTTGAGGATGTAACCGCAGTTGACCACATAAACTTTGAAGTTAAAAAAGGCGAAATCTTCGGATTCTTGGGTCCAAACGGTGCTGGAAAAACAACAACAATCCGAATCCTCACAGGACTTTTAAAGCCTGACGAAGGAACAGCCTCTATAGTTGGCTATGACGTTTTGAGGAATCCAATAGAAGCTAAGCAGTGTATGGGAGTTGTCCCAGAAGTTTCAAACGCTTACATAGACCTTTCCGCGTGGGAAAACCTAACCTTAATAGGAAAACTTTACGGAGTCCCAACCCATAGGCTTAAGGAAAACGCCACTAAACTCTTGAAGGAATTTGGATTATATGAGGTTAAGGATAAGCTTGTTAGAGGCTTCTCCAAAGGAATGAAACAAAAGCTTCTATTATGCATGGCTTTAGTAAACGATCCGAAAGTGCTTTTCCTCGACGAACCGACTTCTGGGCTTGATGTTGAAAGCGCCAGACTTCTAAGAGAGAAAATCACACAATACAATAAGGAAGGGAAGACTGTTTTCCTTTCAACCCACAACATGGAAGAGGCAAATCAACTATGCCATAGAACAGCAATAATAAACCATGGAAAAATAGCCGCTATAGACACGCCTGAAAACCTAAGAACCCAAAGCATGGAACTCCAATACATAGAAGTCCTCTTTAATAAACAAGTGAACATTAACGAAATTTCAAAACACCCAAACATAAGCAAAGCTTCTTTCATGGGAAATAAAGTGCGAGTTTACACAGCTAACCCATCAGCCATAATAGAATTTCTAGTGGACTTTGCCAAGCAGAAGAGCATACGCATCTTAAGTTTAAACACCATGATGCCCTCGCTGGAAGATGTTTTCATAAAACTCATAAAAGAAAAGGAGGCCATGCCAATTTGAGTAGGCTTGCAGAACAATTTAGACGCTCTTTTGTTATAGCCAAAAAGAATATGAAAATTTACTATTCAAAAGGACCAGTCATTATTTTCGGATTAGTATTCCCGCTTTTTTTGGCTTTGGCTTATGTTATAGGAAGAAACATACCATTAAAAGAGGTGCTGCCAGGACTAATTGGCATGACAACATTTTTCACAGCCACATCAGTAGGCCCCTCCATTGTTCCTTGGGAAACCCGCTCAAAAACCCTTGAAAGACTCTTATGCTGCCCAGTTTCCATTTGGACAATCATTTTCGGAGACATGGTTTCCTCCTTCCTCTTTGGGCTTATAATATCAGTTATTCCTCTAGCGTTGACACTGGTACTGGCAATTGAGCCATTAAACTTCATAGTGCTGCTTTTCGGCTTAATAATTGCAAACCTTTGCTTCGCAGCCCTAAGCGTTTTGCTTTCGGCTTACCCGCCAACAGACATACCGGCCACCTCAATGATGCTCTCATCCCTAGTCAAGTTTCCACTTGTCTTTATAAGCGGAGTCTTCATACCTGTAGAAGAGTTGCCACCATGGGGAACAATCATAGCCTCCATCTCGCCACTAACATACTTTACAGACATGGTTAGGCAGCTATTCCTAGGCAAGTGCTTTTATCCGCTGGCGCTAGACTTTCTGGCAGTTATAGCCTTCACAGCAGCGTTCGCATTTGCATCTATAGAACTACATAAGAAAACCCTTACAAAACGGCTAAGTTAATTTATCCACATAAAAAAGATTGACGAAGAAAGTCACAGTGATTATCCGTCAACGGAAAGTAAACGTATTATTCTCAAGTTTTTAATTGTGCAAAATGCACCTTTTTCTGGGCCATTTTAACCTACCCCCTCCCCTATCTGTCATTCTACATGGCATGATCATGCCGAAACCTACACACTATGTAACCCTTTGCTAAAAGCGGAAATAGCCGAGCGGGTGTCGCGTTTTATTCCCTTCATGGTGCTCCGGCCGGGATTTGAACCCGGGTCCGCGGCTCGAGAGGCCGCTATACTTGACCGGACTATACTACCGGAGCCCTGAACTATACTACCGAGATTTTATTTTCTTTTGCGGTATATAGCCACTTCGTCTTTTTCGCTGTATCGGACAAATTCAAATCCTGCCTCAATGAGTTTCTTTTCCTCTTCAAGGTTTTTCGCTGTTGCCACGTGCCATTCGTCGCTTTCAAAATTTATGAGTTGGGTGTAGAGGTCTGTGTTTTCAAGTTTCTTATGCCCTAAGAGTTGCTGGACCCATTTTATGTTTTTTGTGCGGTGGTATTCCATTGTGGCTTTCCAGTGGCGGAATGTGTGGAGGCGTATTTGTTTTAGTCGGGGGTTTTGAAGTTTGGCTGCGAGTCGGCAGCGTTGTTTGTAAAAGTTCCTTCGCAGGGTGTGGGCGTTTGTGTTGAATATGAACTCGCTTGTTTTTGGTAGCTCATTGATCATTGCTATTGTTTTAGGTGAAACTTTAATGATTCTGGGTAAGCTGCCCTTAACTGGGTTGTTTATCCTTATTGTGCATGATTTTTCATCGATGTCTATCCATTTTAGTTTTATGGCTTCTGCTGTTCTGGCCCCGGTATCCTTTAGCACTTGTAGGAACGTGGCGGTTTTCTTTCCGCAGCCGTGATGAGTTGATTAAGCTCTTCCTCTGTTGAGATGAAGGGCAGTTTCCTTTACACTCTAACTTTTGGTAGTTTCCATGAAATGTTGAAGGTTTTAGCGAAACTTTCATAGGCTGTGATGAAAACCTTTTTATTATTACCCGTCCAGTTGTTCGTTGCTAAAACTGTTAAGACACTGTTTGGATCCATCAAATTGGCACCCTTTTCATGAGCTGTTTAAGTCTAATGACACGTTGGGCAATAGTTGACTCCGCTAAGCCCAATTTTCTTCAAAAATTCGTTGTAGTTTAGGGGTTGTTCCCAGTCGCTTATGCATCCTCCTGCTGGTATTAAGATTACTGTTATCTCTTCTGGAAGTTCTTTCTTTGGGTTATCCCTTACATTAAACATTTTTCCGGAGGGATCGTAGGCTGTTATTGCAACTTGTTTGTAGAATCTATTTTCAACTGGGTGATAAACCATGTGGAGGAGGCTTCCATAACCTTGAACAGGGAAATTTCTCTTAGCCCTTATGATTTTGTCTATTTCAGTAATGGCGTCTATGATGTTTTCGTTATCATTTAATAGAAGATTTAGTTCACGCCCTATAAGCTTATTAATTTGAGGCTGATGAATAATGAGTTTTACCCTTTTCATTTATTGCCCCAGCGTATCTTTCCACTTTTACACGTGCTCTCAGTTTTTCTGCGAGAAGAAAATTTTTAGGCTACTATTCTAAAACGCTTTGCGATTTCAGGCGTTCCTTAATGTAATCCTTGAGTATCCATTCATCTTTTTCTTCATGTTTCACGCGCTCCCTTGCTGGGCATTTTTCTTTAAGCTCGTTTTCTGGAAGCAGGCATGTCCCATCTACAGCTAAGTAGGGACAGTCTATGATCAAGCATCTCTTACCCATTCAAGTCGCCTTAACTATTTTTCACTATTTAATGTTATTAATTTCGAATTTATAAGGATATTCGTTTATTTATCGAACAAACGTTTAAATTTTGGTCAAATTTTTAATCAAATATGCGAACAACAGTTTTGTACTGCTAATGGCTTTAAAAATAGTCCGCAAAAGGAAGCACCCGTCGTTTAAGAAGTGTTAACGTTTACTTTTCTGTGTTTGCAAAATAGTTTTCAAACTGCTCAGCATATTTATAACCGGTATCTGGGAAAACTAGGACGCAGATTCCTTGTTCTTCTTCGATTTTGTTGAAGGCGCTGAAAACGGCGCCTGCGCTTAACCCTACGAGGAGCCCTTCTTCCCTTGCAATTTGGATGGCGCCTTCTAGGGCTTCTTTCTGCGTGACATCGATGATTTTGTCAAATTGGACCCAGTGATACCATTTCATCCCTGTTTCTATTCTTCTTATGCCTGGGATAACTTCGTTTGGCGCTGGTTGAACTCCCATGATTTTTATGTTGTTCTTGTATTTGGTCTTGAAATAGAAGGATATTGCGCTCATGTGTCCGGATGTTCCTAAGCCGCCTATTATGCATGAAGGCTTCAGCCCTAAGCTTGCTAGTTGCTCGTCAATTTCTCTTGCAGTATGCTTTAAGTGGACTTTGAAGTTTGCATCGTTTTCAAATTGGTTTAAGTGTGCAGCCTTATCCCTCTTAGCTTCATTGTCCACTTGGTCTATGGCTTCTACTGTTAAGCCGACTGGGAGTCTCACAACTTCGGCGCCTAAAACTTTAAGGTATATGTCGCTTGCCTTCTGTATTGTCTTTGGTATGTAGAGTTTTGCTTTAACTCCCATTATGTTTGCTATGGATGTTAGGGCTATTCCAGTGTTTGTGGAAGTTGCTTCGTACAATATTTCCTTAAGGTTTCCTCTTTCTTTGGCTTCCATAATCATTGAGAAGCCTATGCGATCTTTTACGCTGTTGCTGAATGGGTTAAACCCTTCCAGTTTGGCCCAAACACTTAGTTTGTCGTTTGATATTGAATTTAACTTTACCAGAGGGGTTGGCCACCCCTCATAAAGTAACTCTAACGTGCTGCTGTAAACTTTTAAGTGATTTCTGCTGCTGTCTTTTTGTGCTAACAGATTTTTTAAGGGAATGCTTATTTGGAGTGGTTCATTTAGCACCTTGAAACTTTTGGGTGGAAGTTTTGGTCCTTTAAGCCCAGCTTCTATTATCGTTTCTTTCGTGACTGGTTTAAGACCGTTTTGCAGAGACTTTATCTCCACTTTTGCGATTTTAACTGTAAAAGCGGGCATTTTCACTGCTGAAAGGAGGTCAAGTGCGTAGTAAGTTTCATAACCATCTAATACAATGCCAGTTTCCCCATCTACAATTAATGCGTTTTCAACAACGCCAGACTCTAGTATTTTGGAATGAATCTTTAGGGCTTCTTTGAAATCGACGTGCATTGCTGGTTTTATGTTTTTTGCGTCTACAAGTTGGAGTTCACCCTTCAACACCTCGATTGGAATATCAGCTCTCTTCTCAATTGCGAAAATATGCGTTAGGTTATCGCTCATCTTTATCATATGCCGAGATGATTTTGGCGGAAGTTTTTTCCCGCTTAACCCAGCTTCTATCACATCCTTTTTCGTCAATTTTTTATCTTTTCTCCAACTTTGGACCAGTATGTCATGCGAGTTGTAGTCAACGTAAACTACTGGAATCTTCTTGCATCCTAAGTTCTTCAGCGCGTTGAATCGATGTTGGCCATCAAGGATCACGTTTGTGTTTTTGTCAGCGACTATTGCGAACTTCAAAATTTTGTCAGAGGCTATTTTTTGGATTAAGTCCTTTAGGTGCTGGAGGTCAACATCTTCGTGTTGCTTAAGTTCGTTTAGATTAGTGAGCTGTAGTTTTGTGTCGATCATCTTTCATAGCCTTTAACAGCGTTAAACAACATTTAACACCGTTAAAAATATATAAGCTCTACGCTTTAAGGATAACAGAGGAATATATTTGAAGCCCCCATGTGTAGTTGTAGTCAAATATCTGCTTCCAGCAATAAGAGTGATGATTATGAAGGAATTAATGGAAAAGCACGGAATGCGCAAAATCGACGTCTCCGAAAAAATGGAACTAACACCAGCTGCGATAACACAATATTTTAAAGGAGAAAGAGGAGCCTTCGTTATCGACAAGATAGCACATTCAGAAAAGACAATGGGGATGATTTCAAAGTTCGCCGAAACCCTAGCCAAAACAGATCTACCCGCAGAAAAGATCATAGAAGAACTATGCGAAATTTGCACAACTATAAGGTCTGAAGGAATGATTTGCGACCTACACGCAAAAGACCTACACACATTAAAAGAATGCAGATGCGCAACATGCCAGCCCGCATCTAACAAAAGGAATTTATTGTCAAAAACCTTTTAAGCAATTTTATGCCTAGGTCACTTTTGATATTTCTGTCTAATTATTGCAAAGGGTTAAATCTTGAGAATCCCTTCGAACCCGCACACATTCGCAAATTGGGTTCAATTATATAAGGAATTAAAACCTAAACACGGCTAAATGTGAAAATATCTCTTAAATGTCCGCGCGCTTTGTTAGCTGTATGTCGAGGTCAGTGTTTTTAAGTTTTATGACCCAGAAGTTGTTGGATCCGCTTATTTTTGTGTGGTGATATTCCATTAACCTAAGCCAAGGAGAATCATAAGGCCTACACCTATCCCCTATAGTTTTCACTTACTCCTCCCCCTCTATTGATTTACGCTGAAAGTTTTACGATGGTGTGTTAAGTGTCTGGCCTTTCGTTGTGATTGGGACAGATAGTTATAGAAAATCATTTTAACTTCAAAATTAAGACTACGGCTAAGCTCTAGTTTCATTAATCCAAAACTTGTAAGTATGCCTACCTATACGTGGTATGGGGCCCGTTACTGATTATCTGTTTTGAGTTACCGTTATTCTGGTAGCGGGTGTTCTTTTATCCCTCGTGTTAAGATTGAATCTGCGATTGTATATTTGCCATTCACTTCAGTAATGATGCTCATCCTGGTTAAATTTCTAATTAGCGTAGAGACAGTATGGTTTGTGATTGAGCGCCCCTCTTTTATTTCGATTGCGGATTTAATCTGCGACCACGTCGCTTCGCCCATTTTAGAAAGGAAATTTAGAATCACGCCATAACGCTGTGAATAAGTAACTATTTTCATAACTTCGTCCCTTGCTAGTTTTCCAGCTTCAGAAGCAACCTCATCAACGATTTCTTTTGAACATGAATTCTTGTCTCTGCATCTTACTCCAAACAATGTTAGCCAACCTGGAACACCGTCAAGTTCTTTGACAGCATATGCTAACAATTCTGCAGAAGGTTTCGTTTTAATCTGTTTAAATCCTGCAGCAAGAAATTCTTTAGCCATTTCAGCGGGGAAGTTTTTCATCTGAATTTGGACGAAGTGCCTTCCATACAATGGAGAATCTGGTTGGTCAAATCCAAGGAAATCAAATAAGACACCGACTTCAGAACCAGTTACTACAATAACCACGTTATAATATGTGTCAGTGCTACATTAACAAACGAAGTCTTCCCCGTCCTACGCAAACCAGACACCACGATCATAGGCGCATAAGATAAAGCCTCAAAAAACTCCCCAAGCTCCTTTTCACGGTTATACAAGTCTTCCTTTTTTATTTTAGGGCGAGGATCAAAATACAAGAATGGGCACCCATACCGAGTATACCCACCCCTGCTTAGAAGCTTTCATAAAGCGGGAGAAATCACCATAAATTAAAAATTTGATCCAGACTATACCACCTGAGACCTTTTCAGAATTTGAGGTGTTGTTTGGGTTTAAACTTTAACGTATAAGTTGGATGGATAAAATGTAAGGTGAGTTTAAAAAAATTTGGGGTTTGATTGTTAGTATTCTTCGCTTTCGCCTGGTGGTTTTTCTGGTCCTTTTTCTTCTTTTGGTTTTGTTGCTGCTATTACGTCGTCTATGCGAAGTATCATTGATGCGGATTCTGTCGCGGATTTTACTGCTTGTTCTTTCACTACTAGTGGTTCAACCACTCCGTTTTCCTGCATGTTTTCCACTTTTCCTGCAAAAACGTTTACGCCCATGTGTACGCCGTCTTTTTTCTCGTGGTTTGCGCGGAGTTCTACAATTATGTCTATTGGTTCTAGTCCAGCGTTTTCTGCGAGTGTTTTCGGTATTATTTCTATGGCGTCTGCGAAGGCTTCTATTGCGAGTTGTTCGCGTCCTCCGACTTTTGTGGCGTAGTCGCGTAGCTCTTTTGCTATTTCTATTTCTGCTGCGCCTCCGCCTGCGACTATTTTGTTGTTTTCTATCACATCTGAAACTACTGACAGTGCGTCTGTTAGGGCTCTTTCTGCTTCGTCAACCATTCTTTCGAGCCCTGCGCGGATGAGTATTGCGACTGAGCGGGGGTCTTTGCATTTTTCCACGAAGACCATTTTGTCTTCGCCTATTTTGCGTTCTTCAACAATTCCTGCTTCGCCTAGGTCTTGTGGTGTTAGGTCATCTAAGTCTGTGATTATTCTACCGCCTGTTGCTCTTGCAAGTTTTTCCATGTCCGATTGCTTAACGCGCCTTGCTGCTAGGATCCCTTCTTTTGCTAGGAAGTGTTGTGCCATATCGTCTATGCCTTTTTGGCAGAAAACAACGTTTGCGCCAGACGCCTTTATTTTGTCAACCATTTCCTTGAGCATTTTTGTTTCTTGGTCTAGGAAGGCTTTCATTTGAAGTGGATCTTTTATGCGTATCTCTGCGCTGAACTCTGTTTTTTCAATTTCCAGTGGACAATCAAGCAGTGCTATTTTTGCGTTTTCTATTTTTTTCGGCATGCCTGGGTGAACAACTTCTTTATCTATTATTAAGCCTCTAACAAGTTGCGATTCGAAGAGGCTTTTTCCAGTTTTTTTGATTATCTGGATGTTGTCGATGTCTGCGACCATGCGTTCTCCACGTTTTTCTGCTATTTGCTTGACTGCATCTATTGCGATTTCTGCTAGGTGCTCTTTTGCTGGTCCGACGGCTTTGCTTGACATTGATGTTAAAGCCACTTTTTTGAGTGCCTCTCTGTCTTCGATGTTTACCGGTGTAGCTATGTGATTTATTACTTCGATTGCTTTTTGTGCTGCTTTGCGGTAGCCACTTACGATTATTGTTGGGTGTATGTTTTGGTCTAGGAGTTCTTCTGCTTTTTTGAGCAGTTCGCCTGCTAGAACGACGGCTGTTGTTGTTCCGTCGCCAACCATGTCGTCTTGTGTTTTTGCTATTTCAACCATCATTTTTGCTGCTGGGTGCTCCACCTCTATTTCGTCTAGGATTGCTGCGCCATCATTTGTTATTGTTATATCGCCTAGGCTGTCGATGAGCATTTTGTCCATTCCGCGTGGTCCAAGTGTTGTTTTAAGCACTTCGCCTATTATGCGTGCTGCCATTATGTTATTTCTCTGAGCTTCTCTTCCACGGCTTCTCGTTGTTCCTTCTTTGAGGATTAGTACTGGTTGCCCCGACTGTGTTGTTGTTAACTGTGCTGTTGTTAAAGCCATACAAATTCCTCCAATATATTTAGAATGCACTTTAGCTACTCGGATAACCAAAATGCACTAAAATATAAACTTTGCCCATCATTTTAGCGAATGCCCATCAAATTATGTAACAGTTAAATTTATGCTCGTTTCGAATATTTTGTTGAGGTCTGTGCTATGAGGGTTTCAGTACGTTTCTTCACAAGCCTACGTGAGATGACTGGAAAACGAGAGGAAACGCTGGAATTTTCCGACGATGAGATGGTTACGGTGGATGCTGTTCTCAGGCGGTTAGCTGAGCTTTACGGTAAAGGCTTTATAGAGTACGTTTATGATGAAAACGGCAATGTTAAGGGTTTTCTCCAATTTCTCATTAATGGTAGGAGCGCTTCCACGCTTAATGGTTTGGAAACTGAGCTTTCCGACGGTGATGTTCTAGCCATAATCCCACCAGTTGGTGGCGGATAAGGTTATAGACAAAGTTTCTATCGTTTTTATGGCTCATTCTCCATTTGGCTTTTCAGTTAGAGTTAATATGCCACCTTCTTAATCTTCTATTGGTTGCGTATGGGGAAGTGTTTGATTTGCGGCGAGAGCTCCGCGACAATTTCAGATGGCTTGGGTGTATGCTTAAAATGTATTAGAGAAAAGACGCATAAGGCTTTAGAAATTACGAGGCGTGTGCATGCGGATAGCCGTGCAAGTTTTGGTTTGCCGGCTGAGCCTCCCAGGGATTCTGACGGGCAGCCTTGCGGTGTTTGTGCTAACAACTGCGTTATTGGTGTTGGCAAATGTGGTTTCTGTGGGCTTGTTTGGAATGTTGATGGTAGGCTTGTGCGTTTTGGCGGCACAGCAGAAAAGGGCGTTTTAGAATGGTATTATGATGGGCTACCAACAAACTGCGTAAGCTGGTGGTTTTGTCCTGGCTGCACTGGCAGCGGCTATCCGCGTTATGCCTATGCGCCAGAAGCTGAATACGGTTATGCGAATTTGGCTGTTTTTTACGGAGCTTGCAGTTACGACTGCTTATACTGCCAGAATTGGCATTACCGCCACTTATCCGTTAAGCATAAGCTAGTGATGAGCGCCGCAGAACTAGCTTCAAAGGTTGATAAGCATGTTTCATGTATATGCTATTTTGGCGGTGACCCTTCGCCACAGATGCCGCATTCGCTTGAGACAAGCCGCTTGGCTTTAGAAAAAGCAAAAGCTGAAAACCGTATTTTGCGCGTTTGCTGGGAAACTAATGGTTATATGAACCCAAAGTTGGCTGAACGTGCAGCGGAGTACGCGCTTGAAAGCGGCGGCAACATAAAATTTGACTTAAAAGCGTACAGCGAAGAGTTGGTGATAGCCCTATGCGGAGTATCCAACAAGCCTTCACTGGAAAACTTTCGCCTAATAGGAGAAAAATATTATAGTAAGCGTGAAGAACTGCCGATGCTAACGGCTAGCACGTTGCTCGTTCCAGGCTACGTAGATGCGGAAGAAGTGAAAAATATTGCCGAATTCATAAGCCAAATAAACCCGAACATTCCATACACACTTTTGGCTTTTTATCCATGCTACGTGATGAACGATTTACCAACAACAAGCAAGAAACAAGCCCTAGAATGCCAAAAAGCAGCACAAAAACACCTAAAAAACACGAGAATAGGAAATGTGCATTTACTTTCGTAGCCTCTGATGATTGAAGTCTTTTATTGTTTAAGTTTCAATCAAACAGCGCGCACAGAATCTTAATATTTCACGCTGCCCAGTATGGTGTTTTCTTTTTCATTATGTTTATGTACTCATTGAGCGCTTCTTGCTCCTCTTCTGTCAGCTTATCCATAAACGTTGTTTGCAAAGCCTTAGCGTGTTGTTCTGGCACCTTCACATACAACACATCCTTTTCGAATATGTGTCTGCCCACCATAGGCTTGTCAAGGCTTATTGCCACTTGCATTCCTTTGCTGGCTTCCGACAGGGCTTGTCCCTTCTCCTGTATTTGCATTATTTCGCCAACTTCCTCGCCGTCCTCAGCCCTTACAAGCGCTAGTTTCGGCTTTATCTTTCCAGCTAATACTTCAACGCCAACTATTGCTGGCTTCGCCCTTCTGAAGACGTAGCCTTCTAAAATGCGAATTTTTGCTGGTTTAACCAGATTTGCAAATTCCTGTTCAATCTTCGCTTCACTTTTCGCCTTAAGCCAAGATAAGTAATTATCTATCAAATGGTAAATTATTTTCTCTTGAAAGATTTGGACACCCTTATTTTTTGCCTCTTCTTCAGCATCTGGCAAAATTTTAACATTAAACGCCAAGATAACCCCGTAGAATGGCTGATGTTCCTTAACGATTGATGCTTCTGTAACTTCCCTCTTCGACACGTCTCCAACATCAGCCATCCTTATAGGTACTTTGTTACGCTTTAAATGCTCCGCTATAGCCTCCAAAGAGCCCAAAGTGTCCGTCTTCAAAATGACGCCGTCAGCATCTGTTGCAATGCGGATACGCTCAATCTCCTCAGAAACAATTTTAACGTAATCTTCAGGATTTTCACCAGTGCCAACAACATACAAAGGTGCACCAGCCAGTGCACCCTCCAAATCAGGGGCGACAATTTTCACTCCAGCAGCGGCAGAAACAGAGTCAACAGAAGAAAACTTGTCCCTAGGGTCTCTAATCTCATCAAGTGGTTTAGGCACTAAAATTGCTCTTATTCGCGTCACTATGGGTTTCTCCCTTCCGCCGACAACTATTAAATCATCCTTGTGCAGCGTCCCATCATAAATTATAGTGTTAAGCGTCAAACCTAAACCTGACTCTTCTTTAACCTCCAAAACAGTGCCCTTTGCCGGTCCCTCTGTTGTCTGCAACCGCTTCTTCAGATACTGTTGCGTCAAGCCCACAAGAACCATCAGGAGTTCTGTTATGCCCTCGCCTGTTTTTGCGCTTGTAGGCACAATAGCCACAGTTTTCGTGAAATCCTTTATACGGTCAAAGCGGTCTGCTCTAAACCCCAAACGCGAAAAAATGCCTATAATATCATAAAGCCTATTATCCAAATCATTGCGGACATAAGGGTCTTGCATCTGGTAGGCTTTTAGGAAAGGCATGTCTGGAAGTGACTTCCACCCTGGAATACGGTCAATCTTGTTAGCGGCAACGAGAAACGGTGTTTTCCGCGCCTTTAAAATTTCGATGCACTCGTAAGTTTGCGCTTCAAAACCGCGCAGCACATCAATGACGAGTATGGCGATGTCGGCGACGCTGCCGCCGCGTTTACGCAAATTGGTAAAGGCTTCATGTCCAGGTGTGTCAATGACAAGCAACCCTGGAATCTCAATTTCACCCTTAACCATGGAAAGCAGTGGACCCACCAGCTGTTTTAGTGTATCAACTGGAAAGAAGCTTGCGCCAATATGCTGTGTAATTCCACCAGCCTCCCTAGCTTGGACGCTTGTTTTGCGAATCTTATCTAAAAGCAAAGTCTTTCCAGTATCCACATGTCCAAGAACGCATACAATTGGTTGACGAATAGGCATGGCAAACGTCTCCCTAAGATGGCGCTCTTCAAAAATAATAAACTATACCCTAATAAACACTCACTCACTTTGCTGACTTTGCTGAAACACTTTTAAGCTTATGCGCGCTTTCCTTTATTTGGAGATGTGGAAATTTGCCATATTGCCCAAAATGTGGAACAAAACTTAAAGATGAAGATAAGTTCTGCTATGCTTGTGGCGCCCCAGTTGCAAAAGTTGTAAGGGAAGAATTTTCAGTTTCAGCAGACAATCTCATGGAAAGAGTGAAGCAACTTCTCCGCGAAGGAAACGTTACGCGGGTAATAGTCAAAGACGAGAAGGGAAACGTTCTATTGGAGATACCTGCAACAATAGGGGTTATTGGCACCGTTTTAGCCCCTTGGCTTGCAGCTCTGGGCGTTATAACTGCGCTTGTTACAAAATGCAAAGTTGTTGTGGAAAAAAGGGAATAAACATTCTTACTCGGTTTTGGCAATAATCAAAAATAGTCCAAGTGCCAGCATGAAGATGGATAGAAACCCGAAAATCCATATGTAGCTTCCCAAATCCGCAATGCTTGTAAATGTGTAATAGCTTGCAAGAACACCCACAATGAGAAGTATTAATCCGAAAAACTTTTCAGCTAATGTTAAGCCGAAACCGCCTTCTTCACTCATACTCAAACCCCGCATGGTTCTGAATGTTTTACATCATAAAACATGAACAGTTATTTTAAACTTCCCTTCCTCACCTTGTCTCTTCAAGTTTAGCTGGCAAATACTCATCAACAATATATGTCAGACCATATCTGCTAAAGGCTTCTTGCTCAGCCTTCCTCTTAATTTTCATAAAAGTTTTGATTTCCCTCTGCCACAGCAGATCTTTATAACGTGGGTCTCGCTGAAGTTCATAAAGCCTCTTCATGTCCACGTCATCAAGCGGATCTGTTGGCAATTTGTAATTAATAATGTCCGTAGCCCAGACGCCGCTCCATTTTGCGTCAGGCGTGTTCAGTTCCCTGAGGTGTGCTGCATTTGCAGAACCAGATATTATGACCATTGCTATGTGCATCCCCCACGGGTCGCCATCAGTGAATATGTAGACTGGAAGCTTAAGCTCGCTGTTCAACCTTCTGATGAAGTGTCTTGTTGCCCTCGGAGCTTGACCAGCCGTCAAAACAAGTATGGCGTTGAACTTTTTATGCACGTTCTCCTCTATAAAGCGGGTGAACAAGCCGCCCTTTTCGATGGCTATAACCTTGTCAGCTGATGTTTTCACAAACTCTGCTGACGTTAAGGCTGGTCCAATGAGGACTCCGTCTGGATGTGAAGTTAAGTTTAGGGTTTTTCCCTCGTAGCCTGGAACGGTGTATTCTATTGTCATATCTCCAAAGACTGCTGAGCGTTCCTCTGGGAAAATATTGAAGTCTTCCCTTGAAAATCCAAGGACTGTTTCTAAATCTGTTATTATGTTATTTGACTCTTGCTGGTCTGTGAACGTCATCTCGTAAGCTTGTGCGGAGTAGTAAACGTCCCTCAACGTTGATGTTTTCCTTTGCGAGGTTAACTCGTGTGAAAATGCCGCTGCCCAGACAAGCTGTGTGAACGGCTTTATGTGGCGTATGTTACGCGTACTTCTTCGAATGCGTCTATCACCCAAGACGAACTGCCTCAAGTTCGGGTCGTAATATATGTTTTCTATTGAGCGACTTGGCATATCCACCGTTGGAAAATGCCCACTGTCCATTTGATTATAAATCCTTAACCCAAAATTCTGTAAGCTTGTCAAAACTTCTTTTCTCTTCTCCATTATGCTGCTTTTAAACTTCTTCTGCTCCAAATTTTTCTACACTCCTTAAAAGTTTCTCTATGTCTGGAAGTTTTTCTTTACAGGCTAATTTGGCTGAAAACTGGGCTATTTTTGGCAGATATCTGCTGAAAACCCCTAAACGTTTTCTTTGTCTGTCAACGTGCTCTCTCTTTGTTAGGAAATGCTGTAGTTGACGTGCAACCTCACGCAGTCCATTTGCAACTTCCCTCCTCACTTCTGGTCTGTCAGCAATAAACTCTTTCCCAACGGTTTTGTATGGAACCTTTGTGCTGCAAATGTGCACAAGTATGGCAATTGGCATGTCAGGCGTGACCTTGTACCTTCGCCAGTTCATTGCGTTTATCACTTTAACTGAAACGTCGCTTGCCTCATCGTAAAGAAGTGGGATTCTGTTGGCGAAACGGTGGATTAAGAATCCGCCTTTCTGGGGGATTTCTCCGCCATAGGCTATTGCCACTTCAACAATAAATGGGTGTCCTGCGTACGTAGCTGGTTTCCGCTGGTGAACAGCCACAAATTCTGGCTTTAACTCTTTTAAAACACCTGTCTTGAGCAGTTCTTCGCCTAACGGTGAAAGACAACTTGCGTCTGGTGGCAGAAAATCCTTAAACTTTTTAAGCATGTGCATTAACTTAACAACTTCTTCATGTGAGAGTTTTTTCGGGTTTTTAGACGGGTTTATTCCACTGAACTCCAGAAACTTCTGCGCGGTTTTTTCGCCGACTCTGTGAAAGTGGTTTTTCAAGAATTCCAGCATGTCTTTGTAAGGAGTTACATGTATAAGACGCTGAAGAAGTTCTACGTCGACACCATAAGGGTGCGGTAATGTTTCTTTCGGGGGGTCTGGCATGGTCGTGGTTGCTCTTGTAAACTTGTAAAGTCTCCCCTTTGGATCTACAAATGTTAAGTTAGCGTATGGGTTCACCATGGCTGTTTGCTTGAAATAGTCTAAAATTTTCGGCATAGCCCTCAAGTAGTCGCCTTCAAGGCTGAACTCGACAATTGTTCCACGCCATTCTTCTTTGTTCAAAAACACTTTTCTATCAACTATTATTGGGCGATTCTTCTGGATGTCAATCATAAGCTTATACATGTAAATTCTAGCCATGCCCGTGCTTGAAATAACGAGCGCTGGTTGATGAGTTGTAATTTGCCCATATAATATGGCCATTTTTCCGCCTAACCCGAAGGTTCCCCTCTGCTGCTTCAACTTATATTTTGAGCCGAAAAGCACCTGTCCGAAAGCGGACGGTATATGCCTCGGGGGAACTCCGGTGCCATTATCTTCAACGCGTAATTTGTAAATTTGTGTTTCTCTGCTTGCCTCACCTTCATATGAGAGTCGCACGTAAATATCCGGTGGCACTTTTATGCTTTCGGCGGCATCAAGCGAGTTTTCCACAAGTTCTCTTATTGCTGCGAAAATCGCCCTAGAAGGATTTGTAAAGCCCGCTATGTCTCTGTTTCGGTAAAAGAAGTCTGAAGCGCTGATTTCTTCAAAGATTACTTGAACCACGTTGAGCTTCACCAACGTTTCGTTTCGCTTTCTCTAGGATAGTATTCTGGCCTACACTTTAATTTAACTACGCTCCAAACGCTGTTCTTATCTATTTTTGAACGGATGAGGCAGCAACTCCTTAAGAGTCTTTACCTTAACAGTTTCAAACAGAATTTTGCCATTCTTCACTTTTGCTGTAACAATTTTAATTTTAGAATCGTCAGTGAAGTCTGAAATGTATTGCAAACATGCGCCACATGGTTTAGGATCTACACTCGCTTTTTTCATAACTAGGGCTATCTCCTTTATCCTCTTATTTCCATGCAAAATGGCGTGGTTGATCGCGCATCTTTCAGCGCATATACCAAGCCCAGAAATCCAGCTTTCCACGTTACACCCTTCATAAATTTTTCCATCTTCACCAAGCACGGCGGCGCCAACCTCAAAACCCCAAAGTACATAAGCTTTGTGAAGCGCTTTTGCGGCAGTCTCCAAAAGTATCATTTCCACCTTTCCAATGTCGCCCATAAAATTTCCCAGCTCACTATTTGCTCAGTGAACGTACATAATAGTATTCTCCAACTTCCTTTTGAAACTTGTCAAGTTTTGATCCTTCTTTGTTAACCCTCGGTCTCCTAGTTGTCGGGTCTCTTCTGAAAGTGACTCCCATCTCCTTCAGAAACATGTTCATTCCATCTCGCAAAGTTGTCGGCGAATTTGCGATTCCTCTGATTCCCGGTTCTCCAGTGAACACCATTAGGCGATCTGCAATAAAATCTTGAGCGACAACATCGTGCTCAACAACAAAGGCTGTTGCATTATAATTTTCCACGACTCTTCGAATAGCCCTCGCCATGTTCAATCTCTCCTCAACATCCAAGTATGCGCTTGGTTCATCAAGCAAGTAGAGTTCACCTTGCCTTGAAAGGCATGTTGCAATGGCAACTTTTTGCAACTCACCTCCGCTAAGTTCACATATCTTTCGGTCAAAGATTAGATCCAACTTTAGGGGGTTGATTATCTCTGTTCTATATAGGCTTGAAGAGAAGTTCTCTTTTGCGACGCTCATTAATAGTTCTTGAACTGTTCCCTCGTACTCGGCGGATATGTACTGTGGCTTATAACTAACTTTAAGTTCACTGAACTTCTTGCCACCGTCAGCCTCCTCTATTCCAGCAAGAATTTTGATAAAAGTCGTTTTTCCTATGCCGTTAGGCCCCAGTATTCCAATAATTTCTCCACGCTTTACATCGCCAGCGTGTGCAACAAGCTTGAAGTCCTCATAAGTCTTTTCAATCTTATCCCATTTGAGAAGCGTTTCGCCAACACCAAAGCTCATTGTTGGCGGTTTTTCATGGAAAATTATTGATTCCTTTCTAAATCGAACATTCTCATCTGGAATATAACCTTGCAAGTAAATGTTAATGCCGGTTCTTACGCCATGAACGTTAGAGACCACGCCATAAACGCTTGGTTCTCCGTAAAAAATGCATATTTGATCTGAAAGATAATCAATGACGGCAAGGTCATGTTCCGCAACAATTATTGTTTTTCCGTAATCTTTTAGGCTTCTTATCGCCTTTGCCACTTCAAGTCTTTGTTTTACATCCAGATAACTTGATGGTTCATCGAGAAGGTATACATCAGCTTCTCGGCATATTGCTGCTGCAACCGCCACCCGTTGAAGTTCACCTCCGCTTAAAACCTCCAGTGGGCGGTTCCAAAGTTCTTTTAGTTCAAGCTGCTCCACCACTTTGCTCATTTTTCCCCTTTCATCCACTTTTTCCAATAGCTCTCCAACATTTCCCGAAACGGCTTTCGGAATTTTATCCACATATTGCGGTTTATGCACAACCTTAAGCTTTCCATCAGCCATCTTTGCAAAGTAATCCTGAAGCGTTGAGCCTCTAAAATGCTTAATTATCTCCTCCCAGTTTGGCGGGTCGGCATATCTTCCAAGGTTTAGTTTTATCTCGCCTGAGAGAATTTTCAATGTTGTGGTCTTGCCGATTCCATTTTGTCCAAGCAAGCCTAAAACGATTCCTTCAGAGGGCGTTGGTAGTCTGTAAAGTTTGAAAGTGTTTTCTCCGAAGCGGTGGCTGCAATCCTTTTCCAACTCGTCTGGGAGGTTAACTATTGATATTGCTTTAAATGGGCACTTTTTTACGCAGATTCCACATCCGGTACAGAGCGACTCAACGATAACAGGCTTTTCGTTTTCAAATCTTATGGCTTCTATGTGGCTTCTCACGATCGGACAGAATCGATAGCATAGTCTACCGCATCGTTTAGGCTTACACTTGTCAGCATCTAATACAGCGACTCTGGTCATTGTAAACTCGAAAATGAAGGAAACCACTTGTTAGTTATAAATATGTGCCCAAAAACAGCAAAATTACATCGAAATTTAATAAGAGAAAAATTGTGACTGTTCAAAATTGCCACTAGATTTTACCATTCTTCCTCTTCCCATTCTTCGTCTTCTTCCCATTCTTCCTCTTCCCATTCTTCGTCTTCCTCTGGCATTTCTCTTTCACCTCCACACACTTTATCGGTGCGTAGTGAAGCAACCTAACAATGCTTTAAGGGTTTTTCTTCGTCAACTGTCGATAAACGCACGATCGCAAAACTTTCGTGATATTACACTATGCGCTTTCCTTCACTACTTTCGCAGTTAAAGATGCTACAGGCTCGGGATTCTCTGGCGTTATATAAGCCCAACACATATTTGGAGAATTGTGGGCTGCACCGAATCTCCCGTGCATGTCAATGGCAATCAAGCCCATATGATTATAGATCCCAGTCATCCTCCTGTTAACAAGCCTTACGGCCATTTCAACAGCTTCCTGCGCTGCCTTACCGCTTTCCATGTAATTGCAAACGGTTTTCGCCAAAACAAGCCTTATCGCTATCTCACCGACACCAGTAGCTGAACACGCTCCAGAATTGTTGTCCGCATAGGTTCCACATCCAATTGAAGGCGAATCTCCAATTCTTCCTGGAAGTTTAAGAGGAAATCCACCAGTAGAAGTTGCAGCTGCAACATTTCCGTTCTTGTCCAACGCAACAGCTCCAACAGTTTCAAGTTCAAACATTTCCGGATGATTCTTAACTAACTCGTGAAGTTTCGGAAGTTCAAATTTTCCTTCAAGCAAAGCTTTTTTCTGTTCTTCATAATATTTTAGTCTAAGCTCTGTTAATGGGCTTCTCCTCTCAAGGTTGAAAATTCTCGCAAGTTTTTCGGCGCCCTCGCCTACAACAAAAACGTGGTCTGTTTGTTCCATAACTATTCTTGCTAAGCGAACAGGGTTCTTTACGTCCTTTAAGAGTCCAACTGCTCCGGCACTTAAGGTTTTTCCGTCCATAATTGATGCTTCCATTTCAACAGTGCGATTAACATTTAAGCTTGAGCCGTAGCCAGCGTTGAAAGAGCCATCATCCTCCATAACGGCAACAGCTTCCATAACACTGTCAACAGCACTTCCGCCGTCACTCAAAACTTCAAAACCGGCTTTTGCTGCTCTCTTAACGCCTTCCAGTCCATGTTGACTGCGTTCAGGCTGCCAAGTTCCAGCACCACCATGAACAACAATAATTGGTTTAGATGCCTTTCTCAGCAAGTGCGTCAATCCTCGCTTTAGACAAATGCAATTGTTTCACGTAAATTTAAGGTTAGCGTCTAAAATTCAAAACAAATAAATCTCTGCTGCGAGTTTTCTATCTTTTGGGATGATGTGAGGCGACGGCAAAGAGCCACAAGCTGTGAAAAAGCCACTAACCTGCACTGACCCTTTCTTAAATGTTAATTAAGGAAACAGCCGAAATAAATGTGAACATAAATTGGGGGGCGATTTTATGATTCGTGACTTCAACATGCTAGTTACAACTTCGAGGGGTAACGAAGGCGAGTGTTGCTCTGAACTTTGGTATCTGTTCGGAGAAATAGGAGATTCTGCACCTGTTGTTGATAAGACTGGCGTTTCTGGTTTGGTTGCCGTGAAAACAGTTTTAAATCCCTTTGATGCTGTTGAGAAACTGAGGAAAATCCTTCGCGAACGTCCATACGAGTTCCGCTATACACTTAGAGTTATTCCCATAGAGAAGGTTGTCCGCACAGACCTCGGCGAAATTCAGCGGGCAGCCACGGAGCTTAGCTCAAAGATAGGCAAAAACGAAACTTTTAGAGTTACCGTGGAAAAGCGCTTCACACAAACCTCCACACGCGACATCATCGAAGCAGCTGCCACAAGCATTGAGCGGAAAGTTGACTTAAACAAGCCCGACAAGATACTTTTGGTTGAAGTTGTTGGAGGATTAACAGGGGTATCGGTGATAAAACCCGACGACATTTTAGCCGTTATAAAGGAGAAGGTTTTGTAAGCTCCTAAAGTTGCGTTACCAAAAGAGCCATCCGCTCTATAACAATATCCATTAAAGCCTTTTCTAACGCACCATTTTTCATAACCGTTTCAAGTTCCAAATCTGAAATTCCAAAAATTTCTCGGATAACATCAATTTTTCCCTTCACTAGCTCAAGAACTCTGTCATCTCTTTTTGCGTTTGCTAAACATAAAATAGTGTTTAAAGTTGACTTTAAGTCGTCAGCTTTGTCTCCTATTATCACTAATGCGATCTTGTCCGTTTCCAATTTGATTCCCAATTTTTCTAAAGCCTTTCTGATTTGCCTTTGTGCTGAGGCATAAAGGATCACTTCAACAGCCAAGTTTTTCGAAATGTTTCTTCCATTCTTGAAGGCTGTTAGTGCATTTAAGACTGCGAAGTAAAGATGCTGCCAACCAGCAATGCATCGCGCATCAAAAAACTGAATTTCCACGTTCGAACTCTTCTCTTTTCGTATCTTTTCTAGGAATTCTTCTGCTTTTCCGATTTTCGCATCTTTTAAGCCAGCAATGATCACGTACTTTCCAAATTCTTTAATGTGCTTTAGCAATCTTCTTCCTCAAGAACTTCTTTCAGAAACTTTTTAACAAGTCTTTTATGTGCTCCAGCCTTCACGAGCTTTGCAATCTCGTCATCCACATCCTTTCTCGTCTCCCTACATTTCTTCACAATTTTGCTCACAGTTTCTTTCATTTCCCATGGGAAAACAACCCAACACCGCGTTTCTTTCTCGTAGTAGTCTGGCTTTACTAAACTCCAAGGCTTATAATACACCGTGGCTACTCTAACCTCTCTAGCGCCATTCGCCATTATATGTTCCCTAACAACTTTCAAACTTTTCCCCGTATCCGCTATTTCATCAACAATCAGCACTGTTTTACCAGCAACATCCGCAGAAACAGGCTGCGATAAGACTGGTTCACCCTTTGTTTCAGCTACGCCCAAATAGAACTCAGCTCTAACATTGGCAAGGTTTGGGTTATCCAGTAGGTCAGATAGAACTCTCGCTGGTGGCCAGCCTCCGCGTGACACCCCCACTATTATGTCTGGCTTAAATTTGTCTCTACGTATTTTTTCTGCCAAATTGAGAAGCATATTGTATATTTGGCTCCATTTTGGGACTTCAAACTCAACGCTCATACGCACTTAGCTCCTTAACTTCTTTGGCAAATAGTTCTTCTAGAAAGATTATTAAATTTTAGACCAAATTCAATGTGTGTGCAAAGCCAAAAGCAACCTCATAATCCTAAATAACAAAACCACATTTTCTATATTTTTCGAAAATACTTATCTAATGATCACACTTTTCATAAAGATGTGGAAGGGTTGAAAATGGTTGAAGTAGTGGAATGCGTACCTAATTTTAGTACTTCCAACCCGAATGTTGTCGAGTCAATAATTAATGAAATTAAAAAAGTTCCTAAGGCGTTTCTTTTAGACTACACCTTTGATGATTACTACAACAGGCTTGTAGTTTCTTTTGTCGGCGACAAAAAATCTGTGCTTGACGCTGCCCTAAAAGCTTCTTTTAAGGCTATAGAGCTCATTGACATGCGTAAGCATAAGGGACAGCATCCGCGGATAGGCGCTGTTGACGTTGTTCCCTTCATACCGTTAAGAGGAGCTACGATGGAAGAGTGCGTCGAACTTGCAAGAGAGTTCGGTGAAACACTAGCCAAACGGTGCGGAGTGCCAGTCTACCTTTACGGTGAAGCTGCGACAAGCCAAGAAAGAAGAGATTTAGACTGGATTCGTGAAGGCGAGTATGAAAAGCTTGCAGAGATGATTGTTAAGCCTGAGCGGAAACCAGATTTTGGTCCAGTTGAACCTCATCCGACTGCTGGTGCTACCGTGACTGGCGCGAGGAAGGTTATGGCTGGTTTTAATGTTAATTTAGGCACTTCCGATTTGAGCATTGCCAAGAAAATCGCTAAAGCGTTGCACGCTAAAAAGGGTGGCTTTTCAACCGTTAAGGCTATGGCTGCTTACATACCAGGAAAGAACATCACGCAGATAGGGATGAGTATATCTGATTTTGAAAAGACTCCTCTTTACCGTGTTTTTGAGCTGCTTAAGGTTGAATGTGAACGTTATAATGTTCCAATAGTGGGCTCGGAATTTTGCGGTATGGCTCCTTTGAAGGCAATTATCGACGTTGCTACGTACTATTTAAAAATTGACAATTTAACTGAAGATAGAGTTTTAGAGATAGCCGTTTACAACGCTATAGAAAAGGGCGGTGTCTTTGAGTAGGAGCGTTAGAGCTAAAGCCAGAGAAAAAGTTGACTTGCTAGTGGTGAATGCTAATGAGCTTGTTACTCTTTCTGGGGAAAATGAGAAGCCGCGTGTTGGCAAGCAAATGCGGGAGTTGGGGATAATCCATAATGGCGGCTTGGCAATTAAAGACGGCAGAATAGCCGCTGTTGGGAAAACCTCTGAAATAACTAAAGCTTTCAGAGCTGAAACAATAATAAGTGCAGATGGAAAAACAGTTTTGCCAGGCTTTGTTGACGCACATACGCATCTTGTTTTTGCTGGTTCACGGGAAGACGAGTTTCAAATGCGGGTTGAAGGCGCCTACTACATGGAAATTCTTAGCGCTGGCGGCGGCATCCTAAAAACTGTTAGGGATACGCGGAGGACTAGCGCTGATAAAATTATTGATTTTGGATTAAAGACCCTTGACATTATGCTTGAGCATGGAACAACAACAGTTGAGGCTAAAAGCGGCTATGGACTAACAACAAAGGACGAGCTAAAGCTTTTGGAAATTATAAATCGTTTGGCGCAGTTGCACTCAGTTGATGTTGTACCAACTTTCATGGGGGCACATGCAATTCCAACAGAATACGCAAATGCACCAGCGGATTATGTTAACATCGTTGTCGAGGAAATGATCCCAGCGGTGGCTGAGAAAAAGCTTGCTGATTTTTGCGACGTCTTCTGTGAAAGAGGGGTCTTTACACTTGAGCAGAGCAAACGAATATTGTTGACAGGCAAAAATTATGGCTTACAACCAAAAATTCACGCTGACGAAATGAGTGCATGTGGCGGAGCGGAACTTGCAGCGGAAATCGGGGCTGTTTCAGCTGAACACTTGCTTTATGCGTCCGATGAAGGTATTAAAGCCATGGCAAACAAAAACGTAATCGCAGTTCTCCTTCCAGCAGCGTCTTTCAGTTTGATGCGTGGGCATCACGCTGATGCGCGAAAAATAATTGATAACGGAGTTTCAACCGCACTTGGAACCGATTTCAACCCAAGCTGTTGGATTGAAAACATGCAGTTAGTAATTGCTTTTGCATGCTATTTTTTGAAGCTAACTCCAGCAGAAGCCATAACCGCAGCCACAATTAACGCGGCGCACGCAATTAGAAGAGCTCATGAGGTGGGCAGTTTAGAAGCAGGAAAAAAAGCTGATATTGTTATTCTAGATGTACCAAACCACAAGTTTCTCGGTTATCGCTTTGGGGTAAACCTCGTAGACAAGGTTATAAAAAATGGAAGGGTTGTTGTTGATAGAGAAAAATGTGGTGAACCTTTACTTCCAAGCGAAAGCTGAATGAGAACGTAAGCTAAAGTTGTAGCTGGGAAGACTAGAAACGCTATTATGAAAATTTCGCTCTTTCACGCTTCATCTTATTTCTTCTTGTCAACCCGATATATGAAGAAATTCCTCTTTAAACGTGGTGAAATGGTAAAGAATTATAATCTGTTTCAGCATTTTGATGTTTGGTGAAAAGTAATGCTAAAAATCAAAAAGCCTATAAGATGTTTGACTGGCTCTGAGCTGCATTGCAGGAATTGGCAAATTGAAGGAATTCTCCGCATGCTTTTTAATGTCGTCGATCCGGAAGTTGCGAAAGACCCTGAGAACCTTATTGTTTATGGTGGAACTGGCAAGGCTGCTCGAAACTGGGAATGCTTCGAGAAAATAGTGGAAACTTTAATTAAGCTTGAACCAGATGAAACCATGCTTGTTCAAAGTGGCAAGCCAGTTGCGGTCTTTAAAACTCATGAGTGGGCTCCAAGGGCCTTAATCGTTAACGCCATGCTTGTGCCCAGATGGGCGACATGGGAGTATTTTTATGAGCTGGAACAGAAGGGCTTAATCATGTTTGGGCAAATGACTGCTGGTTCTTGGGCTTATATAGGGACTCAAGGCATCTTGCAGGGTACCTACGAGACGCTTGCAGCTGTAGCCAAAGAACATTTTGGCGGTTCCTTGAAGGGTAGGCTTGTTCTAACGGCTGGTTTAGGCGAGATGGGTGGTGCCCAACCGTTAGCTGTCACGATGAATGATGGCGTGGCTTTGGTTGTTGAGATAGATAAGAGGGCAATTGACAGAAGGGTCAAGCACGGCTACTTGGAGATGTGGACTGGTGACATAGACGAAGCAATTAAACTGGCATTAGAAGCGAAAAGGGAGGGCTTTCCAAGAAGCATAGGTTTACTTGGCAACGCCGCTGAAGTGCACCCGGAACTCTTACGGAGAGGCATAATCCCAGACGTTTTAACAGACCAAACATCTGCGCATGATCCATTAAATGGCTATTACCCAGCGGGCTTATCTAAGGAAGAAGCAGACAAGCTTAGAAAGAATAATCCACAAGAGTATTTGCGTCGTGCAAGCGAAAGCATGCGTATGCAAGTGGAAACTATGGTTAAAATGATGGAGAAGGGTGCAATCACGTTTGAATATGGCAACAACCTAAGGCAGCAGGCGTACAACGCCGGCTTCAAAAATGCTTTCGCATATCCAGGTTTCGTTCAACGTTATATTAGGCCGCTGTTCTGTGAAGGTCGCGGTCCATTCCGTTGGACGTCGCTTGTTGGCAGCGAAGAAGACATTTACACGCTTGATGACGTAATTTTGAAGGAGTTCGCATACAACGGAGAACTGTGCCGTTGGATAAGAAAAGCCAAAGAGCAGGTTAAGTTTCAAGGCTTACCGGCAAGGGTATGCTGGCTAGGCTTCGGCGAAAGAGCTCGCTTCGGCAAAATAATTAACGACATGGTGGCGAATGGCAAACTCGGCGGTCCAGTATGGATCGGACGAGACCACCTAGACGGCGGGAGTGTTGCCTCGCCAAACCGTGAAACAGAGGGCATGAAAGATGGAAGCGACGCGGTTGCAGACTGGCCTATACTCAACGCTTTGATTAATGCTGTTGGCGGGGCAACGTGGGTCAGCGTTCATCATGGTGGCGGCGTAGGCATAGGTTACAGCATACATGCTGGCATGTGCTTGGTGGCTGACGGCACAAAAGACGCAGAAAAACGCATAATAACAGTCTTAACAACAGACCCTGGAACAGCTATAGTGAGGCATGCCGATGCAGGCTATGCAAAAGCGCAGAAAATAGCCAAAGAAAAAGGTATAAAAATGCCGATGCTAAAGTAGGCGACCTGCGATCTTCATAAGCGAGATTAAAATTGCGACCATCACCGTCCAGAAAACAAAATCAACAAAAATGCTCAAGGTAAAAGAATTTTCGCCAGTAAACGCATCAATTACCCGCCAAGTCATAGGAAAACCGTAATGCTTGTTTTCTGGAATGGGTGCTGCTATGCAAAAGCCAATGGCTGCAGATAGTTCGCCAACCAACTTCAAATATTCTCCACTTTCACGGTGCGAAAGCTATAGCGTTACATAAACTTTTTAACGATTGGCCGAAATTTTGAAGTGCTTTGCGATAGAAAAATTGTGAAAAAAGTGGAAATGAGGTTTTTAGTCTTCGCCGAACTCTGAAGGTTCTTTTGGTGTTTTCTTTCCTTCCTTCTCTTTCTCCATGCCCTTAGCCGCGATTAAGTCGTCAATTTTCAGTATCATGTTGGCGGCTTCGGTTGCTGACTTGACGACTTGTTGCTTAACCCTTAATGGTTCGACGACATCTAACTCCAGCATATCTTTGATTTTCCCCGAGAACACGTCAACGCCGTATGATGGGCTTGCAGCACTTTCATGTTTAGCTCTTAACGCCACCATTATGTCGATTGGGTCTAATCCTGCATTCTCCGCCAGCGTCAGCGGAATAGATTCAACAGCGTCTGCGAACGCCTCTATCGCAAGCTGCTCTCTTCCGCCTACCTTGACAGCGTAATCCCTAAGTTGTTTGGCAACTTCTGCTTCCGGTGCACCGCCGCCTGGAACTATTTTACCGTCTTCAATTGCATTTCTTACAACGGATAGCGCATCATGCAGTGAACGTTCTGCCTCATCTATTACGTGTTCTGTTCCGCCTCTGATGACTATTGTCACAGCCTTGGGGTTTTTGCATTCACGGACATAGACAAGCTTATCCTCGCCGATTTTGACTTCTTCAACCGTCTTTGCTTCTCCAAGCATGTCTGCTGTTAGTTCTTTGACGCTTGCTACAATTTTTCCTCCAGTTGCCTTAGATAGCTTCTCCATATCGCTGCTGCTAACGTTCTTTACGGCAAGTATGCCCCTCTTTGCCAAGAAATGCAGTGCAACGTCATCTATGCCCTTTTCGCAGAATACAACATTTGCGCCTGCTTCTGCAATTTTGTCAACCATCTCCTTTAGCATGCGTTCCTCTTCGTCTAGGAAGAGTTTCATCTGCTCTGGAGTTTCAATGTTTATTTTTGCGTCGAACTCTGTCTTCTCGATCTCCAGTTTTGCATTTAACAATGCAATTTTTGCATTGTTTACAAGCTTTGGCATTTGCGGATGAGCTACTTCTTTATCAATAACCATACCTTTGACGAGTTCTGTCTCATCGAGGCTTTTTCCATGCTTCTTTAGAACCTTTATTAAATCGATGTCGGCTTTGATTTTTCCATCTTTTTCTTCTGCAACTTGTTTAACCGCTTGGACTGCGAGCTTTGCAAAGTGCTCCTTTGCAATTGTTGTTCCCTTGCTTGCCATGGATGTCATTGCAACATCTATCAAACGTTTTTCATCTTTGATGTTTACTGGAACAGCCATCTTTTCCAGAACTTGTTGCGCCTTCTCGCTTGCCTTTTTGTAGCCGTCAATGATTACTGTTGGATGAATGTTCTGGTCAAGTAGATTTTCAGCTTTCGAGAGCAGTTCCCCAGCCAAAACCACAGCGGTTGTTGTTCCATCACCCACCTCATTGTCCTGCGCCTTGGCTACCTCAACGAGCATTTTTGCTGCTGGATGCTGGACGTCAAGCTCCTTCATTATCGTTGCACCATCGTTGGTTATTGATACATCTCCAAAACTGCTGACAAGCATCTTATCCATTCCGCGCGGTCCAAGCGTCGTCTTTATAGTCTCAGCTATTATTTTTGCAGCCATAATGTTATTTCTCTGCGCTTCTCTTCCACTTGTTCTGCTTGTTCCTTCCTTTAATATTAATACTGGAACTGTTCCAGAAGGTGTAGCTGCCATATTCCATCACCCCCGCTTTATTATGTATGATAGGTGAAGTTTGAGTAAGCAAATTTTTAGACGAAAAACGCTTCTATATAAATTTTTCTAGCAGTTGCCTCTGTTACAGGCCTTAACAATTCTGTATCCAGCAGCCCTGCGAAGCCTGTTCATAACAGCCAAACCAAGCTCCTTGGGCGGCACACCTTCCGCAATTATCACATCGACATTTTCTTGGTCAAACTCCCTTAAAAGTCTGAACAGGTTTTTGGCAATCGCAGCGAGATTGCTTCTGCTCCCGAGTGATTTAACCATGTAACTCCCATAATACGTTGTTGTCTCGTCTGTGGCGAGAATACCGACCTTTAAGCCTTTCTGCGTATGCTGTTCAGCCAAGTCCTTCACCTTATCTATGATGGCTGATAATTCTCCCTCAACAACGATTACTTCTGCTCTTGGCGCGTAATGTTTATGCTTAACACCTGGAGAGTGAGCCTTTTCTATTGGAACTTCTCTTTCTGCAGTGGCAACAGGATGGAGCTCAACATTCTTAAGAATCTTTTTCAAATCCTCGTATGGTGTTCCTCCCGGGCGGAGGACTTGAGGCGGATCATGCGTCAAATCTAAAACTGTTGATTCCACACCGATGTTTGTTTGTCCAGCATCTAAAATGGCGTCTATCCTTCCATTTAAATCTTCTAAAACATGTTCTGCTCTGGTTGGGCTTGGCTTTCCTGCAAGATTCGCGCTTGGAGCAGCGATTGGGCAGCCGCTTTCTCTAAGCAATGCTAGGGCAACATTGTGTTTAGGCATTCTAATGGCTATGGTGTCTAAGCCAGCCACGGTTACTTTTGGCACGATTTCTGAGCGTTTGAAAATAAGTGTTAATGGACCTGGCCAAAATTTTTCCATGAGCATTTTGGCTTTTGGTGAAACTTCTGTCACCAGTCTATATACTTCATTGACTTTTCCGACGTGCACTATTGGTGGATTGTCAAGTGGTCTCTTTTTTGCTTCAAATAGAGCTAGCACTGCTGTTGGATTTAATGCATCTGCTCCTAGACCATAAACTGTTTCCGTTGGGAAAGCTACCAAACCACCCTTCTTGATTAAGTCAGCTGCAACGTGAATTTTTTCTAGTTCTGGGTTTTGTGAATCAACCTTTAACACTAATGTTTTCTTCAATTTTCGGAATCCCTTTATCACCCTAATTAAGGCATATTAGAAGCATTTAACCTTCTTCAGGTCTAAAAATAAATGATCTAGATGGTTTTTAGACAACATAATAGTCTATGACTTTTTTGATGCTTTTTGGCGGAGCTTGTCTTGTGGCAAGTTGCTTAAGTATTTTTATCATTTGCGGTTGGAAGCGAGCTATGTCTGTTAAAGAAACAAGACCTACTAAGCGTTTTCCCTCAACAACTGGTAGCTTCTTGATTTTCATCTGGAACATCAGTCTTACGGCCTCCTCTAAATCCATGTTTGGTTCGACAACAACAAGTGGACTTGACATGACATCCTTAACCTTTGTCTTACTTGCATCTCTTGCTTCTGCAACCACTCTTTTCAGAAGGTCTCTTTCCGTTATTATGCCCATTGCTTTACCTTTTCTAATAGCGATCAAGCAGCCAATTTCAAACTTGTTCATTATTTCAGCAGCCTCTTTAACCGTTGCATTTTCATCTATCGTTATGACCTCCTTTATCATGACATCTGCAACCTTCAATGTTAATTCGCTTTCTTCCTTCTCTTCTTCAGACAATAAATCACCAACCTCCATTTTGTGTTATAAACCTATATATAAAAAGATGTGCAGTTTTCCACTTACTGCTTGAACAAGCGTGCCAGAAGCCTTTCAACATTTTTTCCAGCTGGTATTTTGGCTTTTTCAAACTTCTCCTGAGGTTTATTAAATGGTCTTGTGGCGTCAATCCCCATTTTCGTCGTTAACCCAGTCTCTTGGTCGGCGGATGAATCCAATGTAGAGCCTCGAGCGTTATTTATGATAATTAGGTCTTCGGATGCTTGAAACCGTGTTGCAATAGCCCACTCCACATCGTTTATGTCAAAAACGTTAATATCTGAATCCACAACAACAGCGTGTTTTAAGCTTGGATGCGCTGCAAAAGATGCAAGTAAAGCGTTTTTACCATCCCCGTCAAGCTGTTTTTCAATAGATATTATCGCGTGGAGCCATCCGCTTCCACCTTGTGAAAGGTTCACGGCGTAAACTTTTGGCACAACTTTTGAAACGGCCTCCCAAATCAAAGCTTCATGAGGCAAACCCATCAAAAGCTTATGCTCAGTCCCAGAAGGCAAAACAGCTTGGTAAATATAATTTTCCCGGTGCATTACGCCCAATATTTCCACAACTGGCTGCTTTCTTGCGATGTCATATGTTCCAGTGATATCAACGAAGGGTCCCTCCATAACCTCTTTTGTTGCGGAGATTCTGCCTTCCAGAACCAGTTCTGCATGAGCCGGCGCGTACGCGTCAACATGTTCACATTTAATTAGGTGCAGTTTGTCATTCATAAGGGTGTTTGCAACATCAAACTCGTTAACACCAAATGGCAAAGGCGAAGATGCCGCTAGCATAACTGCTGGATGCACACCAACAGAGATTGAAACTTCTAAGTCCTTGTTTTCTTCTTTTGCTGATCGCCAAAGCTTAAAAAGATGTCTTGGAACCAAACGGATGGCAAGGTGATTCTTATCTAAAACTTGTAGACGATGCACCGATACGTTTTCAACTTTCTCGTCAACACTTTTTGCGTAAACAACCGCTGAAGTAAAGTATGGTCCAGCATCCTTCTCAAAGTGGGTTAAAACAGGAATATTTGACAAATCTTTTTCCATAACTTCTTCAACTGGGCCATCAGCAACAACCTTCGGCTTTTCTGGGCGACGCCAAGCGTTTATTAAACGCTTGTAAAGTTCATCCTGGCTTGTGTCAAGTGCTTCACAGACTCTGCTTCTTTTCCCACAGACATTACCAACAACATTTGCCTTATAGTTCTTAACCTTCTCAAACAGTAAAATCTGACTTTGGTTGTCAAAGTGCTTCATAATATGAGCTATTTCAAATTTTGTTGAAACTTCATCTTTAATGTGTAAAATTTCCTTTTTAGCTTCCATTTTTTCTAGAAAATCTGTGAGACTCATGTTGTTGTTCTCTCCCCTTCAGATGCTTGATACGTGACTTTCTCTATTAGACGCATGAAAATTGACTGTGCCTTTAGTTCAGTAAGCGTTTCAAGATAGACCGAAACAAGCGCTATTTTCTTTTTTCTGGAAGCTACGTATTCAGCAAACATGCGCGCTGAAATCGCACTTTTATCGCCTAAAAGTACTGAAGAGGAAACTGGTCCAGGAATTTCTTCAGCTTTTGGAACGGCTACGGCTAGTGTTCCAAGCTTGTCCTCTCTTTCGCTTAGCAGGATCAGACATGCGTTCTTCGTTTCAACATACACTGCCAGAAAGTGCGTATTTTGTTCAACGACCTCTTCCTTCACAACTTTAGCGCGTTCCATTGTTACTGGTCTCCGTTGTTTATTTATAGCTTCATAATTTACTATTTATTATTTTCAAGAGGCGGAGCAAAAAAGATGGTTGAAGAAAGAGCTGGGAGAATACTTCAAATATTGCGGGAAACGTTCACCAAGCCGAAATGGTTTTCTTCTAGGAGGGACCCATTCGAAACATTAGTTGTGACGATAATTTCACAAAACACTGCTGATATAAACACCGCTAGAGCTTTCGAAAATCTTTCGAAGCGTTTTAGAATAAGACCCGAAGTGCTTGCGAACGCGGAAACAAAGCATATTGAAGAATGCTTGAAGGTGGCTGGCTTATATAGGAATAAAGCCAAAACAATAAAAAACGTCTCAAAAATCGTAACTGAAAAATTTCACGGAGATATGGATCACATTTTGTCGCTGCCATTTGAAGAGGCACGGAAAACGCTTTTACAAATTCCAGGAGTTGGACCGAAAACAGCAGATGTTGTTTTACTTTTTTATTCGAAAAAACCGACAATACCAGTTGACACGCACATTAAGCGTGTTGCAAAGAGACTTGGTTTAGCACCTGTAACTGGAAATTATGAAGTTGTGCGTGAATCATTGCAGTCGCTTTTTAATCCAGAAGATTATTTGGATGTTCACATTTTGCTTATTTTGCTTGGGAGAAAATTTTGTAGAGCGAGGAAACCACTATGTGAACTGTGCGTGTTAAACGCTATGTGTCCAAAACTGCTTTTGAATAAAAATGCTTGAAATCAATGTCTGCTACGTTTAAAAAAGTCTCTGAATATATGTTAATCCTTGTTGCCCTTCGTCGTTAGATGGTGGAATTTCCCTTAAATTCTTATCAAGTCTAACCTTTCCAACAGCAACAGTTGCGATTTCTTTCGACACTGGCGTAAGAATCTTTAAAGTTTTCCTGGAATAATCGACCTCTTGCAGCACTCCTATCCCCAAAAATCTCCTGTCATCGCTATACAAAGCGGTAAGTGCTCCCTCTTCTTGTCCCTTTCGAATTATCTCCACCCGTTTTTCAACGAAGTGTTCAACCTTCCTAATGTTTTCATCACTTATCCACCGACTCTTCCCTATGACCACGCAGATTTTATCTCTCAATTCTACAAAATGCAGGGGTTTCATTCCTAATAGATCGTAAATTATCTTTGCTCGTCTGCCCTTATCAGAAATTCTACTTAAATTTAACAGTTCATTGCCTTCGACGTTCACCCAGCCTAGCGGGATGGATTGCACTTTCGCATTTTTTAAGTATTTTATGTATCCCAGTTCCCTTAGGCTCTTGCGTTTTTCTCTGCTTCGCTGCTTTATCGTTGGAGGTGATTCTATAACAAGTTTTTTGGAATTTTCCAAGAGTTTTATTAAAGGCGTTATTGCATCGTTTTGGTTGATGCATAAAACAGTGTCAGGCGAAAGTTCCTTCACTAGCCTAATTTTGTAGTTAACAGCATCTTCGCCCTCTACCCATCCATCAGTGTTTATAACGATGATGTCTGGGCTGCCTTCCAAAATTTCCTTTTTCAGCAAAACAAGTCCTTCAATTACTTTGTCAATTGCTTTGCTTGGGGAAGTCACTCCGACGAAAAAGGCGTTTTTTGCCTCCAGATGGAAAAGGTCTGTTACTGGTTTTGCTACAAAGTTATAGGCAACGGAACATGGTGGTCCTATGTCCGATTGTCCCAGGTCGCCATCTAAAACTGCAACTCTGCGTTTTTCAAGCAATAGCTTGTTAACGATATAGGTGCAGAAACTTGACTTTCCAGAATCCACTGTTCCGATAACCATAACCATGGCAGGTCTAGTCTGCAATCTTAAAACTTCATTTGCCGCGTTAGCCCAAGATTGGGGGATCGTGCTTCCTTCAACCTCTTCCACGTTTGCATTTTCCCCCAGGGAAATGTCAAATTCAGCTTTCTCTTTCGCATTGAAAGGCAGTCTCTTTCCTTCGCGTATTACAACCCTACCCTTTCCACTTATTACCGCGCCGAAGACTTCCACTCTGCCTGATACAACAGTAACAGAGGCAGGTCCATCAACCAGCAACGTTTTATCCTTTTCAATAGTTTTAATCACGTGTCTTCCTCCTCAGGAACATTTGCCCATTTCTTCCAGCAATTCTTATGGCTGAAGCGATATCCCTCAATCCGCGTCTATGTTCCGTTTTATTTAAGTAGCGGTCAGTTCCTGCTTCGCTAACGCTTTCCAATTTCACGCTTAAGGGTAATGCATCATCAAGCGACTCTAAAAGCTTTTCCTTATACGCTGGTACTCCATCGCCAACCTTAACAGAAACAGAAGCCACATATATTTTTTCAAGATTTCTAAGGAACTTAAGTATTTTGTTCACAGTTTCTTCCACGCTGAAACAGTTTTCAGTTTCAATAACTTTTCCGTCGGCTAAAATCGCCAACCCGAAAATTTCGCCAGGATCAACGCCTATAACGAGTTTTTTATACTCGCTTTTGCCGTTAAGAATCTGTAGGGCCTCGTTTATCAACTTTTCTGGTTCTATTCCATCTTTGTACACTAAGATTCTCTCATGCTTTATTAGAGGTTTCTCATTTTCTGTAGTTATCACGATTCTAGTTTCTATCGGAATTTTCTCGTTTGGGGTTAGACTTATGAAAGGCAGGTTTCTCCTCTTCAACTCGTTCACTATTAGGTAGTACGCCTTCCCGGATGTTGTTGCAACCGCTATGTTTGCCTTCATAACATCTCCTTTAATGACGTGCAAACACAAAGCAAATTATTAATTTCGAGACTTATATTCGTTGATGTGCGTGGGTGTGTTACAGAAAATTCCAACAGGCTGTAAGTCTCTTGACGATGCTTTAGATGGGGGCATTCCCTCCAAAAGCCTCACTCTAGTCTATGGTGAAGCTGAAACTGGAAAAACAACATTAACTATGCAAGCAGTTATAAATTGTGCAATGCAAGGTTACAAAATATTGTTTGTGGATTGCGATGATACCTTTTCATCTAGGCGACTATCCCAAATTGCAGCGGAAAAAATTGGCAAAGTTGCCGAACTGATAATTTTGATGAAGCCGCACAGTTTCCATGAGCAGGCATTCCTTATAGACCATTTAACTGATTATGTCACTAAAAATTTTGGACTTATAGTTGTAGACACAGTTACGTCGCTGTACAGTGCAAGGGTTTCTGAAAATCCGGAAAAAACCTTTGAGCTTAATCGTGAATTAAACAGGCAGATGGGGTTGTTGGCTCAATTAGCAAAAACCAACAAAATTGCAGTCCTAGTAACAAGTCAAGTTAGAAGCACTTTCGAAGAAGGTTACGTTAGCGTGGAGCCTGTCGCCACGAGGGTTCTAAAATTCTGGGCTGAAACTATAATTGCCATGAAGCCTACAGAAAACTCAAAAATAATAAAAGCAATTGTGGAAAAAAGTGCAAAAGTTTCACGGCAGTACACGTGTTTCTTGCAGATACGAGAATTTGGGTTAGGTGATAACCCGATTACATAGTGGATGACAAAAATGTACATTGCAAACATAATCGTGGATGCATTAAAATTCATATTCCCAGCCTACTGCACAAACGCAGTCCCTGTTATCACGGGTGGCGGTCGTCCATTAGACTTCAATAAGAAATTTTTTGATGGAAGACCAATCTTTGGAAAAAACAAGACTTACAGAGGCTTCTTTTCAGGCCTGTTAGTAGGAACGTTTACAGGTTTTGTAGAAAGTCTATTCTTTAACTATCCACCGCTGTTTGGTATACTGTTATCTTTAGGTGCCTTGTTTGGAGATTTGGCTGGAGCTTTTTTAAAGAGAAGATTGGGGCTTGCTCCGGGAGAGTTGTTGCCAATTATTGACCAGATTGATTTTGTTGTTGGTGCAATTGTTTTCTCTCTTCCAATGCAAATTATAACCATAACCCTTGCAATAGCCGTGCTAATCATAACTCCGCCGATACATCTGATGACAAACTTTGCAGCTTATAAGCTTGGTTTAAAAAGCAATCCATGGTAGTCTTATCTACTAGTTATCTTTAATTGTATTGTAACTTCCAAGTATACGTAAGCTATTAGGATTAGAGCTACACCAATTAAAAACATCATGTATGCTTGTCTAGGTTTATATGCGTATTTTGTGCTCTGGTACATTATTATTAATCCAACTATGCCTAGGCCGTATAAAATCATGGAAACGAGGCTGTCAAATATAAATTGCGACCCCAACTCTGGATATAGAAAATAGAAGCGTCCGCCATAGTAAACAGCGGGGTAGGGCTTCATTATTATGTTGTATAAGCCTCCTCCGAAAAGGAAAACAGCCACAGCAATAGCCATTACTGAAAGAGCCAAACTTGATGGTTTTGTTGTTGTAATCTTTTTATAAAACTTTGTCAGCGAGTATGATGCTGAAGATATTTGTTTCTTAACTTTTCGTGACATTTTCTCATTCTCCGCTTTTAAGCAAGTGTTCCGCCATTTCTTTAGCCCATTCACCTGTCAGTGGATTCTTGGCAATCTCACTTAAATACTCTTTCCAAGAAATTTCTAGAGCTTTCTTCCACTTTTCATACTTTTTGGCGATAAGTTCATAGGCTCTAGCGTGTAATTGGCAGTAACCATTTTGCGAGGCTTCTTTATTACATATTTTGCATTTCAACACGTTTCCTCCTCTCCTCTTTAAGTGGACATTGAGGATTAAAACAAAGTGTCCATGGGCGACTTCCTTTTATGCGCACTTGAACTGTAGGCCAACCGCATCCGCGGCAATTTCTTCCTAGTGCTCTTACTGTACCCTTTTGCGGAAGTGGAAACGCTGCCTTACATGAATTTTTGAAGTAGTTTGTGCATCCGATGAATCTTTTACCAGTTTTACGCGAATAAAGTGTCAGGAGTTTTCCAGTTTTGCATATTGGGCATGTGCCAATTATTCTTTCTTCAAGTCTCGCCCGTTTTATGGCGTTGCTTAATTGTTCACCTATAACTTTTTCTTGCATCTTTAGTTCTTCTACCACTGGTCTTAGGATTTCCACAGCGGTCAATAGAACGTTTTCCCTTTTTTCGCTGTTAAGCTGAATTTTATCCATTTTCTCTTCCAAATCTCTTGTTAACTTTATCGAAACAACAGATGGGCAATACCTTTTAAGAAGTTCTACGACTTCAAAACCAAGGTCTGTTACAACAATTCTTTCATCTCTAACGTATTTCCTGTCATACAGTGTCTGTATTATACCTGCCCTAGTAGCCTTGGTTCCGATTTCAGCCTCTTCCATCTTCTTGAGAAGGCTTCCAGGATTATATCGTGGTGGCGGTTTGGTGAACTTGTCCTCCAAAATAATTTTTTTAACTTTTATCTTTTTTCCTTCCGTTAATTGTGGTAAAATAACTTCCTCAGTCTTCACGTATGGTTCATAAAAGTGTAGCCAACCTTCCTTTAACGTTTGTCTCCCCCTAATGTGGAAGCGAATGCCGTTGACGTTTATACATACCCTTAGACTTTGCCTTAATGCTGGTTCTCCGAAGACAGCCATAAATCTTCTGACGACTAAATCCCAAATTTTCCTTTCAGGTTCCTCTAAAACTCTTTCAGGCAGATTTCCAGTCGGGTAAATTGCCGGATGTGCTGGATCTTCCTTCTTTCCTTCGTTTGGTTTCAATTCCTTTGCTGCAAGAAGCTCCGCCGTCAGTTTTCCATATTCTGGCGTTCTGTTTAGGTTTTTAAGTATTTCTTCATAGTTTATTGCTGGCGGAAGTTTTTGGCTACTCGTTCTGGGATACGAAATTAATGCGTCTAGATACAAACGTTGCGCAATGTTTAGCGTGCGTAGTGGAGTGTAGCCAAATAGACTGTAGGCTTCACTTTGAAGTGCGCCTAAATCAAAGGGTGTTGGCGGCATCTGTTGGAACTTCTTGACTTCTATCTTCTCTATTTCGCCATCCTTTTCCTTGCAAGCGTTCACTATGGCGTTTGCTTCTTTCTTGGTTTCTATTACTTTCTTTTCGAATTCAGCCTCAAAGACAGACCCGTCTATTTCAACCTCTGCGCTTATGCTCCAGTAAGGCGTTGGAACAAAACATCTAATTGCTTTTTCTCTTGCTACAAGGAATCTCAGAGTTGGACCTTGCACTCTTCCAGTGCTTAGTGTAGCATATTTTCCGCTCCAATTTTTTGCTGCTATAGTTAAGGCGCGTGTAAGGTTTACGCCATAAAGCCAGTCAACTTCGTGGCGGGTTCGTCCAGCCTCTATTAGGGCAAAATCTAAGCGTGGCAGGAGTTCACTGAAGGATTTTTGCAACTCCTCTTTTGTTAGTGTGGAGTACTTCATGCGTTTTGAGATGTTTTCTTTGTTGTCACATGCGTATTTGAGTATGCAGTAGCCTATTATGCTTCCTTCTATGTCATAGTCGCAAGCATCAATAAATGTATCAGCGTTTCTTGCCAGCTTCGAAATTGTTTCCAGCCATGTACGAATCTGTTTTGCACCGCGCTCCGCAACATACCGTGGAACCCATTTGAAGGTGAAAACTGGATAGTAGTTTCTTCCGCTTCTTTCCTCAGCAACGGTGTATAAATGACCAAGTGCTGGAACAATAATTATCTCTCTATCCCTTTTTGCAACGAAATATGGCACACCGTTTTCTTCCGCCTTCTTCGCCTTTCCGTGTAAATCTAATGCTGAGGCTATTCTTTGAGCGGCATCTGGTTTTTCTGTGACTATTAATGTGTATCTTTCCATATTCAGGCACAAGCCATATAACTTTTGGAAATACTGCTAGAATTAAATGTTGTCTAGGAATAAACATTTCCGTTAATAGTTTACTTTTTCCAGTTCCGCCGTTAGCAACCGATAAATATGCCATCAGAGTTATTCTTTACATTACGCGGAGTGTGTTTGATTGCCGCAGCGTGTTGTTTGTCAGCTGTGTGGTCGTGTTTTATACGAAGGAGCTGAACTTAAGCCTCCAGACGAGATTTTACACATGTATGATGGAAAATGTCCTGGATGCGGGAAGAAGCTTTCTTTAATACCTATTACTGTTGATGTCAAACCAGTAAAAACGAAATAGGTCGTGAGGCATCTTAATGAGCGAAATTCGGCGAACTCAACTTTACGAGGTGCATAAGCAAAGTGCAAAGTTAACAGTTTTCGCTGGTTTTGAAATGCCCTTATGGTATAAAGGCGTTATACCAGAGCATTTAGCTGTTCGAAATAGCGTTGGAATTTTTGATATATCACACATGGGACGTGTAATAATTCAAGGTTCAGATTCTGAACGTTTTCTAAACTATGTAATAACCAACGATGCTTCTCGACTTTCACCAAATAGTGCACAATACTCGGTAATGTGCAATGAAAGAGGCGGTATAATCGACGACTTTGTTATTTACAGGCTGGAGATCGACAAATTCCTGTTTGTTTCAAATGCTGCCAACCGCGAGAAAGATTACAAGTGGCTCGTAGAAAACTCCAAAGGCTTTAACGTGGAACTTATGGAAATTTCAGACAACGTCGCAATGCTTTCAGTTCAAGGTCCAAACGCGGAAAAAACTCTACAAAAGCTCTCCACGGAAGATCTTAGCAAAATCGAGCGGTTTAAAGGTGCACCCATGCGGCTGGCAAATGTAGATGTTTTCCTGTCACGCACAGGATACACAGGCGAAGATGGATTTGAAATTTTTGTGTGGAATACACCGCTAAATAGACCAGACAACGCCTTAAAGCTTTGGAACGCCATATTAGAGGCTGGTAAAGATTTTGGAATAGAGCCATGCGGACTTGGTGCAAGGGACACTTTAAGACTTGAGGCTGGAATGTGTCTCTACGGAAATGACATAGATGAGAGTACAACACCGCTAGAAGCAGCATTAGGCTTCGTGGTAAAACTCCAAAAGGAGAAATTCATAGGAAAAGACGCTTTATTGAAACAGAAAACTGAAGGAATTAAGCGGAAACGTGTTGGCTTGCTTATGATAGAGCCTGGCATACCTAGACCAAAATTTGAAGTGCTTGATGGTAAGGGTGAGAGAATTGGATATGTGACTAGTGGAACCTTTTCGCCGCTGCTTAAATGTGGAATAGGCATGGCTTATGTGGAGATATCAAGTACACAGGAAGGAAACATTGTAAACGTGAATATACGCGGGAAAATGGTGAAAGCAAAAATTGCCGCTTTCCCGTTTTACGACACAGAAAAATATGGATACAAACGCAGATCCGTAGCTTAAAACTTTTTCTCCTTAAAGAATTTGAGAAAGGTATATACGAGTGGTTCTAGTCTATGAAACTCTATTAACCGTAAGAATAATAAAAGACATCGATAATCTCTGTGGGAGAGATGAACCTTAATGGACATTCGCAAAGCCTTGTCAAAAGAGGGCGTCACCAACGGGATAAAAAGTTTGGGGAAACTGCGAATTAGAGTTAATCACAGTTCAATTATGAGCCTTTCAGTTTTGCTTCTCATACTGTTTATCGCCTTCACCATTCGTATCTTTCCTTTGCGCTGGGAAATCGCACCAGAAAAAAATACTCTGTTGCTTTCCGAATTTGATCCCTATTACCAATATAGTCTTGCAAAATACATGGTGGAAAACGGCTTATTCTCACCGTACATACCTCCAGGATGGGTTGACCATCAACGTTGGTATCCTGATGGAATAAACATGTCAATGTCCTATCCGTCGCTAGCAATGACTGCAGCGTTTTTTTACGATATAATTTCAATGTTAGGAATAAATATTGACCTAATGAGTTTCTGCGCTCTTTTCCCAGCAATTATGGGAACATTGGCATGTCTAATAATATACCTTGTCGGTAAAGATATAGGGGGCACTCCTGTTGGTTTGTTATCCGCTCTTTTCTTAGCTTTAAGTCCCTCATATATTCAGAGGACATCCCTAGGATTTTTCGACGATGAAACCATAGGCATAGTGTCTCTGCTCTTGTTTATGTATATGTTTTTGAAGTCGATCGAAGATGAAAGACCACTTAATTCAACCATAAAATATGCAATAGGTTCTGGGCTTATTCTAGGCTATTTTATTTCTGGTTGGGGTGCAGCGTTCTATCCCATAGGGTTAACAGTGCTCTTCGTCTTTGTGTTGATTTTGATTAAGCGTTATACACATCGTCTTCTGTTATCTTACACTGTGACATTCGGGTTAGGCCTATTTATCGCTGTTAATGTTCCTTACCTTTCAGTAGGCTACTTGACAGAAACGCCAATACTTCTCGTCGCAGGCGTATTTGCGTTGTTATGTATCGCTGAAGTTCTGCGTAACATAACAACAATCAAGATGAAAGCGGTATTCGCCATCATTTTTATTTGCGTTCTTATAGGCGGATTTGTTCTCTTGTGGCAGCTTGGGTATCTTGAAAGAATCGGGGGAAAGTTCATTTCAGTTATTTACCCATTTGCAAGAGCAGAATCTCCGCTCATAGAGTCTGTTGCTGAACATAGAGTTTCAGCGTGGGGTTCAATTTATTACGAGTTCGGCATAGGAATAATATTCTTTGCAATAGGATTGTATTTCGTGCTTAGAAATCCAATAAACAAAAATATATTCCTAATACTTTTTGGCATAACTTCACTCTATTTTGCATGTTCAATGGTGCGTCTGTTTGTGCTTCTGGCTCCAGCGCTCGGGCTTATTGCTTCAAGTGGCATACTTGGTGTTCTTAAACCGTTCTACACGTTATTGAAGGAACCGCCAAAACTAGTAACAAAGAAGAAGTACGGTTTGGAACGTGTCGGAAGAGAATTCAGCGGAGCAGCAATCTTCTTAATATTTCTGCTTCTGGTGACAAACTTTGCCTTTTCACCACAATCAGGTGGAATGCCCAACGTTTACAAGCAAGCATATACGCCAACAACGATTTCAGCTGGCAGCCTTCCAATAGCGCCTAACCAACCCGTTAAAGAGTGGCTTGACATGTTGAATTGGCTAAGAAGCAATTTAGGACCTAAACCAATAGGGGAAAAAGTTGTTTGTGCATGGTGGGACTATGGATATTGGCTTTCAATTCTTGGCAATGTGACATCGCTTGCAGACAACGCAACAATAAATAGTACGCAGATAGAGAACATAGGGTTCGTATTCATGGCGAATGAAACTCAAGCATTAAAAATGTTGAAGCTTTACGATGCAAAGTACGTTCTAGTCTTCACAACACTGGCATTAGGGACGTCTGGGAACCAGCAATACGCAACATGGGCTGGATATGGCGATGAAGGAAAGTGGATGTGGATGGCAAGGATTTCAGGGCAGGCGCGTGATGACTTCATAAACAAATACCATTTTCTTGATGAGAATTCGGCGTGGACTGATGAAACAATGTTTGGAGGCTATAACAATCAAACTAACAGGTGGGAGTGGAATGACATTGGAAAGAACACCACCATATACAAATTAATGAGTTGGGCGAAACAGTTGTGGTGCAATCAAAATCAAGTAAGTCCAGACGAGGCTGGCGTTGAACCTCAATACTTCAAGCCAGAATTTATTTCTGGGCTAACGCTTACCCCTTCAGACGCATCCAAAAACTACGGTAGGATAATTCCTCTGGTTTGCCTTTACAGGGTTGAATATCCTTAATAGAAGAGGGATTGTTTGTTTCCAAAGGTTCCAGATGAGCATAAGCCAAATAAGCCGTTGGTTCCGAATGGCTTAGGCATAGTCTATGTTTTAGTCAGCGCTGTGTACCTCTTTCTTCTAGAATATTTTCGCTCTCCAGTTGATGATGTCTCTGAGGCTTTGACTTTGGCGGTCTGCATATTGTTTGGTGGGTTTATGGGTTTGCTTGATGATTGGATGGATTTGCGTTGGCGTTACAAGGCTTTCTTTCCATTAATGGCGGCTATTCCGCTTGTTTCTTTGGCCACCAGACTTGGCGTGAGAACTTCTATGACTGTTCCAATAGTTGGGCTTGTTATAGACTTTGGCGCCGCCTACTTTTTCATTGTGATACCACTGATTGTCACCATAACTACGAATACCGTAAATCAGCTTGGGGGGCTTAATGGTTTAGAGACTGTTTGTCCAGCCATAGTCATGATTGGTTTAATGGTTATGTCTGGGGAAAACATGGTTCTGTTGTATGTTCCCTTAGCAGTTTGGCTTATTTTGGCTTTCTTCAATTTTCAGGGCAAAATTTTTGTTGGCAACACGGGATCTTTCGCCATCGGTATGACGTTAGCATCCTTTGCCGTTATCTCAGATTTAAAAACTAGTTTGGTCATTTGCATTTTGCCGTACATCTTTAATTCAGCTTTGATTTTGTTGTCATATTTCTTTTTTAAGACTAAAGCACGCGTCTCATTTGACGGAGAAAAGCTTGTATCAGACCATAGAAGAAGCTTAATCACGCTAATTACTTATCGTCGCCCATTAAGGGAAAGGCAAGTTGTCATTATAATTTCCCTTTTGGTCGCATTTTTCACTCTGCTCGCTGTACTTTTTGAGTGTTTATAAGCCCCTTCGTGCTCTGTATGTAGCATGTGGCTGCATAAAAAATGCGAAAATTGGCTTCAGGCGAGGCTTAATTGCGAGAAGGCCAGCATTATATTTTCCAAAAATTTCAGTTAATAAATTTTAAAATTGTTAGGCATTAGATTTGGCGTCAAAAAATGATGGACTGAAATAGAGAGCAAAACTTAATAACATTTGAGTAGTTTGCATAGTTCAAATGGTGGGTGAGTGGGCCTCCACCCGTTCCGCCATAAAAACCCCGGAGTAGGAGGTGAAAAAGTGAAATTTGACACGCGAGACATGGCTTTAACAGCAGTTTTTGCAGCTTTATATGCTGTGCTGGTGGCGTCTCAAGGACTGAGCGCTGCTGCTAGTGTACAGCTCCGTTTCGCTGATTGCCTCATCCCCCTGTCAGCAATTTTTGGGTGGCCTGTCATCGTTGGACTAACTTGTGGGTGTGTTGTTGGTAATGTCACAACTTCCGCCACGCTTACAAACGGTATTTACGATGTTGTCCTTGGACCCGTTGCCAATTTGATCGCTACCTATCTAATTTATGTGCTGAGAACTAAACGATTAATAGGCTGTGTGATAGGTTCAATAGTTGTCGGCGTTTTCGTTGGTAGTTACCTTTGGATGATATTTGGGCCTCCATCAAGCTGGTTTGGAATTTTACTCCCGACAAATTGGCCTATCTGGGTAACAAGCATAGTAAGTATTACTGCAAGCAGTTTAGTGGCAATAGCGATGATTGGATATACGCTACTGACAGCCTTAAGCAAACCAAGCATCATAGAAGCGTTGAAATCAAAGGGGCTAAAAGTGGTTGCAGAAAATTAAGCGAATTACATGAATCGTTCCAGTTTTGTTAATCCTATTATTTCGTCGAAGTCTAACCCTAACGCGTCTAGCACCTGGTCGAATGTAGAGTGGAGGTACGCAATATACTTGTCAACGTCTATCTCGTTGTTTGTCGCCAGCTCCACAGGTTTGACATGCGGTTCTTTAATGACTTTAACGAAGCTTATGAGGTCTCCAGCTTTCAACTCTTGTCCCCCCTCTTTTAATATTCTTGCTGCTTTGACATGTTGCGGTGTTGTCTTTGTGTAGCGTTCTGGTTCTTCGCCTAACACCACGTTAAAGGCTAATTCTTCTAGGCTTTCCCATTCGCGTCTTTTAAGGCGCGTGTAGCAGTCGCGAATTATTTCACACGTGTCCTTTTTGGCCTTTTCAAAGTCTGCTGGTGTTTTAACTGTAGCTAGACGTTCCTTCATTTTGTCAAACGCCTTCTTAATAAACAGTGGAATGTGCCTTTTTTTGCCGGTTAACCCCTTAACGTCAACGCTGCCATCCTCCAAAACTCCAAGGTAATTCTTTTTTCGGGAGCTGAAAACGACGTATCTGTAAACTTTATCAACGTCTAGGCTCATTTTTAACTCGCTTTCAGCCCACCTAGACAACTCTTCAATCTGCTCCTTTGATGGGTTTTTTAGGAATATGCTGTCCGTATCACCATAAAGCACTTGAATATTCAGCTCCTTCGCTTTGTTAATTATTCGTGTTATCGAATCTCTTCCTATGGCTGCTGTCGCTTCAGCTACTGGAGGACAGTAAAGGTCGAAAGTTTCAGCTCCAAAAACTCCATAGCTTGCATTCAAAATAACCTTTAAAGCTCCTTGAATTGGGTTATACCAGCTTTTCAACTCCTCTGGCAAGCTTTTATCCTTTGACCTTGGCTTGTACCATCGTACGCGCAAATCCCTAAGTGAACCTATTATGAGGCTTTCTAGAGCCCGTTTTTTTGTGCAGACCCAGTGTGGAGTATCTGGGATTATGTTATTGCGGCATTCTGGGTGCACACATAAAATGGACTGGTAGCCCAAGTTCCAAACCTTTATTATCGATGGGTATAGACTTTGAAAGTCTAAGTCGGCCACGTTGAAGTGTACGCCTGGCACTGGTTCTACTACTATCGCGCCTTTGTATTTTTTGCCCTTGATTATCGCTTTCGTCGCAGTTTTGCCTTTCACAGCTAGGATTTCCTCCGCATTTGGTATGAGCATGTTTCTTCTTCGGTGTTCTCTATGTAGAAAGTTTCTTATCCAACGTGAAACTCCCTGTCGGCTAACATCTTCCATTGGCATACTGCTAACTCTAGCCAAGACCAGAATAAGCTTCATCACCAATTCATCTTCAAAGCTTGTGAGTTTGAAGGTTATTTCAGCGTCTCTAAAGCAGTACTTTGCAAGTTCCGTATAAGTGAGCTCGCCTAAAGGCTTTTCTAAGCGGATTTTTTCCATGCCGATTAAAGCTTTGCCAACATCATCAAGCGTTACGTCTCTATACTTGTTGTTGAAAGCGTAAATTTGGACTGAACGGTTGAAGAAGAACTTGTATAAGTCTATGTGGACGCCATACTTTAAGAGGCATACGCGTTTGCCAACATCTATTGGAATTTCGTCTTTTTTTAAACCAAAATTTTCTGCTCTGTGCGCCAAATATCGCAGGTCGAAATCATCACCGTTAAACGTTACAATGAAGGGGTAACTCCACAAAGCCTCAAAAACAGCCTTAATAAGTTTCTCTTCGGAGTCAAAATACTCTAAACGCACATCAGCGGGTAAATGCTCACTTCCCTCGCGTACCCCTTCGCGTTTCAAAAGCAACACCCGCATCATCCCATCTGAACCATAAAGTGAAACACAGACAATAGGATAGGCTGCCTCGCGCGCGTCCGGCATTCTTGTTGGAACTGGCGAATGGACCTCTATATCTAGAGCTAAACGGCGAAACTTCGGTGCAGGGTACTCCAGAAGCCTTGCCCACTGTTCGATATGCATCATTTCCTCATCAGTTGCATCCCGAAAAATCTCCATTATCTGTTTGACGGCTTTTTCCGGCTCTCCCAAACTTTTTAGGACGAGATTGCCATCTTTAACCTCGTAAATCATTCCAGGCCAAAGATTTTTGTCGTAAATATATGATTGGTAATACTTTATTTTTGCTTCCCAAACCTTAATCTGTTCTGGGGCTATCGGCGCCTCTGCAACTTTTGGGAAATCTTCGGGAATTATGTCTCTGATACACCCTTTTGGGCGTCCGCCAATTGCTAATGGATCTTTAGCCACGATTTTTGTAACTTTCACATTCTTGTCAAGCAGTGGGTCGAATTTCTCTACAATTTCAAAATAGTCAAAACCTGGATGCTTTTTTAGGCGGCTTATTTTCTCAAGCTCTAGCGGCGAAAGATTTGTTAAACAGTAGGGCTTATGCCCGCTATTGTCGTACCAGAAGTAGATTTGACCTGAAACCGGCTCGTAAAGTTTGATTAAGACTTTGCCAGCTTTTCCGTCGTATGTCGCTGAAACAAAATAGGACGCTGTGAGGTTTTTTGGCGCCAGGGGCGGAAAGGCGCGTTTTTTCCTTTCTTCGAGCACCTTCTCCGTAAAGGGTAGAGTTTCAACTTCCCTTTCAATTTTCGGGGCTGAAAACTCGTCTATTCTGCGTTGAACCATCAGCACTCCTAACTCACTATTTGATTAGGAGTTTACTAAAATCTCTTGCTGTTTCCTCTATGAGGCGCTTTTTAAATGATCTTCTTTTGAGAATAATTGAAGTTGTGAGCTTTAAAAAGCGTGATTAAAACCATGCTTGCATGTTTTCTGAAATACCTTTCTCGCCACAACCACATATGGATTTGACCCTTGAAGCTTTCCATTTCGGTCCAGGAAAAACGCTTGCACACCCCAATAACCCATATACACTTAAGTATTAATTTTCTAGAACTGTAAGGGAAATGGAGTGACACTGGTAATTGCTAAGGGAAGCGTGGACACTTGCTATTGAAACTATGAGCTGGATGGAGATGCAAAAGCTAAGCGAGCGTCTAGCATTGGCAAAGACCGTTAAGCAGCTGGGCATCAGCGACGCGGACGCCGTAAGGCTTGCGCATATGCTTGTCTGCGAAACTGTTAGGCGGCGAAACTTCATAGATGCTTTCATAAACAGTGTTTTGAAGCCTAAAACCATAAGTGAATTCGATTTGGGCGTTCAAGCTTTTTTGAGGCTCTATGTTTATCAAACGCGCATAACCAAAAACTGGTCGGAAATTGATTTTAAGGAAGCTGAAAAAATTGCGAAAACCACGCGTGCAATTCTCGGATGGAAAACGCTAAAGGGCGTTGAGCATGTCTTGGGGTTTCTGTTAACGCAAAATCCTGAAGTGGTGATGGATGGTTTGGGTGATGAGGAGAGAGTTGCGCTTTCCACCTTTCATCCAACATGGTTCGTGAAGTATTGCTTTAGGGTTTTTGGACGTGTTGAGGCAATAAAGATTTTAGAGGCGAACATACAGCCACCGCCGACTTACATTAGGCTGAACACGCTAAAGGCTGATGAAGATACGATTCTAAAAGAGCTTAAGGGAGAAGGCGTGAAGGTTGAAAAAGTCACTTTGCTGAAGTATGCCTACAGAGTTTTAGGCGTCGAAAAACCTTTAACACGGTTAGAAAGTTTCAGAAAAGGCTTATTTTACATACAGGATAAGGCAAGCTGTTTTGCTGCTGAGGTGGCAAGTCCTAAGCCTGACATGGTTGTTCTTGATGTTTGTGCTGCTCCAGGGGCAAAAACCACCTATTTGGCACAGCTGATGCAAAACCGCGGTACAATATACTCAATAGATTATTCAAAGCGTAGAATGGACATTTGGAGAGGAGAGGTTAACCGTATGGGCGTCAAAATAGCTGTCCCAATAATTGCAGACGCGTGTAACCCTTTACCCGTAAATTTAGAAGCAGACATCGTCATTTTGGATCCACCGTGCACGAGCACTGGTGCCTTTGGGAAACTACCCTCTGCAAAATGGAGGCTTACGAGGCGTTCTGTTGATAAAATGGCTGAAATTCAATGGCAAATGCTATGTAGCTGCGCTGAAAAGGTGAAGCCTGGCGGTAAACTTGTCTATTCTACATGCAGCATAACCGTTGAAGAAAATGAGATGCTTATTGAACGCTTCTTAAAATTGCATCCAGAATTTCTACTGATAGACGTTACGCCGAAGATAGGTTTGCCAGGGTTAAGAGGAATGGAAAAATGCATGAGACTTTATCCTAATGTGCATGCTTGTAACGGATTTTTCATTGCTCAACTCTCAAAAAGTTATGCATGAAATCTATTTATGAGATTTTTCCAAGCGGCAAAGTATTTCAAAAATTATCTTTGCAGCTTGAACCGATGAGACACCTTGGTCGTAGTTTGGGGCAACCTCTACAACATCGAAACCGATCACTCTTTTGTCGCAGATGCCTTCAAGAATATCTATCAACGTATGCGTTTCTATTCCTTCTGGTTCCGGGTTCTGTACTGCTGGGGCGTATGCTGGGTCAAGAACGTCCATGTCGACAGATATATAGATATATTTATACTTCGTCAGTTTTTCCTTCAGTTTTTCGGCAATTTTTTTGCTTTCTTCTCTTCTAATTTGCTGTGTCGTGGAGAATTCTATTTCGGCTTTCTTTGCATAAGCTAATTCTTCTCTGCAAACTGCCCTCGTGCCAACTTCTAGAATCTTTGCTGGCTTTAGCTCTTCGTTTATCCTTCGCATGAAAGTAGCGTGTGAAAGTTTTAAGCCCATAAACTCGTTTCGCAAATCGAGATGTGCATCAAAACTTACTAAAGCGGTTTTCCGTGTTTTATCGCCTAAACCGCTAATGACGCCTAAAGTTATTGTGTGTTCTCCACCAATCGCAACTGGAATTTTGCCTGCGTCAACGATTTCCTTAATTACAAGTGCTGTTCTCTCCAAAGTTTTTTTTGTATCTGTTGATACATGCAAGTCGCCCAAATCGTGTATCCTTAAATCTTCAACATCGATTCCTGTGCGGAAACTGTGCGTTTCTATATTTAATGATGCTTGGCGAATTGCATTTGGTCCAAACCTTGCTCCGGTGCGATAAGTGCTTGTGACGTCGAATGGAACCCCAAGAATTGTGTAGTCTGCTTCTTCGAAAGGTTTCTGGAAACCGCTGAAAAAGTTTGGTTGCGAGGTGAAAAGTTCGCGGTTGCTCATTAGTTTTCTCCTCTTTTGTTTTGCATATCTGTTTGTTTGCCTCTAAACTTTTTCGTTCCGACGCTTGAATATGTAATGCCGTTGAGCGTTTAAACATTAAATTTATTAATGTTGCTGTTAAATGCATTAAAGTTAAAGGGCGGTTTGAAAATGTCCGTTAGGGCAAAGCTTAAAATCGAAAGCGTTGGAATGCTTTCAGTTTCAGTTTTTTACCTTGTTGTTGGTGCTTTATGCTTTTTCGTTTTAGCCACAAACTTCCGACTGATTCATATCGGCATAATTGGCGTTTTCAGCCTAATAACCAGCTATGGAGTTTTTAAGAAACGTTTTTGGGCGATGTGGAGTGCGATCATACTGCTTTTCATGGCAACGGTTTTCTCTGCAACAATACTTTACTTCTTTTTCGGAAAAGACCTTGTTCTCGACTTAGGCTCCGTGGTGTACTTAGTTTTGACATGGATTTTTACGGCGTATTTGGCTGCGAAAAGGAAAAACTTGAGCTAAAAAGTCTAACCGTAACCTCTTCCCCCTCTTCTATAAACTGCTGGTTTTCAGCTATCTCAACGAATCCATCTGCCTTTGCAAGAGTTGTTATGGCGCCAGAAAGCCCAGACTGGACGGGTTCAGCGATAAGCCTGTTCATTTTATCACGGCTTAACCTAACCATAACAAAAGTTCGTCTTCCCTTTGCTGGAAAAATTCGAGTGGCAGAAAACGCCCTAACGGTAAAATTATCCTCAGTTTTCCTTCCAGACATGCTCAAAAGCACTGGACGAGTAAGCAGATGGAAAATCAGGAGAGCGGATGTTGGATGACCTGGAAGCGAAAAGACGGGCTTATCATTTATTAGAGCTACCGTTGTTGGTTTTCCAGGTTTTGTCGCAATTCCGCATATCATAACTCCTGGTTTTCCAAGCGAATTCAGGATTTGCGGAATGACATCCTTTGGACCTACGGAAACTCCGCCTGAGGTTATAACTATGTCTGTTGTCGCTAGGGCATCTTCCAGCGCTTTTTGCATTTCAGTTTTCTCGTCTGGAAAGACGCCCATATAAACTGGCTTTCCGCCACTTTCTAAAACTGCTGTGCTTAGGCTGTAAGTGTTTATGTCATAAATTTTTCCTGGAAGAAGCTTCTTGCCTGGTTCTGTTATCTCCACACCTGTTGATAAAACTGCCACTTTTGGAATCCTGTAGACTTTCACTTTTGCTAATCCCAAAGCAGCTAAAACGCCTATTTCCCTTGAACCTAAAAGTTTTCCAGCTTTAAGAACTGTTTCACCCTTCTTTATGTCTGAGCCTGCCTTCATGACGTTTTCATCCCTTGTAACGGCTGTGTAAACGTATAAGTTGTTGTCCCTTTTCTCCGCGTGTTCAAGTGGAACAACAGCGTCTGCCCCTTCTGGTATTGGTGCGCCGGTCATGATTTCAGTAGCCATTCCCTTTCGGATTTTTATTTTTGGCTGCTCTCCAACGCTTACTGTACCGCAAACTCTCAATATCACAGGTTTGTTTTCTTCTGCGCCAAACGTGTCTTCAGCCTTTAAGGCGTATCCGTCAACTGTTGAGCGGTTGAATGGTGGAATATCCAAACTTGCGGTTATGTTTTCTGCTAAGACTCTATTGTGGGCTTCTAGAAGCGAAATTTCCTCAACGCCTAAAGGCTTGAGTTTGAAATATTTTCTGATGATCTCCTGTACTTCTTCGATGGTTAAAAGCCTTCTAAACATGCTCTCTCCTCGACGGTGTCAAAAAGGTGAACTGAAACTGTTTCTCCTTCATCTAATCCTTCAACATTTTCTGGAACAACTACATAGCCATTAGCCTTGGTCATAGTCGAAATCACACCTGAACCCATCGAACTTATGGGTTCAGCAAAATATTCTTCATCACTTTTGAAGACATGAACTCTGACGAAGGTTTTGCGCCCAAGCGCTGTTGTTACGCGTTTTGTCATTTGCGCCTTAATAACAGGCCTTGACTCTTCCCTCTCTAGTCCCATAAGAACGTTTATTACTGGTTTTGCAAAAACTTCAAACCCTATCATTGCCGCAACTGGGTTGCCTGAAAGAATTATTATTGGCTTCTCGTTCACTATCGCTAGGGCTGTTGGCATGGCTGGGCGCATTGCCATCCCGTGAACGATTATGCCTAGTTTTCCGAGCTTATTGATTGCGTCTGGGACGATGTCTGAAAGCCCAACGCTTGTGCCGCCAGTAGTTATAACCATGTCGGCAACTTTAAGCCCCAACTTCATCTTTTCAGTTATCTCATTAGTGTCATCCCTTGCTATGCCTAAGTCAACGGGTTCAACTTCTAACTCGCGGCATAAAGCTGAAAGGATGAGCCTGTTAACTTCAAAAATTTGGCCTTCTTGAGGTTTTGTGCCTATTTCGACAAGCTCATTTCCAGTTGCAAGTATCGCCACCTTTGGTTTCTCGAAGACCTTAGCATTTACTATTCCTAAGGCGGCTATCAGCCCTAAATGCTGTGGCTTTAGGCGCGTTCCAGCTTTTATAGCAATCTCCCCTTTTCGAATGTCTTCACCTCTTTTCGCTATGTTTTCGCCTGGTGTAACTGAAACCCAGACTTCCAGTTCGCTGTTTGTTTTCTTTGTGTTTTCAAGCATAACAACCGCGTCTGCCCCTTTTGGAATAGGGCTTCCAGTCCAAACTTGTTTTACTTCTCCATTTTCAATGTTTTCTTTGCTGGTTATTCGGAAAGTTTTTGGTTTGAACTGTGTTACTCCGACTGTTTCTTCTGCTTTTATAGCGTATCCGTCAACTGCTGAACGATCAAATCTTGGCAAATCTTCACAAGCTCGTATGTCTTCTGCTAGAACACGGTTAAGCGCCTGCTCAAGTGGAACTTTTATGGTCTTTAGTTTTCCCGTTTGCAACTTGTTAAAGAAGATTCTCTTTGCTTCCTCTACTGGTGTAAGTTTTTGAAATCCTTTGAGTCGCGTCAAAATCTGCACCTATAAACAGCACTGTGCACTGCATACAAAAATGTATCGCATCAACTAGCCTTTTAGCTGTTTTTGAAGTATGTCGCGCATTTTTATTGCGTCCAAGTCCAGTATTGGACTTTCGCTTATAATCACTGGTTTTAAATTAAATTCTACGATAACCTTTGCAAGCATTGAGAAGTCTGGTCCATAGGCATTCTCTTCCAGTACATGGTGACACTTTTCACCTTTTTCCGTAAATTCAACTTTTGTGAAGTGGCAATGCATGTTTTTCACCGCTTCAGTTCCAAGTCTATTTTCGATAGTTTCAATCACCATGCGAAAGTCATCAACACTTTTGAAGCGCCCATTTTCTCTTGCGTGCAAATGCGCCCAATCTATTACTGGCTGCGTCTGCTCTACCTCTTCGCATAAACCTAAAATTTCCTCTAAGCTTCCGAATTGGGACTGTTTACCCATAGTTTCCGGACCGATTTTGACGTTTTTTATCCCTAAAGCCTTCAGTGATTGTGCAACTTCCTTTAGGGCTTCTAAACAGTTTTTGAAAACTTCAGTTCGGGGTGTTTTCCCGTAGAAGCCAGGATGGAAAACAACAGTGTGTGCTCTCATCCATTCTGCTGCTGTTGCACAAGCTATTAGGCGCTGTTTGCTTGACTCAATAACACTTTTTTCGCCGCAAAAGTTTATGAAATATGAGCCATGCAAGCTAATCCAAACATCGTTTTCAGCAGCTTTTAAACCAAGCTTTTCTGCGTCGTCCATTTTTATTTGGGGTTTTGCGCCCCAGCGGACAGCCTGATATTCAAACGCATCAAGTCCTTCGTCCCTTAGAAGTTTTGGGACATCTTCTAGTTTTGCTTTTAACACACAGAAAGTTGGAGGCACACCAGCTGGACCAAATCTTGGGCGGTCAGCCATTAAAACTCACTTTCAACTTTTTCTCCTTATTTTATATCTTCTACCTTTTCGTAAATATTCACCATAAATTAATGCGGATAGTGCCGAAATCCAAGCTGCAATATTTTGAAATGCAAGATATTTTCCCACAGCATCCAAACCAACTAGCGGACTAATGATCGTTCCGAGAGCCAAAACGCAGTCTCTGAATGTGGGTGCAAGTGAAATAATGGCGTTGCCTATTGCTGAGAAAAGCCAAAATATCGGTGCTAAAGTTTCTGTTGTTCCTTTCACGAATCCCAAAAGCCCTGGATTGTTTTGGTAGGCGCTTGTAACTGCTTCATATATTAGTCTTGGGTATGCCAAAAGGGAAACCGTGAAAGCGAAAATAATGAATAATAATGAAACTGTTAAAGCGCTTTTTATTGCGACTTTCATGATTTTCTGCTGAATGTGAGCAGAACCCTTAATCTTCAATCTTGCTCCTAATCTACTCAAGACTGAAGTTTTATTTTCCTTCCCCCTCTTTACAACTGCCACAAACTTTCTTTTTGCGAGTTCTTGGGGCTTTGTTGCCATGCACCTTGTCAAATATGTCCAGCTAAAGGTTAGCGTAATAACCACAGCTGCTGGGATTAGGTGGAAAAGCGGGCTTATTACGCCGAATATTCGGTCTTCCGGATTTTCTATAGCACCTAAACTTTCGGCATAAAATACGATCGCGTATTCGATGAGACTTGCCAATAATAGGAAGAGGAGTATTGAAATTGTTCCCCTTAATGATGTCCAACGAACTATCGCTGTTTTTTGAGGTTTTTGTGTTGCCAATGAATCACCATTTCTCTGCTAATCTCATATAACGCATTTGAATATGAGTATTCCCATTAAAAAACGTGACTGTCATTTTTAGGTTAGTGGGAATTCATGTCCGCATTTCGGACATTTTGCCATTCCACATTGTACGGAGGATGGGCAGCCAGAACATGCAAATGCTCTGCCATAACTTATGTCAAAGGTGAAACCGCACTTCGGGCAGGTAATTAGACGCTTTGTTTGTGTTTTCATTTTAGTCGCTTTCCATATTGTTATAACTAACAACTTTTTGAAGGCTTTAAAGTTTATGTGAAAATCTTAAAAAATAAATCATTAAATATCATTTAGTTATAGTGTGTATGTTTGCTGTTGCAAAATTGATTAGTCTGGGAAAAGAATGCTGAAATCTGATAAGTTGGAGCGTTTAGAGCTTTACAAAGACTGCAATACGCAGGTTTTTCTAAACAAGTTTCTGAGCGGTGAAATAATTGAGCTTGAACCAGTGTATGACCCTAAAATCGGTTATCATTATCCGCCTGTGGAAGCAATTGTTGGCGGCACCTCAAGTGCTGAGGCTTTTTTGGATAAACTTTATACGGCTGGAATACTTGAAAGGCGACTTTATGACAAAATCATCTATTGTCCCAAGTGTGGCTCTGCAAACACTTCTGTCCGCTATTGTTGCCCCTACTGCAAGTCCTTTAATATCCAAAGAAGCGCCTTAATTGAGCATGTCAAATGCGGTTACATGGATGTGGAGGAAAATTACAAAAAAGGGAGTAAGCTTGTCTGTCCAAAGTGCCACGAAGAATTGAAAAAGTTGGATGTTGATTATAGAAAGGCTGGAACATGGTGCACGTGCAGAGATTGCAAAAAAAGTTTTGACATCCCAGTTGTTACACATTTTTGCAGAGACTGCCACGATAGTTTCACGTTTGAAGACGCCGTTATGAAGGATGTTTATGCTTACAGCCTAAAAGAAGAAGCAAAAGAAGAAGCGGCGCGTGGATGGGTTATAATTTCGCCAATAAGAGAATTTCTCGTTGAAAACGGATTCAAAGTTGAAAGTCCAGCATTTGTTAAAGGCAAATCTGGGGCAAATCACATGTTTGACATAGTGGCTTATGAAGGAAAAACTGCGAGGAAAATGAGCGTGATTGATGTTGCAATGTCTGCTGAAAACACGGTTTCTGAACAGCCAGTTATCGCTTTGTTTGCAAAAGTATTTGATGTTTCTCCAGATCATGCTTATTTGATCGCCATTCCGAAAATAAATGATAACGGGAAAAAGATGGCTGAGCTATACAACATTCGCGTGTTGGAAGTCAAAAACCAGAAAGAGGCAATTAAGGTGTTAAAGGAAGAGATGATTAGGGAGTAAAAACCGCGATGTTTCCCCTCTCGGTAACTATTTTGGCTATAAAACCTCCTTCTGGAAGCTGAATGTCTGCCCTTATGTAAGAAGCTTCGTTTCCAGAGTCTACGAAGAAGTTTGCATCGTAACGTTCGTGATTTGTTGATTTGAGAATCCAGATGGCGATTACGTGAAGAGTTAATGAGCCACTGTTTTTGATGCTTAAGCTTGTACCGTTTATCAGCGCTCTAACTCCAAAGAAATCAATTTCCATTACTGTTTGCTCCAAATCTAGATTCGCATCACAAAACTTCACTTTTATTGTGCCGTTGCTGCTAACATATTCTCGCCACGCGTCCATTAAGTTTACCGTATAATTTTCAAATTCTGTAGTGTCTGTTGGTGTAATTAAGCCTATTTCATTGTATTCTCCGCTTGTCCAGTTATATGCCTTTAAAAACCAATTTTCAGACGTGTCGCTTGCTCTACAGCTTAATTGAATTTCAATAGCGTTTATATATGGCAGCGGATAGGTTGATGTATTCAAAGTGAAGTCTCCTACGATGCTGAGGCTGTACGTATCCTCTAATTCAGCTTTTAACTCAACCCAGTCAACCTTTAAATCAAACGGAGTTGATGTCGTCTTTACGCCTTTAATTTTCAATTTCCATTCGCCTGTAGTCGCATTTCTAAAATCTGTTGGGTTAACAGTTATCGTTTGATTATTATTTGCGTCTGTTGTCCCTATCGTGTCGTTCATGTAGCCGTAGACGTCTCCGCTTGTTGGATACTTTCCAGCAGTGTAATTGTATATTTGAAATATCGTAGTCACGTTATCAGTTGTAAAGCTGCAGTCTATCGTCCATGTGAGTTTAGTCCAATTTGGGTTGCTGGATGTTCCAGCGAATTCAACCTCGGCAGTGTATTCAACTGGAATCATGCTTGGTGTAATAACAGCGCCTATCGCCACCCAACTTGCGGTGCTACTTGTTGTCCATGACATTGTTGCGGTTCCTTGCGTGACCGTTTTATCGCTTCCCCTTCCTTTCCATCTTTGTCCAGTTTGTGACCAACGATTAGTTTGCCCTGATCCTTCAGAAACGCTGTATGTTGAGGTTCTATACGACATCATGCTGGCATAAAGAAGCTTATTATAACTGCCAGTTGGCGATAAGCTAATTGACTGCGTAGTTCCTGACCCCTTCATAGTTTCGCTAACTTGAATCGGATTTGTTTGGTTCACATTAAAGTACGATGTTGAGCCGCCAACTGCAAGGGTTGAAGCTGAAAAAGTAACACTGATAGTTTTTGTTCCAGGTGTGGGGTTCACTAGACAATACAGGAAGCTTCTTACCATTGGAGGAGTTGTGTAAGCATCTGTGGCAACAAGAGTCAGCGTATTACTTCCATATGTGATGTTTGTAACATTTGCCAATGTTGCGGTGCTGAAAACACCTATACTAACAAGTAAAAGTCTTTCCTCTCCAGTTCCGATAGTGTGAGTCCAAGACATTGAAGAGGCCGCAGATGTAAGCACTGTAGAGTTTGCCGAATCAAAAGTCACAGTTTGATATCCAGAATAAGCACTTGCATAGCTCCGGAAATCCATGTAAATACTATCATCTGATTGAAGGCTTACTGTTGAACCTGAGACATAAGCGGTGTCTCCATCCAGCGTATAATTGGATGGGTTGGATGAGTTATAACACGATGTTGTATTTTCCTCTATAAAAGTTTCGGAGATTCCATCAGCTGTCTGCGTGTCAATGTAACTTCCATTCACACGGCTTCCACTTTCAACGGCAAATTCATCTTTGCTTGTGAACCATGGAGAATGTGTTACGCGTTCAACACTTGTTATTTCAGCCTTTTCTTGCATTTTTTCCCAGTCGAACTGGTTCATCTGATAACTCCATAAAATCACGTTTGACACTACCATGACTATTAGGATTAGGCTTAGCATCACAACTATCACGTTACTTATGCCCTTTTTCGCTTGTTTAAATTTTCTAAGGAGTCTTGTAATATTCTGCAATATGGGTTCCTCTTCTTGTGACAACATCTATGTAGTATAGGTTTCCACTTGTCCAAACGTAACTTGAAACGTTAAGCCAACAGTGTTCACCTAATTCTAGGTGGAGGGGTGAGCTGAAGGATTGTGGCGTATGGTTAATGTATAACCCAGAAATGTCGACGGCGACTTTTCCGACATTTTGGATATAAATGTGAATGTTGCCCGTTGAATTGTTAAACCACACGTCCTCTATAATTACGCGTTCGCTCATAGTTTCCCGAAGGTTAGTTGTAATGACATATGTTGCAGTGGTGGCAATCGCCATCGCCGCTACAGCTACAACTGTGAGCAGTAGGTTACTGAGTACGGGAGTTATTGCCTTCTTGTTCTTGAGAAACTGCCTTCGCATAGTCATTTTTCACCTCATAGAAAAAGTTTTAGGGCTATGTATCCGCTGAGCATCATTATCAAGCTATGTTTAAGACCAGCATTTACCGTTCCCTCACCCATTTTTCCAGCGATAAGCCCTCCAAAGAGGCCCTGAATTACTGTCATGTGGAAGAATAAGCGCTTCGTCTCCTCTGGGGACATAACTGCAGCTCCAAGAGTTGGTAGTCCCTCTATACTTGCGAAGAAGGATTTGAAAAGTAGTATTACCGTGAAGAGGAAAACAAAGTAGGCTACATAGATTATTGCTATGTATGGTCTTGTCTGGTTGCACCTCTCCTTATCCAAGAGAAGAGTGGTTTGTATAAATTTGCCAGTTGGAGCAAAAACCTTTTCCACATGCCCTCCAGAACGACTTGCCTCGATTATCAGTGGCACAGTTCTCTGCATAAGCACAGTGTTAACCCGCTTACTTAAAGTCAAAAGAGCTTCTTCAAAAGTCATGCCCCAAGAAATCTGTGCAGTCATCTTTTTTAGTTCACTTGTCAATGGACCATAGTTTCTCTTTGCTACCTCTTCCAGAGCTTGTGGAAGCGTCATTCCAGTTTCTTGGGCTTGAACTATGCTTCTGAAGAGATCTGGTAGGTGCTCGTCTACGGCTTTTCGCCACTTAAGGTCAATGTAGTTTAAGATTGCTGGTGGAAATATGCCAACTATTAATGCGAAGAAAACAAATTCGTCGAAGACTCGCGTACCCCAAAAACTGAAAAATGCAAAAACAATTATGGCGAAGGCTATTAAAATGGAGGTGATCCACGCAAGTTTTTTGTAGTGTTCATTTATTTTCGGCATTTTCCCTACCATTTCGGTGAGACAGCATCTAAAATTATTAGGAATGTTATGGAACCCAACGGTATTCCAACGTAGGTTAAAATGTCTAGCAGAATGTCTGGTCCCAGTGCGCCTAAACTTCCACCGAGCATACCCATGACGGCAAGCATTATGACGAATAATAGCGGCCCTGTTACGAGTACTGCCACGTAAAACTCTGATAAAATTGACAGAGTGTCCGAAAATTTGCGTAGGGTTATCCGTTTCAGCTTCATGTACTGCGTGGATTTTTCGCGGAGGTAACTCGCCAAGTTGCCGCCAGAATGTATCGTTGAAATAAATCCTTCCAGCATTTCGCGAAATCTTTTCGAAGGCGTTAATTTCGAAGTTTCTTCTAGAGCTGAAATTATGTCCGAACCAAAGAGGTTAATGTTTCTGACGATATTCTTCGCTTCGTTTGAAATTGCGAGTGGCGGACTTAAATTTGAGAGTGAATAGAAAATCTTTTCTGGTGAGACTCCAGCGCTTGAAAGTATCGCCATATAACCAGTTGTGAAGGGCAACTCGTCTTCTAGGTCTCTTTTAACTTTGTCCGCTCGATAGAGTGGGTATATGTAAAAGCCAATTATCACAAACGCGCATGCAAATAGGCTTCCGCCAATTCCAAACATTAGGGCTGGCAATATTGGAAGTTTGAAGCTGAAGAAAAGCATTGATGGAATTATCGTCATAGCAGTTAGCGAAAGTAGAAGTGCGGTGAAAACGGTTAAGCTAACGTAGGCTTTAAAGCTCACTTTAAGACCAGACTTCTGCAAGTTTAGGTCTAAATCCCTGAAAAGTGGCAAAATTCGTCCTGTTTTTTCTCCAATGAACTTGTAGGCCACGGAATACAACTCTGTTTTCTGTACATTTTCGGATTTAACTGCCGACTTTCTATCTAATGGACCTTTAAGAAGTGTTTTCAAACGTATGAAAAACTGTTTAATTTTTTCTAGGGCTTCATGTACTTTCATTTCAGCCCAACCCTCGCCTTTTGAAAGATCCTGTTCGGATTCGCATAATATTCGCGAATCACGTTCGCTACGTCTGTATAACGCCTAATACCCTCACGAACCATCCATTCCAAAACAGTTTTCCTTTTATGCAGTTCACGTCTAATTTCTTCTTCGCTTATGCCCGCTTTTCTCATATGTCTTTTCAAAAGTGTGCTGTGACCTGAAAATGCAAACCTATCTTCGCGTGGATTCCATCGGAAAACATCCTCTGTTAATATGTTCTTTCTTTCAGGGTCAGTTCCAACAACTTCGGCTGTTGTGCTTGCTCTTCTAGCTGGTCTCCCCTCAATTTCAGTTCTGGTCATCACCATTATGACGCTTGTCATAGCGATAAGCGACTTCGGGATATTCATCGGTTCAGATTCCAGCCTATTTATGACCGCTTCAACTGATTCAGCGTGTATTGTGCTCATTCCTAGGTGGCCTGTTGCCATGGCTTGGAACAGCGTGTAGGCTTCTTCTCCACGGACTTCGCCGACTATTATGTAGTCTGGTCTTTGTCTGACAGCAGCCTTTAGCAAGTCGAAAAGTGTTATGGTGCCACTTTTTTTGTCTTCATGTCCAAAACCTAACCTTACTACTGATGGTATCCAATTTTCATGTGGCAGATTAAGCTCTTGCGTGTCTTCTACACTTACAATTTTCATTTCTGGTTTTATGAACATGGAGAGACAGTTCAGCATCGTTGTTTTTCCAGCTGCCACACCTCCAGCAACGATTATCGATGCCCTGTTTTCTATTATGTACCATAGGTAAGCAGCCATTTCCGAGGAAATAGTGTTGAAGGCGATAAGGTCTGAGATTGTTAATGGGTCAACTCTGAATCGCCTAATTGTGAACGTTGAGCCTCTACGTGTAACCTCATTTCCGTATGTTAACTGGACTCTGCTGCCGTCAGGTAGGGAAGCGTCCAAAATTGGCGAAGCAACTGATATGTTTTTTCCGGAGAGATATGCTAGGCGAACTATGAAGGAGTTGAGCTCCGTTTCATCTTTGAATATTATGTTTGTTGGCAAAGATTCGTAAATTCTATGCCAGACGTAGATTGGTATGTTTACTCCGTCTGCTGATATATCTTCTATAAGGTGGTCTTTCATTAAAGGGTCTATTTTGCCGTAGCCTATGAAGTCCCTTATCACATAATATGTGAGTTTGTCTATTGCCTCTTGTGGGATTTTTAGGTGATACTTTTTGATTATTTCCTTTGTTTTCCCTATCAGGTAGTTTTCTGCTTTTTCCCTTGTTTCTATATCTTTTAAGTTTACGTCAACTTCTTCCATTAGAAATCGTTTTATTTCCTGCAGTTTCTGTTTTTCTTCTTTTTGGAGTGTTGGTTCTATGGCTTCGTATGATGTTTTGTGTGTTTCGGGGTCTTTTACTATTGCCGCGTACACGTATGGTTCTTTTATTGGGTAGACTTCTCTGAAGATTGTTGATTTTTTCGGCTTATCTTCTATTATTATGCCCATTTCTGATTGTTCAGTCTGCCCTTTGGCTTCTGGTTTTTTCGACATTGTACTTTTCCCTTTATAGAGTGTATAGTGTGCTTTTCCTAAATATAGTGTGTAGCAAGTCTTAATAAGCTATATGCATGCCTAATCTTTACCAAGCTTAACACTAAACAAACTGAATCCAAGACAAAAAGAGTTAAAAAATCACTTATACCGTGCTCTTCGCTTCTGCCTCTTCTTTTTCTGTCGTTTCATCCGCTTCTTTTTCCATTTAGCTCGTATCGCCTACACACTCCAGCGCTATTCTATTGTTGCATGCCTACGCTTTAAATCCTCTTCAGTTCGTCCCATTCTATGCATCAATTCAACGACAAGACTATCCAGAAAGACCATGCAGTTGTTCTCAAATATGCTTCCAAGAGGTGTTAGCGGTTCCCTTTCACCCATTATCTGCCTTGCCAAATAATCTTCTTCCTTCGGCCACCCGCTTTTTGTTCTTCCTTTTATTGTCACTATATGATCTGCCATTCTTCCAAGTTGAGATTCTGGAAACGATGTTATGGCGATGACGGTTGCACCGATTTCTTTTGCTGCAGCGCTAGCAGTTAAAACCATCTTTGTTGAGCCTGTTCCTGAAATGGCTATTAACAAGTCTCCTTTTTCCGCTGCTGGCGTTATCGTCTCACCTAGGAAATATACGTTAAATCCTAGGTTCATTAGGCGTAGCGCGAAGGCTCTGGCGACAAATCCGCTTCTTCCCATTCCAACTATGAATATTTTCTTGTCTTTCGCCGCCAACAGCAACTCGATTAGTCTTTCAACTTCCTTTGCGTTCAATTCCTCCATTGAGCTTTTTATGCCGGCAATTATCTCGTTTGCCGCTGCCTTTAACCACTTCACTTTTTCAAGCTCCGAGAAAACCATTACAAATGTGTCTGTGTTAAAAGTCTTGCGGTTTAAACGAATCCAAAAAGTTTGCTTAAAGTGGGAATTGTAAAGTTTAGGCGAATGTAGATCGCTGCCGCCAAAATTCCAATGGTTAAAGCCAGAAGGACGAAGTCACCAGTATGCATTTCCAGAACATACAAGTTTGTGCGTTTTTTTGTTGCTCCCCAAGCGCGTGATTCCATGGCTTCTGCAAGTTCAAGGCTTCTCCTTATAGCGCTTATAATCAATGGTACCAATATTGGAATGTAATTCCTAATCCTCTTCAGAAAGTTTCCCCGCTCGAGTTCTAATCCTCTTGCTTTTTGGGCGTCCATTATTGTTTGTGCTTCTTCAGCCAAAACAGGGACAAAACGCACGGCTGTTGTAAAGGCAAATGTGAACTCGTACGGCACATGAGTCTGTTCTAGGGCTAGGCTTAAATTATCAGGTGATGTTGTTAGAAAGAATATTGAGAAGGACTCGACAAGCACTATAAAGCGCAGCGTCAAAGCTGAGGCGTTCTCTAGGCTAACAGCCAGCGGATAATTAGTGAAAAAGTATGTCACAACAAAGTTCGTCAAGAAGATTACTGCTGCTAGGAAGGCTGCCCCTCGCATAGAGCGGATCCATTCACGTTTAACTCTGGCTAGGAGCACAAATGGGACTTGTATAATGAAAAGCATTATAAGTGGTATAAGCTCGCCGAAGATTATGGCTATAACAAATATTGCGCATACATAAAAGAACTTTACTCTGGGGTCTAAATCATGTATGGGTGAGTGAACTTTTCTGAACTTTAATCCATCAAAAAAGCTCATATCCCTTTCTTCCCCAAAAGATTGAGCAGTATTTCACGGGCTTCATATACGTCGATGACGTCTTTCTTTAACCCAAAATCTGATAGTTTTAGGAAAATCTGAGTTACTTGTGGCGGAACAATGGAAGCGTAAGCTAAAAGCTCCTGGTTCGTTAAGACTTCTTTCGCTGGGCCATCTGCAACTATTTTTCCTTCGCGCATCAATATTACTCGTGGGCTGCATTCAGCTACAAACTCCACATCATGCGTGACTATGACAACAGTTTTTTGCTGAGTCTTCATTTGTAAGATGAATTGTCTAAGTTTCTCCTTTTGTTGGTAGTCTTGGCCTATTGTTGGTTCATCTAAAATCAGTATTTTTGGGTTCCAAGCTAAAACCGAGGCTAGGGCTACACGTTTTCTTTCGCCTCCGCTTAGTATGAAAGGCGAGGTTTTCCTGTACTGCGTCAAGCCTAGGAGGTTCAGTGCCCATGTGACACGCCTTTTTATTATGCTTTCCTTGAATCCGAAGTTTCGCAGTGCAAAGGCTATTTCTTCTTCAACTGTTTCACTGAAGAGTTGGTGGTCAGGATTTTGGAATACGAATCCAACGTTTCTGGCTAGCGTGGCAACGCTAACTTTTGTTGTGTCAACACCGTCAACATGCACTTTGCCTTTTGTTGGTTTTAGAAGTCCGTTAAAATGTTTGACTAATGTTGTTTTTCCAGCACCGTTCTGCCCCATTATGGCTACAAATTCACCATTTTTTATGGTTAATGATATTCCTTTTAGGGCTTCAACGCCGTTTGGATAGGTGAAATATACGTCTTCAACTTCAATCATTTTTCAGCGCCTCCCTTACCATGTTTGCCATCTCCTCCGACGATAATGGAGCAGTGCTTCCAAGAATTATTCCATCATTTTTAAGCATATGATAGAGTCGCGTTGCTTTTGGTATTCCAACTCCAATTAAGCGGGCTTCTTGTGAACTTAAAATTTCGCGTGGGTCACCGTCTAAAACAACTTTTCCATCATCCATTATTATAATGTGGTCAGCATATGTTGCTGTTAAATCTAAGCGGTGTTCAACGAGGATCACGGTTATTCCTAATTTTCTGTTCAAGCTGTAAATTACTTCAAATATTCTTTTGGCGCTTAATGGATCAAGGAATGATGTTGGCTCGTCTAAAACGATGACTTCCGGTTGCATGGCTAAAACTGACGCTATGGCGACCCGTTGCTGTTGTCCACCCGAAAGTTCGTGTGGTGGTCTATCTCTCAAATCAGATATGCCTGTAAGCTCTAAAGCCCAGTCCACCCTCCTGCGCATTTCCTCTCTTGGAACTCCAAGGTTCTCAAGTCCAAACGCCACGTCTTTTTCAACAGACAAAGCGAAAAGCTGATTTTCAGGATTTTGAAATACAAGTCCAACATGTTCTGCTAATTTGTGGATGGGATGTTCTGAGACTTTAAGTCCAGCCACCCAGATTTCGCCTTTTAACTCGCCTTGATAGAAGTGCGGAATCAATCCGTTAAAGCATCTGCACAGTGTTGTTTTTCCGCAGCCGCTTGGGCCCGTTATAAGAACGAATTCTCCTTTTTCTATTTTGATGGAAATATCACTAATCGAAGACCTTGTTGATCCTGGATATGCGTATGTTAGATCTTTGGTTTCAATTACTGCCATGCCCTTTATGCCTACCCAAGTTTAGCAAAATGATGCGCTCATTTAAGAGTAGCTACTTAAAATTGTTTCGTTAAACTTTCCTTTAAAAGGCGCAAACACCTCTTAAGCCCAGTTTCTATGTCGCCGGCGCCGTTAACACCTGCAGCTGTGGAGTGTCCTCCGCCCATTCCATTGAGATATTCGCCTAAGGGCTTGGCTATGTCCCTTCCCAAGTGTATATGCGTCTTTTCTGCAAATTCATGTGTGCACCTTAAACTAATTTCTAAATTTTCGTTTTTTTGTCCAGCTACAACTGCAACGTGGGCGCCTAAATCTATTATGGCTCTGGCCGCTGAAGCTTGATAAGCGCTCACATGGGAGAGCGCAACTATCCATTCACCAATCTTAAAGAGCTTTGCTCTCCTACAGGCTTTTAGTCTTGCCACCCGCTCTGAAAAATCCATTGGCAGAGCAAGTATTGAAAGCACCTCTTTGGCGTTCACTCCAGCATCGATTAGTTCTGCTATGCTCTTTAATGTTGAAGAGCTTGCCAGCACAAAGTGACGTGTGTCAAAGGCTATTCCGAGAAAAAGTGCTTTAGCTTCGTTCTCGTTTACCTTTATGCTCATTTCCTTAAAGAAACCGTAAACTATCTCGCATGTTGAGGAGGCATCTTCATCTGTGATGCATACCTTCGCTATCTTTTGTGTTTCTGGGTGCGCCGCGTGGTGATCTATAACTATTATTGGTGCTTTGGAGTTTTTCACTTTATCAGCTATATTGTTTAGCTGTTGAATAGTGTTTGTGTCAAGGAGAACTATTGATTCTGCCTTTTCCACGTTTGGCTGAGCCTTCACCTCAATTGGTAAACTTTTCAAGAGATGTTTAGAAAGTCTACTTATCCCTTGAGCTGCGCCTATCTCAACTTCCAAATTTGGTTTTAAACGCTTTAACAAACTTGCAAAAGCGTAGGCTGAACATATTGCATCCGGATCTGCGTTGTGGTGGCATAATAGCAGAACGAATTTTGCATTTGATTCCTCCAACGTTTTTATTATTTCTGCAAATGACATTTCAGTTCCCTCAAATACTCCTCCGCAGCCCTAAATGCCTCTTCCACCGCTTCGCTTACAAGGTTTTGCGCATTATAGTCCTTCATAAGCTTCGTTAACGTGATATCCACATCCACAGTCAACGTTAGAGGCTTTGTTCCCTCAGCCTCAGCGCTGACGTTCAGCATTTTTATTCTCTTTGAAGGGAGCTTTAAGAGCACATACTTTCTAGCAGCTTCCTCTGCCACTGAGCATAATTCTTCCATCTGTTCATCTGTCAACTCTGGAATGCCCGAATCTTCCAAATTTTCACCCAGAGTTTACGGCTGAGATGAGGGTGAGGAGACGGGGCTTAAATCTTGCTGAAGTTTAGCCTGCAAATCCTTCAATTGGCTTCGTAAACGCTCTTCTTGTTTGCCTAAAACCGCGGCTCTTGTGTTAAGTAATTCCTTGCGCTCGTTTAAATCAGCGACTATTTTTGCCTTTTCGGCTTTAACAAGGAGCGTGCCAATAGCCCTATAAATTACAGCGTCGTCCGTCGTCTTTTGCAATTCGTTTAATGCCTGTTCAATTTCTGTGAGCTCGAGTTCCACTTGCTGTTTCTGCGCTAAAACGGACTGAAGAGTCTGCTGTAGCTGCTGAAGCCTTAATAGACGCTCCTGAACTTGAGGTGGAAGCTTTGAAATTTCTTCACTCACTTTTTACACTCCCATCTGCACAGCAATAAACCAAGCCCCTAATTAACATTTTCTGAGGTAAATGCAAAACAGAACTAAAAAGCTTAATCACGCACCTAAAGTATGATCTAACCTATTAGAAATAGCATAATAGAGATCATGCTACTGTGACTTCAATAAATTCAAAACGCTTTTCACCGAGTTTATCCATCTCAAATAGGCGTTTAATGTAGCCCGTAGAGCTACAGTATCTTTAGCCTCAACATCCAAAACTAGACAATCTCCGTCAATTTTCAAATCAGCCCTCGAGCGGGATGTTGGCGGCTTTTGTGTTTCTAGCTTTAAAGCTTCTAAAACAGTTTCCGATACATGTTTATCGTCAAATTTAATCTTACATTTGCACTTTGCATGTAAAGCCATACTGCAAACCTGTCGCTTGTTTGAAATTAATGTGCATGTGCTTGTTCTTCACTATTATGCGTGTTAATCCTCATGGTTTTCTATTCGCTTTCTTCTGCCGCCTCTTTTACTACCTCTTCTACTGGTGCTCCCTTTGCTACGCGTTTAGCAACCATGCCGAGCTTGGTTGCTGGAGTATAAGCACCGCCAGCGAAGACGAAACCGCATTTTCTGCACTCCCAAATACCCACGCTTTTTCTTTTTACGCGTTGGAATCCACATTGTGGGCATGCATGAGGCTTCTTTAGTTCAGTGACGACTTTAATGTAACGTTTTCTCACAGTTGAGCCGTAACGTGCTCCAAGTCCACGTGTGGGTCCAACCTTTTTTGTTCTTCCCATAGTTTATCGCCAGCCCAACTTCTTTCCTATTTCTTCACTTTTTTCTCTGGCTATTTGCGCTGCCTCCAGAACCTGTTGCGGCGAGAAGTAACCGCTTCCTCCCTTTTGTATCGCACATATGTTTGCGTCATCGTCAATCGCCATTGAAATCCGCGCATCCATAACTTGCTCTTCTTCCAGTCCAGGATCAACAACCAGTTTTTCACCTATCTTTGCGAAAGTAACCGTTATTGGGCGCTTTTTAATTGGTAGAGGCGTGTATCCTGGCTTAATTTTTACCTGTCCTTCTTCAACCTCGTAGTTTGGCATTTTTGTGTTAAGCAAGGACGCTAAAGCCGCTATTGCTGAGGCATCTATTAGGTTTCCATCGTGGTTAAGCACGTAAACGTCAACGAAAACTACAAACACGTTTTTTCCAGGTTCTATGCATAGTTTTTCTAGGTCTATAGCTTTTGATTCCCTTATTCCCCTATCAACGATTCTTGCAAGTTCTATGGAGTTTTCATCTGGTGGTCCGGGTTCGAATGTGGGTGAGGCAAGGGGCACAAGTTCTGCGTTTACAGTTAAGACTCCTTCGTTCGGAGTGTCAGAGAATGGTTGCCCAGTTTCTATCTTTACTCCAACCATGACTTCGGTTTTTCCAAGAAGAACTCTTGCTGAGCCTTCTGCACGCTCAATTATCCCTTGTTCAACCTTTATTTCGCGATAATCTTTTAAGCCTCTGCCGTCTAAGCGTTTCCCTTTTTCTATCAACTGTGCAATCTCCTTCTGTTTAACGCGTGTAATCATTGCCATTACTCTTCTGCCTCCTTGAAGCTAACATACTTGGCTTTTAAAGCTTCCTTCTGCAATGTGTAGATTTTTTTGCAACCTTCAAGTGCAAGGTTGACAGCTTTCTCAAACTCTTCGAGTGTTAACTGCCCGTCCATCTGAAGTAGTGTTATGGCATTTAGGTTCGGCATTAAGGCTAATGGCACGTCTGCCTCTCCCATCTTGTCCTCTGTATCCATCAAATCTAAAATGATTGTGTCATCGACTTTCCCCACGGAGCATGCAACAACCAAGTCGCGCATTGGAATGCCTGCATCAGCCAAAGCTAATGAAGCTGCTGTTATGCTTGCGCATCTCGTGCTTCCATCAGCCTGTAGAACTTCTACAAAAATGTCTATTCCTGTTCTTGGGTAATATTCAAGAAAGATCGATGGTTCCAGTGCCTCCCTTATGACTTTTGAAAGCTCCACTTCCCTTCTTGATGGTGCTGGTGACTTGCGCTCTTGGACAGAAAATGGTGCCATGTGATAGCGGCACCTTAAGACCATGCGGTCTGGGAGCGCCATATGTTTTGGATGTAACTCTTTTGGGCCGAAAACAGCTGCTAGAATCTTATTTTTTCCCTGTTCAATGTATGCCGAACCGTCGGCATTTGATAATATTCCAACATCAATTTTTATTGGTCTTAACTCGTCTGGTTTTCTACCATCTAATCTTAAACCTTTCTTATCAATTAATTTCACATTTTTTTGGCTCATTTAGTTTACACTCCTTTTTTCCTTCATTTCCCTGAGCATCTGCGTTATACGGTCTGTTAAGCCGCTCGTGTGGGATTCCTCTTCAATCCTGTTGATAGCCATTATTGCCAACTGTTCATCTTCTGGGGTTTTACCAGTTACCAGTATGACGCCGTTAAGCCCGAGAATTATTTGGCATCCTGTTTCCTGCTTTATCATCGATATCATTGAGCCTTTTCTCCCAATTACCCTTGGAATTTTTGTCGGCGTGATTTTTATTATTTGACCGCGAGTTATTTTTCCAAGTCCTGGCTCTGCAACTGTTAGCTGTGGGTCATGTGCTCTGTCATACGCTGTTATCTTTGCAACTATTAGATCTCCAATGTCTAGAACTTGAGATAGATCGTCTCTTTGTGGCCTAAATGGTCTGCTTAGGGCGTCAGAGGCTCTTAAGATGGCTTGGTATGGAGAGTTTATGTCAACAGTCCAACCGTTAAATCCTATTTCGGTTACTGTTCCTATAACTATGTCTCCAACCTTTGGTATGTAAAAAGCTCTTAGGGCAACGACATTTACCTTTTTGTTTTCGTAATCCACTATTCCTATACGTGATGCGTAAATTCTTTTTCCTTCAGAATAGGTGTTTTCGCCGGCTATGTAATCGTCTTCCGCAATTAAGTCTCCGGGTACAACAAGCTGTTTTTCTTCAAAAAATGTTGGCATAACTTTACACCTGAACATATATGTTATTTAAGGCTTAGGAAACTATTTTTGCCTCTCCACTTCCCTTTGTTATCTCTCCAAGCCTTTCTAGAAAAGGTGCATATAAGCCTGCTGGCATTTCTATGACGCCATACCATGAACCATCTGGGCGCCATTCCTCTCTCTTTATTGTTCCAAACCCTTTTATTGTGCCATAAGCCTTTGCCGAGTACTGTGCTGGTATGTGTACGCCCACGGAAACTTGCTCCATTTTCAATGGTAAGATTACCCTAAGCTGTTTGATTATGTCCTTAGCTTGTTCTTCAACTGGTTTAAATGGGTCTATCGGGTAGTGTATCTGCTCTAGGGCGTTTTCTATTCGTAAAGGTGGATGTGGCAGATTTGTTTTAGGGTCAACGCATTGCCTTGATATGAAGTCTATTATTTGCTTTCTTTTTTCTTCAATCATTTTCCTACGCTGTTCTGTTGTAAGTTGAAGTGTTCCTTTCTTCAGTATTATTTCTGCAATTTTAAGCGGATCTGTTGTTCCGAAAGCCTTGCGCAGGTTTTCTTCCGCCACTTTGGTTCCTTTGTTTGCGTCTGAAAATATTGTTTCAGTGACTAACACTTCACTTAGGGCTGTGGTTCTTCCCATTCTGTAATCCAAAGCCTTTTGCGGTTTCACGAGAACCTCAAAGTGTTCATTATCCTTTGTCATACGCGCAACGGTATATTTTTCACTCATCAATAGTTCACTTGCCTGCTCCCAACTCTTTCAAAATTTCTTCGATTCTTTCATCGCTTAGCATTTCCATCTTTTTTGTTGCGGACGGTATTACTGCTATTTTTATCCTTGGCGGCAATTGCCTTGCCTCTAATGCTTTCACTAGACATTTTGCTGTAAGTTTCACTGCGTCATCAAGCTTCATGTCCTCTTTATATTCTTCCTTAAGTATAGCGAAAACTGTTTCTCTTCCAGCACCTTCTGCTCGACACTTGTAGCTTCTGTATGTTCCGCTTGGATGTGTTCCAAGGATGCGATTTCCAGTTTTGTCAACTCCGCCGAAGATCATTGATACTCCGAAGGGTCTTACGCCAGCATGCTGCGTGTACAACTGCTTTATATCGCAGATTCTCTTCGTTACAACTTCAACATCTATCGGCTCGTCGTATGTTAGCCTGTTGCTTTGCGCATAAATTCGCGCTTGATCTATGAGTATGCGGGCGTCTGAGCTTAAACCAACTATCGCCACACCTATATGCTCATCAACCTTAAAGATTTTCCACGAGTTTCCAGTTTCTTCAAGTGGGTCAGCGGTTTCCTCCGCCCCTAAAACAACTCCCTCTGTGCATTTTATTCCCAAAATTGTTGCTCCACGATTAACAAGCTCCATTGCATATTCAACTTGGAAGAGTCTTCCATCTGGCGAGAATACTGTTATCGCGCGGTCATAAGCGCCTGGTGCTGCAAACACGGACATACATATCTACCCCACAATCTCTAAATGCATTTGCAGACTTTCATATGATAACTAAACTAAAAACCTTTCCTATAAAAAACTCACGCATAATGGTCAGCAACGCAATTTTTACATGTCTAAATACAGCAAGCGCCCATGGCAATGCTTTTCTACGTGCAGCTTAAGGATAAACAATTGTAACGGTTGAAACTCTAGAGTTGGTGTCGCAATGTCGAAAATTAAGCTGGAAGGAATTTTTGTTCCACACATAACTCCATTCAGGCGCAACGGTGAAATAGACACAGAAGCATTAAGAAGGCTCGTAGAGTTTTGGATTCAAGGTGGACTTTCTGGACTTGTGACATGCGGCAGTAACGGTGAGGCACCATACCTTCTGAAAGAGGAACGAAGGCAAATACTTGAAGTTGTTGTTGATGTATCAAATGGCAAAGTACCAGTGATCGCTGGCACTGGAGCAATAGGCACAAAGGAAACTGTTCAGTTGACTGCGGATGCAAAGGATGTGGGAGCAGATGCGGCTTTGGTTGTGACGCCATTTTACTTTAAGCATTCTAGTGAAGAGTTATATGCACATTATAGCGCTGTTCTTGAAGCTGTTGACATACCCATGATCATTTATAACGTTCCAAAGTTTACTGGGTTTTCGCTTGAGCCGGCTTTAGTTGAAAGGCTTGCTTCTGAATACAGCCATGTTGTCGGGATAAAGGACAGCAGCGGAAGTTTCAGCCAAATAACCGAACTTGTTAGACTTGTAGGTGATAGAATTTCAGTCTTCGCTGGAACAGCAGACCTTGCGCTTCCCACATTGATGATTGGCGGGGAAGGCGCAGTAATAGCTGTTGCAAATGTTGCACCAAAACTTTGCCATGAACTATACAGTTCATTCAAAAATGGAAGCTATGAAAAGGCATGCGAAATCCAAAGGGTGATTTCGCATATAAATGAGGTTCTTGTAGTAAAGCAAAACCAACTTGCAGCGATTAAAGAAGCGCTAAACATTAAAGGTTTGCCAGCTGGCTATCCGAGAAAACCAACTCTGCCATTGAAGGAAAAGGAAAGAGAAGAAGTTAGACGGTTTATTAAGGAAACTGGTCTAAACTAAATACGTTTAGATGTTAACTTTGCGATGTACTCTAAAACCCTCGCTTTTATTAAATCTCTAATCTTCCTCGCATCTTCTATCGACATTTTCGCTGGATCCGGGACACCCCATTCTTCCGTATCCTTAACATAAACTAGGGGCATTCAGCGCTTCCACAGACAATAACTGCGGCATCAGCCTTCGTCTGCATTTCATAAGTCAGCGCTTCGGGCTTTTTATCACTGATATCTATTCCTTCTTCGCGCATAAGTAATATGGCGTTTGGATGAACTTTTTAGCAGGTCTACTACCAGCACTCATAGCTCGTCATCCCTCTGGAGCAAACTTGTTAAGTAGGCTTCGGCAATTTGGCTTCTAAAGCTGTTCTCTACACAGACAAATAGTATGGTTTTCATAAAGCTTCTCTCGAGCAATCAACAATGGTTTTGCATCTTTAATTTTTTGGCAACTATTAAACAGAGTGTACACCTTGTGTGCGCTTTTTACCCAGTTGCTGACCTGAAGTGCGTTAAGCCCATTTTATTCCTTCCAGTCCAGAAGTCTTTTTTCTCCCTCGATTTTCTTTAAGTCTGTTATGTCTTGCGTTACCTCTATTGTTCCTAGATATTTTCCATTCTTGTCTCTGACTGCGAAGTATCTTATGTGAATTAGACGGTTGTTAAGGTTAATCCAGAATTCGGCGACATCCTTCTTTCCCTCTTTGAAAGAGTCAAGTATGCGGTTCACGATGTGAATGCTTTTCTGCGGGTGACAAAGCTGCACTTTCCTTCCGATAACTGCCTTTGTCCTGACGAAAATGCGCTTTTCAGCCTTGTTAAAATACCTTACAGTGTCGCCTTTATCCACGAATGTTACATCCACTGGAAGAGAATTCAGTAGCGCTTCAACTTCTTCCTTTGTTAACGCCCCAGTCTCAAACTGTAACGCAAAGGGCGCCGTTCCCTTTGATGCAATCATGGGTTTTTTCTCTTCTTCAGCTTCTGCCATTTGTGGGGCTCCTGTTAAATGTGGTGGCGTGAAGCAGCAATATCCGATTTCGTCAAACTCGTCTTTTATCTCTTTCCATTCATTTTCTGTTATGACCTGCATTGCTGTTGGAAAGAGTATGTTATTTTCCTTGAAAAAGTGAGTTGCCAGAAGAGTGTTTAGAGCTTCAGCCAGATCGCTTAACTGAATCTTAAATTCTTGAAAATTCAACGCACCATAATTTTCGACTATTTTGCTTAGCGTCTTTTTCTTCTCTCTTATCTGGTTATGCTCCATCCACATTATTGCTGGCGGCTCTGTAATTCCATGTTTTTCCAAGTTTGGAAAGAGCACGTTTTCTTCACGTAAATAATGCTTTTCTGAATCTTGAAAATCAGCTACCAAATGTTGCAGAACATGAATTTCCTGTTCAACATAACTGGTTTCTCTGAACTGCTGAATTTTGTTCGCTGCTGCTGTTAACTTTGCTGCGAGTTGTAGGATGATTTTATGTTCTTCCATAAGAATGTTGAGTGGATGGTCAACTGACACATTCAGCTTCTGTTTTTCTAGTTGCTCTCTAAAGACAGCCATGTGCACATCGCACAGTCTTTGGATTTCTTCGCGTGGCATTCCCTCCCTTATTAGCTCTTGCTCTATCTTAGAAATTTCAAGCGGGCTTATCGTCTCTAAAAACTGCTTAAATCTCTCCTTGACTTCTTCTGGCTTTGCATCTGCATGCAAAAGCCTAAGAATTTCTTTTAGAACGCTTTTCCTATCTTCTGCCAATTCATCCTTCCTCCCTAATTTTTTTGGCAAGAGTCTTTCCAATTTCGATTATCTGCCTAATGTTGTCCTCTGTTGGTGGACCATTTATCTCAATGGCTCCGACAACTTCAATCTTTGTCTGTCCCAACAATTCTTGAACATGCCTTACTGTGCCCCCTCCCCAACCGTATGAGCTTAATATAACACCAAACTTTAACGGTGGACGTAAAGCCTTAACGAGATAAGTGACATAGACGCCAAGCGGGTGCATTCCACCTAGGACTGTTGGCGCGCCTAGAACTATGGCTTTTGAATCCACAAGATCTTTTGCTATTTCACCAATGTCCGCAGAAACCAAATTGTAGATGGCGATTTCTATTCCCTCAGCGGCGAGAGTATCAGCAATCGCCTGAATCATCTTTTCTGTGCTGTTCCACATTGTCACGTAAGCAATTATGACTTTATTCCTAGTTTCGCCGTTCACCCACTTTTTATACGCTTTTAAGATGCGTTCAACATCTCTATGTATTGGGCCGTGGCTTGGCGCAACCATTTTAATCTCTAAATCCCTTATTTTTTCAAGTGCCTTTTGTCCCATCACTCGGAAGGGCATCATTATTTCGCCAAAATATCTTTGGGCATGGATAAGTAAATCTTCAACTTCATCGTCATAAACTCCGCCTGCCAGGTGAGCTCCAAAAAAGTCGCATGGAAACAAAATCTTGCTTTCTTGGAGATACGTGAACATTGTCTCTGGCCAGTGGAGCATTGGCGCTTCAATGAAGCGCAAGGTTTTGTCGCCTAAATCTATCGTCTCTTGGTCTTTTACTGTCATCAGCCTGTTTTCTGGCACCTTGTAGAATGCCTGTGCCATTTTTGCGCCTTTGCTTGATGTTATTACCTTGGCTTTGCTGTTTATTTGCATCATGTATGGGATTGCGCCTGCGTGGTCTGGTTCAGCATGGTTCATTATTATGTAGTCGATTTCCTTCGGATTTGTGATTTTGCTAATTTTTTCTTCCAGTTCCTTTTCGAAGCCTGGATTTACGGTATCAATTAATGCCTTTTTGTTTTCGCCAATTGTGAGGTACGCATTATAGCTTGTTCCTTTTGGTAATGGAATTAGTGCGTCGAAAAGTTTTCTGTTCCAGTCTCTTGCGCCGACCCAGTAAACGTTTTCTGAGAGTTTTGTTATGTTTCTCCAGTTCACGCCTTAAACCTCCTATTACAATTGTAATAAAGTATATTTATGCCTTTCTACAAATATACCAAAGGAGCGCCATAAATGTTAGTGCCATGCGAAATAGCGGTAAAATGCCTCTTGCCAGCAATGCGCGCAATAATAGCAAAAGAATTAACAACGACGCACAACTTAAAACAGGCAGAAGCAGCCAAACTATTAGGAGTTAGCCAACCAGCAATAAGCCTATACTACAGGCGGCTGCGCGGAAAAGCGATAGACTTGGAAAACGACGCGGATGTCATGAAAATCATCAAAGAATTTGCTGATTCACTAGTTTGCAGTAACACTATGACCCATGAAGAGTCCATGAAAAAATTCTGTGAAATATGCAAGCTTGTAAGGGCGAAGGGTTTGATGTGTGAGTTGCACAAAATTTTTGACCCGCAAATTGATGTTAGAAAGTGCGGACTGTGCTTGGCGGTAGGTTCTGTGAACTGCTTTGGATAACCCTTTATAATGTGCAGTGCAAAATCAAAATGTGAGGAACAAAGTATGGGTTATTTGTCGACATGGAAAGTTTTAGAAGAAATTGTTGCCGAATTTCGAAAGAAGGGTGTGTCAATACCACCTGATATTATGAATGATTTAAAATATGCTAAGACACTAATTAACATCCTGAAAGCTGATCCAACATGCACTGAGACAAACCAGAAAATCGAGGAACTCCTCCTAAAAGTCGAATCCTACCTAGTTTCAGAAGGACAAAAAAACTTCAGCGCAGATCACCTAGAAACTTGGCTTAAAAGATTGGACGAGGCTGCAGCGAGGCCTCAAGAAGAAGAGAAAGAAGAGGAAGCAAGATTCATCTCGGGTCTTCCAAGGGAGCACAAATGGGTTCGCGTTAAACCAATTGCAGATTTACCAATTGAAAGGTTGAAGCGTTTAGCTAAGGAATCAAATCTTTCATGTGAGATGCAAGGCGATGGGTACTTACTAGTTTACGGCGAAGAAGAGCGTATAAAGGATTTTATCAAGAAGATAGCTGTGAAGTGAATGCTCATTAGAAAGATCATCATGTAAATGAACTAGTTAATTAGAAATTTGTTACTTTATACTTGAGATATGCTGAAAATAGCTTCTAAAAAGTGCATAATTGTTAAAGCTTGCGGCTATAATATTTTTATAGAAAAATCTTACAGAAGAGTCTATAATAAGATGGTTGCAATCCTTCGGTGAGGGCGAGGGCGCAAACTGAATGCCCTATATCAAAAAAATTGAGCTTAAAGGTTTCAAATCCTTTGGTCCACAAACCGTTAAAGTAATCCTAGATAAAGGTTTTACGGCGATAACAGGACCAAACGGAAGCGGGAAAACAAATATCGTTGACGCAGTTTTGTTCGCTTTAGGCGAGCTTAGCACAAAAAGGCTTCGTGCCGAAAATGCTGCGAAACTGATTTTTCATGGTTCTGAAAAGGCTGGGCTTGAAAGAGCGAAGATGGCTAAGGTTGTAATACAATTTGACAACGCAGATGGGCGGATACCAGTGGACACGGTGACAGTTACCGTTTCGAGGGAAGTTTACAGAAATGGTCAAAGCGTTTATAGGCTTAATGGGCGGCGAATATCAAGGGCGCAAATCCTAGAAATCCTTTCAATGGCTGGGTTAAGCTCAACAAGCCAAAACATAATTTTACAGGGAACAATTACGCGGCTAACAGACATTGCGCCCATGGAGAGAAGAAAAATAATTGAAGATCTGATTGGGATAGCTCAATATGACGCTGAAAAAGCTGAAGCTGAAGATAAGCTCAGGACAGCGGATATTTCCATACGGACAGCCATGGGAAGAATAGATGAAGTGCAGAGAAGGGTTGACGATCTAGAAAGGGAGCGCAACCAACTTTTAAGATACAACTTCATCCAACGTGAAATAGGAAAATTCGAGGCAATTAAAATATCAAATGACATGATGCAAATTCAAAAGAGGATAGAGGAAACAACGTCACAAGGTGAGAAGGTCAAAGAAAGAGTTGAAAAACTGCGGCAACTTCGAGACGACTTGCGCTCTAAAAGACGGGGAATAGAAGGCGAATGGAGAAAGCTAAGCTCCGAAATAGTTGAGGAGGGCGGCTCTCAAGTTTTAAAGGTTCAGATGCGAATAGGCGAACTAAAATCAAAATTAACGGAACTAACAACACGCATAACCTCTGGGAAAACGAGCCTTGAAGGGTTAAAACGTGTTAGAGAAAATAACTTGGCACAGTATGAGTCGATTCGAAAGGAAATTCGTGAAAACCGCCTTAAAATAAAAGAGTTAAGAAGAGAATACGAGGAAATTTCAAATCAAATAATCACGAAACAAGCTGAACATGATGCGCTTGCAAACGAAACGGCTCAGCTTTGGGAAAACATTGGAGAAAACAGCAAAAAAATCCGTGAAATGGAGCAACAAATTGAAAATCACTATAAGAGGCTTTCATACTTACGTTCTGAAAATGTAAAAAGCCAGACGGCAATAAAAATTCGGGCAAGGAGACTTAACGACCTTAAAAATCGTAAAGAACGATTTGCGACAACATTAATTGAGTTAGAAAAATCTCTTGTTGAACTTGAGAAAGTGCAGAAGGAACAGAAAACGCAACTTAAAAATATGCAGCGGACGCTTGAACGGAAAGTTGCACAAAAAGAAGCCATAGAACGGGAAATCGCTGAAGCTGGAAAGATAGCTGACTCAGCAAGGGCAGCAGTCATCGAGTTTGCGACTCAAAGAGAACTTGCAGAAACAGTAGCTTCCGAAGAAAAGGCTCTCAGAAGCATAGAAGAACTCGGTGAACTTGGAGTGATTCTAGGCGTTTATGGGAGGCTTCGCAACTTGATAAAAATTGACAACGCATATAAGAGGGCTATTGAGGCTGCAGCCGCTGGATGGCTCGACGCTGTGGTTGTTAAGGATTTTGATGCTGCCTTTACATGCGCAGAAACTTTGAGGAGAATGAAGCTTGGGCGCGTAAAAATAATTCCACTTCAAGGTGCATCAAATCCAAGGGTATTAAAGGTTCCGCAAAGAGAAGGTGTAGACGGCGTGGCACCGCTTTTCATAAAATGCGAGAAACATTATGAACCAGCCGTCAACTTTGTCTTCGGAGACACACTCATAGTTTCCGATGAGAAAACAGCTTTTACGCTTTCTAACGAGGGATATCGAACTGTTACAATAGAGGGAGACCTATACGAGGCTGGAGGAGCATTTGAAAGTGGCTATTATAGGGCACCAATAGATTTTTCTACAATAATACCCAGCGAGAAGGCTATAAAAAGTCTCGATGAAGCGGTTAACGCCTTACAGCAGCATCTTTCAAGACGTGGCACAGACTTAACAGCATTTGAAGAGGAAATCGATAAGACGCGTGTCGAGATTACACGGCTTTCTGAGGCTATTATAACGCTTGACAGAGAAATCACGCGTGTTAAAAGAAATGTTAGAAGAACCAGGGCTAACGTTAGACGTGTCGATAAAAACATTGCTAAGCTTGAGAAAGAGGTGGAAAATGAAAGGGCTCAAATGTGGCGATATAAGGCTGAAAGCAGTTCAATACAAAAGGAAATGCGTAAACTTCAAAACACTCTAGCTGCCATGCGGAAAAAAACGGATCCATCCTACATCCAAGAGCTGGAGGTTAAAAGAGAAAAAATTGCTGAGGAAATAATAACTTTGAGACAGAAGCTTGGCACGGTTCAGACGGAGATTTCCACCTTGCAGTCGAAGTTCGACAACGTTTTAAGGGTTGGATATCAAAATGCGAAAATTCAACTTGCGAAGGTGGAGCAACAACTTCGTAAGGTTGAAAAGGAAGTGGAAGAGGCTGCCAAGGAGCGTGAATCCCTTAAAACGGAACTTGCAGAGTTGGAAAAGAGCCGTGTTGAACTATCAAAAACTGTTTTGTCAGCGAGGGAGGAAGCGAAAAAGTTCACTTCGCAAATTGATGACATTGACAAAGAACTGCGTAAGCTAGATTCGGAGTATGAGCAGACTGACAGACTCCTAAATCAACTTCAACTTAACATTCAAACTTCAATGATTCAACTTGAACAGTACAAGAATCAACTTCGACAGATTGGATATAAGCAACCTCTGCCAGTAACGCCAGAGCAAGTTCAGGAGGCTGAAACCTCCATTAAGATGATGCGCTTTGAGCTTGACAGAATAGGCGCCGTGAACCAACTGGCCTTATCTCACTACGCCGAGCAGATTTCACGTTACAAAGAGCTTTCCCTAAGGCTAAACGAGCTGGAGAAGGAAAAACAAGCCATAGTGCAGTTCATGAATGAAATTGAAAGTAAAAAACGCAGGGTGTTCATGGAAGCATTTGAAAAAATTAATGCGAACTTGGCGAAGTACTTTAACAAGCTGACTGGAGGGGGAAATGCCACTTTAACGCTTGAGAATCCGGATGAACCGTTCTCAGGCGGAATCGACATGATTGTCCAGTTTCCAAATAAGCCCTCAATAATCGTGAGCGGAGCCAGCGGTGGAGAACGCTCAGTTGCTGCGGTTGCCTTTATTTTTGCATTAAAGGAGTTCACTCCTGCAGCATTTTACATACTAGACGAGATAGATGCGCATCTGGACGCCTATCACGTTTCAAAGCTCGCCGAAGTCTTATTGGAGGAATCTGAAAAAACCCAGTTTATTGTAATCACGTTAAAGCCTGAAATGGTGAACAAGGCGCAAAAGGTTTACGGCGTTTACGAACGCAATGGAGTTTCAAACGTGATATCAGCAAAGTTTCTTGAGGTGACAAACCAATGACCGAGGCTATGGTGAAAAAGCCGTTTTATATGCGCCCACCATGGAATATTCTTTTCGAGTTTCACAAGCTTGAGAAACTTACACCATGGAACATCAACATCGCGTATTTGCTAACAAGCTTTCTTGAAGAAATGGAAAAAGCCGGACGTGTAGATTTCAGGGCTTCAGGCGTAGCCCTCGACTCTTCAGCCTTTATATATCTCATGAAGTCAAAACTCCTCTTGAAGCTTGAAGAGCCGCCTCCACCATCTAAGCAACCACAAGATTTTTTGCCGCCACCCCTGTTTTTGCCGCTCAGACACGAGTTAACATCAACCACTATAAAGCATCTTCTTGAAGTTTTAGACGACGTCTTAAAAAGCGAGAAGCTGATTCCGCTAGAAAGGGGTGATACTCAACCGATTCTTCCAACGCCTTCAGATGTTCTTCCACAATTCGAAGTTTACCTCATGGAAATTGAGCTCCAGATGGAACAGCTTTACAATGCGCTCTTGGATATGGTTAAGGGCGGCGGAATAATAGAATTCTCAGCTTTGATAAAGGGCTTGGGAAGACTTGAAGCAATCCGCAAATTTATTCTGCTCCTATTTTTAGCGCAGGATGGAAAAGTAAGCTTGTGGCAGGACGAGGGAACAGAAGAAATTTACATAACTGTTGGAGAGTTCAGCATTGCAGGAAACAAAACAGCAAACGCTTAATGCAGAAGCTGAACTGCAAAGAAGGCAAGCAGATGAGAAACTGAAGCGTGACCTAGCCCTGTTAGAAGCCGCCTTATACGTTTCTGGTCGACCGTTAGATTTAAATGAGCTATGTTCCGTCTTAAAGACGCGATCTAAAAACAAAACGAGGAAACTCGCAAGGATGCTTATGCAGGAATATGCCGATAGAAACACTGCGCTTGAAATTTTAGAACTTAAGGATGAAAGATTTGTTCTGCAACTAAAAGCGGAGTTCACACCACACGTCAAAAAACTTGTCAATAGACCACTGCTTTCCACAGGCCCTTTGAAGACACTTTCATACATAGCCTATAAACAACCAGTATCCCAAAAGAGGGTCATCGAAGTTCGAGGGCACCATGTTTACAGTCACATAAAAATGCTTAAGGAGATGAATCTGATAACCGCTGAAAGAAAGGGACGCTTAACAATGCTTAGAACAACAGATTATTTTGCAGACTATTTTGGATTAAGCCACGATATTCCAACGATGAAAAAGGAGTTGAAAAACGTATTCGAAGACTTTTCAAAGCAGGAGAAGGATACGGCTTCTAATGGATAGGTTTATATTACAAGATAACGGTGATAGTGAACACCCGAAAATTTAGGGTTTAGAGGGAAAATGTATGTCTGTTTGGCACGGAGACCTGCATAAGAAAAAACCTTCCGGAGGTAGGAAACGCGCTTATAGGAGGAAGAGAAAATTTGAACAAGGCTCTTTTCCTGCGGAAACATTGTTGGGTGAACCGAAAAGGAAAGTTGACAGGGGAAGGGGTGGAAACTTCAAGATTAAGGTTTTAAGCGATAAATATGCCTGTGTAACAGACCCCAAGAGTGGGAAAACAGAGAAGGTTGAAATTCTACGTGTTGTTAAGAACCCATCAAACGTCGATTATGATAGGAGAGGCGTAATAACAAAGGGCGCAATAATAGAAACTTCTCTTGGGCTAGCCCGCGTCAGCTCGCGTCCGGGACAGAATGGAATAATAAACGCCGTGTTGATGAGTGAAGAGAAAAGTTAAGGCGCATCTCTTGGAGATGCTGCACTTCGAATTTTGAGAAGCTGTTTTGCAATTTTCCTTATAGCGTCTTCTTTTGAACCGTTTTTTTCGACGAGCAACATGCCAACCTTTAGCCACGGCATCTTCGGATGACTTGCATCAGCTACAACTTCAAATTTCAAGCCTGCCTTTTCAGCAGCATCTTTTAATTCAGAAATTTTTGGAGAAGATACAGCTAGGGTTTTAGAAACTCTCCTCCCCTCATTTCTCGTTTTCGTTACATCAAAATACAATGGCCAAATTATGATCTTGTTTTGTTTTCGCATATGCATTTTCCCCACGGTTATTTGTGGGCGTAATATGCTGTTAATTTAACGTTAACTTTGTCTATTCTTACAAAGCCGAACCTTTCAAACTGCACTATTTCGTCTGGCTTTAAAATTTTACACGCGCTTTCCGCTATTCCTTCAGCTATGGTTGCGTCTGACATGACAACTTGGCATGGCATATCATCACCCACTGGAATCCAGTGGATTAGTTGGGCTTTGGCTTTTCTCGCTTCTTCGTATGATTCGCTAACGAATGATGCTTGAGCTGAATATGCGTTTATGTTTTCGATTCTTATGTTGAACAGCTCCATGAGGCGTATTATGCCCATCGAAGTTTCTGCGTCTTTTTTTGAAATCCAAAACTTTGCGGAGTTTTCGTTTCCCTCGGGCTTTATCTTATATTCTTTAAATCCCTTTTCTGGTTTTTCGGGGTGTAGATTAAGCTTGGCTACAAACGTTTTCGGGATGTTTTTAACTGTTAGCTCAATCGGGTTGTGCACAAAGAAGTATCTGTTCACCTTCGGGTCTAATATTTTGCGGTTGTACGCGTAAAGGTTTTCCCAGCTTAAGATAACATCAGAAGTTTTCGGTCCAACGTCAATTATCATTTTCCTTATGGCTTCAGGTGTTATTCCACGCCTTCTTAAAGCTGCGAATGTTGCAAGTCTGGGATCGTCCCAATCCTTGTACAAGCCTTCCCTTATTCCCTGGACGATTTTGGATTTGCTGAGCGATGCCCCAGTGATTTTAAGTCTACCGTAATGTATGGCCTCCGGATATTTCCAGCCAAAATACTTGTACATGTATTCTTGGCGAACCATGTTCGTTAAATGTTCTTTTCCGCGAATTATGTGGGTTACACCCATCAGGTGGTCGTCTATGCCGCATGCAAAGTTGTAAAGTGGCCAGACGTTATATTTACTTCCAACTCGTGGGTGCGGATACTTTTCCGCGTCTATGACGCGCAGTGCTGGCCAGTCTCGAACCGCTGGGTTTGGATGGTTTAAATCAGTTTTTACACGGTAAACTGCTTCACCTTCTCCGTATTCGCCATCGAGCATCTTTTGCCATCGTTCAAGTTGCTCCTCAGGAGGCAAATTGCGGCAGCCGCATGGTTTGCCAGCTAATATTTGTTTTCGAAAAGTTTCCTGTTGGCATGTGCAGATGTAAGCGTTGCCTTCTCTTAACAGTCTTACCGCGTGCTCGTAGTAGATTTGTATTCTGTCGCTTTGAATGTATTCCTCGTCTGGCTTGCACCCTAACCAAGCCAAGTCTTCTCTTATGCGCTCATAAAATGCTGGAACTGGTCTCTTCAACTTTGGGTCTGTATCTTCGAAACGTAAGATAAACTTGCCATTATACATTCTTGCATAGTCATGGCATAATATTATCGCTCTTGCTGAACCTAAATGTAGAACACAGTCGGGATTTGGTGAAAAACGTGTGACGACTTGTTTATACCTTTCAACGTTTGGCAGTGGCGGTAAACGTTTTTCCTCTTCAACCTTCTCTTTTAAGAAAGTTTCCGGCCATTTCTCCTCCACAATATGTTGCTGCTCAGTTAATGATAGGCTGTTAACTTCTTGAATTACTTCGTTTATAATAGCTGACAATTCTTTAACTTTTGCTTTTAGCTCTGGCTTTTCCCCAAGGATTTTTCCGATGACCGGTCCAGCTTGCGCTTTGCCGTCGTGTTTTATGGCGTTCAGCAATGCTACTTTTCGAATGTTTTCCCTAAGCTCCTCATCTCCTTTTAAAGTCAAGGTCTATACCGGCCCTTTATCGTTTATATTTTCCTTTCAATTAAGAATTTTGCAAAGGCGTTCAGCTTCTTTTTTGCATCTGAATCTGGCAAAAGTTTTTCAACATCTCTCCAACTTTCTTCAACAATCTTTCTTGCGTAATTCTTGACATAGTTTAACGCGTCGTATTTTTTAATTATGTTTATGGCTTCATCCTTCAACTTCTGGTCTGTTGTGTGCATGTTTAGAATTCCGATAAGCCTGTTTCTATCTTGAGCTTTTGCCACTTTTAAAGTGTGAATGACGATTAAAGTTCTTTTTCCCTCTGTTATGTCTTGTCCTCGTCCACCCTTCTTCTCTGCGAATTTTTCGCCTACTAGGTCAAGAATGTCATCTTGCATCTGGAATGCTACGCCTATGCTTTCGGCGAACTTTCCAAGTTTTTCCGTAAGCTCATCACTAGCGTCAGCCAGAACAGCAGCGATTTTTGCGGACATCCTCGCCAATGTTCCAGTTTTGTAAGCGCACATTTGCAAGTAGTCTTCTTCGCCGATTTCGTTGGCGTTTGCTAGGCCTCTATGCCATGCAATGTCCATGGCTTGTCCAAGGCTTAGGTTAATCATTTCCTTCACGTAAATTTCGTAGATTTTGTTAACTTTCTCTTGTGAGATTTTTTCTTTGTTTTTTATCAGTGGTAATAGTGGCAGATAGTACATGGCGTTTCCAGCGTTTATGGCTATGTCTAAACCGTAGATTTTGTATGTGCACGGTTTCCCTCTTCGCATTTCAGAAGAATCCTCTATGTCATCTATTATCAGCGTTCCATTGTGAATGACTTCTGGAATTATTGCGAAATCGATAAGTTCTTCCGAGTTTTTACCTAAAGCCTCGCATATAAGTAAGAAAAGTGTTGGGCGCCACCTTTTCCCGCCTCTGTCTAGAAATTCCCATAATGGTTCAGCGATTGCCTTGTTTATGGCATCCAAGTTGTACGCGTATCTCGGCGGGCTAACTTTAAAAAGTATTGTTTCTTTCGAAAATTTTCTCGGTATGTATTTTTCAACAATCTTATCTATTATGGCAGCTTTTTCTTCAAGGAGCTTATCTATGTCCAACTTCAGTCTTGTTCCTCCTTGCATAGTTCTCTATGTTGAATCCCCTCAATTTCAGCCATTCCGCCGTCTTGCCTGTTATAACAACTGGTTTTTCCATTAAAGAGCTTACACGTTCGGCGCCCGCAAGGAACATTGTAGTTTTTAACTCCTGGATAAGTGTTAGAAGAGCAGTTTTTGTTTCCTTTGCGCCTTTAACAGCCTCCTTAAGTATTGGCTGTGAGAGGCTTGTTAGGCTTGCACCTAGGGCTAAAGCCTTGGCGATTTCTGTTCCGTCGCGGATTCCTCCAGAAGCAATAACTGGAATTTTCACCGTCTGTGAAACTTCAACTATGCTTATTGCCGTTGGTATTCCCCAGTCCCAGAAAACCTGTCCAAGCTTGCGTTGAAAATTTTCCCTTCGCCTTTTTGCGCGGTAATATTCGATAGCTGCAAAACTTGTGCCGCCTGCTCCGCTTATGTCTATGCCTTTCACTCCTGCTGCCTCAAGTTTTTCAGCGTCTTCAGAGGATATTCCCGCACCTGTTTCCTTCACAATTATGGGCTTTTCTAATTCTTCGGCTATTTCGCGTATTTTCTCCAGCACTCCTTTGAAGTTTGTTTGTCCCTCTGGTTGTATTGCCTCTTGCAGCGGGTTTAGATGTACGGCCACAGCGTCTGCGTTAATCATTTCTATTGCTTTCTTAACTTCTTTAGTTCCATATCCGTGGACAAGTTGGACTCCACCTATGTTTGCTATCAAAAATGCTGTTGGCGCCCTTTTTCTCGTTACCGCGAATGTTTCCTCAAATTTTTTATCTTCTATTGCGGCACGTTGGCTTCCAACACCCATTCCTAATCCTAACTCTTCAACGGCTTCCGCTATTGCAGCGTTAATTTTCGTCGCTTCCAGAGTCCCGCCGGTTATTGCGCCGACAATTATTGGGGCTGCAAATTTGTGATTAAAAACTGTTGTTTTTAGGTCTATTTTTTCCTTATCAATTTGAGGTAAGGCTCTGTGGATTAGGTGGATGTCTTCAAAGCATGTTGTAGTTTTTCTTGCTTGCGTGTCCATGTTTAAGGAAATCCTTATGTGCTCTGCCTTGCGTTTCCTTGTTTCCTTAGCCATCTTATTCCTTCTCTATCAAGGTTCCTTCTACTTCTTCTCCCTTTAGAACCTTGTAAATATAATTTGGCTTTGAAGCGTTTACAATTTTCACAGGGATTCCCTGTTCCAAGGCTGGTATAAGCTCCGCTATTTTGCCGAGCATCCCACCGGTAACATCACAAGCATTGGATTTTCCAAGTTTTCCATGAAGTTTCTTCAACTCTTCAAGTGTAAGATGCGTAAAAAGTCTTGCGTTTTTTTCAAGTTTTGGATCTGCATCGTATAATCCATCAACATCAACGCCCATCACGATTTGCTCGGCGTTCAGCCGCGTGGCGACGTGCGAAACGATTTGGTCACCTGACAGTATGGTGAACCCCAGCGTTGTGTCTAGAACAGCGTCTCCATAAAGCACGGGTATGAAGCCCATTTTTAACATGATCCTTAATGTTGCGTCTTCAAAGCATTTTATTCTGCCGTTTTCGGTTATTATGCATGAAGATGGTGTTATGCTTACGGCTGGAATGCCTTGCATGATTAATGTGTCCATGAATAGTCCGTTAAGAACGGTCATCATGTGGTGAGTTTCTGCAAATCCAACAAGTTGGCCAACGTCTTTAAACCCATCCTTGATCGTGTATTTTTGAGCTAGCGGGTGACCGAAGCTTCCGCCGCCGTGAACTATTACGAGATTCATAATTTCTGCTCTCCGTATCTCCTGTGCTATTCGATTCATTTCCTGCGTTTTGGGCGCAAGTTCTTCATTCTTGTTTGTAATCACAGAACCGCCAATCTTACAAATTATAGGCTTATGCTTGTTCAACTCTTACACCCTCATCTGTTTTTCTCACTATAAAGGGTCTGCCGCCAACTCTTTGGATGGCTTCCATAACCTGATTGAGCTTCTCATTTTTTGCCAAGGCTATCATACAACCTCCACCTCCGGCACCAGTTAATTTTGCACCCAAAGCTCCAGCTTTTCTCGCGGCGTTTATGAGCCATTCGAGTGATTCATCTGAAACTCCAACGCTGCAAAGTAATGCGTGGTTGATGTTCATAAGTTCGCCTACTGTTTCCAAGTCACCTTCGCCTAGTGCTTCTAGTGCCCTTAGGACTATTTCACGGGCTGACAGCATTATTGGCTCTATTACTTGCGGGTATTTTTCTCGAAGTTCTCGCACTCTTTCAACTTGAGTACGCGTGGATCTTGCCACTCCAGTATCTCCTATAACAAGTGGTATGTCAATTTTAATTTCTAGCGGCTTAAATTCAGTGTCTATTTGAAAGAGTAGTGTTCCACCGAAAGTCGATATTGCGGGGTCAATTCCAGATGGTGTCCCGTGAACAACTCTTTCAGCGTCATAGGTTACGCGGAAGATTTCCTCTTTAGACATTTTCATGTTCAGTAAGGCGCTGACTGCGGCTGTGACTGCTGCAACAACTGCTGCTGAAGATCCTAAACCAGCGGCTACCGGAACTGTTGAGTTAATTTCTATGTCTAATCCAACCTTTTCGCCACATTTTTCCAAGAGTTTTTCTACAGCCAGCCTTATTGGCTCAAATTTTAGCTTTGCTTCTCTTGCATCGCCATATTCAACCTTGAAGTTTTCGTTTTCGTAATATCCCGAAAGGTTCAGGTTTACTGAGCGTATGCCTAAGCGCTTATCTTGTCGAATTTCTGCCTTCGCATAGGCTCTTTTATCTATTGCCAGAACTATTGCGGGTTCGCCATAGACGACAAAGTGTTCTCCGAGTAGTATTATCTTGGCGGGCGCTGAGGCGGTTACCCCCATGCTTGACCACTATTTTTTGAAACATACGGCGGCATACCCTACGACACTTGAGTAGTCGCCAATAACATCTCCACTAGTCTTGTAACATAATAATTTTGCCTCTTTTACACCTAGGCGCTTTGCCGTTGCAATCAACGCCATTATAGGTCCATACCCGCAAGCGGTGACGTGTTTTGCCTCAATTATTGAATGGAACTTCGCTGCATCCATAGACTCAACAGCCATAAGTGCTGCCAGATCCTTTTCTTTCGCAGTTTCATGCGGTTCATAATGTGTCATGTCTGAAGACGCTATTACCACAGCGTTTTTTCCAACTAAAACTTTTGCTACTGCCTCGCCAACTTCGCTTGCTGAGGTTAAATCTTGCATTAAAAAGCAGATTGGCACAATTTTGAAATCTGAACCGTAGAGAAACTGGAGAAATGGAAGCTGAACTTCTATTGAATGCTCATATTTATGAGCTGAATCGTCAACATCCACTATGTGAGCTTCACGCACAATTTGATCTGCAATTTCGCTGTCAACTTCCACATCCCCAAGTGGTGTACGCCAAACACCCTCATTCATAGCAGCCAATGGGCTACCATAGCCAGTATGATTTGGACCAAAAATAACAGCAACATCTGGCTTACCATCCAAAGCCAACTCGTAATAAGCGTGGGCTGCAACAGGACCTGAAAACATGTAACCGGCATGTGGACAAACTAAACCAACAATTCTTCTAGAACCATTCTTCTTAACTTCCGGAACTTTTCCAGGTCCAAACTCGCTGAGGAAACATTCTCTTATCTGTTTTTTCAGTGATTCGGCGTTTCCCTCATAAAAAGCTCCTGCTTGGGTTGGACGCCGAACCTTTGCCATTTTCCCTAAATCTCCTCCTCTTCCTTTGAAATCTTTGCCTCGAAATCATCAATTGTTAAAGTTAACTCTTTGTCTGCTGCTAACTCTCCCCTTTCGCGTAGCACTTGTCTCGCTAAAAGCCAGTAAATCACAGCTAGGGCTCTTCTACCCTTATTATTTGTTGGAATAACTAAATCTACCCCAGAGAAATCGTTATCTGTGCTGCATAAGGCTACGACAGGTATCCCCGTTAAAGCGGCCTCCTTAACAGCTTGGAAGTCAGCCCTTGGATCAGACACTATTATCACTTCTGGCTCTATTCTGTTTGGATACAACGGGTTTGATAACAGTCCCGGGATGAAGCGTCCAATAACTGGAGTTGCTCCTGTAACTTCGCAGAACTTTTTAGCTGGTTCTTGTGCATACAGTCTTGAGGCCGCAGCTGCAATTTTCTGCGGTTCAAACCTTGCCAAAAACTTTGCGGCTATTCTTATCCGGTCATCTGTTTTCTTAACATCCAGAACAAATAATCCATCTGGTCTTATGCGGTATATGAATTGCGCCATATCCTTTGTTTTCATTCTCGTTCCTATATGTATTCCAGCGGATAATAAGGTGTCACGTGGCAAAAGTAGTTCTTCTTCTGCTGGAGCTTCTGCAGTTTCCTCTTCAACTTTCTTTTCCTCATCTTCCGGCATTTTTCATCCTCCTTTGAGATGTAAAATATCCGCCATTTTAGCTCTCTCCCCTAGAAACTCCTCTATTCTTATAAGCTCGTTTATTTTTGCTATTCTTGCGCCTTCAACGACTCCTGTTTTAATTATTGGGCATTTAAAGGCTACAGCCAAGTGGGCTATGTGCCAGTCGCATGTGTCTCCTGAACGGTGTGACATTATTGGTGTATACCCGTTTCTTTTCGCATTTTCTGTTGTTTCAAAAGCGTCTGTTAATGTGCCAACCTGGTTCATTTTTATTATTATCGCGTTGGCTGCTTTCATTGCTATTCCTTGGCTTAACCTTTCATTGTTTGTAGTGAAGAGATCATCGCCACAAATCAGGCAGTTCTCCACGTGCTTTGTGAGTTCTGCGAAGCTTTTGTAGTCTTCTTCATCAAAGGGGTCTTCAACATATGATAAATGGTATTTGCGAATAAGTTCAAGGATGAATTCTAATTGTTCGCCTGAATCAAGCTTTTTTCCCTCTCTTTGGTAGACATATTTTTTCTCTTTTTCGCTCCAAAGCGATGAGGCTGCTACATCAACGCCGAAGCCGCATTCAAAACCAAACTCGTTGCCAACTTCTTCACATGTTTCTGACAATATTTCAAGGGCATCCTCATTTCCAATGTTGGCTATCCATGCACCTTCATCGCTTTTTCCGCCACTAAAAAGCTTACCCTTTTTCCTTAAAATTGACCCAATTCTTTCGTGCACTTGAACGTTGGCTGCTGCTGCCTCGGAGAAGGATTCTGCCCTGTATGGAAGGGTTAGAAATTCTTGAATTTCCGGTGTTTTTCCATGAGTGTGTTTACCGCCGCTTATTACATTGCCGAGTGGATATGGAAGCATGTGTGCAAGTTGTCCGCCAAGATGTTGAAAAAGTAACGCGTCATTTGAGTTTGCTGCCGCTTCAGCGTTTGCAAGTGAAACAGCGTAGGCTGTGTTTCCGCCAATTACTCTGAAATCCTTTGAACCATCAATTTCATGAAGGGTTCTATCAATCTCTTCTTGAAAATCAGCGTTTAAACCCACAAGCTCTGGGGCTATTAACTCTTCCACCTTTTTTACTGCTTCGTCAACTCCGCCTTGAGGATAATAGATAACCTCTGCTTTTCCACGGCTTTTTCCAGCTGGAGCGGATGCTCTCCCGAATCCTGAAGTTGTTATTATATCGACTTCTATGGTTTCTTCTCCTCGACTGTTGAAAACTTTTCTTGCCACTACGTCTTCAATTGTTGTTGACATTTTACCCGCAACCTAATAATATTGTCTCATTTCTTTCCTTTTTTCAGCTTCCTCATAGAAGCGTAGGATTTCATCAATTATTTCCACATGTGAAAGTAGCATGCGCCTGCAACAGTAGCGCTTTATTCCCAAACTGTCTAAAACTTCTCCAGCATCTTCTCCAGCCTTAACCCTTCTTGCAAATTCTTCCCATACGTCTGCGACGACTTTGCCGCAGGTGAAACATCTTACTGGTATAATCGTCATATTCGCCTCCTATCTGTAGCTTTTTTGGTCCCGCGCCCTTGCGCCTGGACCGCCAAACTTTTTGGGTTCCTTTCTTCTAGCATCTCCCGCAATCATTGTTCTGTCATATTCAACGAAGACTGTGCGCAGATGCGCACTCTTTGTCCATTTCAATAAGGCATTTGCTATGGCCATCCTTGCAGCTTCCGCCTGTCCCATGTAGCCGCCGCCAGAAACTTTTATGTCTATGTCTAACTGTTTCCAAACGTCATCTCCAGCCTGAATTAGCGGTTCCATTATTTTTTCGCGGGCAACTTTCGGTTCATAAATTTCCAGTGGCATCCTATTTATGCGCACTCTTCCCATTCCTGGTCTTACAACAGCCCGTGCTACTGCTGTTTTTCTCTTTCCGCTAACAACTAAAACTCTTTTGGCTGGCATAATTATTCACCTGTGTTCCATCCTATTTCTCGTGCCAAATCACCAACTGTCAGGTAAGGACATGTTAATTTGCTTGCTTGAGCATTTGGTAATGTTTCAATCTCGTGATTTTTAAACTCGTTTGGTATCCCCATGAAAACTTTAAGCCGCTTATATGCCTGTTTGCCCTTTGGCTGCCTGTAGGGAAGCATCCCCCTAATGGCTCTCCTGACAATCCTGTCTGGTCTCTTATAATGGAGGGGTCCAGCCTTCGGGTATCCAACTTCCAAAAACTCCTTAGCTTCCCTAACTTTACTCTCCTTCTTTCCAGAAATTACGGCCTTTTCAGCGTTGACAATAACTATTTCTTCTCCCATCAAAAGCCTTTTGGCGATTATGCTTGCCATTCTGCCAAGAACAAGACCCTCAGCGTTTATTACCTTGTCACTCTTTTTTGCGCTTTCCACATTCTTCACCCTATTATCTTAACATTAGAGCCTTTCGGGTTCTTCTTAATTAGATCCATAAGTGATATGCATTTTCCCCTAGCAGCCAATATCTTCTCCTTCGCCCTTTCTGAGAAGGCAAAAGCTGCAACGGTGACTGGATGATTGACAACACCCGCTCCTAACACTTTACCTGGGACAACAACAACATCGCTTTTTTGTGTATACCTGTTTAGGCGGCTTAGGTTTACTGTTATACGTTTTCTTCTTGGTTTTGACAGGATCTCGGCAATAGTTCTCCAGATTTCAGCTTTGTTCTCCCTGCTTTGCCTTTTCAAAAATCTAGTAAGTTTTACAAGTTCAGGATTTGTTGCCTTAGTTTCCTTCATTTTCGCCACCTTTAATTTGGCTTTCAAGCTCGTTCAACTGTTTGTCCAATATTTTGACGGCTTCAATCATTATTCTCTCCGGTGAAAGCACATTTGTGGACTCAATGGTGAATATAAACGTGTCTTTCTCCCAGCTAACTTCTAATGCCTTTGGGTCTTTCGGGCAAGCATCAACGCAGTCCATACATAGGGTGCATGCTGTTAAATTTTTGACCTCTATTCTATAATCCTTATTCGCGTAAACGTTTCTTGGGCAAATCTCTACGCATCTTCCGCATGCATCACAGTTTTTGTGTTTTATCTCTATCTTTGGGTAATACTTATATGTGCACATGGATACTGGTTGCCATTTTGCATGGACCTTTCCCTTTCCAAGTCTTGCATAAGCCTCAAGCTTCAATTTCTGCTCTTTGGCAAGCTTTATTATTGGAATTTTGCTGCTCACCGGTACTATTTCAGGATTTTCTGACACCAAATCTCCAGAATACACTGTTCGCGCTTCGCCTTTTGCTTCTACATCAAGCGTTAATGTGACTCTGCAGAGGTTGCATCCGAACTCGCTTTTGCATTGACATTCTTCAGGTAAATTGTAGCTGTCCAAGTCTGTTTTTAACGGAATTAGTCCAAGCCTATGTGCTATTACCTCATCTTGCAACACAGATGAGTTCTCTATCATTACAACTTCGTCTATTGCCATACATGGAACTTCGGAAATTACTGTGCGCCTTAGGGCGTTCATGTATGGCGTGTCTGCTCCACGAATAAGTAAACGCATGGTTGTATCATTTTTCTCAAGCACTTCTATTTTCACTTATTTTGACGCTCCATAAGGATGTTATTATAACCTTTGTGCCGTTCAATAGAATACTGGAGCATTATTTCAATTTTTCTATCAGCAAAAGATTTGTGGAATCTGCCTAAACCCTTCTTCCCCTTCTGCCGCCAGGTCTTCTTGTGCCGTCATGTGGAATTGGCGTAACCTCTTCTATGCGTCCTATCTGAAAGCCAGCTCTTGCCAATGCTCTTATCGCCGCTTGTGCCCCTGGACCTGGCGTTCTCGGGCCTGAACCGCCTGGTGCTCTCACTTTTATGTGTATGGCTGTTATCCCCTTGTCTTTAGCTATTTCCGCTGCGGCTGATGCTGCTCGCATGGCTGCGTATGGTGATGATTCAAGTCTGTCTGCTTTTACAAACATTCCGCCTGATGTTCTAGCGATTGTCTCTGCGCCTGATATGTCTGTTATGTGGATTAATGTGTTATTGTAGGAGCTGTAAATGTGAACTACGCCCCATTTTTCCGTCTTTTTACTTGTGCTACTCATGTTCTGTTTTCACCTGCTTCTTGTTTCGCGCTTGTTGTAGCTAATGCTGTTGCCTGGCGGATTGGGTGATTTTGGTTTGCGAGCGGGCTTTTTGGTGAATACGCTATTTTTTCTTCCTCTTCCCTTGTTACAATGTAGCTTGGAACGGTGACTTTCCTTTCTCCTATTGCTATGTGTCCATGGGTTATTAGTTGTCGGGCCTGATGTATCGTTTTGGCTAATCCTTTACGGAAAACTATTGTTTGCAATCTCCTTTCAAGGATGTCTTCCACTGTTAAGTCTAAAACGTCATCTAAAACGGCTGTTTCATCAAGTATGCCGAGTTTTTTCAGGCGGGTTAAAAGTTCTTCTTCCATCTTTTTGCGTTCTTCTGGGGCTTTTCCTATAAGTGAACGGGCTATACCTCTAAACTTTGATAGTGTTGTTTCATGCCGCCAAAGTTCATGTTTGTTCCGCAAGCCATACTGCCCTAAGAGTTTGAGTTCTTCTTGCAGAACATCTGCTCTCCATGGAAATCTTGGAGTTGCATATTTCTTCTTCTGCTTCTTCGGATCGCCCATAACTACTTACTTCCAGATGCTGGTCTTACAATTGCTTTCTTTTTAACTCCAAGGGCTTTCCCAGTTCTCCCAGTTGTTTTTGTTCTCTGTCCACGCACTTTTAAGCCGTAGGCATGGCGGTATCCGCGCCATGACTTCAGTTCCTTTTCATGTTCGATATCCATTTTGTTTCTTAAAGTCAAATCCGCGCTGATTAAGTGCGAATCCTTTCCAGTTTCGAAATCCTTCCTTCTATTTAACAGCCAGTTCGGAATACCGAACCTTGCCGGCTCCTTTATTATTTCCTCTATCTTTTCAACTTCAGCCTCTGTTAGAAAACCTGCCCTTGCGTCTGGGTTTATTCCAGCCTTTTTTAAAACAGCGTTCGCTAGACTTAAGCTTACCCCTTTAATTTTTCTAAGCGCATAAGTGGCTTTTAGGGTGCCATCTACATCCGTGTCTATTATTCTGAGTATGTGGCGGAATTCTTTTGACATTTTGTGCCGTCCATTTTCTGTTGAAGCTAACTAGGAAATAAACCATATTTTATTTAAAGCTTACTCGCTTATAAATGGGAAAGAAACGAAGCGTTGCGCTCAACTTATCCTCTTTTCATAAACTATTTTTGTTGAGCCTGAAAGTTTAAAGTTCAGTTCCTCAAGTGCCTTTAATATCGGCCTGTAATTGCACGTGAACGCGTAAATCTTCTTTATTCCAGAAGTGGCGCAAATTGTTTCAAGAAACCGCATCATGTCTGTGATTGCCTTACGTTTTCCGTCTAAATAGCATGTTTGAACAGCGTTTTCGTGCCATTCTCTTGCTGGGGCATCGTCAATAAGGGTTAAACCGTCAATTTCGCCTTTGCTGTTTGAATGCACTATCGCTTTTTGCTGTGTAACGAATCGTTCTAAGTCCTCCTTTTCCAGCGAGAACCAGTGAAAAAGAACTGTATATAAGCCAGCAGCTTTATGGTAAATCCTTGATTTTTGAATGTAACGCAGTAAGACTTCTGTTTCTGTTTTTTCTGCAAACCTAGAGTTTGTGCCTTTCTCAATCATTATCTTGTCCGTCGTCATTTCAACGAACTCTGTTATTGGCTTGAATCCTATCTTTTTTAACACAACTCTCGCAGCCATGTTGTCTGATTCCGTTACGAGTCTCGCCACTTTTGCGCCATTCTGGCGCGCGTATTTTAAGCATTTTTTGGTTATGGCTGTTGCTACACCAATTCGCCTATAGTTTGGGTCTGTTCTAGCTCCGCTTAACCAAACTTCATGCGGCTTGTCTATGCTCAGCTTTGAAATTCCAACAGGAACACCATTGATGGTGGCGACAAAAACTCTTCCGTTCTTGTCCTTTAGCCAATCATCCCAGACTTCTTGTATGTAATCTCCCCAACTCCAAGTTTTCTCGCAGAATCTGAAAACTGCTTCACGGTCAGAATTTTTGGCTTTGCGAACGTAGATTTTCACTTTTACCCTTTGGCTTTGCATGCTAATATTAAAAATTTCAAGCATATCCTAATAACTTTATGTTTTGCACGCGTTTAAGCGGGTTTTGGAAGGTGAAAAATACTTAACTTGGCTCTGTAGCTTCTATTTTCAATGGAGGGTATGCATGTGCCCGTTGTCCATGTAAATGTTTGGGAAGGGTTTGGCGCGGAGAAAACGAAGACTTTAATACGGAACATAACAAGAGCTTTCGAGGATTTGGGAATACCAAAGCAAGCCGTGGAAGTTATAGTTCATGAAATTCCAAAATCGCATTGGGGAATCGGCGGAGAAACAGCAGCTGAAAAGTTTGCGAAAGTTTCAAATTAGCGAAATGCCTAAACGCGCGATGATGGCAATTATGAGTTTAATATCTTCATTCAGAAGCACGCTCTAGCAAAACTAGCCCAATCAATTCACTTTTTTATTTTCGTGCGCCTCAGCGCATGTATGCCAAAAGGTGAGCGTATTCCTGTGCAAACGCAGATGGAAGATATAGATTATACCCCCAGAAATATGACTTAAATCGTAATATAGGTTAAATCTTTTAAAGGGTTTACGCTATAATCAGATAGTAGAGTCTGGTGTATAGTATGGTTAAGAGTGGAGAAGAGGAGAAGATTCGGCGTATATTGACTGACCCAAGGCTTTCAGCGATTAAGGCTATGTTGGAAAAGGATCATGCAATAGATTGTATTTTCTTGCTTTATATGGATCGTGGCAAGTGGAAGGAGGCGAAGGACTTCATGCGTGAGAATGGTTTGACGCTTAGTGATGGTACATTTAGGGCGAGGATGATTGAGATTGAGGATCTTGGCTTAGCGAAGGGTGAGCGTATAGATCCTTTGAAGAAGAAGTATGCGAAGACCGAGTTTGGCGAGAAAGTGGCGAAACTTCTGTTGGAGTTCTTTGAGAAGCTTGGGGTCTAGGGCTGCTAGGAATATTTATGGCATATCCTTCCTTTCTTGTTGTACAATTTGTTTTTCGATGATTTTTTAGATGTTGTGAGGGCTTCTTCAGTTTTTGTTTTGTAGTTTTGTTTTACAAATGATAAATATGGTGTAGTGAGTCGTAAGATTTAAATGTCTAGCCTTCCTTTAACTAAACAGCAATCCCAAAAGGAGGGATAAAAAAATGAAAATGTTAAAGAGCAAAAAAGCCCTAAGCCCCGTAGTTGCATCAATCATACTCATTGCGGTAACAGTCGCCGTCAGCATCGCAGTCGCAGCATGGATGGGAGCGCTATCCTTCTCGTTCATGAGCGGGGGTGAAAGTCTACAGGTGGGAACCCCGTGGGGATGGAGTACAAACAGCGTCTATGTTAACGTTACAAACACTGGCGGTAGTACCGTAACCATATCCACAGCACGCGTTAACGGCACCATAGCAACTGTAGAAGCAAACTATGGAAACTTAACTTTGCAACCGAAACAGTCTGCAGGATTAAAGATAACGATCACGGCGGGATGGACTTTTACAACCGGCTATACATACACTATAACATTGGTAACAGCCAATAACAAAGAGTTTCCAACTACAGGAACGTATAATCCATAGCTTACAATGCATAAGATTCGCGGGGACTCACCGCCAAAGGTGAATTGGGGGGTAGGGTGAAAAGTCTCCATTCATTTCCCTTTGTTTGTTTCCAAATGTTGGAGGTGTAAAACAAAATGGTGGTAAAAATAAAAGAGTATGGTTCGGCCGAAGAGATAGCTGAAACGTTGGAAAAGGAGATTTCAGAAACAAAAAGCATTTTAGGCGAATACCTACGTCGCTTAGATGACATACGGGCGTTAGCTGAAAAATCAAAGAAAATCCGCGAAGTAGTCTTAAAATTGGCTGGTAAGAAGGCTGGGGGTGAAAGCCTTGGCGAAATCACTATTGGCAATTTGAGCATTGTTTTGGATGCGAATCCGTTTCATGAGCTTACGGCTATTGAGGAGGTTGTGCGTAGTCATCAAGAGAGACTCTTGGTTCTGCAGAAAGCGCGTGAAGCTTTGAAGTGGCTTGATCAGCTTGGAGACACTGAAGGCTTGAAGTATCTTGTTGTTGAGAACGACGGCGTTCCCGAGCGGGTACTCTTCAAAATATCTTAGAGCGCTTAAGAAGGACGCGTGATAAAGTATGGATAACGAAGCTTACTCGTTTGCCCTAAAGACTGCCTTAGATGAAATTAGAAATCTGTGTCCAGATGTTACTGGCGCCTTCATATTCAGAGAAGATGGCAAAGTCATTGCTGGTGACGGTGCTTTAGCGGATAAGGTTATGGTGCGTGTTGTCGATGCCTTTAACGGCATTTTCGAGAAGGCAAACGCTATCGGCGGAGTTAACGCCATAAACATTGAGGGTTTGGATGGACGCGTTAGTGTTTCCCATGTTAACGACGTTTACATGGTTATTGCTACTTCAAAGAAAGCTGACGTGAACTACGTTGGCACCGTGACCCGGGTTTTGATTCCCACAGTTCTGAGATTGCTCGATAAGATCTGCCCTACCCCCCTCAAGAGCAAATCAGCGATTGAGAATGTTGCCTTGGAGGTTGAGGAACCGCTTCCAGAGCTTGTTGAGAAGCCCTTGAATGAAAGTGCATTGGCTGGGGAAGCCGAGGTCAAAGAAGAGGCTGTTGAGGTTGAGGCTAAAACAGAAAAGAAAGTTGAAGAGGCTGCGGTTGAGCCTAAGACTTTTTCCGCTGAACCTCCTATAAATCAGCTTATTGTCGAGAATCTTGGCGGTTTGCTTGTTCCTTCTAACACTGTACGCATTGATCATGCTGTTTTGAAGCAGTGGAGCGAACTCTACGAGGGCATTGACATTAAGGAGGTTGAAATTGAAACGTTTGGAGGCAACTCTGTGCGTTGTAAGGTTAAGCCTATTAAGGATTCAAAGTATGATGGAAAGGGCGTTATACAGATGCCTGAGAAAGTTCAGTCGAACCTTGAAGTTAAGAAAGGTGAGCTTGTTAGGGTCAAGCCTGTTGTCGAGTAGTTGGAGGCTGATGGTTCATGGTTAGAAAGAAGCATGTTGAGGAGGTTTCGGCTGTTGCTGAGCCTTTAGCTGTTGAAGGAACCGTGGATGTTGGTGATCTGCGTGCGGTTCTTGAGGAGATTAAGGGTTACGATGGTGTTATTGGCTATATTTTGAGAAATTCAACGTCTGCTGCTATTGACCTTAAAGACCCGTCGAAAATCATCGATTTTGCTATTCTCTCTTCGTGTGCACTCGATGCAAGCGAAGAGGTTGCCGAGCTTTTCACTTTGGGTAAAGTTAAAAATGTTGTTGTCGAGGGCGGCAATGTTAAAGCGCTCTCTTTGACTGCCGGTGATAATCGTATTAGTGTTTTCATGGAGAGAAATGCTGACGCGAATAGGATTTTGAAGAGGTTTCTTTCGAGTTAAAGGGTTTTCTCCATTTCTTTTTTCTATTGTTTGGCATTTTGGATTAGGAGTTTTTGGAAGTCTTCTTCAAGCTTTATGTTTTTTGTTTTATGTTCTTCTATTATTAGGTTGTACTCTTCTAGAAATTTTATGATTTGCGCCAGTTGTTTTTCTTTGAGTTTTGTTTTTCGTTTTAGTTCTTCTAGCGTGTGCCATTCTCCGTCTACAAGCACTTCTAGTGCCTTTGCGATCGGCGTTGTCGTTGGCGTGTCCTCCGCCGTCATGTTCTTGTTATTTTGTTTTTATGGTTTCTGGAGTTGCTTTTTAGAAGTTTCGTCTAGAAGATTGTTTAGGGTTAGTTTTCCAGTTTTGGTTTACAAAGGGTCAAGAACTTTTAGGCTGGACTATTGGTCCGATTTTGAGTATTCGCTATTCCTTATGTTACAATCATGATCGTACAATTTAGGTTGATAAGAAGCAAGAGCCACCAATAAACGTCCAAGCAATAAAAAGGACGCGCAAAAAAGCAGAAATCCTTAGCAAAACCAACGCCAATACTAACAATAATAAACCCAACACAAACCCAGAACACCAAATCCTTTTTACTCGAAACAACAAAGATAACAATCTGAGAAGAATGAAAACGCAGATCAACTGGCTTAAAATTCTGGAAGAATGCAAAAACAACGTACAAAAACAAATAAAACCGTTACTAAAAACACTCGGCAAGCCACAACCAGACTTGGGCATAGGCGCAGGCGGAGACGAAATAAAACAAATAGACCTCACAGCTGAAGACGCAATAATAAATACAATTAGAAAATACGCCATACAATTCACGCTCATAAGCGAGGAATCAGGCATAAAGGAATACGGCGAAAACCCAACGCAAAACTACGTAACAGCAGACCCAATAGACGGAACAACGAACCTCATGAGGGGAATACCATTCTACGCAACAAGTATCGCAGTATCAACAAAACCAACACTAGACGCTATTCACACAGCCCTCGTAGCAGACCTCAATCACGGCACAACATACACGGCAGAAATAGGAAAAGGCGCAAAACGTGAAAACAAAAAAATAAAACCATCAAAAACAACCGCGATAGAAAAAGCCGTGATAGGACTAGACCTAAACACGTACAAAGTCAAAGAAATAGTACCGCAAATAACGGCTCTTACGGAAAAAACAAAGCACATAAGACATTTAGGAGCAAACGCGCTTGAACTATGTTACGTGGCTGATGGGAAAACAGACGCCTTCATAGACATACGCGGAAAACTCCGCACAACAGATATGGCAGCAGCATGGCTAATACTAAAAGAAGCAGGCGCGAAAATAACTACCCCAGAAGGAAAACCATTAAACGCGAAACTCGACCCAAAACAAAAAGTAACGTTCATCGCGTCAGCGAACAGCGAAATTCACAAAGCAATTCTGGAATTGATAAACCAAGAAAAGGAAAAGCCATGATAAAACCACTAACGCCTTATCCAGCAGCAATAATAAAGACACAGAAAACACGAACACTCGTAATCGCAGATTTGCACATAGGATGGGAAATGGCGCTCGCAGAAAAAGGCATACATATACCAACACAAACGCCTAGGCTTCTTAAAACTCTTCTAATGCTTATATTCAAACACAAACCAGATGAACTCCTAATACTAGGCGACGTAAAGCATACCGTGGCAAAGGCAGAATTAGGCGAATGGCAAGACGTACCAGAATTCTTCAACGAACTAAAAAATCATGTAAAAGAAATAACGGTAATACGTGGAAACCATGACGGAAACCTAGAACCACTATTGCCAGAAAACATAAAACTCCTGCCCGCAACAGCTATAACAATAGGCAACATAGGCTTATTTCATGGGCATAGGTGGCCACCTCCAACGCTGCTTAAATGCGAAACACTCGTGATGGGGCATGTCCACCCAGTTCTAGCCTTTAAAGACCCGGCTGGATTCCGTGTGACAAAACAGGTTTGGATAAAGGCAAAATGCGGCGTAACAGAGCTTGCAGAAACCTTGCTGCAGAAACATGGAATAAAAGTTGAAAAAAATCCTGAAGAAAAACTTTGGGAACGATACAAAATTAAGCCAAAAACCAAATGGCTTTTCATTATGCCATCATTCAACGATTCCCTAGGAGGAAAACCATTAAACGACACCAAAACACGTGGAAGGATGGGAAAAGAGAAAATTATAGGCCCAGTTTTACGTTCTAAAGCTGTAAAAATGGATGAGGCGGAGGCTTATCTCCTAGATGGCACATTTTTGGGAACATTGGGTCAGCTTGAAAATCTAGGTTAAAAAGGGGCTTTAAAAGCATAAAACTTATAGAGGATTAGCGATTCTCACCTTAAATGGTGATGTAATGTCTTGGGACGAAGACTTCGAATGGTTTAGAAAGAGGCGCTATCCGTTTTACAGAGGCTGGCTCTTTGATGACATAGACAAAATGATGCGTGAAATGGAGAAGATGATGGAAGAAGAATTCAAAATGTTCACTTCACGCATACCGAAAGATTATGTTAGAGAACGAAAACTTCCAGATGGCACAACAGTCAAAGAGTGGGGACCGCTCGTTTATGGCTATAGCGTAAAAATAGGACCAGACGGCAAACCTGAAATACACGAGTTCGGAAACGTCAAACCAAGCCGACTTGGTCCGCAGGTCAAGGAGGAACGTGAACCGCTAGTTGACATTATAGAAACAGACGGTGAAATTCACGTTGTGGCAGAACTTCCAGGTGTTGAGAAGAAGGACATAAAGCTGCACGGGACGGAGGACACTTTAAGCATATCGGTTGACACACCTCAACGCAAATACTTCAAGGAGGTTACTCTACCAGCGAAGGTTAAGGTTAAAGAGGCAAAAACAGAATATAAAAACGGTGTTCTAGAGGTCAAGTTGCCGAAGGTGAAGGAAGAGAAGAAGCCGAAAGGCGAACCAATAAAGATAGAGTAATTCTCCCCTTCTTTTTGTTTTTTGAAGCTTGTGTAGTGCATGGCAGAAAATTCTGAGACTGACGTGTTAGACGCTGTGTGCCGAGAAGCGAAAAAAGAGGGAAAACTTACTGGAAAAAACATCACGAGACTCTATGAAACTTTTGGCTCACGCTTCGCAAGGGCATTCGAGGCTCTAAAAGAAAAAAGGGTTAAAAAATACATTTTCAAGCCGAGCGGCAGAACAGTTTGGATAGTTGTTGGAAAGGAGAAAGATTACCTAATAATGCCGGAAGCTGAATTCTGCACATGCGACGACTTTTACTTTCGCGTTTTGGACAAGGAGGTGCACATATGCTATCATCTAATTGCACAGAAACTTGCAAAAAACCTCGGCTGGTATGAGACTATAGAGGAGCATGATGAGCTTTACGATTCTTTAATGGCAGAATGGAAAAAACCTACTGCTTAAATACTTAAACCTCGAAGATAAAGAGAATAAAGGAGCTTGCTCTCATGGACCTTGGGCTATATTTCGAAATACTGAAATATGTGCTGATGACTGCAACTTTTGTTGCACTAGCATTGATATTTCTACACATCTATTATGGGAAAGAGGAAAAAACTGAAAAAAGCTAATTCGCTGCAACTGTCGCTCTCTTAAGTTCCCTTCTAAGCAAAAGAAATATTATTATGCTTAAAACTGCGAGGATCACGGAAATTATAACCATAAGCAAGGCTTCTGGACCAGCACCAAAAACTATGGGAATAGGTCCAATGAAGATAATGCCACCAAAGCTCGCTGTCCCTTCACCATAAAATGCCGCAGTAACCATTGAAATGATTACACCCACAAAAATCATCAAGAAGCCAACAATAAACAGCATTAGAAACTTCCTAAATGCACCAGATTCTTCCACACTGTCTTCTTTCTCCATAATCAACCCCATCCCTAATCATTTAAATAGCATATAAAACAGCACCGCCATTACCACCAGAAGAACAGTCAGCGTTATCGAGAGCAGCAGAATCATCTTAACAGACTCCTTATCCGTCCCAAAAATTATTGGAAATGGACCAATTATTATCGCTCCTCCACCCCTAATTTTCGCCCCACTCTTTATACAATAGATGAAAAGCAGCAGAATCGCAATCAGCACCACGATTACGCCAGCCACCGTAAGGGCTACTCCTAAACCATAAAATGTCTCCGCGCCCATATTGACACCTGCCTCCACTACATTACAATTAGAGGCTGAACAAGCTGCTTCTAATAAACTTAACTAAAACATGTGAAGCCACAAGCATTTAAAACTAAGAACTATAATGCTTTAATGGTGCCATCATCATTTCACCAGTGTTGAAGGGACATGGAGTTCGAAGCAATAATTCAGCAGATACTCGCAAAGCACCCAGAAATCTCACGGGAAAAATTACACGAAAAACTTGAGATTGAAAGAAAAAAGACAGGTGGATTAATCTCTGACGAGTCTCTTCTACGGATGATCGCAGCTGAACTTGGAGTTGAAGTTAAAAAGAAAACTCTGGCTCCAGCAGCTTTAATAAAGGATTTCGTGCCAAACCTAAACGATGTCTCAGTTGTCGGGCGAGTTGTCGCGGTCTTCAGCCCAAAAATCTTCGGAGAAAACGCCAAAAGAAAGATGGCGAGTCTGCTTGTCGCCGACAAAAGTGGCATTTTGCGAATCATCCTATGGAACGACAAAGTCTCCCTCATTGAAAACGGCGAAATAAAGACCGGGCAAATAGTGCGCTTTCTTCATGGATACACCAAGGAAAGTCGCGCTGGAAAAGTGGAACTACATATAGCAGAAAAGAGCATAGTGCAAATAAACCCAACGGACATTAATGCTGAGTACTATCCAACAATAAGCAAATTAAACACAAAAATCAGCGAAATAACCGCGGCACACAGAAACAAACGCCTAAATCTGATGGGCATAGTAAAAGAAGTTTTTCCAGCGTCAACATTCCAAAGACAGGACGCGAGCTATGGAAAAGTCATGCGCTTCTTATTAGCTGATGAAACTGGCGAAATCCCAGTTGTAGTCTGGAACGAGAAGGTTGACGAGTTAGAAAGTAAATTAAAGGAAGGCATAAAACTGCAGCTAGTAAACGCCAAAGCGAAAAGGGCAATGGCTGAAGGCTTGGAAATTCACGTTGACACGGAAACATACGTTGAAACTGCACCACTAGTAGAATTCTTTAAAATAGCGGAACTAAAGGAAGGTCTAAACCACATAAACATCGAAGGCGAAGTCGTCACAAAACCCCTCATAAGAGAAATAGAAACATCAAAAGGCGAGAAAGTGAAAATCGCAACATTCGAAATCAAAGACGAAACTGGAAACATATGGGTAACAGCATGGCGACAACACGCAAATAAAACGGCTAAATTAAAGCAAGGCGACAAAATAACCATAAAAGACGCCTACGTAAAAAGAGGCTTCGCAGACCAACTTGAAATATCCACAAAAAACACGACAACAATTATCCGCCAAAGCCAAAACTAAAAATGCGGGGCATGTGAGCTTTATTAGAGTTTAATTCTTTTTCGGTTCTTAGGCATTTTCGCATATAATTATTATAGACAATCCAAATTTACCAGATGTGGAAACTGAGTTAGGCACTAAGTCCGCAGTGGTGGTGCCGGGGGCGGGATTCGAGCCCGCGACCTCTGGACAGTTAGGCGCTAATGCCCCTTTTGTTCTCCAGATTATGAGTCTGGCGCCCATTCCAGGCTAGGCTACCCCGGCATAATTTTGGACAACCTCGGCCGCTTTTATCATTTACTTCCGCTTCCTAAAAAACATTAAGCCGTCCTTTTGGCATACGTATTCAAAGTCTGACTCAAGCAATGCCTTAACCTCTTATGGTTTTGAGGCTACTTTGACGTGAAACTCGTCGTTTTGTGCTTGGAACAAGGTTCGTTTTGGCTGGGCGTTTGACATGTGCGCGCACCAGCGCGCGCTCAGAATCAATAACCACGAAGGGCATGACTAAGCATCACAAATTCATTAATCATACCTTTTCATATGTCCATATTTAAAACTAAAAGAAACCTATAACAACTTAATGTTCATATGTACCTCATATGCGGGATTGCAACTGTAGGTCACCCGTTTATGGTGAGTGATGAAAAACGTAATTTACGGATGAGGATCTAAATGAAAGAAGAGGTCGCGCAGAAAGCCATAGTCTTCGACGGCGATGGAGCCATTAAACGCTCAGTAAATGACGCTCTTGAGAAATTAAAGGTTTTCAGAGCAAAGTATCCTTTTACTGAAAACCCAGAGGTGATAGAAACCTTAACTCCAGAGGACATTTATAGAACAGATAAAGGCGAAATTGGAGAATTCTTTCATTACATAGAGTATTACCTTAAACCTCTCGGACACCTTAGAACATATCCAAAAGTCTATCTTCAAATACGAAAGCAAATAGACCTCTTCAAGGACTTGCTTTACGTTGTTGTAGACAAAAACAAGCCTCTTTCTGAAAAAGTAGACGCACCATGGAACGAGATTAAAGGCTTAGGCGGAGACAGCCACGTCGCCAAGAAAATCATCTTCTGCTTCAACTACGAAACAGGCTCAGTAATCCCAATCTTCAGCACAAGCCACCTTGAACACTTCCTAAACATAATCCAAGAAACACCATGGCTTCCCATACACTATGATGCATTAAGCCTCGGCGAGAAATACGAAACCCTCACAGAACAACTCCTAAAAGCAAAAGAAAGCTCACAGGTAACTAAACCATGGGAAATAACCTACTTCTGCAGATTCTTATACGAAACCTACACACCGCCAAAAATAATCATAGAAGCCCAACGTAAAAAACTCCGAGAAAAAGCACTAATGGAACAACGGCAACAGTTCGCCAAATTCATTGAATTGCTAAACGAATTAAAAGCAAAAGGAAAAATCTCAGCCGAACAATGGAGGGCATACTCTGGACAATGGCAAAAGAATACAGAAACCAGACAAACACTGATTGACAAACTCAAACAACTGAGGTGAACAAAAGAAAACCAATAATGTACGAAAATATTTTAATTGTCATATTAGTATTTGGGGTTTAAGCGTTTTTTCAATAATGCCAGATATACTTTTGGCAACAAACCGCATACATTGACAAACTTAAAGACTTGCGATCAGAAGTGCCGATGCTCACCGCCCTCACGATTAACAATGCAAAGGTTCCTTACTCACATGTTATTTGATTTCTGTCAAGAACGCAGAATTTCCATAGACTGAACAAGAAGGGTCGGGCAAGACAACAACAATGCAAGGAGTAATGAAGCCTTGATTTATGTCGAAAAGCAATTTTAGATAGCATGTTATCCAAAAAGTTATAAATCTGGATAGTAATCTATCTAGGATGGCTAAATATTCCTTTACTGTTTAAAGAAGCTGTCTCCAAAAATTTAGGTTCCACCAACTTTCCTTTAAGCGTTATTTTTGGAATTTTTCAACACTAGTCGATGTTCCAACGTATACTGAATCAGCCATTTTGACGAAAAGTCCAGTTTCAACAACTCCTGGAAGAATCTTTAGCTTATATTCGAGTTCTTCTGGTTTTTCTATTAGCCCGAAATGTGCGTCTATTATAAAGTTTCCATTATCAGTTATTATTGGACCGACTTTCTTGTTTCCCTCTCTCAATGTAGGGTTTCCGCCAATCTCTTTTATTTTGCGGATAACAATGGGCGCGGCGAAGGGTAAAACTTCTATTGGCACTGGGTGGTTGTTTTCTCCAAGAACCTTGACTTTCTTGCTTTCATCTACAACTATAATGAGTTTCCGCGATGAGTATGCAACAATTTTTTCGCGCGCTAGTGCTCCACCCATCCCCTTAATTAGATTTAGTTTTTCATCAACTTGGTCTGCTCCATCTATAGTTAAATCTAAAGTTTGATGCTCTTCGAGTGTCGTTATTGGAATTCCACTTTTAACAGCCAACATGAAGGCTTGGTAAGATGTTGGAATGCCTAAAACGCGTAGTTTTTCGTGTTTAATTCTTTTTCCTACTTCTTCAATTGCGTAGGCTGCCGTGCTCCCGCTTCCTAAGCCAATAACAAAACCGTCTTTAACATGCTTAACAGCTTCAATGGCGGCGTTTCTTTTCGCTATTTCAGCCTTACCTACTTCATGTTTCAATTTCCATCTGCCCCAATCTTTCTAAAACCTTCTCCACTTCAGCCCTAATCTCCTCTATGCGCTTTTCCGCTTCTGTTCTTGGGCTTGCTTTGACTGGTGCTGGCTTTCTTTTGCGTTTTTCTTTTTCCTCTGGTGCTTGTTTTTCCTCAACTACTGGTTTTGGTTGCGCCTTTGTTGTCGGTATTGTAATTTCTTTTATTGGTTTTGCCTCAACCTTTGAGCGTAGTTCCTCAATTTTTAAGCTTAATTCATCGAAGCGTTCGCTGAAGAGTTTTATTAGATCTTCCTGCATGGCCTCAAGTTCATGTAGGGCCACAAGCGATTCATCTTTTGCTATTGCTTCCTTTACAGACATCATCCGCGTCTTATATGTCTGTGCAAGCCTTTCCCTTTCCTCTTCTGAAATTTTTCCTTCCGCATGTGCTTCATAGAGTCGTCGGATGGCGTCGCTTAAGATTTCTCTCTCTAAATCCAAAATTCTTAACTCTTCTTTTGCGCGGGCTGCTTCTTCTGGTGAAACACTTTTAACAATTTTAAATGGCATATGCCCCCATTCCATTTTCGCCTCTTCCTTTTGCACCGTTTTTCTCTTCACTTTTCCATGCTTTCTCATAGCGTAAACAACAAATGAGCATGCGATAACTGCCCCTAAAATAACAATCACGTAAAGTAACAACTCTTCCAGGGGCAATAATCTGTTCCCTCTCTATCATTCATTTTCCTACATGGTGAATATATAAATTATTAACGAAGTAACGCAGCAAAAATTAGCGCTGAACACACAGAACATTTCGCAATATATGTCTTCCATCTCTCTCATTTAAAGCCTCGGGCGGGCGTCGATCCCGCGACCTACGGCTTACAAGGCCGTTGCTCTACCAGGCTGAGCTACCGAGGCAGCAGCGTTTCATTTATTAGCATTCGCAACAACAGAAATAAAAACATTCTCAACTAAGACTCAAGACCGAAACTCAAATTAAAAACACTTATTACATGCGACGTAACCCTTATATGTGCGATAGCCGCTTCAGAAATATTTTGGCTATCTTACTCTAAGCCATAATAGAATAGATGCACCTCCCAATGCTTGAGAATTGGGAGCGAAGGGTGAATGAGCCTTTAAAGCTCACATGACACCACGCACAAGCCAAAAACCAGCAAATACTCTATCAAAAGTTCACCGGACGTCAAACAGACACCGCTAAAAGGCCCGACATGCCACGCCGTCTGGAGGATGGCTCGGCTTGAGCGCTGAAGAAGGGCGCGGCGAGCTGCGATATCGCCCCGGGTAGGCGCATGCAGCCTTAGAACCGGGGATTCCTGAATGAGACTTCTCACCATGACTCTTCGGAGCCATGGTGCTCCCATTTGGGAGCGGGAACCCCCCGAACGGAAGCATCTTAGTAGGGGGAGGAAAAGAAACCAAAACGGGATTCCCTAAGTAGCAGCGAGCGAAAAGGGAAGAGTCCAAACCGAATCCCGCAAGGAAACTTGTGGGAGATGTAGGGTTATGGGCCTGGCTTCCTCCTCGCCGGCGAAGCTGAAGTGGCCTGGAAAGGCCCGCCATAGAGGGTGAGAGCCCCGTAAGTGTAAGCCGGAAGGAGCTGAGCTAGAGTCCCTGAGTATCGTACCCTGGTTTGGGTGCGAGAAGTTGGGAGGCACTAACTTCCAAGACTAAATACGTCTCAAGACCGATAGCGCACTAGTACGGTGACGGAAAGCTGAAAAGTACCCCGGAAGGGGGGTGAAAAGCGCCTGAAACCAGACGGTTACAGACGTGTGCGGCCCGGAAGGGTAGATCCCTCCTAAAGGAACCCGCCGTGAGGCGGC
>JBMFKI010000004.1:0-106922 GCA_049972525.1 Bathyarchaeia archaeon
GCTCCATTGTGAAGTTGAAGTTTTCACCATCAAAGTCTCCCTCCTCGTTCGGGTAGTACACAAACGTCACGTTGTACGCGTCCCACAAGCCGCCAATGTAGAAGTCGTAGCCAGAATAGTTCAGCGCAACAGTAGAGGCGTTAACCAGCCTTGCGAAATAGAATGAAAACGTGAAGTTTTCTAGGCCTGGTCTGCAATGCTCACCAAGCTCCATAGGCGTCACAAGCGAAGTAGTCCAAAAGGCATGGGCGTGAGCCCACTCCGCGCTTGTAGCATTTATTGTCTGCATCTTCGCATGAGCAGAAAGCCAACCGTAAGCCACATTAGAACCAAACTTCTCAACTTGCCCGAAAACCTGCACCCAGGTCTGCTGTATCTCCATTTCATCTTCAGCCCTAGTTACCGCTGGAACAAAAGCGAATGCAGCCAACGTCAGCATGGCAGCCATCAATACGCAGATGCTTCTTTTCATCTTTCTCACCACACTTTTCAAGAAAATAAGATGAAAAACATAAATAAAAGGATTTCTAAAGACATTTTTAAATTTTGCCTTTGAAAAACGTTTATTTCTGTTTAATATTGTTTATTTCTATTTCTTTTTTAAAACAAACCAAAAATTCTCAGCAATGCGAGAACACACGGTCAAACCAATAAAATCAGGGTTGAAACCTGTACAGCGTACAACTCAACATTCAGCTTTTAGGTAAAAGTTAAAAGAACAGAAGAAATATAACATGAAGCAGGGAGATAAACATGAGTAGGGTGAAAACACGACACTTGGTTACAATTCTCCTACTAACATTTGCAATAGCGCAAGCCAAAGTGTCCATCGCCACGCAGGAAGCAACGGTTAAGGTCTATCCATACCAAAATGTGGCAGCCCCAGGTCAACAGTTCACAATAAGCATCGTGGTGGAAAACGTCACAAACTTATTCGCAATTGAAGTTAAACTATACTGGAACCAATCCATCCTACAACTAACAAACACAAGCGTAATGTTAGGCGTCGAATCACATCCAGGTGGAGTGCTTCATGGACAGGTTTACCAAAACGAAACAATAGAAAGCGGCAAATACATATTGTATGGAACATCCATCGGAAAGGAAACACCATCCTTCAACGGAAGCGGGACAGTTGCCGAACTAATATTCAACGCCACACGGCTTGGAAACTGCCAACTAACCCTCCAAACAGAACTATACGACAAGCCAGGCGAGGGAGAAGCATCACAACCAATCCAGCATATCACGGAAAACGGCTACGTGTCAATTGAACCGAAAAGCGGGATATGGCAGTTCACCTACATTGCAACAGCCATAATCATAATAGCAGCCGCAATCCTCCTAGCGTTTTACGCCAAGAGGCGAAAAGCGAAAAGCAGATAGCTTATCCTCAAAACATATTAACGCTTTACAAATTTTAAATAGAACGGAAACACTCACATATAGCGAAGACATCATGAAGAAACATCACCTAATCTCCATTACTCTTTTAATCCTTATTTTCGTTTGGTGTAAAACTGTTTTCGGAGAATACCAAGTTGAATACAACATACAAATTCAAACAGACGGCTCAGCCACATGGACCATAACACAAACTGGAACAGGCATACAAGCATCCCCAATCACACTTTACACCGCGTTTTATGAGAAAGTGACGTCAATCATGGAGACCGCGCAGAACCAGACAGGTAGAGCCATGAACATCACAAATCCAAAAATAACCATAAACGTTTTAGGCTCATACACAGTCATAAAATACGAGTTTAACTGGATAAACTTCAGCAAAACCGAAGATGCAAAAATATTAATCGGAGACGCATTCCAAACTGAAAACTTCTTCCAAAACCTTTACGGAGAAGGACCAGTATACATAACGTACCCCCCACAATACGATGTGGAATCAGTTTCTCCAACGCCACACCAACAAAACGCGACGTTACAGATGCTTGAATGGTACGGAACAAAAGACTTCAAAAAGGGAGAACCAAACATCATCCTAAAGGAAAAATCCGCATCACCAGAGCCAGCAGACATAATCAAGCAAAACGCGTGGCTAATAATGACGCTCGCAGCACTCTCCATAATAGTTCCACTAACCATTTACACAATCAAACATCAAAGGAGAAAGAGAGAAAAACTCAGCATCGAAAAACCTGAACATCCAATTGCTCCGCAAATGGAAAGCGACGAAGACAAAATCATAAGGCTCTTAAAATCAGCGGGTGGCAGCCTATACCAATCCGAAATTGCAGAACAAACCAAATTCTCAAGAGCCAAAACAAGCAACCTACTGGCTACCCTTGAAAACAAAGGAACAATAAAAAGATACAAGAAAGGGAGAGATAAAATAGTAACCCTAACAAAAAAGCAGGCGAACACAGCAAAAAACGCTCATCCTTAATCTTTGCTCCTAACGAAGCCGTAGTTAGTCCTTAAATGTTACTTCAGGCGGATTAGTGAACACCTATCAATTTCTAAGCCCAAATCGACCTAAGCCTCGTCTAATTTTGAAACACCTTTAAAGTTCAGGAACATAGCCACTGCGCGCACAAAAGGCCAAAAATAAACTCGCACTGTTAATGTCAACCAACACTTTAATTAGAAATTAGAAAATTATAATAGCTACCGCACATCAAATCAAAACAAAGCAAACAGAGTGAGTTAATTGACGCGTTCTGTGAGAACCGAAATCATAGTTAAGGGAAAAGTTCAAAAAGTAGGCTTCAGAGACCATGTTCAAGAGATTGCTAGGAATTTAGGCGTTAAAGGCTACGTGGAAAACATGAAGGACGGATCTGTCAAGATAACATGCGAGGCAGAAGAAGACACACTGAAAAGGTTCATTCAACAAATAAACATAAAAACAGACCTAATAACTGTAGAAAACATTGAAATAATAAAGGAGCAACCGGCCACAGGCGAGTATGAATATTTCGAAATAAAATACGGTCCGCTAGAAGAAGAGATGGGTGAAAGACTGGGAGCAGCTTTCAAAATAGCCGTTGCAACCCGCCAAGACATTAAAGAAATGCATCAAGACCTAAAGTCGGGCATCACATCGATGCATCAAGACCTAAAATCAAGTATAACAACCATGCACCAAGATTTAAAGTCAACTATAACAACCACGCATCAAGACCTAAAGTCAAGTATAACAGCAATGCACCAAGACTTAAAAAACATGCATAGCGATTTAAAAGAAAGCATAGACTCGATGCATAAAGACATGAACTGTCACTTCGAAGAAATGGCAAAAAGGTACGATGCAATATCAGCTGAACTGCTTAGGACAAGAGAAGAATTAAAAAGAGCTGTAGACACTCTAGTAGAACTGGTGAAAAAATTTCTGGAGAAAGGCTGAAACTATAAGGCATTTTGAAGGCTGAAGATACCGGCAGAAAAACCAAAAGCCTGCAATGGAGCGCGTAAGTTAACAAGAGTCAACTAAGCTCTTTAAAAGAAATGGAAAGTCTGCAAAGGAATCTTACTCAGAGACGTATTCCAAATTCTTATATATAAGAAAAAACTTACAGATATTAAATGAGAAGAACAATGAACGATTTTGAAATCCACGTCAAAGCAGCTCGTGAAAAAAGATTAGCGGCTCTAGAAGAGTTTGAAAAGAAAAGATACATGGTAGTCGGCGATTTAGCAATAAAAACCGTTGAGCAGGCTATCGAGGCTTCAGCTGCGCTGGAAGGAAAACATTTTCACCTACATCCAAGAAGTGCACATAGCAACAGGCTCCGATGGATTAAAGAAAAAATCCCATCATTATCAAAAGATGTAGATGAACTCTGGGGCGCCTACGGCACTCTTGGCTACGAAGGTATAAACGGCGAAAGAGCAAAGAAAGTCATCGACGCCATGGAGCGTGTTTTGGATGCAATTGGAAGAGAAACAAATATCAGATTTAAATAAAATTGTTGACAAACTGTCAAAAATCCAGGGCATAATAGGAATCTTCCTCTTCGGAAGCATGGCAAGAGGAGACTACGACGCCTACTCTGACTACGATTTGCTCGCCATATTTGAAGACAAAACTCTAATGTGGCAAAATTGGGATGAGCTATTCAAAAGCGTTGCCAGCCTCAAAATGCATCTACACGTGATCCCTCAGACCCTTCAAGAACTTAAAACTGCAAATCCAGTATTCCTAGAAGAGCTACTTACCAACGGAAAAGTTCTATTTGCAAAGTACCCACTCGAAGTTTTCCCCAAACCAGCAAAACTAAAAAACTACACTATAATCATTTACGACATGAGCAGCCTAAGTTACAAGGACAAAATGAAAACAGTCTACTTTCTTTACAAAAAAGAAGGAAAAGGAATCGTCACAAAAGTTGGAGGAACAAAGCTCAGCGAAGGCTGCCTTCTACTTCCAAGCAGCGCATCCAATGACATCACAGACAAGCTAATTGCCATGGGAGTCAAAGTAAAAAAGCTAGAACTTTATGTCGACGAAAATAACCTCAAGCGCAAACGCATATTAAAAATGCAGACAAACTTCTAAAAAAGCAAAAAATCGCACGTGCCCTTTTAGCAAAAGGATTAGACATTATGGATCGTGCGTATAATTTTGTAAAGCAAGAGGTGAACAGGACTTTTCTTGCAATGATTCAAAAATTTTCTTTTCCCTTTCCATCTAAATACTGATGCCTTTGCTTTTAGGTCGTTTAGCATCCATTCGCGCAGTTTGCACACACGCAACAGTCGAGGTGTTTATTTTAGGCTGGTATGATACTAAAATGGCTGAAACTTTAAGGCACGCGCGTTCCACAAGACACCCCATAAAAGTCAAAAATCAGCACACCAGTTTAAAACTCGTCGCCCAGCTTGTTCAAGCAAATTTAAATAAACACGCGCCTTAAATTCCTAATAAACCAAAAGTGTATCGGAAATGTTGAAGTTTCACAAGGAAATACTAAAGGAATTTGAACCTGTAGGTAAAAACGCGAAAATAATACTCTTCGGCTCATTGACCAGAGGCGATTACAGATTAGATTCTGATATTGATCTAGCAATAATAACAAGAGACAAAAATTTAATGGAACTCGCCTCGTCCATAGCTGATAAAATACTTGCGAATTACGGGAAACTAGTATCTCTTAAGTTTATAAGTCAAGAAGACCTTGTTAAAAGAAAAACGCCACTTATAGACGAAATCAGAAGGGGAATTGTCGTATACCATGGAAGAAAGCGTTAAAATTCGAATAAAAGAAGAATTGGAAGTTGCAAAAAGAAGACTGACAGCAGCCAAGCTTCTCTTTGAAAAAGGCATGATAGAAGATGCCGTGAACAGAGCCTATTACGCGTTTTTCCACTCAGCCAAAGCCATGCTTAACATCTTAGGATACGACGCCAAAACTCACTCAGGATTAATATCAGAATTTGGACTGCGAATCGTTAAAACAAACTTGCTGGACAAAAAATTTGGACAATACTTCAGAAGGGCTTTCGAAATGAGGGAAAGCAGCGACTACGAAATAGGCATAGTATTCAGCAAAGAAGAAGTGCAGATGCTTATCAAAAATGCGGATGAATTTCTGGAAGAGGCTCAAAAATTCGTAGAAAGAAGACTTTAAATTTCACGCTGCTGGTTGTACTTAGCTGTATGTGCATAATTCAGAAAGTTTATATATCTATATGCATACACAAAAAATGGTAAGTGATAAGTATGGCTAGAACAATAGCAGTTTCAGATGACGTTTACGAATTGCTGGTGAAATCTAAACTTCCAAATGAAAGCTTCAGCGACGTCATACGCAGATCCCTTAAAAGAGGAATGAAGCTCAGCGACATTGCGGGTTCACATACAATCAGCGAGGAAGATTGGGAAAGGGTTTCAAAAGCGTTTGAATCCCAGCGAAGAATGGACGAAGAAAAGAGAAAAAAGCTACTGAAATAGTTTGGTGAAATTTTGAAAATCTTCGACACAACGTTTCTGATAGATCTAATAAGGGGAGATGAAGGCGCCGTACAGAAAGCCAAAGAAGTAGACAGGGAAAGCATATTCAAATCTATTTCCGTAGTTACCGTGCATGAATATTTGCGGGGAATCTACTACCTATTCAGCCACGACGAGAACTTGTTGAAAGTTAAACTTGAAAAGGCTGAGGCGGAACTCATAAGATTTGAAATTTTACCATACACCTATGAAATAGCCAAAAAAGCCGCCGAAATAGATGCAAAACTTGCAAAAAACGGCACAAGCATAAGCTTCTCAGATATAATAATTGCAGCAACCGCATTACACTACAGACTAACTTTAGTAACTAGAAATCTTGAACACTTCTCGCGCATACAAGGACTCATAACCGAAACATATTAACTTGCTATTCGGCGATTTTCTTCAATTGTTTTTGATACATTTCAACTATTTCACTTGCTGTTGTTGCATCCTCCGCCGCCTTGTCAATTCTATAGTTACCAGTAAAACGCGGAAAGCGTATTGCCAAGCCGCTCCCTTGACGTATGGCGTTCATGGCGCACGTGTGTATAGGGCTAAGGGTTATTTCCGCACCTAAAATTTCAAGAACGATTTTTGGTTCAAACCAGACGTCAGCCTCTATAACCGAGTTTACTCTTGGATGCTTATGCCCAATTGCATGCGGTTTTAGCATTTCAGGAAGTTTCGCCAAGTCTTCATCAGTGAAGCCTGTTCCACATTTCGTCACAGTCTCAAACGTGTCACTTTCTGGATTATAGGCGGCTAACAGCAGCGCACCATATGTTCCTGCACGTTTTCCTCTGCCGTGAAATGCACCGACGATTACTAGGTCCACAGTGTCTGTCATCTCGCTCTTGTAGTCGCGTTTATACTTTATCCAAAGCCACCCTCTTGCGCCCGCCTGATAAATGGAGTCTTCAGCTATCGATTTGCACACCAGACCTTCGCAGCCGTTTTCTATAGCCTCTAAAAAGAACTTTTCAAGCTCTTTAACGTCGCCCGTTATTATGTGCTTTGCTATTTGAACCCTTTCGCTTTCAACTATCGCCTTTTCAAGTGCCTTTCTCCTTTTTGGATAGGGCTCCAATGTCAGGTCTTTACCGTCAACATAAAGCGCATCAAACATGAAGAGCGAAACAGGATACTCTTCTATCGCCTTTTCAATCTCGTACTTGCGTCTCCTATGCATAAGTTCCTGAAATGGACGCATTTCGCCTGTATCTAGGTCTACGGCTACGCATTCAGCCTCCAAAATTGCGTCTTTTGCGTGTACATGTTTTTTGACGAGTTCTATGGCATCTGGGTATTGGCTTGAAATGTTTTCTAGGCGCCTTGAGAATAGGATTATATCCTCGCCTTTCTTGTGGATCTGCACGCGTTCACCGTCATATTTGTACTCTGCTATGCATTTTCCGCCGAGCTTTTCCAAGATTTCTTCAGGTGAGGAAAGCCTTTCAGCAAGCATTGGCCTTATAGGCTCACCTATTATAACTTGAAACTCCTTTATCCCTTCAATCCCCCTTTCAGCAACTGTTTTTGCAACTCTTCCAAGATCTGAAGATATGTTGTAGGCTCTCTCAATTAACTCGCGGGCTTCCTTCCCTCCACCGTAGGCTATCGCCAAAGCATCAAGAACAGTCATGTCGGCGATGCCCAAACGCAAGTTTCCAGTCACGGTTCTCATTATGTACTTCGCCTCTTTAGGGTTTGCATCGGCAAGAAGACCCGCTAAAAGTGCCGTTTTCGTGTCCACAGCCCCAGAACCAGAAGCCTTAGCCATCTTATCAAGCGTCTCGTATACTCTTTGAACTGTTAGGGGTTTTTGAAAGAACGTCACCTGCTTTTTGCTTGCTATGAACTTCTGAGCTGTTTCACCTATGTCACCAGTTTTCTTCAAATCCTCCTCAATTTCGCTTTCCCTTCTGCCAGAAGCCCTTGCAAGCGCCTTTATGGCAAGTTTTTCCGCCACGCCTATTTCTAGTCCCACAAAGTCTGGGTAAATTTTGCCCTGCGTTAAGTAAACGACTTTGTCAATTATGTTTTTTGGCGTGCCCTTTAGCAGATTAACAAGGAGATCTGTCATCTCAAGCCTTTTCGTCGTAGCCTCAATCTGCTCGTAAGCATCAGCAATTGCGGAATAGAACAAAATCCCACCACTACAAAGCGTTTTACAGCCTTATCGAATTAGAAGGTAAACGGTTATACATAACTTTACCCTTTTCCAGAGCCTCAAGAATGAATGCGCTCTTCCTCTGCTTCATTTCATAAAACTCTTCGAGAGTGTACCCAACTGGTTCTATAGGTATTCCAAAGTTGTTCATGTCCATCAGCGTCTTAATTCTGTCAAGAAAACCCTCTTCAAAATCAGCTACAACCAATACATCGACGTCGGAACCCTCGTTAACATTGTTTGTTGCAAAAGATCCGAAAAGAACAACCAAGTGAGGGTTAAGTTTTTCAACAACCTCCTGCACATAAGCCTCTATCTTCTGAAAAACTTCCTCACTTCTTTCAATATTAACTCTACATAGTTTAAGCATTTTTCCGCCATCTCCCTCGTATAATACTTGTATGCTGGACCTTTAGGATAAAAGTTTGGATGCCTTGAACTTATATAATGCCTATCAAGCTCCTTACCATAGTTTATTAGATCGCCAAAAATTCTCTTAAGCTTAGATGATTCTTCTAGAAGCTCTGTCACAGAATGCGTTATTATGGCTCTATACCCCCTTTGAATAGAGAAAGCCTTTAAGAGCCTTTTCAGCGGATTGCTGAGAGAAAAACGCACTTGCATAATAGTTCTGATCCTTTAAGCAGTCATGTGCTGTTTTCAAGTCAGCCCCAGCTTGTTCAAGCCATCTTAAACCTTCCTGCAGATTGTCCATTGCCCCAACCCCAAGTTTTAAGCAGCACCCTCTTATTTAACAGATTTCCCTCTCAAGTTAACTATTTACATTAAACGCTCATCTTGTCAAGCTCCATCAAAAGATCGGCAAGCCTCTCTATTGCTAGGTTCCACGCGGCTTCGCCTTTTTCCTTTGAAGCTTTCGTTGGGTCGCCTATAACTCCATTTTCGCTCAGCTCTTTCGTCCTGAAACTCCATGAAACCTTTGGGCCCGATTCCTTCAGCCCTATCTTCATGTATTTAGATCTTGGAAGTCTCACAGTTGCTTTCGCGATTCTCTCTTTAACCACAAAATTTTCCCTGTTTGCAAGTGTTGTAGAAGTTTCAAATTCTCCAGCGTGCGCATCATATGGTGTTTCCACATGCTTATCAATGAAGTCAGGTATGAGGCTAACCGTGTCGATGGCTACAAACGCGTTAGTATCAGCCTTAACCCTTTGAGCTGCAGCCTCTAGAGCGTTGGTGTTTCCACCGTGCCCATTTTCGAAAAGGATTTTTCTAAAGCCGTGCTTCGTTAGAGATGAAGCCACCTCGTAGGTTAGCTGTTCAAGCGTATCTGAGGAAAGCGTCGCCGTTCCTGGAAAGTCCATGTGGTGCAGCGAAATCCCATAGTATATTGGCGGAGCCACAAGTGCACATTGCACCTTTTCGGCAGCCTTCAACGAAAGCCAAAAAGCATCGTAGGCGTCCGTGTCTATTGGCAAATGCGGACCATGCTGCTCACAGCTTCCGACCGGTATAACCACCACATTATGGACTTTCAGGAACTCTTTAACGTCAACCCATGTAAGCTCACCAAGGTAGTAGCTCCTCATCCTCATTCATTTTCACCCAAAAACTTCATAATGAACAAGCTGTTGCGGTGGCCTCCTTCTTGGCGGCTGCGGCGACTCATTCGGGTAGCCTACTGGGATTATTGCCACAGGTCTGATCCCCTGCGGAATTTTCAGCACTTCACGTACTTGTTCTTCCTTGAAGGCTCCAACCCAACATGTGCCTAAACCAAACGCGTAGGCGGCTAAATGAATGTTCTGTATGGCTGCTGCAGTGTCCTGTATACAATACAATGTTTTGCCGCGTGAGCCGTAGCCCCTTGCTGAGCGTTCCTCATTTGCACATACAACTATAACAACTGGCGCTTCTGCAATGAAACTTTGACCGAGAGCGGCGTCAACAAGCTTTCGCTTAATTTCCACCTTACGCACGATTATGAACTCCCACGGCTGAATGTTTCCAGCGGAAGGAGCCCAACATGCGGCCTCAATAAGCCTATTGACCGTTTCCTCTGGTACATCTTCGCTTTTAAATGCTCTCACACTTCTTCTGCCCTTGATAGCTTCTAAAACATCCATACTATCACCTTCACGCGTTACTTATACAACTTTAAATCGGAAAAGCCTTAAGTTTTGCCACGCCCAAGTCCTATTTGGATGATGAAGCAGAGAGTCAACGGAGCCACGGCAGTGAAGCGACTCGACGGGCGAACTGACACATTCTTCTAGGGAAAATTTATCAGTTAAGAAAGCGAATGAAAAAGGAAACAACATGAAAAGGTTTCATGGAAAGGAGTTTGGGCGGAAAGCGTTTGCCTGAAAAACTTGCAGAAGCTCTCTATAGGATTTCATCAAATAAGACTGTAAAATATGGAATTTACGCAGCGGCCGTAGCGTTATTCTTCGCTCTAATACTTCTTCCACCAATACTTGGGATAATTATTAAGTGGAGTTCAATCCAGAACATTTTAGAAAATCCAGAACTCGTGACGCGGGCTCTTAGCGCTACTGAAAACTCGTTCATCATAGCGTTACTTGTTTCTCTCGTGGACGTCATCGCTGGTCTTCCAATGGCGTGGCTCATAACCCGTGGAAAATCAAAGTGGCTGAACGTGCTTGACACTTTATGCGACATCCCATTTATTGTGCCAACAGCAGCCCTTGGTTATTCGCTTCTACTATTTTGGAGCGACCCTGGCGGAATCTCAGCGCTTTTCGGAAGTTCCCTAATCTCAAAGGGCTGGCTTCTCGTGATGCTTCTCCACTTCACATTTTCCTACCCAGTTGCGGTCAGAGTAATCGTTGGAGCATTGCTTGACTATAAAATGGAATATGAGCAAGCATCAAGAACTTTAGGTGCACCGCCATTTATAGCAGCCAGAACAGTTACACTTTCAATCATTAAGCCCTCATTAATAGCAGCTTTCATACTCGCATTTTCAAGATCAATATCGGAAACAGGCGCAACAATGATGGTTGCAGGAGCGTTCGAAAACGGGTCAATATTCATCCAAAACATGAAAACCGAATATTCAACAACAAACCCGCAACTTTATGAGGGAGCCGTAGTTCTAGCAAGCTTCATACTCATAGCGGTTTCATGCACCATATTTGCCGTAATTCGCGCCCTAGGACCTAAACTGAAGATGCCGATAAAAAGGGTTTGGCCATCAATCGAAAGAAAGTTAAGTTATTCGCCAGCGGTGCATACAAGAAACACTGTGACATTAGCGATTTTTCTTGCAATAGTTCTTTTTCCATCCCTCTTCGTTGCACTTCCAGCAGTTCAAGCTGTTTTCACTGGTACATTGTGGAATGCCCTCTTGGGCAAGGGTCAACTTTGGAGCGTTTATTGGCAAAGCATCCTTCTCTCATACTTTGTTGCAGCTGTTGTGACTTTTCTAAATGTTCTTATGGGCCTGCCAGTAGCCATAATGATTGCAAGGAAAAAGTTTGGAACATTAACCTCAACGATCTTCGACGTGCTAGTTAATATTCCACTTGTTGTTCCATCAATAGCTTTAGGCGTTTCATTAAAGTTCTTTTGGAGGGATACCGTTCAGTTTATTCCAGAGATTTGGCTTCTAATCTTCGCACATTTGGCGATCACATACCCATACTTTGTAAGGTCCATGTCGGCGGCCGTTGAAAGAATAAGCCTAGACCTAGAAGATGCTGCGAAGACGCTTGGCGCAAAGCCACTAGCTGTTTTCAGAACGATAATTCTACCGTTAACAAAGTACTCCATAATTTCCGGAGCCGTTATGGTCTTCACAAGAAGCATCAGCGAAACTGGCGCTACGCTGGCTGTCACCCAGCTTAAAACCGCTCCTCTAGTCCTTGTGGACTGGGTTACCGGGAAAGTTGCCGTGACGCCTCTAGATATTGGTTTAGGCTGCGGTTTCCTAATATTAATCTCCTTCATAACCCTATTAGCCTTAAGACTTATAATTAGAGGTAAGGGGAGGTACTAACATGCCTGACGTACGCCTAGTCAACATCACAAAAAGGTTTGGGAAAATAGTCGCTGTTGACAATGTTAGCCTTCAAGTTTACGATGGAGAATACTTCTCGCTTTTAGGTCCAAGTGGATGTGGAAAAACCACACTTTTGAGACTTATTGCGGGGCTGATCAAGCCTGACGAAGGCGAAATCTACATTGGAGACAAACTCGTCAACAACGTGCCGCCTGAAGATAGGGACATAGGCTTCGTCTTCCAAACGTTTGCCCTTTTCCCGCATATGACTGCCTGGGACAACGTAACTTACGGTCCAAGAGTGAAGGGTTTTGACATGAGAAAAGCTGAAACAATTGGCCATGAAGTGCTTGAAATGGTTAGGCTGCATGAACGTTTAGATGCCTTTCCAAACGAGTTAAGCGGCGGAATGATGCAGAGAGTAGCCGTTGCAAGGGCACTCGCAGCGGGCGCTAAATTACTACTTTTAGATGAGCCACTAGGACAATTAGACGCCAAAGTTAGGAATGAACTGCGCTACGAAATAAGGAAAATGACGAAAGATTTAGAGTTAACAGCCATACACGTAACGCATGATCAAGCTGAGGCTATGGCAATTTCAGATAGAATAGCCGTTATGAAGAAGGGAAAAGTCTTGCAAGTTGGAACACCATCGGAGCTTTACTTAAACCCGCAGAGCATATTCGTCGCCCACTTCATTGGAGAGTCAAATTTCATCGAAGGATACGTTTCAAGCATAAGTGGAAAAACAGCGGTTATAGAGCTCAGAGGCGGAATAAAGGTGCAGGCAGTTGACAAAGGTGTGAAAAAGGGTGAAAGGGCGCTTTTAGCAATAAGACCAGAAGTTTTCATTGTCAGGAAGGGAAAAAGCGAGGAAAGAAACACAATATCTGGCACAATAGAGAGAATAACATTTGAAGGAACAAATATAAGGTATGATGTTAGACTTGAAAACCAAGACGCCATAGTAATAGTTAAGCCCTCAATGACGGAAGAATGGTTTAGCATGGGAGAAAAAATAACAGTCAGCTTCCCACCAGAAAAAGCACACGTGTTCGTGTACCCAGAAGTCGGGTTAAAGGAGGAAATATCAGTTGAGTGAACTAATAAAGTGGTTTGAAAAGAGAAGGGAAACAAAAGCCCTAGCGACTATACAGCGTCACCTAGCGCTAACAACAGGAATCGTTGAAGACCTAGAAAAGGCAATAAAAGCAGCAGTTAAAGGAGACAACAAGGAAATGCAAATATGCATTGAAAGGGTGACAAGCAGTGAAAGAGAAGCAGATAAACTGCGAAGGAAAGTCATGGATGAAATATCAATTGGAGAGTTATCCCCAGCGGATAGAGCAGACTTGATGGATCTAGTAAAGAGGGTTGACATGGTTGCGGATTGGAGCAGAGAGTCAACACGAATTCTAGGCGCAATACCTATGGAGCAACTGCCAAACTCGGTTAAAGAAGGATTCATCGAGATGGTCAAAAGCGTTAAAGAGTGCGCCATTTCGCTTCAGAGATGCGTGAACAAGATTATGGTTAAACCCGAAGAGGCCCTTCAAGCAGCTGATGATGTTGAGCGGGAAGAGGAAAAAGTTGACGATTTACATGAAAAAGCAAGAGCACTGCTTGGAAAAGAAGATTTCCCAAAGGCCGGAATAGCAATTTTGGCAAGTCAACTCCTTGAAGCCATAGAGATGATTGCAGACGCATGTGAAGATGCATGCGACCAAGTTAGGGTTATTATGGTTAGAAAGTGAAAGAGGTGAAAAAGCATGGCTGAGGTGAAAGTTGACATATCAGAACTGAAAAATGAAGGTGGAGACGTAATTAAGGAACTTGCAGAGTTTCTAAAGGAGAAGACAAAAGCGAATGTTGACACATTAACAGACTCCATAGCTGTAAAAGGAGACGCCATCTCAAAGAAACATTTACGAGTACTTCTAAAAAAGTTCCTACATAGGACAGAACTCAGAGACTACTACAGAGTCATCGGCGGCGAAGATTCCCTAATAATAAAGGAAAGGAAACTCGCAGAAGAGGAAGAATGAAAGGCTATTTCTTTTTAGATGCTTCACGCTTTTTCTTCGAAAGCTCTTCTTGAACCTTTAAAACGTAGTTTCTTGCACTGCGAACATTCTCGTAGGCTTCTAAAAATTTGCCGCCTTTGACAAGCGTTTCGGCGTCTCTTAAAAATTCGTTTGCACCTATGAGCACTTGGCTGATTTCAGTCTTTTTTAAGTCTGGGTCAGCTTTTGCTTTTGGCACAGTGTCGTTTTGAAGCGTTATAGAGAACAGGAAAAGTGCATACTCCAGTTCAGCAACTACGTGCCAAACCTTCTTTGCAAATAAGTCTTCATCCTTGTTTAACGCGTTTATCGCATCTTCTAGATTATTTAAAGCCGTAGTGATTGCTGTCAATATTTTACTGTCGATACTCATTGATTATCGACTCGCTTCTGCAAACATAGGCTAATTTAATTTTTATTCCTTTTGTCTGGCGATAAGCGCTACACCGAACAGAACTAAAAAGGCTCCAAGAATAGCTAAATAAGCTGGAATTTCTTTGAAGATGATCGCTCCTAGAAAGGTTGCACCTATGGGCTCAAGCAGCGCGATTGTTGCGGCTTCAAAAGATTTCAAACCTGAAAGTGAAGAGAAATACAATGTGTGGGCAACTGCCGTTGGAATTAACCCTAAACCAATAAGAAAAAGTGCAACAGTAGGTTCTGTAGGCAAAGAAGACGTGCCAATAAAGGGCAAGCCCAAAATTACCGCTAAAACTGCAGCGATTAGGTAGATGGGCACGATGGAGGAGAAAACGTCTATTCTGCTTCGAAGGCTTTTACCATAATTCAGATAGAAGGCTATAAGCAACGCGGCAAACATAGCCTCCAAATCGCCTTTTAGGGTTGGAGAAACACCTGCTTGGAAACTTGTTTTCGGCGTTATTGTTTCAGAGTAAGCAATCAGGCAGACGCCTACAAACGAAATTGTTAGGCTTAGAACTGCAATGCGCGATGGCTTAAGCCTAAAAAGTAGAATTGAGATTATTGCGGAAAAGATCGGCGTCATATTAACGAGTACCGTTGCGTTCAGTATGGTGGTATCCTTCACCGCTAATGTGAAAAAAATGAAGTGTAAACAGAGGAAAATGCCAAGCGCAAAGATTTCTTTAAAACTCTTCCTCGTCAAGTTTAAATGAAATGGAACCCTAAAAATGGATGCTAGAACTATGAGCACTAGGCTGGCAATTGTTAGACGCCAAAAAGTTATGGAAAAAGCGTTTAGTTCTACAAGAAACCTTGTGAAAATGGAGGATGTCCCAAAAAGTATGCCAGCAGTCACGCCTTCCATAAAGGCTATATTTCTCGTTTTTGCACGCATCTTCATACACTTTTCTCGCTTTTGCTTCTCGTAAATTGCATTTATACATTTTACTTCCCAAAACAATAATAGGGCGAGGTTTAAATTTCAACTATTTCACGGCTGAAGAGGATTAAAAGATGAAGATTGCTTGCTACAGCACTCATGGAAAAGTTGAGGGGTATGGCGCCTTAGTTGACGATAGGGTGGTATGTTTACCCAAACTCGCCAAGCTTGCAGGGGAGAAATTTCCGGCGAAACTGGAGGAATTTATAACTTTAGGCGCTGATGTCGTTGAAAGAGCGGAAAAGCTAATGGAAAATGCCAAAGACAGCGAAATTAAACGTTCTTCTTTGCCGATTAACCAAACAAGGTTGTTAGCACCGATAAAGTTTCCACCAAAAATCATCTGTTTGGGCTTGAACTACAAGGATCATGCTGCTGAACAAAACGTGCCGATACCAGACGAACCGATAATATTTTTCAAACCAAGAACCACAATAATCGGACCGAACGAAAAAATAGTCAAACCAAGCTTTGTTAATCAGCTTGACTATGAAGCTGAACTTGCGGTGGTCATAGGGAGAAAAGCGAAGAATGTCAAAGTTTCAGAGGCAAAAACATACATTTTCGGATATACGATAATGAATGATGTTTCAGCTAGGGACATACAATTCAAGGACAAGCAGTGGACAAGGGGGAAAAGTTTTGACACGTTCGCCCCAACTGGGCCATGCATAACCACCATAAACCAAATTGAAGACACATCTAGCTTGTCCATCCGTACATGGGTTAACAGTGAGCTTCGCCAAAATTCAACAACGAAGAACATGGTCTTCACAGTTGAGGAGGTTATACATCACCTAAGCCGAGTGATGACACTTGAACCGTGTGACATAATTGCAACTGGAACACCTGCAGGTGTTGGTTTTGCCATGAAGCCGAAACCGAAATTTCTGCAAGACGGCGATGTGGTAAGAATAGAAATTGAAAATATCGGTGTGCTTGAAAACACTGTTGCAGAGGAAAAAGAAGTTCGCTAGACGCATTCACCTTTCAACTGTAACTTTGCTTACGCCAGCTTCCTTCTCAAGTCTTATCACATGTTCAGCTTTCTCAGCGAAGGCTTCGCTGTGCGTAACTGCTATTATTTGTTCTATAGCCTTTAAACGTGATATTGCCTCTGCCAAGCGGTCTATTGAACCGTCTTCTCTTCCAAGGCTTTCTGTAGGTTCATCGAGAAGCAGCATGCTTAACCCGTGACCAGTTCTTGACTGCATAATCAGCTGCCCCAAACCAAGGCGATACGCAAATGCAATAAGCGTTCTTTCTCCGCCAGACAAGTTGGAAACATCCCGTTCAACACCACTTTCGCTCTTTACGTACGGCGTGTAAGTTTCATCAATCATCACGTTTAGGAGCGGCCCTTCCCCGCCCACAAGACTATCTAGGATTTGTTGAACAAAGCTTCTCAAGATGCTTATGAACTCGCTTCTCAGTTTCGGTTGGATGCTGCGGTAGGCGTCACGTATATTGCCGATAACCTCGATGATTTTTCCAATCTTCTCCATCTGCTCAATCTTCTGCTGGGCATTATCTATTCTCTCCTTAACATCGTCTAAACGCTTAAGCAGCTCTTTCTTGCTGTTTTCCTTGCTTTTCAATTCGGATTCAAGCCTAAAAAACAGCTTATAGGCATAATCCCTCTGGTTTTTAGCATTTTCCAGCTGCGATAAGTCAAATTTGCCAATTTCAGCTCGAACGGTTTCCAATTGCACGCGCAACTCCCTCTCCAACCTTTGTTTTTCTTTAAATTCTCGTGTAAGTTCAGATAGCGCCTCTTCTTCCTTGCTGATATTTCCTTTCAAGTTTTCCAGCTGCAAATTAAGCGTTTGCAGATTGGAAAAGGCGTTGTTCGCTATGTTTCTTACACGCTGAAGCTCTTCGATTTCCCGTTGAAGCTCACTTGCGGTCTTTTGCCTCTCAACATTTTCAGCTTGGATTCTCTGAAGCAAACCGCTTTTGTACTCATCATTCAAGGGCTGCAAACAGAGGGGGCATCTACTTTCAGCTGAGAGCTCCGTGACCCTTTTCTGGTTTTCCCTCATGCCTTTTAGGGTTGACTCTTGCTCAGCCTTTAAGCTTGAAATTTGGTCGTCGAAGTATGTTAGGTACTGCCTTAAACTCTCAATCGGCTGATCTGGTGAGATTCCAACCTCTTTAAGTTTAAACTTGCAAGATTCTATCTGTGCTTCTATTTGCGTTAAACGTTTTCTTATATTTTCAATTGTGCCTTTTCGCTGTTCAATTTTTTCCGCAATACTGGCTGATGCATCTTCGATGTTTGCTAAGCTTGTCTGTATCTGCGTTTCCTTCCTCCTATGCTCCTCAACCTGTGCCTTCAGTTCTTCAAGTCTTTTTAGCTTTAAATCAGCCTCTTCTAGCACCCTCTTCGCTTTTTCCAGTTCTCCGCTTTTCTCCTGCAGCTCGCTCTCAACTGCTGATAACTCTTCAACCGCTCGGTTGTATTCCGTCTTTAGCCTTTCAATTCCAACAACATCTGGATCTCCAGCATATGCTTTCCTTTCTCCCTCGTATTCTTTTACGTATCCCGCGAGGTTACTCCATGCAGTCTCGTAGTCTGATAAGCCGAAAAGCTCGTCTAGGCGCCTCTGTCTTTCTCTCGGCGTGATGTCTAAAAGTTCCTTCAAGTGTTCTTGCCTAACCCAAACTATTTCACGGAAAATATCCTTATCCAAACCAGTTATTGCTCTTAGCTGTTCGGCGACAGCGTCGCCCTTTACGCTTGCTATTAAGGTTTCATCTTCGAAAAGTTTCAGTTCATCGAAGTCTTGGCTTATGCCCTTCCCACGCCTCTTTAGACCGCGAATTATTTTGTAGCTCTTACCGTTTTGGAAAAACTGGATGGTTACTCTACCACTTTCTGCGCCTTCGCGAAGAAGATACTCATAGCCCTTTCCTAGAGGTTCACCGAACAAGGCGAAGTCTACAGCGTATAAAATGCTTGATTTTCCACATCCTAAACCGCCGACTAGGCAGTTGAACCCCTTTGTGAAGGGCACTGTTGACTTTACATGAGATCGGATATTCTCCAGCTGGATGATTTCAATTTTCATTGGAAAAGCTCCTCTAGGGTCTGCTTAACTTTTTCCTCCTGCTTTTTCGTGAGGGGCTCGATTAGGCTAACGGCTATGCGCGCTATTTTTTCAGCCTCTTCGCGGCTGTGGCGTTCAGAAAAAATCTGCAGAAAGTATTCGAAAGACTTCGTCTTTAAATCTTTAAGCTCTCCTTGAAATATTGAGCGGACAATGTCCTCCGAAACTTCGCTTTCGCGCAGCAATATTATTGGATGTACAATAAGCGCTTTTTCCGCAGCGCTTCTGATTTGGGCTACGTCAACCTCGGCGCGACTTGCCTCAACTGGTAGACTTCCCTTCAAAACTGGAATTATAATTACGCCTTCTTCATCTGCGCCTTTCACAAGTTGAACTGCCAAATCAGTTATTTTCGAAGGCATCAGTCCCGTAAAATCTTGCTCTAAAACGACAAATTTGCGAGTTGACTCAAGCTCCACAAACTTTAAAGAAGCCCTCTTCGACTCGTCAACCCTAACATAGTAAAAGCCCTTTTTAATCCTAGCCTCATCATAATTGACTGTTTCCGTACACCCGCTGTAAACAAGTGTTCCAGACTTAAATTTCCCCTCATATGGCAAATGCACATGCCCCGCTGCATAATAATCAAAGCCATCTGGTAAAAGCTCTGGCGGTGCCTCAGCCTCCATGTAAGGCGGCTTAACGCTTGGAATATCTAAAGCCATGTGAAATACAAATATGTTAAAAAGCGATGGATCAGGCGTTGGCTTGTTCTGCTCCATAAAAACGGGAAGCTGCTCTTCGGTTTTGCGTCTTGTTCTAAAGTTTGGCACACCATAAACGTAGCAGCATTCCGGCTTAAGCCAACAAGCACCCTCATGTTTTGGCAGGTGGTAAATTAGTCCAGCACTGTCAAGCGGATTTAGGATCGTTCCCGTTATTATGTTTGGAGCTGAATCATGCGAACCGTCCACCGTTAAAACTGGAATTCCAGCATCTCTGAGGCGGCTAAAATTTCTAATAGCCATTTCAAGCGTCGCGTTTGATGGTCTAGCTTGGTGGAACAGGTCCCCTGCAATTATCATGAAGTCAGGCTTTAATTCTACGGCTTTATCCACTAACTCTCCAAAGGCTCTGTCAAAGTCTTCGCGCCTTTCCTCTAGGCCGTACTGCGAATAACCCAAATGCAAATCTGCAGCGTGAATGAAGTTGAAAGCCTTCAAATTTCTCTGCAGCTCCTAACAATGACGTTTTAGAATTGGTGAAAGCACTATTTTAAAATAACTTGACACATCAAACACTTTTTAGCGAGATAGAAACATATAAACAGTTGCCCGAATTTTAAGTTAAGCATCAAAAGGATTGTAAAAGCAATGCAGTGCGACAAATGCAAGAAGGAAGTGTTCCTACCATTCAAATGTCCATATTGTGGAGGCTACTTCTGCGCTGAACACCGCCTACCAGAAAACCACAATTGCCCACAAATAGACCATGTGCACGCGCCAACGCATATAACACCAACAATAGTCGTTCAAAATCAAGGACCAACCGAATATTCCGTGACATACGTTTCAGTTGAACCTCCCAAAAGGGGCAAAGTTCATTTCAGCATAAAAGAGGCCCAACACTTAGCCATAGCCACATTATTGGTTATAGGCATAGCTTTATCACTAATAGTTTTTCCAGGGTTTAAAATAGAAATTATCGACCCAACCATAATCGCAGCATCAGCTACAATATTGGTCGTATCCTTCTTCGCCCATGAAATGGCACATAAAATTACAGCTCAAAAACATGGTTTTTGGGCGGAGTTTAGGCTGACTTTTATGGGAGCAATATTAACATTGTTCTCTATAATGTCACCCTACTTCAAGGTTATATCGCCTGGCGCAGTAATAGTTTCTGGACTGGCAGACAAGGAAACCCTTGGAAAAGTGTCAATCGCTGGACCAACAACCAATATAGCATTGTCAACAGCTTTTCTTGCAGCAAACTTTTTCAGCGCCCAGAATGCTTTAGCTCCAATATTTTTGTTTGGTGCAGCTTTCAACGCTTGGATAGCCCTTTTTAACTTAATCCCGCTGGGAATACTTGACGGCTTCAAAGTCTTCACGTGGAATAAGCGGATATGGATTTCAACCTTTGCAATAAGCCTACTTCTAACATGGTACTCCTACACGCTGATCTTTTAGCAAAAACCACTTTAACCTTCGGAAAAAGTTATTTACTTAATTAAACCTTACAGATTAAACGTAAAATTTTCGTGATAGCAACATGGTAAACAGAGATAGACACGACATAACATTCGCAATTTTGAAGAAAGCCATCCATGGAAAGAGGAAAACGGAAATAATGCGGGATGTAGGTTTGTCCTACATGCAGTCAAAACAATATTTCACGATGCTCTTGGAGAAAGGTCTGCTGGAAATCAGCGGCGACAAGCTTAAGACAACAAAGAAGGGTTTAGAATTTATGGAGAAATGCGCGAACTGCTTGTTATACCATTGGGGCAAACAAAAAAGCAACGATGGCAATTGTGTTTATGAGAGCTCTATGGTTACATGAACTTCTTCTGGAACACGAATACGCATTATGCGCCTCATAACTTGCCCTTCGGCATCAATGTATATGACGCGCTTATGGATGCGCATCTCCCATTTATCCCAAGTGGATGTTCCCTCGCCGCAGGGAGACTTCAAAACCGGGACGCGTAACCTTTTAGTGGGCAGTGGGATGGGCCCGTTCATTTTAACCCCGGTTTTCTCGGCGATGGCCTTCAGTTCCCCACATACCTCTTCCAGCTTCTCGTAATCTGTGCTTGTTAAGCGTATTCTTGCCATTTTAGCCATCGCCAATCATTCCCGCAAGCTTTTCTAAACGGATTTGTTTGGTAATTACCTTACAACAACAAGCCGCAAATAAAAACTTATCGACAGTTGCTTTTGAGTTGTTAACCCTAATTTTTCCACTTGCGTGTCTGGTTAATATATCATCTTGACAAAGTTTATTGAAAAGGAAGTAATAGTCCTAAGCAGATGGAAGAGAGCAGAATGGTAGCCAAAAAATTGAGAGTTAAGGCTGTACTCTTGGACTTGGATGGTACAATAGTTGACTCTAGGGAAGCCTATCTAGAAGCGTTAAAACATGCTTTCTCCGCAACTGGACAAAACATGATGATTGAAAAGACGGCGCTTGAGATCCCTAAGAGACTGGAACAGAATTTGCCAATAAACGACTTGATAGGAAACGTGAACGCGCAACGGTTTTTGGAAGTATACCTCAAGTCCTATTATGAGGCAACAGCAGCAAAGACGAAGCCTATGCCGAAAATTTCAGAAACATTGGATAAACTTTCAGGTAGAGCAAAGCTGGCTTTGATAACTATGCGTTATGTTCCGAAGGAGAACGTGATTTCAGAACTTGAAGGATTCGGCTTATCAAAATACTTCCAGTATGTAGTTACGGCGCTTGACACCAAAAACCCTAAACCTTCTCCAGAAGCGCTGATACGGTGTGCTAAGCAGCTTTGCGTCGAACCTTGCGAGTGTGCAGTTGTAGGAGACTCTGTAGCTGATGTTAAAGCTGGGAAGAGGGCTGGCGCAAAGACTGTTGCTGTTTTAACTGGAATATTCTCCCTAAAAGAATTAAAGGCTGAAAAACCAGACCTAATTATTGAAAGCATCGATAAACTTCCAGATTTTATAGAATAAGCCTTTAAATTTGTCTGAAGATATTCTGTTTTTTGAAATATGGCTGAAAATTACTTAAAAATCTTATAGAAGCAACCATAAATAAAGCTTAATTAAAAGCTCAACACCTAATTTAAACATGGAGAAGGCTTCAGAGCGGGAGTGTCAAATGAACTTCATTGAAATACTGTTGTCTGAAAGACTCAAAAACATAAACCCCTCATTAGACATATTCGGCTCAGACCGCAAAGTGCTTCAAGTGGCATGTCAAGACCTAACGAACTATCTTAAAGTTCACTGGAACCTAATAGGAAAAGAGGCGAATGACTGCGAAACGGCAGAACGCCTAGAAAAGTTTTTCAACGAAAATCCACGCGAACTGGAAGAGTTCCTTGACATTTGGACGGAAATATGGTTTAAGAAGTGGAAGGAACGCGTAAAACTGCTTATAGGAAACGAAAATTCAAAAAGGTGGGACAAAGTTACGAAAATTCTAAGCGACGCAGAACCATTATGGCGTAGACTTTCAAACCGTCAGGAGATGCAGGAAATAGTCGTTTCCACACTTGTGAAAAATGGCGAGATATGTGGCACAGCAATCTTGGCGGAGAACCTCCTAAAAATGGAGTTGGGAGAAAGAAAGAGGGAATATGCCAACGACGCAGAGCACATAGTAAAAATTGTTAACTCCACATTAAGAAAGGCAAGAGAATTGACAAGAAGCAGTGGACCACTAATTTACGTCAAAATTGATAGGGGCTACTACAATTTTACACATTAAAAATGGCAAAATTAACGAAGCCTTTCTTTATGAATGTTCCTTGTTTTCCACGAATACTCCTTGATAGATTTCGTTTCTCCGTAACCGCACGCTGCGCACCTTTTCTTCGTTACGTTATATGCTCTTCTGCCGCATCGTCTACAACGAATATGGAGAGTTTTTCCGGCGCGTTTGCCGAAAGAGGGCGTGCCTTTTCCCAAAAGATTCACCTTGGAGGTGGCGAAATTAGGACAACGTTATCCCCGCGGACAATTATCAAGCCAAGCTTCTTCACGCTTTCATTGTTTGTAGTGTCCTCTGTTTCTTCTAAAACGAGGTTTAAATGCTGGTCGAAACCCTTCAATCTTCCACGTAGGCTTTTCCCACCCTTCAAGCGTACAAGAACTATTTTACCCAGGTTTTGTTCAAGAATCTCCGTTGTCATCTCACTCATTCAGGACCCTCAAACCACATTTTATGTCTTTTATACTTAAACTTATACCATTTAAACCTATCTAAGGAGAAAGCCAAATGTCCGCAAAATTTAGAAGACATTTTCTAAAAGCAAAGGATTTAAGGACGCTAATAAACGACGCCTCAAAAAAGCTGAAAATCAATTTAGAGCAAACGTTAAAGGGCAAGCTAAACGCTGAGGTTATCGAAGCCGATGGCGCTGAAGTATACTTGCTGAATGGTAAAGCATTATTGGCTAAGGTGGATGGAAATCTCTTTCCAACGCTTACCTTTACAGAATACCTAAACTCAGCGCCTAAAGTAGTTGTCGATATGGGCGCTGTCCCGCATGTCTGTAATGGGGCGGATATTATGGCGCCAGGAATCAAAAATTTTATTGGAGAATTTAAAGGCGGCGATTTTGTTCTCGTTGTGGATGAAAAATATGGTAAGCCATTAGCTGTTGGCGAAATACTGTTTGACGCGGAAAGAGTTGCCGAAATCAAGCATGGTAGGGTTGTTAAAAACGTTCACTTTGTCGGCGACGAAGTGTGGAGTGTCATAAAGCGGGTTAAAGGTTAAGCTGGAATCCATATTTCAGATTCATAAGACAATTATCTGTAATAGAAATTTAGACCTGAAATTAAGAAACACTTAAACTGTAGAAAAGAGAATAAAATTTAGAGAGGAGAAAATTGCCGGGTTTAGGTGGAATCCTGCGCAAGTCAAAAAGGGAAGAAAAAGCGGAATTGAAGGGTGCTTCTGGCAAGACATACCTTAAGGCTATGCCTCTCAGAGACTTGTCGGATCTTGACAACGTGAAGGCCGAGGTGAAATCTGGCAACATACTAATTCTTAGAATAACCCCTCTCGCAAGCAAAAGCGTAGATGATGTTAAACGCGCTGTGAATGAGTTGTGCGAGTTTGCCGAATCTTTAGGCGGGGACATTGCAAGACTTGGAGAAGAACGTGTGGTTATTTGTCCCCCGAATGTTAAGATTTGGCGAGAAAAAACTCCAGTTTCAAAGGAACCTATGGTCACAGCAGCCTGAAAGTCTCCATGACGGAAGGCGCAAACGCTTGCAAACCCATCCTTTTCTGAAGGAAGTTTGCAATGCTCAGGCATTTTGCTTTTTCGCCGTGACAAACTATTACTCTCTCTGGTTCTGGCTTGAGGCTTGATATGTAATTGATTATTTGTTTTCTATCCGAGTGCCCTGAAAAGCCTTCAATAGATTCCACGCGCAGCCTTACTTTTATAACATCCATTTTACCTTCGCTGTTCAGAAGCGTAACTTCGTTTAAGCCCTTTTGGACGCGCCTTCCAAGAGTGCCTTCTATCTGATAACTGACGAAAATCACCGTGTTCGCTTCGCTTTCAGCCAACGCCTTAAAATACTCTATCACTGGCCCACCTTCAAGCATTCCAGAAGTTGCCAAGATTATGCATGGTTCTCCGTCGATCACATCTTGTCTGACGTTGGGATGTTCAACAACCGTGAAGTAATCTGACTGGAACGGGTTAATGCCCTCATGTAAAATGCTGTTACGCACTTCTCTGCCTAAATATTCTGGATAAGCCGTGTGAATAGCCGTGGCTTCTGAAATCATCCCTTCAATGAATACTGGAGCTTCCTTCATTAACCCACGCTTCATGTAGCCGTCGATGATTAGCATTATTTCCTGAGCTCTGCCAACCGCGGGTACCGGAATCAAAACTTTGCCCCTACGCTCAAGGGTCTCATTTATAATCGTTGTTAGACGCTCTTCAGCTTCAACTCTCGACGGCATAATGTCCTCTGGACCGCCATAAGTGCTTTCGGTGATAACAGTTTCAACCCTTGGAAACTCTCTTGTTGCGGCTTCGAGAAGCATTGTTCTTGCAAACTTGTAATCGCCAGTATAGACTATGTTATGTAACCCTTCGCCTATATGTAAGTGCACGAGAGAGGAGCCTAAAATGTGACCAGCATTATGAAGCGTTAATCGAATGTCTGGAGCTATGTCCGTAACTACGCCGTAGCGCAGTGGAATCGTGTGTAAAACGCATTCTCTCACATCTTTCTGGTCGTATGGCGACATTATCCCCTGTTTGCTAGCTACATCCAGATAGTCAAGTTGAAGGAGCGTCATCAAATTGGATGTTGGAGCTGAACAGTATACTGGTCCATCATAACCATACTTGTAAAGGAAAGGAACAAGCCCGCAATGGTCAAGATGCGCGTGGCTTATCACAACAGCATCTAAAGAGTCAAGTTCAAACTCTGGATTGTCAAGCCTTGGAAAAGACTCAAAGGGCTTTGAAGAACCGGGGTTTATACCGCAATCAAGAAGCACGCTGCTCTCACGTGTTTGAACTAGAAAAGCTGACCTTCCAACTTCTTGGGCTCCTCCGAGAACAGTTATTCGGACGTCTCCGACCTCGTATATTTGTGGTCTAAAAATTCGCTCGCCTATTGTGCGCAGTATTCGTTCCCTCTCCTTGCTTTCTGAATGGAGGTAATGCCGCATGTGCGTAATAATCTTTGAACGCAACGGCGGACTCCTTAAGACATGTGGGCGCCACTTGGTCTGCCTAATTATTTCCTGTAATACGGCACCATTTTTCCCTATGACAAGCCCTGGCTTTTTTGCTTCAATTATTATTTCACCTAGGCTTGGGTCAAAGTTTATGTCTGTTACCTCTGCTTCAGATGGAATTATCACCCTCGCTATTTTTTCAGCATCACCTTCTGGAAGCCTCACCGAGGGGTCAGAGCGCACAACTATTCTTTTTCTTATCACGTTAACTATGTCTGCAATTAGACTGCTTTGCTCAACAAGCAACTCTGGTCTTTTGGTGTAGACGGCAAGCGTTGAACCTTCATACTCTATCCTGGTCACTTCAACCTCTTTTGGAACATGCTCCAGTATGTAGTGGCTTATTTCGATTTTATCCTTATCAGAGTTAGGTGTCACTTCTTAAACATCCTCAACTAGACAGTAACCTTTTCTTCTCCTTATCGTTCAGTTCACGGTAGCCTTTTCCGTCTATAACTGCAACGTTAAAGCTGTCACCGCTTGCAGCGTCCCGCTTCATAGCAGAGTTTACAGCCTTAACAACCATTGGCAGAAACTCCTCTACGGTAACATCCTCGCGGTATCTGTCCTCTAAAATTCCATAAGCTATAGGCGAACCAGAACCAGTGGCAACACACTTTTCTTCAGTTAGGCTTCCAAATGGATCAAGAGAGTAGACATGCGGACCGTTCTCGTCAACCCCGCCTATAAGAATCTGAGTTAGAAGAGGTGCATATCTAGCTGAAAACAGTATGTTTGCAATCAGTCTTGCTCCAGAACTCACTGGTAGAGGTCTTCCCATGTTCAACTTGTATATTTGCGCGTTTGCCGTTAGTATGTCAACAGTCCTTTGGGCATCCGCAAGCGAACCAGCAATAGTCATCGCCAGATGGTCATCTATCCTGTATATTTTTTTGCCGTGCTTGTGGGCTACGTAAAAGCCCATAGTTACTCGCGTGTCTGAGGCCAGTATTACACCGTCTTTGCATACGACGCCTATGGTGGTTGTTCCCTTAAGCGTCAACTTATCAACTGCGTCCTTACTTATCATCCCATTTTTCTCCCAAAACCTAAATAACTGCAGAATACTTCGCTAGGAAACAGCATCATTAAATCACACCGTGACATTTATTAACATTACGGTTAAGTGGAGAGAAATCAATAGCATTTAAATGCTAAAACACTCATTAAAATAAGGTTCGTATAGGCTGGTAAATGAAAGCAACTAGAGTTTAGAGTGGTTGATTTGCCTCTAAATCATCATCACATGCAGCTTCCAAGAGAGGTAATCGTTGGAGATGGCACCTTACAACGTGTTTCAGAAATCTCGCTGAAACTCGGTTTCACGAGATCCGCACTAATAGTTGCAGGCTCAAAAACCTACGAGATAGCTGGAAAAAACGTGAAGGAACTCCTCGAGAAGGAAGGCTTGAAAGTTGACACGGTGCTTGTTAAATCCGCGACTGTTAATGATGTTGAGGCTGTAGAGGAGAAAATCAAGTTTTTTAAACCGCAAGCTGTTTTCGGCGTAGGCGGCGGAACAAAGATTGATGTTGCAAAGTTAAGTTCAGCCCGTCAACAAGTTCCATTTATAAGCATCCCGACGACAGCATCCCATGATGGAATAGCAAGTCCACTTTCCTCCATCAAAGGGTTTGAAAAGCCATACTCCGTTATGGCTCAAGCGCCAGTAGCAATCATAGCGGACACGAACATAATAATTCAGTCGCCTTGGCGTTCAATAATAAGCGGATGTGGAGACGTAATTGCAAAATTCACAGCTGTAAGAGACTGGAAACTTGCACATAAAGAGAAAAATGAGTATTATGGAGGTTACGCTGCAAGCCTAGCTCTGATGAGCGCGAAACTCCTCATTGAAAACGCTCATGCAATTAAACCAGACAGCGAAGAAGGTTTACGCATTCTCATCGAAGCTCTGATAAGCTGTGGGGTTGCAATGAGCATTGCTGGAAGCAGCCGACCGTGCAGCGGTTCAGAACACCTCTTCAGCCACGCATTAGACATCATAGCATCTTCTTCGCACGGGTTGCATGGCGAACAATGTGGTGTCGGAACAATAATTATGGCTTATCTACATAAGGCAAACTGGAAACGCATAAGGGAAACCCTAAAAAAGATTGGAGCGCCAACAAACGCGAAAGAGTTGAACGTGAAGGAAGAAGATATCTTAAAGGCTTTAGAGCTTGCCGCAAACCTAAGACCGGAAAGATATACAATTCTTAACAAGCTTAACTTAAATCGCGAAGACTATGAGAGAGTTGCGCAAACAACAGGGGTTATATAAAGACTAGGCGCGGGCGAGAGCTAAGTTTTTGTTTCCTTTTTAGGTTCAGCCTTAAAGGTTTCAGTGAACTTTACAGTTGCTATCTCCGGAAAGAACTTTTGTATATCCACGGCTATTCCCCGTTTTGCCACCTGAATCCCTTCTAGGTAGAAGGCTTCTTCTGGCATTTCTATGCTAACAGCCTTTGCCTTAACCGTAAACTTGAACTTGCTTCCTTCCACTGTTGGAACTCTGCGGTGAATGAGCGCCTCAACTTTCTCCTCCACGGTTTCAAGCTTCTTCTTAACGGTAACCTCGTAAACAAGCGTTTTTCCAGCTAGTGGAGGATTAAAGTCTAATAGGACCCTTCCAGCTCCTATGGCACGCACTGTCGCCAGCTTTCCATCGTATTCCACGCGCATTCCTAGGCTTGGGGTTATTCCCTTATCTGTCAAATGCCTCAATGGAACGCGCCTAACTTTTTCTGGATCTCTAGATCCGAACGCTTTATCTGGCGGTATCTCAATAACAGATTGCTTACCAACTTCCATATTTGTTAGGCTTTCATCCAACGCTTTTAGAACCCAACCTTCTCCTACGACAACAAGTTTAGGTTCGTAGATTTCTCCTTCCTTGTACAATCGCTCCTTTTTGGCTATATCCTCCATTGTTGTGTCGAAAACTTCTCCTGTTTCCTTCACTTTTGCAACATAGTCGATAAGTATGAAGTCGCCTTTTTGTAAAGACATGTACTTTCATCCTTTATGGCATTGCATGTAGCTTTAAACTCTAATAAAAACTTTCTTCATACTTCTACTAAAATTTATTAGCGTGTTACGTTCATCATAAACTGCAATGATAACCCTAGACGACTTGTTTGCAGAGAACCCCTACCTAATAACGATATTATGGATCACCGTTGTAGCCGCTGCCGCGCTAATCATTGAAAGAGTTTTCACAAGATGGCTAAGACAAGTTATAAAGAAGAAAGAAATCCCACCAGCAGCTGGAAATGGGATCTTGCTAACTGAAAGAATCATAATTCTAATAGGCGTTACAATAGCGCTTTTGCATGTGGGAGGATTACCATCAGAAACGATCATAAGCCTTTCCGCCGTCGGAGGCGCTGCGGTTGGGTTTGCATCCACAAGAACTATTGGAAACCTAATAGCTGGACTTTTCATCTTTGTGACGCGCCCCTTCCGCGTTGGAGATTATGTTCGCATAGATAGCATCGAAGGAATCGTACAGGAAATAACGTTGAACTACGCGAAGATTTTAACGATTTCAGGTAACATTGTTTCGATAAGCACCCAAAACATCTTAGATAAGGACATAACTAACTACCGTTTTACTAAAGAGGAATCGCGCATGTTCCGCTACGGATTTGAGATAGCCTTTGACCACACCTTATCCGTGGATGAACTTGAAAAGATGCTGGACGCTGTTCTTGAAAGGTATGCTGGAAAAATGCCAAAAAAACCAGACTACCAACCAACAGGGATAACCGCATTCGCGAGAAGCTACAAAATTTACATTTACACCGAAAATGCAGAGGACATCTTCATATTTTACCCAAAGATCATGCGGGAGATAATCCAAGCATGGGACGAAGCGAAAGCGAAGCTACCTAAGCAAGCGTAGCATTAGGTTTTTAAGTTTATATAACTGGAGAAATCCGTTAAATCAGAATAGAAGGCTAAACGTTGGCTGAAGAGAAATCAAATGCAAACGCCCGCAAGGCTGCATACTTCGGCATTTTATCCCTGGGCACAATAAGCTTGATGGGAGACATAATCTATGAAGGCTCAAAAGGCATAGTTCCAAGTTACCTTGCATATTTGGGTGCATCAATAGCCATAATAAGCTTCATTGGTGGAGTAGGCGAATTTTTAGGCTATACGATGAGGCTTGTGGGTGGATATTTAGCTGATACAACTCGCAACTACTGGATTTTCGTGTTCTTGGGCTACAGTCTAATAGTTTCAATTCCACTTATAGGGCCTTTAGGTACGTTTGGCTTGGGGATGATAATAGCTCTAGTTCTGCTTGAAAGATTTGGAAAAGCCATAAGATCGCCTTCACGAGACACCCTACTATCAATACTAAGTAAGAATATTGGCGCTGGAAAAGCCTTCGGTTTACATGAACTTTTAGACCAGATAGGTGCAGTGCTTGGTCCAGTCATCGTATTTGTCCTAATGTTCGTGAGCACTAACAATTACGGTTACACTTTCACTTTTCTATTTGTGCCGTTTGCTGTGCTCCTGATGGTTTTGACTTACACATACAGGAAACTAAGCCGGAAAGTGATTGTTGCAGAATCGCAGGCAGCTGGTGGAAAAGCGAAACTTACAAAAGAATTTTACATTTACGCTTTTGCTGTTTTCTTCAACACCATGGGGCTTATTCCATACACGCTCATACTAGGCAAGGCCTCAGATATTCTCCCGCTGGAAGAGCAGTGGATTATACCGCTAATGTATACGCTTATTCAAGGGGTGGACGCGCCAGCCGCTTTGATTTCTGGATATGCCTATGACAAGTTTGGAATAAGGATTCTTGTTTCGCCCTTTCTCATTTCAATAGTTCCATCCGTGCTGGCAGTTGCAAACAGCGAGATGTTAACGTTATGGGTTGCCGCTATCTTCTTTGGTTTGGTGCTTGGGATGCATGAGTCGGTTTACCGCGCTGCAGTATCAGAGTTCACACCGATTACTTCAAGAGGCATGGCTTATGGAATTTTCAACACCATGTACGGCGTAGGTTTCCTTGTAAGTGGCGGATTATACGGCTTATTTATGGCGCTAAGCGTACCATTCATATTCATGACATGTTATGCTGTGGTAATTCAGTTGACAGCGATATATTTGCTGCTTAAGGCTTGGAGGCTTAAGCATCAAAATTGACTTGCTTGATGTATTTTGGCGGAATGCTTTTGCATAAATAGACTTTATCAGTTGCTCTAAAGAATCTTAAACCATCTTTTCTGGCGGTTTCAGCGTCTATCCTAAGATCGCTGGTCTGCTTGTTCTTCGCATCCCCATCTTCGCTTCATCGGTTTTAGTCCCTCCTTCAAAATCTTCGAGGCTACGTTGGGCGTTGATCTGTGATAGAGCACTTTTACGGTTTTATCCTCTTCAAGCTTAATCTCCACTAGAATGGTGTGCCCGTATAAGGCTCTAATTTTGTTTCCGACAACCTCAAAGCGTTTTTTACCACTTTTCTCAGCAATCACCAAAACAAAATTTTTGTCCACGCCGAAACGCCGATTAAGTTTTTCTATAAGCTTGTCTAAATAAACAAAACCATATTCATCCATAACCAAGTCTCCAGGGTTATGTCTCAAAAGATAACTCATGTGCCTGCTCACCTTAACTCGCAAGTTATTCTCGATAAGCTTTCCCCACCATCGCATTCGTTTAACGCTTCGGCCAGTCGATTATAAATCAGATTTTATTGAACTTTACGCGTGAATCACTGTGTGCGTACTTCATCCACTCATCTAATATTGGCTGAAAACCCAACTTGACATATGACTCGTAAACTTCTTCAAGCTTCTGTAGACACCGCTTCAAAAGGTCTTCAAGTATTATTTTCTTTTTAAGCTTCTCTTTAAGTGAAGTTACGATGGGTTTTAGCTCTTCTGGAAACTCTTTTGAAACCGCGGAGTTTGCATTTATACCTATGCCAACTACCGTGTAGTTCACATTTTCGCCTACGCTGTTAACTTCAGTAAGTATTCCACAGACCTTTTTTCCATCGAGCAGTACATCGTTAGGCCACTTGGTTTCGACGCTTAAACAGTAATTTTCATGTAAAGTTTTGGCAATCGCCAAGCCAGCGGCTATTAGGATTCCAACCACCTCGTTAACTTTCATTTTCGGCCTTAAAATAAGAGAAAAATACAGTCCACCCTTTGGCGAAAACCATTTTTGCCCACGTCTTCCACGCCCAGCAGTCTGCTCCTCAGCTATTACAATAGTGCCTTCAGCGGCGCCATAACGCGCCAACTTCTTAGCAAAATTGTTTGTGGAATCCACTTTATGCAGCAGAATTATCGTTTTTCCAAACTTTTTTGTTTGTAAGCCTTCTTGGATTTTGTCAGCGTTCATAAGCAAATACAAGCCTAGGGCTTTTCCACAAGCTCTAATAAAACGCCATGCGTACTTTTTGGGTGGATAAAAGCGATTTTTGCCCCTTCGGCGCCCATCTTCGGCTTTTCATCAACTAAGATTATGCCTTTACGTTTGAACTTTTCCAAGGTGACGCTTATATCGTCAACTTTAACAGCAATGTGATGTATGCCTTCTCCTCGGTTTCCAAGAAACTTTGCAACAGGGCTGTCGCTGCCAATTGGTTCAAGAAGCTCGATTTGTGTTTCATCGCCAGACGACAGAAACGCAACTTTAACTTTTCTTTCAGTTAAAACGTGTATGCCTTCAAGCTTAAAGCCTAAAATTTCGCTGTAAACTTTTATGGTTTCTTCTAAATTTTTCACTGCAACGCCGACATGATCAACACCAATGAACATTTTTCTTTTTAGCTCCTATTCATTTTAGACGTTAAAAGCCATATCAAACACTGCAATAAAAGCTTGCTGTAATGTACTGCAACTTGCATTTTAAATTTGTAAACGTTTCAATATTGGGAAAAATGGAAAAACTATAAAGGTTAGGTCGTAAAATCTAAGTTTCTTAAAACGTGGAGAACTTCAAAGATGGAAAAACACACGCATGACATAGTTATAGTTGGCGCTGGACTTGCAGGGTTAAGGGCTGCAGTTGCCGCCGCGGAAAAAAGTAAGAAACTGGATATAGCAGTGGTGTCGAAGCTTCACCCGATACGCTCGCATTCAGTCTGTGCGCAAGGCGGAACAGCGGCTGTAATGCGTGAAAAAGACTCCTTTGATTTGCATGCTTTCGATACTATTAAAGGTGCAGACTACCTCGCAGACCAAGATGCCGTGGAATTCTTTGTGAGACAAGCACCTAAAGAAATAATTTTAACAGAACATTGGGGGCTGCCATGGAGCAGAACAGCGGATGGAAAAATAGATCAACGCCCATTCGGCGGTCACAGTTTTCCAAGGGCATGTTTCGCGGCGGACATGACTGGCTTCCATGAGATGCACACGCTTTATGGAAAAGCAACATCATATAGCAACGTGAAATTTTATGACGAATGGTTCGCAACCTCGCTAATAGTTGAAGATAACACAGCGGTTGGTCTGACAGCGATAGAGCTTAAGACTGGCGAGATGCATGCATTCAAAGCGAAAGCAATTGTGATGGCTACTGGAGGACACGAGCGCATATATGAATTCACAACATTTTCCTACACAACAACTGGCGACGGAATGGCGATGGCATACCGCGCGGGAGTGCCACTTGAAGACATGGAGTTCGTTCAATTCCACCCAACAGGCTTGGTTCCGTCAGGAGTGCTAATCACAGAGGGCGCTAGGGGAGAAGGGGGATACCTACTAAACGGTAAGGGAGAACGCTTCATGAAGAATTATGCTCCAGAGAAGATGGAGCTTGCCCCACGTGACGTTGTTTCAAGAGCAGAACAGACAGAAATACTTGAAGGAAGAGGTTTTGAAGGACCATATGGACCATACATAGCCTTGGACTTAACACATCTTGGCGAGGAAAAAATAAACGAGCGTTTACCGTTAATACGTGAAGTCGCCATAAAACTAGGAGGAGTTGACCCAGTTAAGGAGTACATACCAATAAGGCCAGCAGCGCACTATTCCATGGGTGGAATAAAAGCCAACATAAAAACAGAAACACCAGTCGCTGGATTATATGCCGCTGGCGAATGCTCATGCATAAGCATCCACGGCGCAAACAGGCTTGGAACAAACTCGACAGCGGAATGCCTAGTTTTCGGAGCAGTTGCTGGGGAAGAAGCTGCAAAACACGCTTTGTCAACCAGTTTTAAGGAAATCCCAGGGGAGAAGCTTGCTTTAGAGGAAAAACGTGTCTATGACGGAATTTTGGGCAGTGAGGGGGGAGAGAAAGTTTCGGCTATTAGGGATGAAATGCGCCGCACAATGAACGAGAAGGTATGGATTTTTAGAAGGGGCGACCAGCTTGAAGAAGCCCTAAAAAAGATAGGGGAACTTAAAAATCGATCCAAACGGATAAAAGTTGAGGATAAACGCGGACCATTCAACAGCGGGCTCACGGAAGCCTTACAGCTCGACTTCATGCTAGACTTGGCAGAAGTCACTGTATACTGCGCGCTCGCCAGAACCGAGTCCCGCGGAGCACACACACGAAGAGACTATCCAAAAAGAGATGACGCAAACTGGCTTAAACACACATTAGCATACCGCACACGAGACGGACCAAGACTCGAGTACATTCCAGTCACAATAACAAAGTGGACGCCAGCTGCAAGAACCTACTAGTCATAGGGGGCGTGTAAAGGACATGAACGTTAAAGTTGAAAAAGTTGTTGAGTTTAAAATTCACCGTTACGACCCAGAAGATAAGAGGCATTATGTATCCAAATATAAAGTGCCGATACGCAAGGGCACGACGGTGCTTGACGCGTTAAGCTATATTAGGGACAACCTGGACGAAACATTGAGTTTTAGGCATTCATGCAGAATGGGCATATGTGGAAGCTGCGGAGTCAACATAAACGGAAAACCCATGTTAGCATGCTACACGCAAGTGCTTGATCTAAACTCAGACTCGCTTGAGATCGCCCCACTTTCAAACTTGCCTGTGATAAAGGATTTAGTAGTGGATACTGAACCGTTCTTTGAAGCTTTCAAGAAAATTAAGACCGTATTGATAAAACCTGAAACAGAACTTGTAAAGATGGTTGAGTTCGTTCAATCGCCGATAGACCTTAAAAAATACTGGGACTTAACACTGTGTACAAAGTGTTCAATTTGCTATTCAGCATGCCCCGCGGCAATAGATGAAAAATTCCTTGGACCCTCAGCGCTAACAGCAAATTACAGGTTCCTCGCAGATTCAAGAGATGAAGGAGCAGATGAAAGGTTAAAACCCATGGCGAATAACATATGGCTCTGCACACAGTGTAACTCATGCACGCTCTTCTGTCCGAAACAAGTTGACTGCGCAAGCGCCCTGGTTAATGACCACTGTTTGCTGGTTGAAGCTGGGAACATTCCAAGAACAGTTAAGGATGTGCTTGAAAGCGTTTACAAATACAATAACCCTATGGGAACGCATCAAAGCAAGAGGATGGATTGGGCTAAAGGATTGAACGTTAAGTCTTACCCATTAGTTACTGAAGCTGAGGTCTTACTGTTTGTTTGCTGCTCGAATGCCTTTGACGCTAGAAATCAAGAAACTGCAAGGATTACGGCTTCGATACTCGATAAGTTGGGTGTCAGTTATGCAACTTTAGGCTCTGAAGAATGGTGCTGCGGAGACCACATACTAAGGATGGGCGAAAAGGGATTATTCGAAGTTTTAGCAGAACACAACATTTCAATGTTCAAAAAATTCAATGCCGAAAAAATTCTAACATTGTCACCGCACTGCTACAACACGTTTAAGAATGATAAGCCATACAGCGAAGCAAATCTAAACGTGCAGCATTACACGCAGTTTTTAGCTGAAGCAATAAGCTCAGGTAAGCTTAAACTTTCAAAAACTGTTAAAAGGCGAGTGGCTTATCACGATCCATGCTTCCTAGGTAAACGAAACAACATATTTGATGAACCAAGGCGGATTCTGCAGACAATAAACGGTTTAGAGCTTGTTGAAATGAGAAGAACGAGGCAAAGCAGCTTCTGCTGTGGTGGCGGCGCTGGGAGAGTCTGGACTGAAGAGGCTCCCGCTGAAAAGAGACCAGCAGTTGAAAGGGTTAAGGAAGCGTTGGAGTTGAACGTTGACACAATAGCAGTAGCGTGTCCCTACTGCATCACAACACTTGAGGACGCCATCAAAGTGTTAGATGTTGAAGGCAAAATCGCCGTTAAGGATATCCTTGAACTCGTAAAAGAAGCAATTTGACAACAAGCTTTCCCAATTTTTAATCTAACTACTTGCAAAAAGGCGCAGATACATTAATATAACTTATAATACAAATTATATGATTCAATTTAAACTAAGTTTGGAGGAAAAATGATGCACGGCTATGCTGGTCGAGTACTCCACGTAGATTTAGCAACAGGAAAAACACATGTTGAACCATTAAATGAGGATTACGCAAAAAAATACATCGGCGGAATAGGCTTAGGAATGCGCCTATGGCTTGACCATTCACAAGCAGGAGTCGACCCATTCAGCCCAGAAAACCCTTTGATTCTAACAGTAGGTCCAATAGCTGGCACCGTCTGGCCCACAGGTGGAAATGGACATGCCTTCATTTCGAAATCGCCACAAAGTTTTGGAATAGGTGAATCGAAATCCCACGGCTCCTTCGGTGCTGAAGTGAAAAGGGCTGGATACGATGCTGTGATCTTTAAGGGTAGGGCTGAAAAACCCGTTTACGTGTGGATTGACGATGACTCGGTTCAGCTTCTCAATGCTTCGCATTTAATGGGAAAGTCTCCAGCAGACACAGAAGATGCGATAAAGGATGAGTTGGGCGACTACTACATTCGCGTTGCAGCCATAGGTCCGGCGGGAGAGAAACTGGTTCGAATAGCATGCATAATAAATGAAAAGACAAGGGCTGCTGGCAGATGCGGATTGGGTGCCGTTATGGGTTCGAAGAATATTAAGGCAATTGCTGTTCGCGGAACACACGATGTCAGCGTCGCGAAGCCAGATGAGTTTCTCGAGTTTGTCAAGGAGTTTCACGAAAGAATGAAAGGCCCAGCCACACAAAAATATAGAACATTAGGTACACCTGAAAATGTTCTAGTTCACAACGCTCTACACTGCATGCCAACAAGAAACTATAACAACGCACATTTTGATATGGCGGAAAAAGTAAGCGGAGAAGCCCTAAACGAAAGGTTTGTGGCGAAAATTATTGGTTGCAGTTCGTGCGCCATGCGATGCGAACATATTGCTGTTGTTCCCGAAGGACCATACAAGGGTGCCATGGCTCGAGTTGAATATGAGCCGTTATGGGCTTTGGCACCCTACTGTGGAATAGATCGCCTTGACGCTGTAATTAAGGGAATAGAACTTTGCAATTATTATGGGATAGACGCTATAGGCGCTGGCGTTATAGTTGGCTTTGCCATGGACTGCTACGAAAATGGAATATTAACACTGGAAGACCTTGACGGGATAGACGCCAGATTCGGCAATCATGAAGCCATGGTCAAACTTGTAGAAAAAATGGGCAAACGTGAAGGGATAGGCGACATCCTTTCAGAAGGAGTGAAATTCGCCGCTGAAAAGATAGGAAAAGGAGCAGAAAAACTAGCACAGCACATCAAAGGAGTGGAAGTTACTGGCTACGACCTTCGATCCCTAAAAACAGCTGCTTTAGGCTTTGCCGTTTCCTTCCGTGGAGCAGACCATAACAGACATGGAGCCTACGCCTTTGACGTTAAGGGAAAAGTCAACCGTTTAGTTGCTGAGAAGGGTAGAGGAAGAATGGTTAAAGACATCGAGGACATATACACCATTATCGACTCCTTAATCATTTGCAAATTCTCAAGGGGAACGTACTACAAGGAATTCGAAGACTTAGCTAAACTTTACACGCTTGTTACCGGCTTCGAAACAACACCACAAGAGATGAAACTTAAGGGCGAAAGGATAAACAACCTTGCAAGGGTATGCAACGTCAGAGAAGGCTTCAGTAGAAAGGATGACACCCTACCATACAAAGTTATGCATCTTCCAATACCAGATGAAGGACCATCAAAAGGAGCTTATGTAACACAAGAAGAATTAGACTTGCTTTTAGACGACTACTATGAAGCCAGAGGATGGAACAAAGATGGCATACCAACCGCGGAGAAGCTGAAGGAACTCGCCATGGAAGATTTGATTCCAATAATTGAAAGAAAAATTGGAAAAAGCGGAGGAAAACTGGAGGAATAGAAAAATGGTTAAAATTCACGAAAGAAAATTCGTCGCTGCAGACCCAGACAAGTGCGTTGGCTGTCAAGTCTGTGAATACATCTGCTCATTTACAAAAGAGAAGTCCTTTAATCCGCTGAAGTCGCGAATAAGAGTCGTTCGACTGAATCCTCTGGTGAACGTGGCGATAACTTGCCGATTATGCGAAGACCCCCCATGCGTCGCTGCATGCCCCAGAGATGCCCTAACACAGTCCGAAGAAACAGGCATAATAATGGTGGACGAAGATAAATGCAATGGATGCGGATGGTGCATTGAAGCATGTGACTACGGGGCAATAATGATACATCCAGAGAAAAAAGTCGTGTTTGTCTGCGACCTATGCAAAGACAAGGGCGAGCCCCAATGCGTTAAGTGGTGTCCTGAAGAGGCGTTAGACTTTGTTACAAGCGATGTCCTCGCCCAGAAAGCTAGGATTGCGGCCACAAAGAAGCTTTTCCAAGAAGCAATGAAAGTAGCAACTAGAACATAAAGGTGCCATTTCCATTTTTTATTTCTGGAAAGCTGACTTACGAGAGAGCACTAAAAAGTAAATCAGCAATTTTTTTGGCTGACGCCTCAACTTCCCTAGTTAAACCTTCTCCAAACTCGGCATTTTTGGGCTGTATAAGCAGTAAAGCGATTTTTGCGCCAGTTGCTTTTGAGACGTATTCACAAAAAACACGTAGTGGAAGCACATGCGTCGAAAAAGCCGGGAACGTTGCAAGGTTTTCTGAGTGTAGAAGTTTTGCCTCACCTGGCTTCAGATTTAAAATTGCTGCGTCTACTAGTAGGATGTGGGTTGGGTTGAAGTCTATTATTTGCTGTATGAAACTTTCTGGGACTGTTTCACATTCTATAAGATACACCTTTTCAGAAACTTTGCCGCGTAGATTTTGGACGATTTTTACCCCAACAAAATCGTCCATGCGTATTGGATTTCCAATCCCAGCGATAACTATTTTCCGCGCTTTTGAAAGCCACTTTTTCAACTCACTTTCAAGATTATGCTTTTTATCAGTCAATTGAAGTCTCCATCAAAAGAAAGTAAGGGAAAAAGATTTTTACCTTTCCACGGTTTTGAGCAGTTGCTTCTTGCTGTTGTAGATTTCTATTGTCAGTGGCATCTGCCCAACCGCAAAATGCGTGGCGCATCCGAAACATGGGTCGTAAGCCCTAAAAGCCATCTCAACCATGTTAAGTATTGTATGGTCAACTTTGTCGCCGTGTATTAAGCCCTTAGCCGCATTCCTAATAGACATGTTTATGGATGGACTGTTATTAACCGTTGCAACTATCAGGTTCACATCCTTAATAAGCGCATTCTCATCCAAAACGTAATGGTGAATCAATGTCCCCCTCGCTGCTTCAACTACACCTATGCCCTCTCCTGGTTCGCCTGGCTTGTTGCGCACATCCTTGCTCGTTATTTCAGGATCTTTGCTCAATTCTAAGGCTCTCTCGGAAGCGTAAAGCAATTCGATAAGCCTAGCCCAATGATAGGCAAGCGTTGAGTGAACTGGTTTTCCGCCAAGCGTCTTATACATGAATTCATACTCCTCCTGCGCCAGTGGCGTTGCCATGCCATCTGCAGCGTTAAGCCTTCCAAGAGGCCCAACACGGTACGCACCACTTTCCGGACCGTCAATGAAGCCTTTCCATCCAATTTTCTTCAAATATGGAAACTTAACGTAAGTCCATTCTTCAACATGTTCACCAATGTGATCAAGATAGTCTTTAGCTTCGAACTTCAAGAACTCCATGCCATGCGGGTCTACCACCCTAATCTTGCCATCGTAAAAGTTCACATTGTTGTTTTCGTCAACTAACCCCATGTAATAGGTCTTCAGCGTGTACGCGTCGCTCCTAATCAAGTCGACGTATTTGCTGTTCCCGAGAACAAGGTCGTGGAAAAGCTTGAGCGAAAACTTTGCAAAGTTCACAGTTGAAGAAGCCATTTTCTCAATTTCGCTCCGTTCTTCTTCGCTTAATGGCTTAGAGATTCCGCCTGGTAATCCACAGACAGGATGCGTGGCTTTTCCGCCAATTATTTCCGTTATTCTTTGACCATAAGCCCTATGCTTTATGACTTCTTTGCCGATGTCTAATCCAGCCTTTTCAATGACGCCTATAATATTTCTTTTTTCCGGAGGAGCGTCTGGTCCGACTATAAAGTCTGGTCCACCCAAATAATAGAAGTGCAACGTGTGGTCATAAATAAAATAGCCGCAGTACATGAGCTCCCTAAGTTTTTTAGCCGCTGACGGTGGATCCACGTTGAACGCTGCATCTAAGGTTTTTGTTCCAGCCATGTGATGAGCTACTGGACATACGCCGCAGATTCTACTCGTCAAAAGTGGCATATCCTCAGCTTTTCTTCCTATGCAAAACTTTTCGAAGCCTCTAAGCTCTGGAATTTGCATGTAAGCATTTTCCACTTCGCCTTCATCGTTTAGGAATATGGCTATTTTCCCGTGTCCTTCAAGCCTTGTTATCGGGTCGATGATAACCTTTTTCATTTTCTCATAATCCTCCTTCGCAGAATTGAAGCTGGCAAAGCGTACATGTAAAACGTGCCAATTGGATCCTTTATTTGGCTGATCAGTTTTTCAACTTCCTCCTCTGTGTACTTCTCTTTCTCTTCCTCTAACCCCAATATGGAAGCTAAAGCGCTTATCATCGCAGCTCCCTGTTCTGGCGAGTTCGGGCATGGTCCACCGCATCCTGTGCATGGCATGTTAGCCTTTAGGCATCTTGCACTACATCCGCCTCTCGTGGCTGGTCCCATGCATATTATTCCCTGTTCAAGCAAGCATCTTTCAGGGTCCGGTGTCTTTTCATAAACCCTATATATCTTAGAGATTTTCTTGTTTTCTTTCTTTCTTGGACATTCATCACAAACCGATTTAAGTGGTGCTAGAACAGAACCTTTAGGTGGCAATTCGCCCTTTGCTATAACGTCTAATGCGTAAAGTGTGCGTTCAACAGCTGGTGGGCAGCCCGGAACATAATAGTCCACGTCCACTGTTTGGTCAAGTGTTCTAACTGTATCGTAAAATTCTGGAATTTCTAATTCGCCTTCTTTAACAGTTACTTTTGGTTTCGGTACAGTTCCATTTGGGTTTACCGTTGAAAATGTTGTTTTGTAAACTTTCTCGAAAATCTCCTCTTTATTGGTCATGTTTGCCAGTCCTGGGATACCGCCAAGTTGGGCGCAAGCACCATAAGCAACTAAAAATTTTGATTTTTGCCTTAGAAGTTTAGCCATGTGTTCTTGTTCGCTGTTGCGTATTCCACCGTTGAAGAAGCACACGTCTATGTATTTGTCTGGCATTTCTTCGACGTCTTTGTATTTTATGTCCATTGCAACTGGCCAGAAAACTATGTCAGCTAATTGTAAAACGTCCAGTATTTTCTCGTTTATGTCTAAAACTGCGATTTCGCAGCCTCCACAACTTGCAGCCCAATAGAATGCGAATTTCAATTTTGCTTTGGCCATCTTAATTCTCTCCTTTTTGAATTTGATTTAAAAGTTCGGATGGTTTCACTCTAAGCTCGTTTAATCCAAGTTCTTCTGGTGAAAAGCCCATGGCTAAGCCTAACAGTTGAGGATAGTGCAGAACTGGTATGCCAAACTTTTCGTTAAAGGCTCTCTCTATTCTAGGCTGGTTCATATCAAACATCATGTGGCAGAAGGGGCAAGCCGTAATTAACGCTTGAGCCTTCACTGCCCTAACGTGGTCAAGTTTTTCTTTAGCCATCTGGAATGGAACCTCCTCGTTTACGCCGATTATTGGATTTCCGCAGCATTCAGTTTCATCCATATAGTCCAAACACTGCGCACCAGTAAGCCTAATCAAGTTTTTAAGCAGCGTTGGATTTTCTGGGTCGTCGCCGTGTTTAACATATTTTGCTGGACGAACGAGGTGGCATCCTGAATGTTGGGCTACGGAAAGATTAGTTAATGGTCTCTTAACAGAATCCCTTATCTTCTCAAAGCCAACATCCTCAGCGAGCACATGAACAAGATGTTTAACTTCTATTGTCCCTTTGAACTCCATGCCAATTTCCTTTAAATGAGCGTTCACTTCTTCCCTCAGTTTCTTATCTTCTTTCAACATTTTGTTTGTTTCATTTAAACTGCAGAAGCATCCATTACAGAGTGTTAAAATGTTCAAGTTCTGTTGTTCTGCTACACAGAGGTTGCGTGCAGCCAAAGTTATCATTAAGTCATGGTTTATTGCGTCCATTGGGTATCCACAACAGTTAAACGTTGGCATCTCGACCAATTCTACGCCTAATTTGTCGAGGACTTTTCTCGCAGAAATTTCGTAGCTCGAAAGTCTATATGGGATAACGCATCCCAGAAATATCAGATATTTTGGTTTTGACATTTCAGCTTTTCACCTTCTCAAAAGTTTTCACGTTTTCAAGTATTTTCGAGGAACCTGTAACTTCGAAGATTTTTGCAATTTCTTCCAGATTCGGCTTTGGCAACGGTGGAAGCCCAAGCTCCATCCTCTTTTTGTGGCGTGATTCCAAAATCTCGTATACATAGCCTCCCTTTAGAAGGTTAGATGCGAGTTCCCTGTAAACTAATGGCATGGCGCCTTTTTCCTTTACTGAAAGGTTTCGCAAAACACGTACTATGCCAGCAATTTCCACTCCTTGGGGACAGTGGTCAACGCATGTGAAGCATGATGAACATAGCCACAAGGCTTTATCCAGCAAAAGCCTATCCTTCAAGCCTAATTGGACCATGCGGGCTATTCGGCGTGGTCTGTAAAACTCGCTGAATCTTGCTATGGGGCAGTCAGCCGTGCATGTGCCACATTGGAAGCAAAGCATTATTCTTTCTGCACCATGCTTCTTGCTCATTTCATACTTAAATTTCAGGTTCATTTCCTCAGCTTTTATAACACTCGGAACATATTCCTGTGCTTCACTCACCTTGTTTTCCTCCCATTTTCAAAGGGTTTGGACCAAGCTTCTTAATCTGTTCAACCATGTCTCGGACTACGGCTGCAAATTTGTCTCCCTCGCCGGCGGAAACCCATTCCAGCCGCACACGTTCGGGTTCTATCCCAAAATCTTTAAGCACTTTCTTTAATAGCGTTACTCTTCGCAAAGCCTTAAAATTACCACTAAGATAGTGGCAGTCGGATGGAAGGTGGCAGCCAGCCACCAAAACACCGTCAGCTCCATTTTTCAAGGCTTCTATTATGAAGGCTGGGTCTATTCTTCCACTACACATAACGCGGATAACACGGATGTTCGGTGGGTATTGGATTCGACTTACACCAGCCAAGTCTGCACCAGCATAGGCACACCAGTTGCATAGAAAACCAACAATTTTTGGTTCAAAATCCGTTTTGGCTTCGCTCATTTGGCAACCACCTCCATCTCCTTTAAGACAGCCCTAACCTGGGCGAGAATCTCCTCAGTTGTGAAGTGCCCGAGGGTTATGGCCTTTGTTGGGCATGCTGTTCCGCAGACTCCGCAGCCCTTACACAAGGCTTCAATCACATGGGCAACCACTTTGCCATCTTTCTCCTTCATCTCAATCGCACTGTAGGGGCATAGAAATTCACAGATTCTGCATCCACTACATAAATCTTCATCTACACTTGCCACGATTCCTTCCATTTCAAGGGCTTTCTTCGAAAGTATTGTGGCTGCTCTTGCTGCGGCTGCACATGCTTGGGAAATGCTCTCCTCAATGTATTTTGGCGAGTGAGCCATTCCGCATAGGAAGACACCGTCCGTCTGGAAGTCCACTGGGCGAAGCTTCATGTGCGCCTCCAAGAAGAAGCCATCCTTTGTCAGTGGCACTTTTAGCATTTCGGCTATGCGCTTATTGTCTGGGTTAGGGATGGTTGCGGCACTTAAAATGACGTAGTCTGGCTCCAACTGAACCTCTTGCTTCAATACCGGCTCGCAGAAGGAGACTTTCAGCTTTCCGCCCTCTTTTGTGACTTTTGGCTTGCTTTCGTCTGAATAGTTTATGAAGATGACGCCTTTGGCTGCTGCCTCCCGGTAGTACTCCTCCTTAAAGCCGTAACTCCTAACATCCTTGTAGAGGACGTAAACATCAACGTCTGGGTTAAGCTCCTTAATCTTCAAAGCGTTTTTGATGGCTTGCCCACAGCATATACGTGCACAGTTGGGGCGCTCCTCGTTCCTTGCGCCAACACACTGAATCATAACAACTTTTTTGGCTTTGAACTCGCCTTTGGCAATTTTCTCCTCCAACTCGTGCTGGGTCATGACTCTGGGGTCTTCGCCATACAAGTATTCTTTTGGCTTATACTCAACGGCACCAGTTGCAACAATGACTACACCATGCTCCACCAGTTTTTCCTCGCCACTGCTCAGCCTTATTTTTGATTTGAAGTTGCCGATGAAACCGCTTACCTCCATAACCTCCGCGCCTAAATAAACGTGGATAAGCTTGTTTTCCATAACAGCCCTAACAAGCCTCTTCAAGTGCTCCTGTGGGTCTTCGCCCTCAAGCAAGTAATAGATTTTCCTTAAGTGTCCGCCAAGCTCCTTTTCGCGTTCAACAAGGTGAACCTCAAAGCCTTGGTTGGCTAATTCTAGCGCTGCGGTCATCCCTGAGACCCCACCACCAATTACGAGTCCTGCTGGAGTGACATTGACTGTCGGGTTTTTCAGCGGTTTTAGAAGCCTCGCCTTTGCGACGACGGAGCGGACGAGGTCTTTTGCTTTTTCAGTTGCCGCATCTGGCTCGTGCATGTGAACCCAGCTGCACTGGTCTCGGATGTTTGCCATCTCGAATAGGTATGGGTTTAGGCCAGCCTCTCGGAGGGTTTCTCTGAAAAGCGGTTCATGGGTTCTTGGCGTGCATGAAGCCACAACAACACGGTTTAGGTTGTACTCCTTAATCTTCTCCCTAATCCGCTTCTGGGTGTCATCTGAACAAGTGTAAAGGTTATCCTCGGCATAAACAACATTCGGAAGCTTTTTGGCGTATTCTACAACTTCTGGAACCCGGACTATTCCGCCTATGTTTATGCCGCAGTGGCATATGAAAACGCCTATGCGGGGCTCTTCTTGGCTAACGTCCCGTTCTGGCGGATACTCCTTAACGGTTATGAGCTTGCCACGTTCTGGGGCTATTATTGCCATGGCTTTCGCTGCGGCGCCACTCGCTTGGGCAACACTTTCCGGAATATCCTTAGGCGAGCTGAAGGCTCCGCAAACGTATATGCCTGGCTTTGAAGTTTCTAGCGGTGTGAAGGTATTGGTTTCGCAGAAGCGGTACTTGTTGAGCTTTATGCCTAAAGCCTTGGCTAGTTTTTCCACGTCCTTTGGAGGTTGCATTCCGGTGGAGAGCACAACCATGTCGAACTCCTCAACCCGTGGAGTTTCATCCTCTCCAACATAGTGCACAAGCAAGTTGCAGGTCGCTGGGTCTTCGGTTATGCTGGCAACCCTTGAACGCACAAAATGGATGCCATACTCCTCCTGAGCCCGCTTATAGTAGGCGTCAAACTCCTTACCATAAGCCCTAATATCCATATAGAAAATCGTACAGTCCAACTTTGTTGGCACGTGTTCTTTGGCTATAATGGCTTCCTTAATGCTGTACATGCAACAAGCAGCAGAACAATAATTGTTCCCAAGCTGAGCATCCCGAGAACCAACACACTGTACAAAGGCAATTTTTCGTGGAATCTCGCCGTCAGAAGGTCTCAAAACAATCCCGCCGTAGGGTCCAGAAGCGCTCAGTATGCGTTCGAACTCTATGCTTGTCACAACATTTGCGTATCGCCCATAACCATACTCGCTCTTAAGCCGTGCATCAAAGGGTTCAAAACCGGGAGCCAAAATCACAGCGCCAACATTTAGAACAATTTCGCTGTCTTTCTGGTCATATTCAACGGCGTTCGCCTTACAAACCTCTTGACATGTTCTACAACCAATGCATTTTTCGCGGTCTATTTTGAAGCGTAGTGGAACTGCCTGTGGAAATTCGACGTAGACGGCGCTTCTGTCCGTTAACCCCTTATTGTAGGTGTCTATGGCTTCAACGGGGCATTTTTGTGCACAAAGCCCACAACCATTACATTTTTCCTCGTTTATGTAGCGGCTTCTTTTTCGAATCTTCACTTCGAAGTTTCCAGCCTCACCGCTTAAGCCCAGCACTTCGCTGTTCGTAATTAAGGAAATGTTGGGATGCCTCCCAGCAGCAACAAGCTTAGGAGCCAAAATACACATTGAACAGTCATTTGTTGGAAAAGTCTTGTCCAATTGAGCCATAACACCGCCGATGCTGGGCGACTGGTCAACCATGTACACTTTAAAGCCTGAATCAGCCAAGTCTAAGGCCGCCTGTATTCCAGCAACGCCTCCGCCTACAACAAGAACTGCTCCTACTTTTCCTTCAGCCATCTTTTATCGCACCTCCAAAGCCTTATACAATGGTGTGTAACCTTCAACATGGTCTAGGGCTATCATACCCTTCCGTCGCATGTTGGTTATGTGCCTCAAAACGGCAGAGGGCTTAATCCCAAGAATTTGGGCTAACTCCTTAACAGAGCGTGGCTTAACCCTTGTCAAGTAGTGAATTTTGTAGCGGATGAACTCAGCCCTAACAATATCGTCCAATAAGGCGTCAAACTCTTCTTCTGATATTTTCTCGCCGTAGGCGTTCATGAATTCGGTTAGCTCTTCTTCTCTCCCCAGTAAAACGCGGAGTCTAAAGGCTGAGGTTGCCTCCTTAGCCGCTGTGAGGTTAGCTAAAAGCTCCTCCTTCCCCAGTGGAGAGTTTCCAAGCTTCCAAACTTCTTCTGAAAACTCCTTGGCATAGTGGCTGAAGCCTTTATCCTCCAAAGGTGAAACCAGAAGAAGCTTCAACCTTTCAGGCTCAAGTTCAGCCAAAGCCAACAATTTCTTCAACATTTTAACTGCTCGTTCCGCATGGAGGTTTCCGTCGACAAAGTGGCAGTCTGGAGGCTTGCATCCGACAAGTAAGATACCATCTGCTCCGTTAATGAAGGTTTCAAGAACAAGTGCTTGGTCCATTCTCCCAACACACATAACGCGGATAATGTTAACGTTGTATGGAACACGCATTTCTTCTTCGCAGAAAGTCCAGTTGCACATGAAACAAACAATTTTTGGTGGGTTAGAAGACTCCATTCCAATTTCACCTCTCCATGGCTGTTAAAACCATGGTTAGAATCTGCTCGTTGGAAAGCTTCTTCATGGTTATGGCTCTTTCTGGGCATCTTGCAGCACACAAGCCGCAGCCCTTGCAAAGCTCCTCGTCCACTTGAGCTACACCCTTCTCATTCTTTTTGATGGCGCCAACTGGACATACGACCGCGCAGACGTTGCAGCCCACACACTTGCCCTCGTCAACAACAGCCTTATCGCCCTCGCACAAGTCCATGCTTGCGAGGCACTCGGCACACGGTCCACATCCCAAACAGCGGAAAGCCTCAAATCTTGCTTGACGCTTCAGCTTTTCAAGATATTCCCTCGCCTCCTCAAAGCTTAAGTGAGGCTTTTCCAGTGGAGGTTCGTATCTGCGCTCCTTCTTTTTAACGTAACCCCAATTCTTAACCCACGTCGTCTCCTCAATCTTCTCTTCTCTCGCGATTCTTGGGTCTTGTCCGCGAAGGTAAAGGTGAATGGAAACCGCCGCTTTTTTGCCTGCTCCAACAGCCTCAATTATGTTTGCTGGTCCAGTAGCCATGTCGCCTCCAGCGAAAACACCCTTCACGTTTGTTTCCATAGTTGTAAAGTCAACTTTTATTGAAGGCGCTCTTGCCTCTTTGTCTAGGAGTTCTGGCGGCACACATGACAATTCTAGAACTTGTCCAAGCGCGGGTATGACCATGTCAACCTCGTACTGATGCTCTGAAAAGCTTATTGGAATTGGCTTTCTTCTTCCGCTTTTGTCTGGCTCACCGAGCCGCATCCTTAAGCATTCAACAGCCTTAACCTTGCCATTTTCGCCTATTATCTGCTTTGGCGCAACCAAAAAGTAGAATTTAACGCCGTCTCTTTCGGCTTCTGCTATCTCATGTGGCAATGCGGGCATTTCCTCGCGTGAGCGCCTATACAATATTATAACTTCTTTTGCACCAAGCTTCTTTGCGGTTCTCGCCGCGTCTATGGCTGTGTTTCCGCCGCCTATGACGGCAACTCGCTCTCCAACTTTTATTGGCTCGCCGAGCGATATAGCCCTCAAAAAGTCAACAGCGTTTACTACACCTTCAAGTTCTTCGCCTGGAACGTTCAATTTCATTCCCTTTTGTGTGCCAATTGCAAGGAAAATTGCCTTGTAGCCATCTTTGCGTAGGCTTTCAAGTGTTATGTCCTTTCCAAATTCCACGCCAGTCTTTATTTCCACGCTCAAATCTTTTATGTAGGCTATTTCATTCGTCACAACAAACTTTTCAAGGCGAAAGTTTGGTATGCAGTAGCGCATCATCCCGCCAGGTTCAGCCATCCGCTCAAAAACAGTTACTGGATAACCGAGTTTTGCAAGTTCGTAGGCTGCTGTTAAGCCCGCTGGTCCAGCGCCTATTATGGCAACTTTTTCGCTGTATTTTTTGGGTATTGGTTCTGGCTTTACGCGACCTTGTTCTCTTTCAATGTCCGCCACAATTCTTTTTAGTGCACGTATTGCTACTGCTTGGTCAACGTTTGTTCTTGCACATGCGTCTTCGCATGGGCTGAAGCATACGCGTCCGCAGATTGCTGGGAATGGCATGTCCTTGCGTATGATTTCTACAGCTTCTCTGAATTTGCCTCTTTGAATTAGTGAGACGTATCCTTGAACGTTTACGTGGGCTGGGCATGCAGAGCGGCATGGCGGTAGTTTCTTTACTTTTGTTTGGTTATTATTTGTCATTTTTAAATCATCTTAGGAATAATTCTATGAGCCTCTTCGAATATATTAGTGCATTTACGCTAAAATTGACACATATTTAACATAAAAAGAAAAGGAGAAAAATAGTTTATTCTCGAAGTCTTCCTTCAAGTTTGCTTACCCATTTATTGTATTCACGGGCGCCCAACAACTTTTTAAGTTCCTGCTCCAGAGTTAGCGAGTTGTTAGGCTTAATTTCCACAATCCATCCTTCGCCGTATGGGTCTTCATTAACTAAGTTTGGCTCATTTTTCAGTTTCTCGTTCACTTTAACTATTTTGCCGCTTACTGGTGCATATAGGTCAAACATGAACATCCATGTTTCTGCAACGCCGAATGGCTCCATATGACTTATTTCCTTTCCAACAGGTTCAGTCATTATGTTCGCTATGCCTTTCAAATGTCTCTGCGCGTAATCTGAAACGCCCACTCTAATGTTTCCCTCTGGCGTCACCTGTGCCCATGTGTGCTTTGGCGTGTACAGAAGAAGCTCAGGCGTTAAAAGCAATTCCTTTCGTTTTTCCGCTGGTATCCCCTCCGCACGCATCAGGTCTTCGAGGCGTAGGCGGATTGCTTCTGAAACGAATTCTGATATGCTTCTGTAGCGCCCCGTTTTGATTGCTTCTTCAATCTGTTTTATTAGTTCTTGTCTTATGCTTACGGTTTTCCATTCAGACATTTCCAATCATCCTCCTTTACAGCTGAATTATATATAGCATAAGCGTCAAATATATATCTGGTGCATATATTTTATATTATAGTAAATACAATATATAAATTCAGACGGAAAATAATACATTGAAACTATTCCTTAGATTCCCTTCCAAAACTTAGCAAATTCCAAACACGCTCATGAAAATAATAAAGAACTGTTTTAAAAACGAGTTCAGATATTCCAACAATGCCGCCTAAAGTCCAGTCTCCCTTACTAAAGATTACAACCAAAAGAATCGTTGTTAAAGTTGCTACAATTCTCCACGAAATAGTCTTTGCCAAACTTCTAACTGGTTTTTCCAAACTCAAAATCTCCTCTTCAAAAGTAGAGTATTCAAAACCATAATTAAACTTTTGATGCACAGAAACAGAAAAATATAGGCCCTGTATAAAAGCATGTACAGTAAATACTATATAAACGGTGAAAACTTTTGGAAAGTAGAAAAGTACAAAAAGTAGGCTACTCAACCTTAACAGTTTCACTTCCAAGTGAATGGGCAAAACAGAATAACATTAACCCAGGAGACCTAGTTTTCATGATGCCTGAAAGGGATGGGACACTAAAGATCATGCCAAGTCAATTTGCACTAAAAGAAGAAGCAGAAGAATATGTGATAAATGCTGATGCTTGCGACGAAAATGGAATGCTTGAAAGAATAATTGTTGGAAGTTACATGCTTGGAAGAGACGTTTTAAGGGTTGTATCTTCAACGAGAATAAGCAAAGTACATGTGGATGAGGTTAGAGGAATCGTTCCTAAACTAATTGGTCTCGGAATTTTGGAGGAAACACCAAAAAGTGTGCTGTTGCAATGTTCAGTTGACCCGTCAAAATTCAAACTTGACATGCTGATTAGGCGTTTATCCCTAATTGCCTCAACAATACTTTCAGAGGCGATGCAGGCCTTCCTAGAAGGCAAAGAGGACTTGGCGATCGAAGCCATCAGCCGTGAAGACGAAGCTGATACAATTTATTACCTTGCTGTTCGCCTGTTGCTTTCTGCGCAGGCTAAACCAGAAATAGCAGAGCAGATAGGTGCGACGGATGTCCTTTTCATTCCGGCAACGAGGCTTATACTCCAATATTTAGAGTTAATCGCAGATTACTCTGAAGATATAGCCAAAAAAATTGTTGAGCTAAAGATTTACCGTAACAGAATTCCAGCAGACATCGTGCAGAGAATTTACCACATTGGCGAGCTAGCTCAAACAATCTTTCAGAAAGCCTTAGACTGTATTTTTACGCGAGACCTTCGCGTAGCCAATGGAGTTTTGGAAATGAAGGAGGTTCTAGAAAGAGAGGCTGAAAGACTAATGCACGAAGCTCCTGAAATTCCATACTTAAGAGCTTACATTTCATGCCTAACAAAAATCGCAGACAAAGGCGCAACGATTGCGGATATAGCCATAAACAGAGCCCTTGAGCAGCCTAAGAAAGATGTAGAGAACATTGTCCGCATGGTAAAACATGTGCGCTCAATTCCCTTATCGACGAAAAAGGAACAGTAAAAATTGCTTCATTTATGATTTAGTTTTGACACAAGAAGCCTTAAGTGCATGTATGTAAATATTGTAAATATGGAGAGGCTTGAGATAGATGAGTAGTTTTGAGGAAGCCCTCCGAAATATAGATGTTTTCTGCAGAGTTTTAGTGAAGAAGATTGCTGAAAGCGAGGAAGATAAAAGCGACATCCTTGTGGAGCCTATGGAGAAGCTCCTTTACAAGAAATACATAATAAGCGAACAAGTAGAACCAAGTCCAGCGAAACATTTAATTCCGCTGCCACAACTTGAGGAACCTCTCATAGATGTTTTTGAGGATGAAAGCTACGTTAAAATTCTAATACAGTGTAGATGCAAGGATCAAAAGATAACGGTTCACATGGATGTGGACGGTATAGAAATCTGCAACAAAGTATGCCATAAAAGGGATGATGGAAACGAAGTTTGCGTTGACGAGTGTAGGAAGTTAACGCTTCCAGTTGAACACTTGAAAATTGAGAGCATGATTACAAAGTGCAATAATAATGAAGCATTTGAAATAGAAATTCCAAAAGGAAACTGATAGAGTTTAAGCGTATTGCCTTATTGCTGACTTTCCTCTCTTCGCCTTATTCTACCTCTGCATTTTTCTTCTTCGCTGCATTTCATACAAGTGTAAATTACGTCGAACTCGCTTTTGCTTGGGTTTGACGGATTTACGAAAAACGCGAAGCATTCTTCACCTTTCTTTATTGTAGCTCCGCAACAAAAGCACTTATGCTCTTTAAGGGCGGTTACTTTCATAACTTATTCCCAAAATTGAAATTACGCTTTGGACTATTAAACACTTATTCAGCAATTTTGGAAAAACAAATGAACAAAAGTGGAGATAGAGACGATTTTAGCCTATTTTGCTGAGCACTGGGTCTAATTTTACTTTGTGAAATTCAGGTGCAAGCTCTTTTGGATTTACACCCAAGCTTATGCTTAAAAGTTCAGCGTAGTGTATTACGGGTATATTGTATTCTTCTTTGTATGTTGTTTTTATCAGCATTTGCCCAAGGTCTAACGTTAGGAAACAGAATGGACAAAGCGTTGATATACAGTCGGCTCCAACCCTAGAGGCGTTAACGATTTTGTCTCTTGCTATGGCTAAAGCCACATCGTCAGCATAACCCCTTAAAAGACCACCGCAACATTTCAGCTTATTCCTATACCAGATGCTTTCAGCACCTATAGCCTCAACCAAATTGTCGAAGATTTTCGGGCGCTCTGGGTCGTCAAACCTTAGAAGGGCGCTTGGTCTTAGTAGGTGGCATCCAGAAAAGGCTGCAACCTTAAGTTTGCTCAGTGGCTTCGTTACGTTTTTCTTTAGGTTGTTTACGCCAATATCGTTCATCAAAACTTGGAGGTAGTGCCGCACTTCCTTGTTTCCCTTAAATTCTTTCCCAACATTTGAAAGGATTTTGTTAACCCTCTTCTTTAGTCCTTGCTTTTCTTTAAGGAGGGTGTTTGCCATCGCAAGTGATTCGAAGCATCCCGTGCACAAAGTAACGATGTTAAGATCTGCTTCTTCGGCTAGACAGATGTTGTACGCTGCAATTGCCAAGCTTGTTTCTAGGTCTATTGACTGTAATGGTGGCGGAGCGCAGCACGTCATTTTTTCCAAATCTACGAGTTCTATTCCAAGTTTTGTTAGGGATTTTCGTGCTGCCAATTCGTAATGCGGTTGCCGCGCGGGTATCGTGCAACCCAAAAATAAAGCATAGCTCGTCACTACGTCTCACCCTTCTTAAACTGGATTTTGTCGAACTCCGTTGCCGAAAGAATTTTTTTCACGGCTTCGACGCCTGCTGGCTTAAGCGGTGGCAAACCGTATTCTGCCCGCTTTTTCTCAAGGAATTTCGACATTTGAACTATGCGCCCTTCGCTTGCAAGCCCAGCTGCAAATTCCGAGTAGATGTTTGGTATGTTTCCCTCGCGGATGGCCATGTTTCTTAAGGCATAAATTACGTCGGCTACTTCGACCTTTTGTGGACAACGTTCTTGGCAGTTATAGCACGAAGAACAGAGCCATATGGCATCGCCGGATAAGACTTCATCCCTTAACCCAAGAAGCGCCAACCTAATGACTTCTCTCGGATTGTATTTTTCTGTTATTTTTGCCACTGGGCAGCTTGCGGCGCATGTTCCACACTGATAGCATAGGGTTATCGTTTCTCCGCCAAGTCTGCTAGTAATCTCTTTGGCGAAATTCTTTGCGAATGGTTTCGTTTGCGTTTCCTCTGCCATAGCGTTTATTCTCCTCTCTGGTTTAGGCTACGTGCAGCGCGCCTAGCTTCTCTACTCTCTCAGTCATCGCTCTCGCAACTTCGGCGAACTTGTCTCCTTCTATGTAAACCATGTTGAACATTTCAAGGCGTTCTGGTTCTATGCCATACTCCTTCAGCAGCATTTTTGCAAGCTCAACCTTCCTTTGCGCCTTTTGGCTTCCAACTTCATAGTGGCAACCGTCTGGCTTACATCCTACAACCATTACTCCCTGAGCGCCAGCCTTAAAGGCTTCAAGTATCTGCTGAACTTGAAGAATGCCCGTGCATGGAACTCGCATTGTCCTTACGTTTGCTGGATACTTCAGCATAGCCATTCCAGAAGAGTCAACTGCAGCGTGACCGCATTCGGAGCAGCATAAAGCCAAAATTAAAGGCTTTGATGTTCCATTAACAGATAATAACGCTTTCATCTGCGCTGAAATTTGGCTCGGTTTCAAGTGGCGAAGTTCTATTGCACCTACTGGACACGTACCCACGCAGACGCCGCAGCCCTCGCACAAGAGGTCGTCAACATGCGCAACAAGGTGTCCATCAGCCTTTTCTGTCAGGGTTATTGCTCCGTATGGGCAGGTTACTGGACAGAATTCGCAGTCTCCGCAGTAATCCTCATTTACGTGAGCTGTCTTCTGGTCTTTAACTATTTTGCCGTTTAGAAGGAACTTTGCAGTTTTAACCGCTGCTGAGTGAGCTTGAAGCGATGTTGTTGGCGCATCCTTCGGAAATGTTGCTCCACCACAGATGAATATACCTTTCTTCTTCGTTTCTGTAGGTCGAAGTTTCGCGTTGTATTCTTTGAAGAAACCGTCCTTGTCGATTTCCAACCCCAACATTTCCGCGAGTTGTTTCGTGTCTTCAACTGGCACCATCGCGGGTGACAGAACGACGAGGTCTGCTTCCAGTTCTAGGAATCTTCTTAACAGTTCATCTTCAACATCGACTATTAGCAGTTTTGCCTCTGGGTCGTACAGAATTTCCGTAGGTCTACCCTTAACAAATTTTATTCCCATCTCTCTTGCACGTTCATAATAGTATTCGTGTTCTCTTCCAGTTGTTCTAATGTCAATGTAACATATTGTTATATCCGCATCTGGATAAGCCGACTTAATAAGCGTTGCATGTTTCAGCGATATCATACAGCAAATGCTTGAGCAGTATGGGTTCCAACGCCTATCCCTAGAACCAACGCATTGTATGAAAACTATGCGCTTTGCTGGCTTTTTGTCTGAAGGACGAATTATCATGCCGTTTGTCGGTCCGAAACCGTCAATCATCCTTGCAAGTTCAAGCTGCGTTATAACGTCTGGATATTCACCGTAATGATACTCCTTTATCACGCTTGGGTCGTATTCCCTAAAGCCAGTTGCGACTATTATGCTGCCGACATTAAGCGTCACCTTCTTACTCTTCTGATTCAATTCAATGGCTTTTGTCGGACAGACGTCAACGCATTTTGCGCACTCTTCAAATTTGCATGCCTCAGCGTCTATGACATATACTGGCGGGTAAACAAGCGGCGTGTTTATGTAAATTGCTTTTCGATTCTTTAGTCGTGCATTGTACTTGTCTGGAACTTCAACTGGACAGACGGATGCACATAAGTTGCATGCAACACATTTTTCCTCGTTAACATATCGCGGTTTTCTTTCAACAGTAACCTTATAGTTTCCAGGTGCACCTTCAACTTTTAAAATTCTAGAGTTTGTCAGCACATTTAGGTTTGGAATTTCAGAAAAGCCAGAACGGTAAACGCATTTTCGCGAAGTGTGCGTTATTGTTTTAACGTCTGAAGTTGGTGATTGAATGCATATTGCACAGTCGTCTGTTGGGAAGAACCTTCCAGCCTTTGCGGCTAATCCGCCTAGGAATGGTTCTTTCTCTACCAAGTAAACCTCAAAGCCCATGTCCGCCAGGTCCTCGGCTGCCTGCATTCCTGCCAGCCCGCCGCCTATGACTAAGACGGATTTTACGGCTGGAAATTCAAGTTTCTCTATAGGCTCTGCAAGTTTGACGCGTTCTGTTGCGGCTAAGAGCATAGCCTTCGCCTTTTCTGTAGCTTCTTTTGGAGAGTCTCTGTGCGGCCATGCGCAGTGGTCTTTTATGTCTATAACTTCCACAAAGTTTGGGTTAAGTCCAGCGTTTTCAACGGCTTCAACTATATTTATTTCGCCAAGTTTTGGGATGCTTTCAGCAACGACGACGCGGTTTATTTTCCCGTTTTTCACGGCGTCCACTATCGTTTTAAGCCCTTGACCTCGCCAAAATTCGCTTCCAACCGCCATAAGAGAGACTCCTGGAACCTTTTTCAAGTAGCCCGCTATTTCCTCGAAGTTTAGGATTTCCGTTAACTGTTTTCCACAGTCGGAAAGGAATATTCCAATTTTGGCTTCTTCCATTTTCCCACTCACCTTTTTATTTCTCTAATTAACTGCCTCTTATTATCGTAAATTTCAATTTCCATTGGCATTTGTCCAACCGCAAAATGCGTGGCGCATGCAAAGCATGGGTCGTAAGCCCTAAAAGCCATCTCAACCATGTTCAATACTCCATCGGTGACGCTTCCCTCTTTTATCAGCGCCTTCGCGGCATTCTTTATTGATATGCATATGCTTGGTGCATTATGCGTTGTAGCCACGATCAGGTTAACTTTTTTGGCTAAGGCTTTCTCGTCAAGTATGTAATGGTGGATAAGTGTTCCCCTTGCAGCCTCAACTATGCCAACGCCTTCACTTGGCTTTCCAGGCTTATTCCTAATATCTTTGCTTGTTATTTCAGGGTCTGTTACAAGCTCTAATGCACGTTCAGCTGCATACAGAAGCTCTATTAGCCTAGCCCAGTGATAAGCTAAGGTATTGTGGACTGGTTTTCCGCCGAGGGTTTTATACATTCTTTCGTATTCAGCCTGTGCCAAAGGAGTTGCCATGCCATCTGCGGCGTTAAGCCTTCCAAGAGGCCCAACACGGTAAAGCCCGCTTTGCGGTCCGCCAACCAAGCCTTTCCATCCAATTTTCTTTAAGTATGGCAGTTTCACGTACGTCCACGGTTCCACATGCTCTTCAATCACGTTTAGGTATTCTTTCGGTTTGAATTTCACAAACTCTTTCCCATAGGGGTCAACAACACGTACATCGCCGTCATAAAAGTTTACATGGTTGTTCTTGTCAACTAAGCCCATGTAGTAGGTTTGCAACGTGTAGGCTTCGCTTTTTATAAGGTTTACATAGTCCGTGTTTTTCAGCACTATGTCGTCGAAGAGTTTTAAGCTAAATTTTCCAAATTCAAGACAGCTTCTAACCATCTTTTCAATTTCCCGCCTCTCCTCTTCGGACAATGGTTTTGAAATGCCTCCTGGTATGCAAGCGCTAACTGGATGCGTTGCCTTCCCGCCTAGAATCTCTGTTATCCTTTGCCCGTAAGCTCTATGCTTTATGACTTTTTTGCCAATTTCTAGTCCAGCTTTTTCTATGACGCCCAAAACATTTCGCTTTTCTGGCGGTGCGTTTGGTCCTACGACGAAATCTGGTCCACCTAAATAGTAGAAGTGCAATGTGTGGTCGTAAATAAAGTAGCCACAATACATGAGTTCGCGGAGTTTTTTGGCTGTTTCTGTTGGCTCAACATTGAATGCTGCATCTAAGGCTTTTGCGCCTGCCATGTGGTGTGCAACTGGGCATACGCCGCAGATTCTCGTTGTTATTATTGGTAGATCTTCAGCTCTTCTTCCCTCGCAGAACCTTTCGAAGCCTCTTAATTCTGGAACTTGGAAGTAAGCTTCCTCCACGTTTCCAGCGTCGTTCAAGAATATTGTTATTTTTCCGTGTCCCTCAAGCCTTGTGATTGGGTTTATAACTATCTCCTTCATTCTACTTCACCTTCCTCCGCAGAATAGAATTAGCCAAAGAATACTTGTAGAAAGTTCCAATAGGGTCAACGATCTGCTCGATGACTTTTGAGTCTGCGGCTATTGACGCGAAAGCGCTTACCATTGCTGCGCCCTGTTCTGTCACTCTTGGCGTTGGTCCACCGCATCCCGTGCATGGCACATTAGCCTTTAGACACTGTGCACTGCATCCGCCTCTTGTTGCGGGTCCCATGCATATTACGCCTTGGTCTAGGAAGCAGGTTTTGAAATCGTCCTCTATCTCGTATATTCTCTTTATTTGCGTGATTTTTCTATCTTTTTTCTCTCTTGGACATTCGTCACATACCGACTTGTTCAGTAGGAAACTTGCGCCTTTTGGCGGCAGTTTACCGCTTACTATTGCGTCTAGGGCTTCTATTATCCGCGGAACTGGTGGTGGACAACCCGAAATAAAGTAGTCAACATCAACTGTTTGAGTTAAAGTTTTGACAGTGTCATAAAACTCTGGCAGCTCAAGTTCACCTTCCCTAACATTTAGGCGAGTTTGAGGAATAATCATCTGCGGATTTTTCGTAGATGGTGTTTCGAAATAGGCCCTTTCAAAGATTTTCTCTTTATTCCACAAGTTTCCAAGCCCTATTACGCAGCCGTCGCAAGCGCACGAGCCAAAAGCTACAAGAACTTTAGACTTTTGCCTTAGGAGCTTTGCCATCTGCTCTTGCTCACTGTTACGAATTGCACCGTTAAAGAAACAGACATCTATGCTTTTATCTGGCATGTTTTCAACATCTTTGTATTTTATGTCCATGGCTACTGGCCAAAAGACTATGTCGGCTTTCGCTACCACATCAAGGATTTTCTCGTTTATGTCCAGTACAGCAATTTCGCAGCCGCCACAACTGGCAGCCCAATAAAACGCGAATTTTAGCTTCTCCATTTCTGCACCAGCTTGACATTCAATAAAGTGTTGATAATCACATTTCTATGATTTAAATTTAGCCATAGTAAATAGAGAAAATATTATGAGAAAGTAAATTATATTTAAGGCATTTTTAACGCATACCGCCTAACTGCTAACAGCCTCTGCCTCCTTCTGCTCCTGCTGCGTAGAGCTAAACGCCAGATTTTGTGTTTCTTTTGAGGCTTGTTCTGTTTTTAGGCATTGCAAAGGCAATTCCTCTTCTTTCAGATTTAGGACCCCCTTAACTGTGCCGTCCTCCATGTACTTAAGTTCAAAGCCCATCTTCCTCACAAGGTTTATAGCCCTATAATTGTCCGGAAGCATTATACCGTAAAGCGTTTCAACACCCATATCCTTGCATATCTCAATAACGTAATCAACCATCTTTGTGCCAAGCCCCAGCCCCTGCCACGGATCAGCCACTATAAAGGCTATTTCGCCAGACTTTCTGTCTGGTTCTAAGCTAACTCTTGTAACGCCCAGTATTCTTCTTCGCCCATCCTCGTTAAGCTCGGCGACTATGGCTATTTCCCTATCATAGTCGATGTTGCAGTAGCGCACGCGCACCTCATGCGGCGTGTCCTTAATTATCTGGAAGAACCTATAGCGTATGGATTCTTCTGAGAAGTTTTGGAACATTTCGAGCCATAATGGTTCATCTTCAGGCTTTATTGGCCTTAGGAGTACTGTGCGTCCGTCACGCATCCGCCACAATGTCTCATATTTCTTGGGATACGGGCTTATAACAAGGTGCTGATGTGGCTCAAGCCTTTGGAATACAAGTTGCTTGTCAATCACGATTCTTGCGTCAAGGGCATAGGCGTCCTTCTCATTGACCAGAAGCGGATTTATGTCAACCTCCTTTAACTGTGGAAAATCGACAAGCAACTGCGAGAAAAGTAAGATTATTTCTTCAAGCCGCTTTACGTTTGCTGGAGGCACGTTCCGATAGCCCTTCAAAAGCTGATAAACCTTTGTTTCCTCCATTAGACGCCTAACCAACGTCTGGTTTAACGGTGGAAGTCCTATGGAAAAATCTTTAAACAGCTCTACGCCTATGCCGCCCATGCCGAAAAGAATTACTGGTCCAAAAAGTGGGTCAGTTTTTGCCCCAAGTATGACTTCGTATCCTTGCCTCTTTATCATTGGTTGAACGGTGACGCCGAGAATTTCCGCTTCTGGATTATAGTTTTTTGCATTGCGTATAATCTGCTCGAATGCCTCTCTAACTTCCGCTTCACTCTTTAGGTCAAGGAAAACTCCGCCAGCGTCAGTCTTGTGAACAATCTGCGGAGACAGGATTTTAAGCACAACAGGGTAACCGATCTGACATGCGAAGGCTGCAGCTTCATCTGCAGTTTTCGCTATAAGTGTTTTCACGGATGGAAAGCCGTAGTACTCCAGCATCTTTTTTGCTTCAACCTCTGTTAGAAGCTCACGGTTTTCCATGGCAGCATTTCTCATTATGACTTGAATTGGACGTTTTGGTGGTGAAACGTCAACTGGGAGCTCTTCTGGAGTTTCATACAACAATTCAAGGTTGCGCTTGTACTGGTACATGTAAAGGTAAGTCTTTATTGCTTGTTCTGGCGTTGAGTATGTTGGAATATCGTTTTCGTTGAAAATACGATTAGCTTCTTCCACGGCCGCGTAACCCATAAATGATGTAAGCACTGTCTTGTTTTGGTACGCCATGTTTTTGTAAACTTCAACTATGCCCTTCGCTATTTCAACTGGTTCTGCAACCGCTTGAGCAGTGTAAATTATTAGGATGCCGTCGACATTCTCGTCTTTTAAGCAAGCCTCAAAAACCGCCTTGTAGCGGTCAGCCTTTGCATCACCTAAAATGTCTATAGGGTTTCCTCGGCTCCAGTAATGCGGCAATATGCTGTTAAGAAACTCCATGGTTTTTGGACTAAGCTTCGCCAGTTTTCCTCCCCTTGCAATGAGTGCATCGGTAGCCATGACGCCTGGACCTCCAGCGTTGGTGATTATTGCAAGGTTTGGACCCTTCGGGAGTGGTTGTAAACCTAAAACTTCTGCACAGTTGAATAGGTCTGCTATTTCCTCGACGCGTACAATTCCTGCACGCTTAAACGCTGCATCATAGACGTCGTCTTCTCCGGTCATTGAACCAGTGTGCGAAGCAGCAGCCTTTGCACTCTCACCGAATTTTCCTGCCTTAACAACAATTATTGGTTTCGTTCTTGCAAAGTGTCTAGCGGCGCTCATGAATTTCCTAGCGTCTGTTATCCCTTCAACATACATGAGTATACTTCTAGTCTTCGGGTCTGTTCCAAAATAGTCTATTAAATCGCCAAAATCCACATCAATCATCGAGCCTACGGAGACGAAGTTGCTGAAGCCAATGTTCTCATGCATAGCCCAATCAAGTATTGCCGCACCCAAAGCGCCACTTTGGCTTATAAAAGCAATGTTGCCCTGCTTAGGCATCTTGCTTATGAAAGTTGCGTTCAGCTTGTTGCTTGGGCGGATTATTCCCAAACAGTTTGGTCCAACAATGCGCAAGTCATACTTCTTCTTTATCTCCAAAATTTTGTCTTCTAATGCTTTACCTTCTGGACCAACTTCCTTAAAACCAGCGCTTATTATGATTATGCCCTTTATTCCAGCCTTTCCACATTGCTCAACAATGTCTGGAACGGTTTTCGCCGGAGTGGCGATGATGGCCAAATCAACAGTTTCTGGAATCTGCTCTACAGACTGATACGCTTTTAACCCCAAAACCTCACTCTTGTGAATGTTGACAGGGTGAAGTTTACCCTCAAAACCAAAATCCATAAAGTTCTTCATCAAAGCGTATCCAACGCTTCCTTCTTCGTCGCTTGCGCCTATTATTGCTACACTTTTAGGGCTGAAAATCTTATCAAGATAAGTTGTAACCAAATCGACCAACCATCCCAGCTTGGATGTGGATGTGAAAAGGAAGCAGAAATTAAAACTTTATGCCACATAAATCACATTTTGCTTGCAAAAATGCAGTGAAAACTATAGGGGAGGGGTTAGAAATCGAATAGACCTCCTAGGCAGCTACAATTCGCCTTTATCGAAAACTAAACTACTTCTTTTTCATTAAATATTCATGAATCGCTCTTGCTGCCCTTTTGCCAGCGCCCATGGCACTTATCACAGTCGCTTCGCCTGTTACTATGTCACCTCCAGCGTAGACCCCTTCAATGTTTGTTTTGCCATTCTCATCCGCCACAATCGTGCCCCACTTTGTAACCGCTAAGCCTTCAGTTGTACGCTGAATAATCGGGTTTGGTGTTCGCCCAATCGCAACGATAACGGTGTCCACATCCATCGTGAATTCTGAACCCTTAACTGGAACTGGTCTTCGCCTTCCACTCTCATCTGGAGGCCCAAGCTCCATGCATATGCATTCCATCTGTTTAACCCAACCCTTCTCATCGCCAATAAACCTTGTTGGGTTAGCCAAAAACTTGCAGATTATTCCCTCTTCCTCAGCGTTTTCAATTTCCTCCTTCCGCGCTGGCATTTCCTCCCTAGAACGGCGGTAGACTATGCAAACTTCCTCGGCGCCTAGGCGAAGTGCTGAACGAGCAGAGTCCATTGCGACATTTCCGCCGCCTATAACCGCCACATGCTTTCCAATTCTTATCGGCGTGTCATACTCTGGAAAAGCGTAAGACTTCATCAGGTTGACCCTAATCAAGAACTCGTTTGCAGAGTAGATTCCACCTAAATCCTCTCCAGGCACGCCTAAAAAGGCTGGCAGACCGGCGCCTGTGCCTATAAAAACAGCGTCGAAGCCCCTTTCCTTCAGCAGTTCTGGAATTGTATGAATTCTCCCAATAAGGTAGCCCATGCGAAACTCAACACCAAGCTTCTTAATGTAGTCAACTTCAGCTTGAACTATGCTTTTTGGTAAACGAAACTCTGGAATACCATAAACTAAAACCCCACCTGGAAGATGCAGAGCCTCAAAAATTACAACTTCATGACCAAGCTTTGCTAAGTCAGCAGCAGCCGTTAAGCCGGCTGGTCCGGCGCCTATTATTGCAACCCTCTTTCCAGTTGGAGGCGCCCTTTCTGGAACACTTATGCCTTTTGCTCTTTCCCAGTCTGCAACAAACCTTTCGAGGCGCCCTATGCTAACAGGGTCTCCAACCTTTCCGAGAACACAGAATTTTTGACATTGCTCCTCTTGAGGGCACACCCTTCCGCATATTGCCGGAAGACTGTTCTTCTCCTTTATTTTCTTCACGGACTCTTCAAATTTTCCTTCCCTCAAGAGCTTTATAAACGCTGGAATGTCTATTTCAACAGGGCAGCCAGTAACGCATTGCGGCTTTGGACATTGGAGACAGCGGTTTGCTTCCGCTATGGCTTGCTCCTCCGTGTAACCTAAAGCAACCTCGTTGAAGTTTCGCCTTCGAACTTCTGGCTTCTGCTTAGGCATCGGCACGGCTTCTTTCCGAATTTTGGGTTTAGGCTTGGCTTCCGCCACAACCGCAACCTCCTAGCCTCTCCCAAACTAGGGAGCTTAAGCGCTCTTCTGGAAGGAACATCCTCTGTCTCTTTATCAAACCGTCAAAGTCAACAGAGTGCCCATCAAATTCAGGTCCATCAACACAAGCGAACTTCATCTTTCCGCCAACTGTTACTCTGCAGACGCCGCACATACCCATGCCGTCAACCATTATAGGCATTAAAGTCACAATTGTCGGCACGCCAAAGGGCTTCGTTATCTCACAAACATTCTTCATCATAACAACTGGACCCATAGCAATGCAACGGTCAAACCCTTCCTTTTCAAGAAGCCCCCTTAAGAAGCCAAGACCCTTATAGCCTTTCGAGCCATCATCAGTTGCCACATAAAACCTATCGCTTAATGCTTTCACTTCATCTTCAAAAAACAGCAGCTCCTTTATTCTTGCACCAATGACTGTTGTAACCTTGTTGCCAGCCTCTTTCAGGGCTTTTACTTGCAAGAGCATCGGGGCAATCATAACTCCGCCGCTGACACATAAAACATTTCCAAAGTTCCTAATTTCTGAAGGATTCCCAAGAGGACCAGTAATGCTGCTTATACTGTCGCCTTCCTTTAGAAGACCAAGCTGCTTTGTTGTTTTTCCAACTTCGTTAAAAACGAATGTTATCGTCCCATTATCTCGGTCATAACCAGCTATTGTTAATGGAATGCGCTCGCCCTTTTCGCCTAAAATTAGTATTATGAACTGCCCTGGATGCGCCTTCTCAGCTATGTCTGGAGCTTTAACTTCGAAAAGTTTGATTTTTGGAGCTAACTCCCTTTTTGCAACAATTTCATACACTTTTCTTTGCCTCCGAAGTTTCAATTTTTAAAGCAGGCATCAAAGCTATCTTCTTGAAAAACTCCTCAAATTTCTTGTTGAATTCTCCAACACAACGAGGTGAAACCGTGAAAAGCTCAAAACGTTCAAGAAGCCCCCTCTTTTTCAGAAAATCTTTAAGCACATCCACATTTCTCTCGGCTGTTTCCCTTCCCTCTTGAAGTTTGCAGTCCTCAGCCGAGCAGACAACAGCCATTACGCCGTCAAAGCCGCTGTGCAAAGCTTCAACAACATGAACTGGGTCAAGAGACTTAAAACATGGAATCTCCATGGCTACAGCTCTCTTCTTGAAAAGTAGGCATTCTGGGTCGTCTAGGCACGAAAAGTCTGACCATTGACAGCAGAAAACGAGGATCGATGGAAAGTTGGCTTCCGCCTTCAATTTTCTGGCAGCTTCGCCATAAAGCCTTATCAACCTGCTAATGTTTTCAAACTCGAAACCCTCAACCTGAATTGCCAAATGTGGACAAACGAGTGCGCAGGCGCCGCATCCCATGCACGCTTCTTGAATTATTTTTGGCGTTGCAAACTCTTCAGCTTCTATCGCGCCGTATGGACATATGAAAACGCATTTGTCGCAGCCGACGCATTTTTCAGTGTCGTAAACAGCTTTATGCGAGTACTTAATAACCTTCAAAGCGTCTTTACTGAAGCCCAACTGCTCAAGCACGGCCTTGCCAAGCATAAGCCTTCTAGTGTTGATTTTTGTTCCCCTTTTAAAGCGGCAGAACTCGTCTTCACATTGTATGGAAACAACATATTTTACGCCAGAGTTCAAAGCCTTAAAAATAAATTCTGTCGGCACCCGCCCTGAGCACGGTATACGTAGGGGAATATAATCCCTTATTTTCAAGCCTTGGCTTTCAAGTATTTCTTCAATTTTGCATGTTGCTGGCGAGTTGCCGCGGCACATGAGAACAAGTGTGTCGCTTCCTTTTTTCTCGCGTATGCGGTTAAGATATCCTATCAGATTATCATAACTGTAATAGACAATTTCTATGGCAAGCGAGGGACAAGCACTGTAGCAGATTCCGCAAACTTGGCACTTCTGAATGTCAATTTCGAAGTTGCCGCTTTCCAAATCCCGCCTTATAGCCTCATAGGGGCAGACGGAATAACAAACTGCACATTTACTGCAATAATCCTGATTTATGCGTACAGCGGCTGCACACGCCTCCTCACTCATGAAACATTTCTCCACCGTTCTAGTGAAACTTGCCTTATGATTAATACATAGGCTTAGAAGATTTTTGAGGCATCTCCAATGATATAATAGTTTTGGAGCACAACCTATGGTTTATAATAGTAAGGTCTACGAATAAAGCCATAAGCTTCAACAGCCGCGGTTATGCCTTGACCAACAGCTGTTCCAACTTGCTTCACCGGGTGATTCGTAACGTCTCCAGCAGCGTAAACCCCAGGAATGTTTGTTCTTTGACGAATGTCAACTATGATGTAGCCTTCTTCATTTACAGCTACGCCTGCTTCTTTGGCTATTTGGCTGTTCGGGTCTTCGCCTGCTTGGATGAAGACGCCGTCAACGGGCAGTTCTTTGATTTCGTCAGTTCTATTATTGAAAATTACAGCTTTATTTACGAGTTTTTCGCCCTTAATCTCCTTAACCTCAGTGTTCCACAAAATCTCCACATTATCCTTTCCTTTCAAAGCGTTCACAAGCGCTTCCTCAGCTCTAAATGCCTCCCGCCTATGAGAAACTTTAACTTCTCCTGCAAGCTCAGCTATATACAAAGCTGTCACAACAGCAGCGTTTCCACCGCCAACAACAAGCACACGCTTACCCTTAAACAATGGCCCATCACAAATGCCACAGTAACTTACCCCCCTTCCAAGAAATTCTCTCTCACCAGGAACGCCTAATTCGCGATAACGCGAACCAGAAGCAATTATTAAGGCCTTCGCCTCATAAGTGGTTCTATTAGTTTTCACCAACTTCTTTTCACCTTTCAAGTCTAAGCTTGAGACCCCCTCAAACTCGCGTATGGTGACACCAGCTTTCCTGCAGTGCGCCGCCATCCTCTGGGCTAACTCTACGCCAATTATACTTTCGAAGCCTGGATAATTCTCTATTTTGGGGGCGTCAGCAGCTGTGCCTCCAACAATTTTTTCCTCCAAAATCAACGTTTTAAGTCCGCTTCTCGCGCCGTAGATTCCAGCTGCTAATCCCGCGGCGCCGCCGCCCACGATTATCAGTTCCCAATTTTCCATGAGGTACATCCTCCTTTTCTAATACTTTTGTTGTTTGCGCTTATCAAGCGTTCGCATTGTTTTAACTGCCTTCACCAATTTCAAAATTGAGTTCGCTTATTTCTGTTTCGTAGCATCGTTGGCATAGCCATCAAAATTTTCATACTCATCTTCATTAATTCCACTACCGCAAACTGAGCAGTAAAACTTCTTTCCGCCTTCCTCTTCGGAAACCTTACGCTTCTTCTTTTTCTGTTTCCCAAGCAAATCGCTAAATAATTTAGCCGCCACATTAACGTAAAACCATTTTGAACACAAATCAATAAAGGTTGACACTATATTGCTTGAGCAACAAGTTCGGCGATATCCATAACTTGGATTTTACCTTCATTACCAGTTGTTTTCACAGCATCCTCAATTGTCAAGAGACAGAATGGACAAGCTACGGCTAATATTTCAGCGCCAGAGGCCACGGCGTCTTTGACGCGTATTTCCGCAAGCCTTGGTCCTGGAATGTCAACCCACATCCTTCCGCCTCCTCCCTCACAGCATAGGCTTCTGGCTCTTGAGCGGTCAAACTCTAAAAGTGTCACGCCCGGAATGCTTTCGATAACTTTGCGCGGTTCTTCGTATATGCCATTTTGCTTGCCTAGGAAGCATGGGTCATGGTAAATCACTTTCTTTTCCACTTCCTTTGTGAATGTCAGTTTCTTCTCATCTACCAGTTTGGCTAGCAGCTGTGAGTGGTGTAGCGGTTCAAAGTTTGATTGGTTGTAGCGGTTTTTGAAAGCATGAAAGCCGTGTGGACAGTTTGTAACGACTTGTTTAACTGCGTATTTATTGAAAATCTTCATGTTCTCCTCGACTAAGAATTCGAATAAGCCCTTTTCGCCCATGCCGTAAACTTCGCTTCCACAACAGTTTTCCTCTTCGCCTAAAACTCCAAAGTTTACTCCCGCTTTTTGAAGGCTTAAGACGAGACTTTTCGCAACGTTTTGGACACGTGGATCATAAGCCGACGTGCAACCTACATAGTATAGAATTTCTGCACCTTGAGAGATGTGTTTGACGTTTAAGCCTTGACTCCATTCGGCACGTTTGCTGCGAATTCTAGCCCACGGATTCCCATTTTTGAATATGCTTTCCAAAGCGTCGCGAATTGTTGGCGCTATCTGACCCTCTTCAACAGCCATGCTTCTAATGTCAATCAAAAATTCGTAGGGGTTCAAATCCTTGGGACAGCGAACACCACAAGTTGAGCACGTTGTGCAGCTCCACAACTCGTTTTGAGAGTGAATGGTTAGCCTGCCAAGAGCAGAAACTTCACGCATATAACGTCTAATGTTTAGGTTAGCCTTCTTTGAAACTGGGCAGCTGCCCGTGCACATTCCACATTGTATGCATTCAAGCAGCTTATGTTTTTGAATGAGCTCTTGAACGTTCATTCTAAACGTCACTTTGACTGATTTTTGGGAGTAAGATTTTTAATAAGTGTTTTCCTTCTATGAGTCAAAACGCACCATTAAATAATGGAGATCATCCTCATGGAGAAGAAGAATCAGCGCATTGGAATTTTTGTTTGCGAGTGCGGCGGGAACATAGGCGACGTGGTGGACGTTAAGGCTGTCGTTGAAGCTGTTAAAAACTGGAAAAGTGTCGTCGTAGCTAAACAGCACAAGTATTTGTGTTCAAAACCAGCTCAAGAAATGATAATAGAAGCCATAAAAAAGAACAATCTGGACCGCGTTATCGTTGCAAGTTGCACACCACGCATGCACTTGCCCACTTTCCAAAGCGTCTTAGAAAGGGCTGGATTAAACCCTTACATGCTCGAGTTCGTAAATATCCGCGAACAAAGCTCATGGGTTCACGGCCCACACGCATCAGCAGAAGCCACAAGAAAAGCTATAAGCCTTATCCGAGGCGGATATGAACGAAGTTTCGAGCTTGAACCACTAGAACCAGTAAGCGAGAAAGGCTCAAGGGAAATCCTCATAGTCGGCGGGGGAATAGCTGGTATAACAGCTGCACTTGAGCTTGGATATTTGGGTTATAAGGTTCACCTTGTTGAGCGAAAGCCAAGCATAGGCGGTAACATGGCGAAACTTACAAAGGTTTTCCCCACTTTAGACTGCGCCCAATGTATCTTAACGCCGAGAATGGCTGAAGTTGGAAGAAACCAAAATGTCAACTTGCTCACATACGCTGAAGTGCAGGAAGTAAGCGGGCGACCTGGCAATTATAAGGTTAAGGTTTTCATGAAGCCTAGAGGTGTTGACGTTGAAAAATGCAGAAGCTGCGGCGTATGCGCAAAAGTTTGCCCAGTTACCGTTCCAGACGAATTTAATGAAGGCTTAGCTCAAAGAAAAGCAGCTTACATAGAGTTTCCGCAGGCTGTACCATCAGCCTACACTATAGATTTCAACGCCTGCAACAAATGCCGAAAATGCGAACAGCTTTGCCCAGCAAAAGCCATAAACATAGACGACCAAGGCAAGGTCGTTGAACTAAACGTTGGCGCAATAATCCTAGCTGCGGGATATCAGCTTTATGATGCGCGGAAACTGGAAATTTATGGTTATGGCACGTATAAAGATGTTATAACAATGATGGAACTTGAAAGACTCACATCAGCAACTGGACCAACAGGAGGCTTCGTTAAAAAGGCTGATGGAAGTGATGTGCGGAAAATGGCGATTGTCCTCTGCGCTGGTTCACGTGACAAGAATTACATTCCATATTGCAGCCGCATATGCTGCATGTACTCACTTAAACAGGCTTTTGTACTTAAGAAAATGCTCGGAATAGACGTTACAATCTACTACATCGACATTAGAGCAACTGGAAAAGGTTATGAGGACCTGTATTGGCGAGACCAAGAGGCAGGCGTCCTCTTCATCAAGGGTAAAGTAGCTGAAATCTACAGGAACAACGCCAATGGTAAGCTTGTGGTTTTGGCTGAAGACACGTTGACAGGCGAGGTGCGTGAAGACGAGTACGACATGGTTGCCTTGGCTACGCCAATGGTTCCATCAGCTGGGCTTAAAGAACTAGCCGAAAAGATGAAAGTGGCTGTTGGCGAAGACGGTTTCATAACTGAAAAGCATCCAAAACTTGACCCTGTAGATTCACTTGTTGCTGGAATATTCGCTTGCGGTTGCACACTAAGCCCGAAAGATGTGAGGGACACTGTTTCGGATGGTTTAGGCGCAGCAGCCAAGGCTGCACTCTTCCTAAAAAGTGAATATGTAACAACAAGTCCGGAAAAAGCCTATGTCATTACGGATTTGTGTAACGGATGCCAAGCATGCATACCTGTATGTCCAGTTAACGCAATAAGGATGGTTGAAGGCAAAGCGAAGATAGACCCATTCCAATGCACTGGATGTGGCGCGTGCGTACCAACATGTCCACAAGAGGCAATAGACTTCAAGAACGCAACGACAAAGCAGATTCTCGCCACTTTAAGGGGGGTTTTAGCTGAAAAGCAGGCTGGCGAAGTGCGAATAATAGCCTTCGTCGACAAGAACGTTGGGTATACTGGAATGGACTTCTTGGGGTTGGATAGAACTAACTATCCGGAAAACATTCGCATCGTGGCTGTTCCCTCAACAGCAATTTTAGGACTGAAACATGTTCTATACGCTTTTGCTTACGGTGCTGACGGCATCCTCGTAATTGAGGGGCAAGAGGAAATTGACGAAAAATTCACGAAAAAACGAATGATTGACATGGGAAGGGAACTGGCCAAATACGGCATAGAATCAATGCGGGTGCGCTATAGCTATGTTCCGCTGCCAGTTTACAAGAAGGCAGCAGAACTTTTTACAATGTTCACTGATAGAATAAAGAAGTTTGGACCAGTCGCTGAGGAAAAAAGAAATAACATAAAGCAGCAACTAAAAATTTAAATTCATTTTTCTTCCACACTTCATGCATTTCTCTACGTGTTGATGTGGAAAAACTAGAAAAGAAAGCAAAAATTATATGAAAATGGTTTGTTTATCCTCTCTTCAATTTGGAGAGGAGAAAAGCTTTGGACATAATTGTTTGTGTTAAACACGTCCCAGAAACCGCTGAGGCGGAGCTAAAAATTGATGTAAACGGAAAAACCATAGAAAAGTCGGGATTGGTCTTTGACATCAACGAGTGGGACGACTACGCATTAGAGGAGGCAGTGCGCATAAAAGAGAAACTGGGCGGAACGGTCACAGCGATAACAGTTGGCGCTGAAGATTCTGACAGTACACTGCGCAAGTGCTTAGCCCGCGGCGCAGACAGAGCAATACGCTTAACAGACCCAAAATTTGAGGGCTCAGATGGCTACGCAACAGCAAAACTACTCTGCAGCGTAATCAAGAACATGCATTACGATTTGATTTTGACCGGTTTTCAGGCTGGAGATGACGGTTACTCAATGGTTGGTCCAATACTGGCTGAGTTGCTTGGAATACCGCACGCAACGCTTGTTAAAAAAATTGAGTTGAGCGCTGACACTGCAAGGGTTAATCGTGAACTTGAAGGTGGATTGGAAGAAGTTGTTGAGGTTAAGCTTCCAGCACTTTTCGCTGTTCAAACAGGCATAAATGAGCCACGCTACGTTTCGATAATGGGCATCCGCAAGGCAATGCAGAAAGAGATAAAAGTCATGAATTTAGCGGAAACAGGCTTAAGCGAAGCGGATGTTGGTGAAGCGGGTTCATGGCTCAAAATAGAGAAACTTTACGTTCCTCCAGTTGAAAAACAAGCAGAATTCCTCAAAGGAAGCCCAGACGAAGTTGCAGCGAAAATTGTTGAAATCCTCAAGTCAAGGGGGCTGATATAAAATGGCGGAAATTTTCGTTTTAACAGAACATAGGCAAGGGCAGATACGGGACATAACGTATGAGATGCTGACGAAGGGCAAGGAGACAGCTGAAAAGTTAAACGCTGAGCTAACTGCGGTTATGCTTGGCAAGGATGTTAAGGAAAAGGCGAAGGAACTTTCTGAATACGCTGAAAAAGTTTTGGTTGTTGAAAATGCTAAACTTGAAAACTTCAATTCTGAAGTTTACCAAAAGGTGCTCTCAAACCTAATCAGAGAACAAAAGCCAACATTAACAATGGTTGGACACACTTCTTATGGCGTGGAACTTGCCCCAAGACTTGCAGCATCGCTTAATATTCCGTTAGCAACAGACTGCATAGATCTAACATTTGAAGGTAAAAACCTCACGGTTACTAGGCAGATGTACGGAGGAAAAGTTAACGTTAAGGCTACGCTTAAAGAGGCAGAAGGCTACATGGTCACTGTGCGCCAAGCAGCCTTCACAGCCAAAAAACCCCAGCCACCACTAAACGGCGAAATAATAGAAAAACCAGCACTATTAACAGAGGAAATAACGGCAAAACGCTTTGTAGAATATGTTCTGCCGCCACCTGGAGGCGTAGACATAACAGCAGCAGAGAAGCTTGTCGGCATTGGAAGAGGCATAAAAGACCAGGCGAACATGCCTATAATTGAAGAGTTTGCAAAGGCTTTAGGCGCTGTGCTTGCGTGCTCAAGACCAGTTGTGGATAAGGGTTGGCTTCCAAGCGACCGTCAAGTGGGCAGTTCAGGAAAAACCGTGAAACCGAAACTTTACATAGCGGTTGGCATAAGCGGTGCCTTCCAGCATGTTCTAGGAATGAAGAACTCTGATTTGATTATAGCAATAAACAAAGATCCAAACGCGCCGATATTTAACTTCTCAGACTACGGCATAGTGGATGACTTATTCAAGGTTATTCCAGCGCTAAAGAATAAGATAAACGAGTTAAAAGAACAAAAAGCATAGCCTACTACTCAACCGGAGGAAGAAACAAATGGAGTTTAAAATGACAGAGGAACAGCTTGAAATCAAAAAGGCAGCCAAAGAGTTCGCGGAAAAGGAGTTCACACCAGAACTAGCACTAGAATACGACCAAAAAGAAGAGTTCCCAATGACACTATATAAAAAGGCTGCACAGCTGGGTTTTACGGGAATGCGCATACCACAAGAATATGGCGGACAAGGCTACGGCGTGCTTGAAGATTGCATAGTCGTAGAAGAATTTTGCAGAGTGGACCCTGGACTAGGCGTGGCGGTATCCCTTGGAAACCTAATGGTTCCAGATGTTCTCCTAAAACATGGCACGGAACAGCAAAAAGAGAAGTATATTCCGCCACTGGCGAAAGGCGAAAAAGTAGCTGCAGCAGCCTTCACAGAGCCGGAACATGGAAGCGACATAACACGGATGAATACAACCGCAATAAAAAGTGGAAACGAGTGGATAATTAATGGCAACAAACAGTTCATAACAAATGCGCCAATAGCAGACACGTTCATAATACTGTGTCAAACAGACCCGAACGCCCAGCCATCACACAGAGGACAAAGCCTGTTTCTAGTAGAAAAGGGCATGTCAGGACTGGATGCAACGAAGTTGCATAGGAAGATGGGGATAAAACCATGCGTTACTGGCTCACTTGCACTCAGCGACTTAAGAGTGCCGGAAGCAAACCTTGTCGGCGAATTGAATAAGGGATTCTATTATGCTTTGGAGCTTTTTGACGGAACAAGAATAACAGTTGCAGCCCAAGCCGTAGGCATGGCACAAGGAGCATTTGAACGTGCATTGAACTATGCGAGAACACGAAAACAGTTCGGTCAACCAATAATAAACTTTCAAGCAGTGTCATTCAAGTTAGCTGAGATGACGATGAAGATTGAGGCTGCCCGCTTGATGACGTATAAGGCTGCTTGGCTTTATGACAACGAAAAGCCTAACCCCGCGGCAACATCAATGGCTAAAGCCTACGCGAGTCGTGTGGCAATGGAAGTTACAGATGATGCTATACAAATCCTTGGTGGATATGGATATTTGGCTGATTACCATGTTGAACGTTTCCACCGCTGCGCAAAGATAACGGAAATCTATGAGGGCACAACGGAAGTTCAGAAACTAACAATAGTCAATTTCCTACAGAAACAGGCGTAACAATCCACACTTTCTTCTTTCTATTTTAAACTTACTGACGTGTTATTTCAAAACTTTTATACTCTTTCAACCACATTTACATTCTCTAAAAAGGAGGAGATATTTTGGCGGTTGGAAAAATCCAAAAAGCGGTAGTTATAGGTTCTGGAGCTATGGGACATGGAATCGCGCAGCTTCTAGCAATGACTGGACACAATGTTACAATGGTTGACGTAAGCGACGAGTTTCTCCAAAAGGGTATGGAGAAAATCAAATGGAGCCTTGAAAAGTTTGTTGAGAAGAAAAGGATTAGACGTGAAGACGCTGACGCTGCATTAGCTAGGATAAGCACAACAACAAGTTACGAGCAGGCGGCGAAAGACATTGACTTAGCAATAGAGGCAGTCCCGGAAAACATAGAGCTGAAAAAGAAGGTTTTCGCAACAGTTGACGCAGTGGCGCCTCCGCAAGCGATTTTAGCGTCAAACACTTCAACGCTGAGCATAACGGAGATGGGAAAAGCCACAAAACGCTCAGACAAAGTTGCTGGAATGCACTTCTTCAATCCACCGCAACTAATGGCTCTTGTGGAAGTGATAAAAGGTGAAGGAACAAGCCAAGAAACGCTAAACACACTTGTAGAGCTTGCAAAAAAGCTTGGAAAAACGCCAGTAGTAGTGCGGAAAGACGTTAGGGGCTTTATAGTCAACAGAATTTTAGGCGCAGTTTTCAACGAGGCATTCTGGGCTTACTATAGAGGAGAAACGACAAAGGAAGGAATAGATGCTTCAGTAAAATATACGGGTGGTTTTCCAATGGGATGGTTTGAACTTGCAGACTTTGTTGGTCTGGACATAGCTTATGAAGTTGGTAAAATACTCTATGATGCCTACGGTGAGAGAATGAAGCCATGCGCAGAAGTGATTGAACCACTAGTAAAGGAACGCAAGTTCGGACAAAAAACAGGCGTAGGCTTCTACGACTGGACAAAGGGGAGACCACGCATACCATTCAACCTACTCGAGGAATACGATGTTGAAAGATCGTGGGCTGTAGCCGCAAACGAGGCGGCATGGCTCATACATGATGATGCCGCAAACCCAGAAGACATAGATACTGGAATGAAGCTCGGCACTTATTGGCCTTCAGGTCCCTGCGAATACGCTGACAAGGTTGGTTTAGATGTTATACTGAGCAAATTGAAGGAGCTGTATACCAAATATAACATAGAAATGTATAAGCCCTGTCCGCTGCTTGAAGATTACGTTAGCAAGGGCTGGACTGGGAAAAAGGCCGGTAGGGGGTTCTACCAATGAAATTCGAATTGACGGAAGAGCAAATTGGAATTGTAAACGCCGTTAGAGAATTTTGCCAAAAAGAGTTTAAGCCAGAACTAGCCTTGGAGCTTGACAAGAAAGAAGAGTTTCCAATTGAAATCTACAAGAAAGCGGCACAACTGGGTTTCACAAGCATGTTCTTCCCAGAGGAGTACGGTGGGCAAGGCTATGGGCTTCTAGAAGTATGCCTAGTTATCGAAGAAATGTGCCGTGCAGACTCCTCATTAGGAGTGGCCGTTTCTAGTGGAAATTTCGGAAGCGATTTGATACTGGCTCATGGAACAAAGGAACAGAAGGAGAAGTATCTGCCCCCAATATGCAAAGGAGATTTCATATCAGCAGCAGCCTTCACAGAGCCGAACGTGAGTGGAAGCGACATAACACGCATGGAAACGACAGCAACAAAATATGGAAACGAATGGTGGATAAATGGGACAAAAACTTTCATAACAAACGCGCCAATGGCAGACTTCATAGTTGTCCTAACACAAACAGACACAAAAGTGAGGCCAACATATAGAGGTGAAACACTGTTCGTAGTTGACAAGGGCACGTCTGGACTGGAAACAACGAAACTTCACAACAAAATGGGGATCAGGTGCTCGGTAACAGGCGAAGTTAAATTTGACAACGTCAAGGTGACAGACGCAGACATCGTTGGGGAACTAAACAGAGGATTCTACTACTCAATGGAGTTCTTCGACAAAACAAGAGTAGGCGTAGCAGCCCAAGCCGTAGGCATGGCACAAGGAGCATGGGAAATCGCCTTCAAATATGCAAAGCAAAGAGAAGCTTTCGGACAGCCAATACTGCAACATGAACTTATAGGTTGTGGATTAGCAGAAGCCATGACGAAAATTGAGGCTGCAAGATGGCTAACTTATAGGGCTGCTTGGCTCATAGATGCTGGAAAGATGGATCCGATGGCAACGGCGATGGCGAAGCAATACGCAGGCAAGGTTGCAATGGAAGTCACCGATTTCGCAATTCAAACGCTTGGCGGATATGGATATTTGGGCGACTACCGTGTTGAGCGCTACCATAGAGACGCAAAGATAACTGAAATTTACGAGGGAACAAGCGAAATCCAGAAGCTAACAGTGCTGAAGTATCTGCTCAGGAAATTCTAAGACATGAAAAGTGATAATAATTGCACACAACAAAATAGAGGATGGTGAAAAGATGAGTAAAGCATATGAAACTGTAAAAGTGGAGAGGGAACAAAGCGTATTGTGGATAACACTGAACAGGGCGCATAGGCTTAACGCCTTCAACGATGTCCTACTTGAAGAGCTAGGCGACGCTTTAGATACTGCTGAAAAAGATCCGTCAGTTAGGTGCGTCATAATAACAGGCGAAGGCGACAGAGCCTTCAGCGCGGGCGCAGACGTAACAATGTTTCCTAAAGCAACACCAGCCAAAGCAGAAGAATTCTCAAGATTGGGACAGAAGACCTTCGGAAAAATAGAGGAGATGTCAAAACCAGTAATTGCGGCGATAAACGGCTTCGCCTTAGGCGGAGGGCTAGAGCTAGCCCTAGCATGTGACTTTAGAATAGCAGCGGAACATGCGGAACTTGGAAGCCCAGAAATAGGTTTAGGTTTAATTCCAGGATGGGGCGGAACACAGAGGCTCGTCAGAATTGTAGGCTTAGCAAAGGCGAAGGAGATGGTTATGCTTGGCGAGCGAATCAAAGCGGAAGATGCCCTAAAAATTGGTTTAGTTCACAAGGTTGTGCATTTTGACAAGCTTAAAGATGAAACCCGATCCTTGGCGAACAAGATTGCTGAAGGGCCACCGATAGCCATGAAATATGCGAAGCATGCCATAAACTTTGGAACACAAGTTCCATTGGAAGTTGGATTGCGCCTAGAGTCTGGGCTTATGGGCTTGGCGTTTTCAACCGAAGACTTGAAAGAAGGCGTGGAAGCGTTCATGTCGCGACGCAAAGCTGAATTCAAAGGAAAGTAAGCGTGAACATAAGCATCAATAACTTTTTCTCCATCTTACCCTTTTTTGATTTAATGTTTAAAATCAGATGTGGTTAAAATGAGAAAAGTAGCAGTAATAGGAGTTGGAAACTCCAAGTTCGGCGTTAGAAACGACGTAAACATCGCAGAAATAGCTTACGAGGCTGTTAAGCCATCGCTTGAAGATGCAGGAGTAACCGCCAGAGACATAGAATTTGTAGCTCTTGGCTCTGTAGGTGCTGGCGCCTGGTATGAGGAACTTCTCCCAGCAGTCGTTACAGCAGAATACTGCGGTTTAACAAAGGCTGGTTTAGTTCGCTGTGAAGCTGCATGTGCCAGCAGTAGCGCAGCCTTCTTCACTGCTTACTCGGCTATTGCAAGTGGCCAAGTGGAAATAGCAATGGCTTTAGGCGTTGAAAAAATGCGTGAAATTGATACACCCACTGCTATGGAGTGGATTGGAAGAGCGGGCTATTACCTTTGGGAGTTTCACAATTTTGGAATGACGTTCCCGGCCTACTATGCTATGCACGCCACGGCGCACATGGCAAAGTTCGGAACCACTGAGGAAGACTTGGCTTTAGTGGCTGTTAAAAATCATAAGTATGGCTCTATGAACCCCATAGCGCATTTCCAAAACAGGATAACAGTGGATGATGTGCTTTCATCAATGGTTATAGCTTCGCCTCTTAAGCTGTTTGATTGCTGTCCCATAACGGATGGTGCAGCATCGATAATTCTCGCTTCAGAAGAAAAAGCTAGGCAATTGGGCGTTGACACTCCGGTGTGGGTTGCTGGGATAGGCTACTCTTCTGGAACAGCAAACCTAAGCAGAAGACTTGATTATGTTGGTTTAGAGTCAAGCGTTTACGCTTCGCAGATGGCTTATAAAATGGCTGGTGTAACGCCAAACCAAATAGACTTCGCAGAGGTTCACGACTGCTTTACAATAGCAGAGATAATGGCTTACGAAGACATCGGATTCTGCAAAAAAGGGGAAGGGGCAAAGCTCATCCGTGAGGGACAAACAGAAATTGGCGGAAAAATCCCAGTAAACGTGGATGGTGGTTTAAAGGCGAAGGGTCATCCTATAGGTACAACTGGTTGTTCAATGATATACGAATTAACAAAGCAGCTTAGGGAAGAAGCCGTAGAAAAAAGCAGGCAGGTTCCACTGAAAAACTACATTGGATTGGCGCATAACGTTGGTGGAACTGGGCATTACTGTTACGTGACTATCTTAAGGAGGTGAATACATGTCTGCTATGCCTTCTATAAAGTCGAGAGAGATTAAAATTGTGCAGGAGATACCGATAAGTAAAACTTTGAGGTTTTGGGAAGGCTTAAAAAATGGAAAAGTTTACGCGACGAAATGCGCTAAATGTGGAAAAATCTATTTTCCGCCAGTAGCAGACTGCCCAGAATGCCTAACATCGAACATGGAATGGACTGAGCTAAGCAACGAAGCAGAGATTGAAACATTCACGCATGTTGTTGCAAGACCAACATCATTCCTGCAGAGTAAACCATACACGGTTGCAATTGGAAGGCTTAAAGAAGGCGTGAGAGTGCTTGCATGGCTGACGGGATTTAAACTTTCACAAGTTAAAGTCGGAATGAAAGTTAAGCTTACAGCCAAAACAACGCCAGAGGGAAACCTAACATACGAGTTCGTTCCACCATAACAAAATCCTCCATTTTCTTTTTCAAAACGCGAAATGTTGTAAATTAAAGCTTCTTCAATGTTTCCTTTATCCAGCTTAATGTTTCAGTTATAAGAGTTCTCTCCTTCCCTTTGTAAACGTGATCAGCTGAATCGATAACTACAAGTTTTTTAGGTTCCTTTGCAGAGTTGAATATCGCCTTTGCCTCGTCCACTCCGACTATAACGTCCCTATCGCCAATCACGATTAGTAAGGGAACGCCTTCAAGCTTTGAAACAGCTTCAAGCTCGTCCAGCTTCATTAATTTCTCTCTGACATATCTTGGGCGTAGCGGTATACCGTAAACCTCAAGCTTATAAAACCTTGAAACGTCAAGAAGTTTATCAATCCATGAAAGAAGCAGGAAAAGCCATAAGCCAATTCTTCCTCTAGTATTCATAACAAATTTTTTGACGTTGTAATTGTGGTTTTTTGGCGTTGACCACAAAACAAGCCCCTTTAAACGTTTGTCGCCTTGAACAGCGTAGATAGACACTGCACCGCCTAGACTATGACCTACAACGAAAATTTTTTCCGAGGCGACCTCTTGCCTAGAAGCCAAATAATTCAATGCACATTTAACATCTTCTTGTTCGCCAAGGCCATAATCAAAAGTTCCGTCGCTTTTCCCCGTTCCTCTGAAATCAAAAAGAAGCGAGACAAACCCGTTTTTACATGCCTCTTCTGCTAGGTCAGAATAAATTTTCAGCAAATGAAAACCTTGAGCGTTCATTCCATGGCAAATCAGCAGCGCCGGGGCTGGGACAATTTCAGGAAAGTAGATTTCACCGTAAAGCCTCATTCTGGCGCATTCTATCCAAACTTTTTCTGTTCTCAAGCATGTCCATCCATGGAAAGTATTATTACATCCTTCAATTGCTATATTTAAAAATAGGGTTGACAGAGTTATGCCAACTAAAAGAAAAAGGGAAAAAGCGAAGGAAGTTGAGAAACCGTCGGAAAAACCCCTAGAAAAGCCATGGTTCAAGTTTTGGCCTGAAGGCGTTCCAAAACACATCGACTATCCTGAGATTCCGCTTTTTGATTTTTTGAGGAAAACCGCTGAAAAATATCCAGACAATATTGCACTCGTGTACTTTGATAACAAGATAACCTATAAAGAGCTGGATTTAGCAACCGACAAGTTTGCAACAGCCTTAACTGATTTTGGAGTGAAAAAGGGTGACAAGGTAGCTATCTTTCTTCCTAACGTCCCACAATTTATAATTGCGTATTATGGCGCAATCAAGACTGGCGCAATTGTGACGGCTATAAGTCCACTATACAAGGAGCGTGAAGTGGAGCATCAACTTAACGATTCAGAGGCGGAAACGGTAGTTGTTTTGGATATGCTTTACCCAATAATCGAAAAGGTGTGGGAGAAAACAAAGCTGAAGATGGTGATTGTAACTGGGCTTAAGGATTACATGCCGTCGATGACAGCGTTTCTAGGCTCTTTGCTTGGAAAGATACCATCACACAAGGTTGAACGTAAACCAAACGTATACTTCTTCAAAGAACTTCTAAGCAAATATGAGGCAAAGCCTCCAGTTGTCGAAATTAACCCTAAGGAAGACTTAGTGGCGCTTCAGTATACTGGCGGAACTACTGGAACTTCAAAAGGTGCTATGTTAACGCATATGAACCTTGTTTCAAACGCTATAATGTGCAGAGCTTGGCTCAAAGATGCTCAGGAAGGAAACGAGGTTTTCTTAGCTGTTTTGCCTTTATTTCACATTTACGGAATGACCACAGGCATGAACGCACCCATATATATGGCTGGGAAAACTGTTTTGCTTCCACGTTTCGACCCGATAAGCACGTTTGAGGCTATACAAAAATACAAAATTACAGTCTTTTGTGGAGCACCAACGATGTATTCAATGCTCCTTGCGCACCCAGCACTTGGAAAATACGACTGCAAGTCGATACGATTCTGCATTTCTGGCTCTGCACCATTACCGCCAGAAGTCCAAAAGAAGTTTATGGAAGTAACTGGAGGCGTCCTAGTTGAGGGATACGGGCTTACAGAATCCTCGCCGGTAACGCATTGTAACCCGCTGGACAAAACAATGAAAACTGTGAAGATAGGCTCAATAGGCATACCATGGCCAGACACAGACGCAAAAATTATGGATGCAGAAACGGGCGAGAAGGAACTTGCGCCAGGCGAGGTCGGAGAACTCGTTGTTAAGGGTCCTCAGGTTATGAAGGGTTACTGGAAAATGTCTGAAGAAACAGCGGCTGTCCTGCGGAATGGTTGGCTTTACACTGGCGATATTGGAAGGATGGACGAAGACGGCTACTTCTATATTACAGACCGCAAGAAGGACCTCATCAAGTATAAAGGCTACAGCGTCTATCCAAGGGAGCTTGAAGATGTGCTTTATGAACATCCAGCCGTGAAACTATGTGGAGTTGTTGGCAAACCAGACCCTATTGCTGGTGAAATTCCAAAGGCGTTCGTTGTATTAAAAGAGGGAATGACGGCCACGGAGAAGGAGATAATGGACTTTGTGAATGAGAAGGTAGCGCCTTATAAGGCAATTAGAGAGGTTGAGTTTAGAAAAGAGCTGCCGATGACTATGGTTGGCAAAGTCTTGAGAAGAGTGCTTCAAGAAGAAGAGCGCACTAAGGCAGCAGCTGCAAAGACAGCACAGTAACCCATTTTTTACTTCGCTGGCTCCCTAGAACCGCATTCTTTAGAAACTTTTAGCAGTTTCCATCTGCCCAGAAAATCCTTTTTATAGAAATGGAATAAGCCGCAAGTCGTGCATTGCATAATCTTTGTTCCTTTTTTAACATCTAACTCAACAAGTTCTGTAATTCCATTACAGTCGAAGCATCTGCCAAGATGTTTCTTCTCCTCGACCATTCGAAACCCGACTATGCTTTTTAACATTGACTTTAGGATTAAAACTTTTCCAGAGGCGAAGCGTATACATTTTCTAATTCGAAACATCAAAACGTATATTGCGTTGCCTTTGTCCCCTAATACAGAGAGCTGATTTGAAGTGCGCGTCAAAATAAGCGTGGCTGGCATAGTTCAAGGTGTTGGCTTCCGCCCATTCGTTTACCGCATAGCCGTTAAAAATAGCTTGAAAGGTTATGTTAAAAACCGCGGTGACGCTGGAGTGGAGATACTTCTTGAAGGCTCAGAAGAGAGCATAAACGCTTTCATGCGGGATTTAAGAGAGAAAAAGCCACCGTTAGCGCAGATTTATGATGTTGCAGTTAAAAAGTTAGATGGCGTAGATGAATACAAAACCTTCACGATTCATAAGAGCTCGAAAGAAGCGGAGCTTTCAGGCTCCGTCATTCCGCCTGACATAGCCATATGTGATGAATGCCTAAAAGAGTTAAGAGACCCCAAAAATCCGCGCTATGACTACTTTTTTATTACATGCACTGACTGTGGTCCAAGATACACGATTATCGAAAGGTTGCCCTATGACCGCGAAAACACGACAATGCGAGAATTTCCTATGTGCAGCTTCTGCCAAAGCGAATACAAGGACCCGCTGAACAGGCGTTTTCACGCTCAAACGGTGGCTTGCCCAAAATGCGGACCAAAAGTCTACTTAACAACAGCCAAAGGCGAGTTAATTGAAGAAAGTGACCCTATAAGGGATGCTGGCAAACTTCTTTCAGAAGGCTTTATAGTTGCGATTAAAGGTTATGGCGGATTTCACGTAGCAACTTCAACGGTTAAGGATGAACCATTAACCAGGCTTAGGAGGATTAAGCATAGAAGCCAAAAGCCCTTCGCAATTATGGCAAGAAGCCTAGAAGCCACAAAGACCTTCGCGGAAGTAAGCGAGAAAGAGGCGACTCTTTTGACAGATTATACTCGCCCCATCGTTCTACTCAAAAAAAACGATTCATATTATCTTTCTGAGCTTGTAGCTCCTGGACTGCACAATGTCGGAGTCATGTTGCCCTACACTGGCCTACATCATATGCTCTTTGATAAAGTGGATGACGCTGCTTTTGTCATGACAAGTGCAAATCCGCCGAACCAGCCAATAATAAAGGATAACGATGAAGCCTTAAAGCAGCTAGGCGAAACAGTAGACTACTTCCTATTCCATAACCGCCGAATAGCACACAGATGTGACGACTCTGTTGTTCGCTTGCATGGTAAAAATATGGTTTTCATAAGGCGTTCACGTGGTTATGCGCCAGCACCAATAATGCTTAAAAAGAAAGCAAAAAATTGCGTTCTAGGTTTAGGCGGAGAGCTGAATAACACTGCTTGCGTTTTGTTTGAAGATAAAGCCTTCATTTCGCAGCACATCGGCGACGTGGAAAACATCGAAACAAGAGACTTTCTCGAAAATGCAGCAAAACACCTAATCCGCTTAACAAACAGCAAAGTGGAAGCGGTCGCATGCGATTTGCATCCAAAATTCATAACCACAAGGCTTGCAAAAAATTTAGCAGAACAAAACGGATGGCAACTCATCCAGACCCAACATCACTATGCACATATAGCAGCTTTAATGGGTGAACACAACGCGGAAGAAATTGTTGGAATATGCTGCGACGGATATGGTTACGGTGAAGATGGCGAAGCATGGGGCGGAGAAATCATACTCTGCAGCAAAGCAAACATGGAATTTAAGCGCTTAGCACACCTTGAAAAACAGCCATTAGTCGGCGGAGACTTGGCAACAATGTATCCGCTACGAATGGCAGCTAGCATATTACATAGAAATGTGGATGTAGAAGAGTGGCTTCTAAAAAACAAACAGCATTTCCCCCACGGTGAAGAGGAAATTCAAATAATCCTAAAACAACTCAGAAAAAGTCAAAACAGCTTAATACAGACAACAAGTTGCGGGAGAGTTTTAGACGCTGTTGCAGCCATTTTAGACGTTTGTCATGAGCGAACATACGAGGGAGAACCAGCAATGAAGCTTGAGGCTGCAGCCATAAATGGCAAGGACACGCTGAAGCTTAAACCAAAAATTGAGGGAAACATCTTAAAAACAACTGAAATGCTCCTAGAAATCTTCGAAAACAAGGGAAAGAAGCCAACCAGAGATTTGGCATATTCTGCGCATGTGTATTTGGCTAGAGGTTTAGCAGAATTGGCAGTTGAGAAAGCACGTGAAAATCACGTAAAAACCGTTGGATTTTCTGGCGGCACGGCATGCAATGAAATATTAACAAAGGTTATGCGAGAAGTGGTGGAGGATGCTGGCCTCCGTTTCATCGTCCACAACATGATTCCACCAGGAGACGGCGGCTTATCATTTGGACAAGCGGTCATAGGCGGATTCTTTAAAGTTTAAACCATAAACAATTTATTACTCACGCATTCTGTTTATGCTGATAAAAATGTGCCTAGCCATTCCAGCAAAGGTAATAAGCGTTGAAGGCGACAAAGCGAAAGTTGACTTCGGCGAGGGTATCCTAAGAGAAGTTAACGTAACTCTTGTAAACGCGAAGGTAGGTGACTACGTTCTTGTTCACGCTGGATACGCAATACAGATCCTAGAGAAAAAAGAGGCGCTGGAAACGATACGCTTATGGAGCGAAATCCTCGAATTAGGAGCGAACATGCAGAAATAGACAGTTGACGAGAAATGATTGGAAAAACGAGTTTTAGAGATCCAGAACTTGCAAAAAAAGTTGTAGAAAAAATCAAAGAAACCGCACCGAAAAGCGAGACCGTCAAAATTTGCCATGTCTGCGGCACACACGAATGGACAATAACGCATTTCGGAATACGCAGCCTACTACCGCCAAATGTTGAAGTTATTGCCGGACCAGGTTGCCCAGTCTGCATAGTTCCAGCATCAGAAGTCGACGAGGCAGTGCAGTTAGCCCTTAAAGGCATAACAATAACGTGTTTTGGCGACGTCTTACGCGTCCCAGGCTCAGAAACTTCACTTTTAGATGCTAAGGCTGAAGGTGCAGATGTCCGCATTGTTTACAGTGTTAGCGACGCCGTTAAAATGGCTGAAAAGGAGCCAAACAGGGAATTCACTTTTTTTGCTGTCGGATTTGAAACCACGGCTCCTTCCACGGCTGTTGAAGTCCTTAAAAGTCCGCTCAGAAACCTAAGCTTCCTAATTTCGCACCGTTTAATTCCGCCAGCAATGGAACTCCTTTCAGGCATGGAAGATCTAAACTTGGATGGTTTTATAGCACCTGGACATGTGAGCACAATCATCGGGCTTAGAGCATACGAGGTTTTTCCAAGGGTTTATGGAATGCCAACAGTTGTGGCTGGATTTGAACCATTAGACATCCTTTTTGGCATCTACATGATTTTGAAGCAGCTGAAAGATGGAAAGCCACGCCTAGAAAACGAATATGTCCGCGCAGTAAGTTGGGAAGGAAACGTTAAAGCCCAAGAACTGATGCAAAAAGTCTTTGACATCGTCGACGGCAGATGGCGTGGATTAGGAACAATTCCCTCTTCAAAATTTACATTTAACGAGAAATACGCAAAGCACGACGCACATTTAAGGCACAATGTAAAAGTTGAACATGGGGTTGACATACAGCACGGCTGCAAATGCCACCTCGTCATAATCGGAAAGATAAAACCAACAGAATGCCCGCTATTCATGAAAACGTGCACACCACAAAAACCAGTAGGTGCATGCATGGTAAGCGCGGAAGGAACATGCCGAATATGGGCTAAATCAAAAAACAAAATCTAGTCAGCAACAGCTTCAAATTAAAGAAAATGTGGAAATTACACGTATTTTTTGCATTTGTAGCAGTACCAACGCTGATATTGCTGGATATAAGTTAGTGGACCGCCACACGTTGGGCAAACTTCAGCTCCTGGGGGTGGAGGTGGCGGTACTGGTGCAAGCACATGTTCAAATTTTAGTATCGCCGGCATCGGTATTGCCTCGCCTTCAAGTATTCCAGCAATGTAGCCACCTATCGGATAGAAAATTATGCCAAAAACGATAGATAAAGCCCAGACTGCCATCACGCTAACGGCGGCACTACCAGAAACCGCTGCCAAAGCAACAAAAATGAATAACGTGATGAATAAATGCACAATCAGCGTCATTATACCTGCTGCTAGACCTTCCATCAGTTTTCCCTCTGTTTTATGCATCCTATAGTTCAGGTAACCCGCAACGAACCCTCCAGGCAAATACCCGAAAATTCCTGAAACAAAGCTAAAGCCTATTACATGACCCCACCAGGAAGCGGCTGCAAAACCAACCATGTGGTATATTAGCACACTTGTAATTGCTATTCCTACGGCGAACCCTATCAGTCCGGCGGCGATGTAGTCGTGTAAATACCCTTCTTCTTTTATACTCATCTGCCCTCACCATAATAGCCATTAAATGACAGTTTCTCCCATTTTCGTATTTAACATTTGTTTAGGATATTCACAACTAGAATTAAGCCAATATCCTGAGGTGAAGATTTAACATGAAGATAAATGAGAAATTATTTAAATTAAACATGAACATACATATAGAAGAGGGTTGTTATGTCTGAACAGGAGAAGAGCGTAACAAAGGAAAACCTTATCGGTATGCAAGTAATCGACGCTGAAGGCCACCTAATAGGAACAGTTAAAGATGTTTCATTTGTTATTGGAAAGTCCGGCGTATCACTTTATGTAGAAAGCAGGAAAGGAGAAGGAAGAAATATAGCGTGGGAACAGGTGCAGGCAGTAGGAGACTTCGTACTTCTAAAACCAGAACAAACGCAAGCTCCACAAGTTTGCCCAACATGCAAGGGACCACTTACATACATTCCACAATACCAGAGATGGTACTGTTACAAGTGTAAGAAGTACGCCTAAACTTAGCATATTCTTGGAACTGGGTCACCAACAGGTCTAGGAATAATTCTTTTTCCGCCGACGACCGTTTGCATAGCCACACTATCAAAATCCATAGTTGCTTCACCTATGATTTCCGCATCCTTCCCCTCTTCAGTTGCCTTTAGAAGCTTCAAAACTTCCTCTGCTTTTTCCTTTATAACGCCCATGACTATTTTTCCCTCATTCCCAATTTCAAGCGGGTCCAACCCTAACATTTCACACGCCGCTTTAACGTCGCCTCTGACTGGAATTTTATCCTCATATACAAGTATGCCGACGTGCGATTTCTCGCTGAACTCATTTAGGGCATCTGCTAGGCCTCCACGCGTTGGGTCTTTCATGGCTACTATGCCGCCGACTTCGTTTAGCAATCGTTGAATTAGGCGGTTTAAAGGTTTAACATCAGATTTTATGTCACTTCCAAAGCTCAACCCCTCCTGAGCGGATAAAACACTTAAGCCGTGATCGCCAATTGTTCCAGAAATAATTATTTTGTCTCCAGCCATGAGGTTCGCATCAAGAACCCACCGTGTATTAAAGGCTCTTCTGAACTGCTTAACAACGGTGATGTTCTTGTCTAAAGCCGCAGTTCGTCTGCCAACACCAGAAACATTTATTACGCACCCGCCTAGGCTTCCCTTCTCAACAACCTTTGTGTCGCCAGTAACTATGCTAACGCCAGCTTCAAGGCAGGTCTGCCGCATACTAGCCAAAATCCTTTCAAAATCAGCTAATGCTAAACCCTCTTCCAAAACAAGACCACAAGCTAAAGCGTATGGCTCAGCGCCTAAAACTGCAATATCATTAACCGTGCCTGAAACGGCTAAACGCCCAATATCACCGCCTGGAAAGAAAATGGGCTTAACAGCATGCGAATCGCTCTTTAGAACAGTGTCGCCAACAACCGCAGCGTCATCCAAAGCCTCAAGTGGAACCTCAAAGTTTGAAGTACCACCAAAATACTTAACAATGTAGTTTTTAACAAGGTCGTGCATCACTGTTCCTCCAGCACCATGCAACATCGTGATACGTTCATTTTTGACAGCCAAATGTTTTCACTCCCACATTGACCTTGAATATTCTATTTCGCAGTTAAACATAAACAAATCGCAAAACAAATAAAAATTAATTCGTCAACTCGCATTAACTGGATCTGCTTCCTTAACCAACCTAAAAAAAGTAGTTTACACATTCTACAGCATAGTTTGGGAGTGAAAAACAGTTTTAAAGCAAAGTAAGAGGGTTTATAAAGCTTAATTCTGTCTGAAAACTGTTTACGCTGAAGGAAAACCATATAAATCGCATTGACGCTGTTCAATTGCACAGTTGGAGAGAGTATACAGTGCCAAAATGGGGATACTCAATAACAGAGGAAGAATTAGACCCGGAAAAAACCGTTAAGGCAAGTGGACGAGAAGTTAGAGTATCCCATAAATCAGCTCGCGAAATATGCAAAACAATCAAGGGAATGACGCTTAACCAAGCAAAACAATATCTTAAAGATGTCATAGCCAAAAAAAAAGCCGTCCCATTAAGAAGATATAAGAAAAAAGCTGGACATCGCCACGGGATGGATAAAACTTATGCTGGTAGATACCCTGTAAAAGCTGCAAGGCATATCCTAAAAGTTATTGATGAAGCAGAGGCAAACGCCGAGTATAAGGGTTTGGACACGGAAAGGCTTAAGATAATTCACGCTTGCGCTTACCCTGGAATGAAAGTTAAACGTTTTATGCCGAGAGCACATGGAAGAGCATCTCCACACTTCGAAACATTAACCCACATCGAAATAGCCCTAGAAGAACAGTCAGAATCAGGTGAAACGTGATGGCAGCTGTCAAACATTTCATAACCGAATCTAAAAAAAGGACGGAAATCGACGAATTCTTGCAGGAAAAGCTTGAAAGAGCCGGATATGGCGGGGTGACAATTTCTAAAACTCCGCTTGGAACTCATATAGTTATTTATGCAATGCGCCCCGGCTTGGTTATTGGCCGCGGTGGAGAGACAATAAAGGAACTTGCGACAATTTTAGAGGAGAAGTTTAAAGTTCCAAACCCGCAGATTTCTGTTTCTGAAATTGAAGTCCCAGAATTAAACCCGTACGTTGTGGCTTCCCGTGTTGCATCAGCCCTAGAAAGGGGAGTACACTTCAGAAGAGCTGGATTCTGGGCTTTAAACCAGGTAATGGAAGCTGGAGCCTTAGGTGTTGAAATAATAATAAGTGGAAAGTTGAGGACGGAGAGAGCCCGATACGAAAAGTTTAGGGCCGGATACCTGCCAAGATGTGGAGACCCCCCACTTAAGTATATGCGAAAGGCAGAAGTTCATGTGCAGTTGAAACCTGGAATATTTGGCGTAAAAGTTAGAATAATGCCGCCAGACGCAGTTTTTCCAGATAAAATCAAAATAGCTGAAGCTCTACCGCCGGAAGAGGAAAAACCAGCAGAAGAGACGCTAGAAGTTTCTGAAGAAAACACTGAAAAGAACGCTGAAGACACGGGTGAGGAGAAGGAGGAAAAAGAGTAGATGCCGACCATGCGCATCAAGGAAATACGAGAAATGTCCTCTGACGATAGAATGAAAAAGCTTAGAGAACTAAAAACGGAACTTGTAAGGCTTAAAACAATGATTAAGGCCGGAGGCACCGTTGAAAACCCTGCTATGATAAGGGAACTGCGCAAAACAATTGCGAGAATACTAACAATCGAGAAGGAAGAGAGGAGCAAGCGGGCGAAGGCCGAGAAAGAGAGGAAGAAAGAGAAATGAAAGTTACGCCAGATATAATCCGATATGAGTTTATAGGAACAAAAGCGAAAGTTGCAAAAAGTAGCAACCCCTATTGTGTCGAAATTGTTGGCAAAGTTATAGATGAAACACGAAACACGTTTACAATTTTACATTATGGGAAGAGGAAGGTCATCATAAAGGACTCATCAACCTTTCATTTCAGCTTCCCAGACGGAACGGTTGTTGAAGTTGATGGTAAACTTCTTGTTGGAAAACCAGAAGACCGCGTAAAAAGGCGCTTAAGGAGGCTCTGGTAATGTCACTTGCATTTAAAAAACCAAAGAAGACATGTAATGACAGAAACTGTCCATTTCACGGTGACCTACCCGTAAGAGGTAGAGTTTTAGACGGATACGTTGTCAGCGCAAAAATGGACAAGACAGTCATTGTGAAACGCGATTATCTACAGTACGTTCCAAAGTTTATGAGATACGAACGGAGGCAAAGTCGCATTCCATCACATAATCCGCCATGCATAGACGCGAAAGAAGGCGACCGCGTAATAATAGCCGAGTGTAGACCTATAAGCAAAACAGTCTCGTTTGTGGTTGTGGAAAAGCTGGGGGAGAAGCAAAATGGCGGCTAAAGCGAAGCAACGCGCACTTGTTGCAAAGGGGATGATTGGACACGGACCGAAACTCTCACGTGGATTACCAACGGGGTCGATACTGCGATGCGCGGATAACACGGGCGCGAGAGAATTACGCTTAGTCCAAGTTATGGGCTATAAGGGAAGACTACGCCGTTATCCATCTGCGGCAGTTGGAGACAGAATAACGGTTTCTGTTAGACATGGAACGCCAGACATGAGGAAAAAAATCTTCCAAGCAGTTGTCGTAAGGCAGAGAAAACCGTTCAGAAGAACAGAAGGCGTCTGGATTCAATTTGAAGACAACGCCGCGGTGATAATAACTCCAGACGGAGAAATGAAAGGCTCCGAGATCCGCGGACCAGTAGCAAGAGAGGCTGCGGAAAGATGGCCGAGAATAGCAAGCGCCGCGACGATAATAGTGTAGGTGAAATAGATGCAAACAATAAAAGTGATGACGAGTAAACCTTCAAAACAGAGAAAAATGATTTTTCAGGCGCCAAACCACTTACGCCAAAAACTCTTCGCCGCCCCACTCTCGCCAGAGTTGAGGGCTACACATAGAGTGAAAAGTTTATCAGTCAGAAGCGGAGACACCGTTCGCATAATACGGGGAGACCATAAAGGATTCGAAGGAAAAGTGACTCGCGTTGACAGAAACAAGTATAGAATTTACGTTGAAGGCTTAACCCGAGAGAAAGTTGATGGAACAACAATTTTCGTTCCAATACACCCATCAAAAGTTATGATTACAAAACTGAACCTTGATGACAAGTGGCGCAAAAAAATACTGGAAAGAAAGAAAGGTGCCTTAAGAAAAGCTGAAAAAGTGGAAGAAGCAGCAGAAAAGCCTCCTGAAAAAATTGAAGAAGAAATCGCAGAAAAACCACCAGCGAAGCCTAAGCGTACAAGAAGAGCCCCAAGGAAAACTACAGCAAAGAAAACCGAAAAAACAGCTGAAAAGGAAGAAGAGAAAGAGAAAAAATCGAGGAAGACGAGGACTAAACGCGAATCCAAAAAGAAAACTGAAGGAGAAACATAAATATGGGGAGAAAAGGAGAATCTAAGGGGCTGAAACGCAAACCAGCGCCAAAATTCTGGCCTATACACAGAAAAGAAAGCGTGTGGGTTGTAAAACCCTCTCCAGGGCCACATGCAACTGAAAAAAGTTTGCCGCTTGCCATAATTCTGCGTGACATCCTTGGATTTGCCAAAACAAGAAAGGAGGCTAAAACAATAGTTGCAAATGGAAAAGTTTACGTTGACGGAAAAATTAGACGCGAGGATAATTTTCCAGTAGGTCCCATGGACGTTATAACAATACCCGAAGCTAACCAATATTTCCGCATCTTACCAGCTGAAAAAGGCTTAATTTTGCAGTCAATCAACAAGGAAGAAACAACTTTTAAACTTTGCAGAATCGAAGACAAGATTATCCTAAAGGGCGGGCATTTGCAGCTAAACCTTCACGATGGCTCAAACATTCAAATAAAAGTTGCAGACCCGAAAAACCCGTTAGAGGACATTTACAAAACTTTTGACACCGTTAAAGTAAGCTTGCCGGACAAGCAAATTCTTGAGCACATAAAAATGAAGGAAGGATGCTACGCGATAATTACTGGTGGAAAAAATGTTGGAAAATACGGCAAAATTGTGGAAATTGAAAGTGCAGAAGCTAAAAAGCGCAGGAACGCTCTAGTGACATTGGAAGACGAAAACGGCAACAGGTATCAGACAATACTGAACTTCACCTTTGTAGTTGGAGAAAACAAACCACTAATAGCCTTACCGGAGGTCAGAGCAGTTGTCTGAAGATGAGATTCGCAAAAAGTGGGAAACCCAACCAATGTTAAAACCCAAAATTGAAAAAGTTGTTGTTAACATAAGTGTTGGAAAATCAGGGGAACCCCTAGAAAAGGCAACAAAAGTTTTGAAGGAGTTAACTGGGCAGACGCCATGTAAAAGAAAGGCGAAGAAGACAATAAGGGACTTTGGAATTAGAAGAGGTGAACCAACAGCTTGTATAGTTACTCTCAGAAAGCATAGAGCGATAGAATTTCTAAAGAAAGTTCTGCCTGTTGTCGACAACAAAATTTCAAAAGAAAGCTTGGATAAGTATGGCAACTTTGCATTCGGCATAAAGGAGCATATAGAAATTCCAGGAGTAAAATACGACCCAGAAATTGGAATATTTGGAATGGATATATGCGTGTTCCTAAGCCGTCCAGGATACCGTGTGAAAGAGCGAAGACTTGAAAAAGCGAAGATAGGTTCAAAGCATATGCTAACGCCAGAAGAAACTATGGTTTTCGTGAAAGAAACCCTTGGAGTGGAAATTGTTTGAAACTCGGAGGCAGTTAGAAATGGGTAAAGTGAAACCTAAAAAGGAAAGAAAATATGGTAAAGGGGCTAGGCCGTGCAGCAGATGTGGATCTTACGGGCCTGTTATTCGGCGTTACAACTTATATTTATGTAGGCATTGTTTTAGGGAAGTAGCCAAAAAGCTTGGATTTAAAAAATATGAGTGAGAGGAAAACGTGATGGACACGGTGTCTAATGGTTTGACAACTATAATAAACAACGAGGCTCGCAACAAGAGAGAGTGTATAGTTAGCCCAGCCTCTAAACTTCTTGGCAGAGTTTTAAGGATAATGCAACTTAATGGATACATTGGCGAATTCGAATTTATAGATGATGGACGTTCCGGAAAGTTTAAGGTTCAACTTTTAGGCAGGATAAACAAGTGTGGCGCAATCCGACCGCGCTTTTCAGTGAGAATTGACGAAATAGAAGAATGGGAGAAAAAATTTCTTCCATCAAAGGATGTTGGAATACTAGTAATTTCAACCTCAAAGGGCATATTATCCCACAGGGAAGCAAAAGAAAAGCGCATCGGAGGCAAACTGGTGGCATTCGTGTATTGATGGAGGCGTTTGAAATGCGAGCAATAGAAGTATCAAAGACGATTCGTGTGCCAGAAGAAGTCGAGATAAAGATGGAAGGGAAAAGGATAACTGTAAAAGGTCCCAAGGGAACATTAACACGCGACTTTTCATATGTGCCAATATCAATGGAGGTTAAAGACAAAGAAATTTACATTTGGGCTAGGTGGCCAAGCAAAAAGGAAACAGCCTTGGTTGGCACAATTTACTCTCATATTCAGAACATGATTACTGGTGTTAGGAAGGGTTTCACCTACAAACTTAAAATAGTTTTCTCTCACTTTCCAATTTCAGTCAAGGTTAAGGACAATTACGTCTTAATCGAGAACTTTACTGGTGAAAGAAACCCGAGAAGAGCAAAAATAATTGGAAATCCAAAAATCAAAATTTTAAGCGAGGACATAATTGTTCAAGGCATAAATTTGGAAGAAGTAAGCCAAACTGCAGCAAACATAGAGCAAGCAACAAAAGTGAAAAAGAAAGATCCACGTGTCTTCTTAGATGGCATATATGTTTATGAAAGAACTGAGGGAATGGAAGAGTGAAAGAGCCAAAACCAACAACAGCTGAAAAATTGCTGGAAATAAGAAGGCGCGTAAAGGCAAAAAAGCCAAACTTTGTTAGACAGGAGAGTTGGCGCTACAAACGCCTAAAGGAAAATTGGCGAAAACCGAAGGGCATAGACAACAAAATGCGAAGAAAAATAAAGGGATGGCCGCCGACAGCGAACACAGGATATAGGGGACCAAAAGCCGCGAGGGGGCTACACCCGTCGGGTTATGAGGAAGTACTCATTTACAATGTTGATGACCTTAAAAAAGTTGACCCAAAAACTCAAGCCATAAAAATTGCGCATACTGTTGGAAAAAAGAAACGCGCTCAAATTCTTACAGAAGCAAAGAAAAAGCACATGGTTATTCTGAACGTTAAAGAAATTAAGGAGGAAAAAGCCCCAGAGGAGAAGAAAGTGGCGACGGAAGAAGCAAAGCAAAAGAAGAGGAAGCCGAGGAAGAAGAGTGAAGGAGAACAGGAAGGCGATGACGCAGCTTAAAAGTCAAAGACGGCTAGCAGCAAAAGTCCTTAGAGTTGGCGAGAGCAGAGTCTGGATAGACCCGGAGAGAACAGACGATGTAGAAGCAGCAATAACAAGAGAAGAAATTAGGAAGCTCATCCATGAAGGTATAATAAAGCCGCTTCCGGAAAAGGGAGTAAGCCGCGCGAGGGCACGAATTTTACATGAAAAGAAAAAGAGAGGAAGGAGACGTGGCGCTGGAAGCAAAAGCGGCGCGGCGCATACAAAGATTTCGAAAAAAGAGGCTTGGATGACCAAGATTCGAGCGTTAAGGAAGAAGCTCCGCGAATTAAAGGCTAAGAAGATCATAACAGAGAACGCGTATCGGAAACTTTACAAGATGGCAAGCAGCGGAAGATTCAGTTCAGTCGCAGACTTGGAACGGTATTTGAAAGCGCATGAACTTTGGAGGAAACGCTGATGACGAAAGGTTCAAATTATTCTGTTCCATTCCGTCGCAGAAGGGAGGGAAAAACAGACTACAGAAAGAGGAAAGCCCTAATACTTTCTGGAAAGCCACGTCTCGTGGTTCGCTCATCGCTTAAAAACATAATTGCACAGGTGATTGTTGCAAAGCCAGAAGGGGACAAAGTTCTAGTTTCAGCGCACAGCAGAGAGTTGGAGAAGCTCGGTTGGAAAGCTCCTAGGGGAAACGTTCCAGCGGCATATCTGACAGGGCTCCTATGCGGGTTTAAGGCAAAATCGAACGGAATAAAAGAGGCGATTTTGGATATAGGGTTGCGTTCACCATCAAAAGGCGCCAGAGTTTTCGCTGTTCTCAAGGGAGTTTTAGATGCTGGAGTTGACGTACCACACAGCGAAGAAAAACTGCCAGATGAAAAAAGGATAAGCGGCGAACACATCGCAGAATACGCGAAAATTTTAGCTTCAAACGCTGAAGAATACCAAGCGAGGTTCTCCCAATACTTAAAAAAAGAAGTTCCACCTGAAAACCTTACAAAACACTTTGCTCAAGTTAAAGCCGAAATAGTTGCCGCATTTAAAAGTGGAGGTAAAAAGAAATGATGGCTAGGAATGAGGAAAAGGCAAAATCTGAAGCGTTAGAGCAATGGGTTCCAAGAACACGCCTTGGAAAAATGATTCAAGAGGGCAGAATAACATCAATTGAGGAAGTTTTTGCTGGCGGTTACCAAATACGTGAACCACAAATTGTTGATGTTCTCCTACCAGAACTGGAAGAAGAAGTCATAAACATAAACCTCGTCCAAAAGCAGACGGACGCAGGGGAAAAATCAAGGTTCAAAGCAATTGTCGCTGTTGGAAACAGGGACGGTTACATAGGATTAGGATCTGGAAAGGCGAGTCAAGTGCGAACAGCAATAGAGAAAGCTTCAGCTGAAGCCCGTCTGAACATAACGCCAATAAGAAGAGGTTGTGGAAGTTGGGAATGTGGATGCGGAAAACCACATTCTGTGCCGTTCCAAGTTGACGGAAAATGCGGCGGAGTGAAAATAGTCATCGTCCCCGGGCCTAGAGGTTTGGGTCTTGTTGCAAGTGAAGTTTCAAAGGTCATTTTGGGTTTAGCAGGAATAAAGGACTGCTGGACAAGAAGTTATGGTTCAACGAGAACTGTTCCCTCATTTGCCTATGCGGTTTTTGACGCTTTAAAGAAAACTTACAGTCTTATAACTCCAATGGATTGGGTGAAATAGTGACTGAGAAAACAGAAGAACGCAGATGCATAATTGCAGTTAGAGTGCGTGGAACAATAAGTGCGCCATTGGAGGTGCGTGAAACCCTAAAAATGTTACACTTAACAAGGAACAATTACGCCGTGTTGATAGACAATCGCCCATCATACCTTGGAATGCTCAAAACAGCGCAGAACTTCATAACTTGGGGTGAAGCCTCAAAAGAAGCGGTAACAACGCTCATAATAGAACGTGGAAAGCTTCTTGGCGACGAAAAATTAACCGATGAATATGCACAGAAGTTGGGTTATAAATCGCTTGAAGAGCTTGCAGAAGCAGTATTAAATTGCAAGATAGAATACTGGAAGTTGCCAAAAATCCAGCCAGTTTTCAAGTTACACCCGCCGACAAAGGGCTTCAGAGGAAAAATAAAAAAAAGCTACAGCGCCGGCGGCGAGTTGGGATACCGCGGAGAAAAAATCAACGAACTAATAAAGCGAATGGTTTAGGACACTAATTTTAACATGCCCTTTTGCGATATGTTTTATAGTCACTTCTGGAATGCCTTTGTATCCTAGAGGAGAAACTGTTGAGCGCGAAGTGGCGAAGGAGCAGGAAAAATTCAAAATGGTCGAAATCCTTTAAAGAAGATAAGGATTTTGTTGATATCCAAAGGAGGATACGAATAAGGAAATTAAAAGTTGGAAAGCATAAAAACCCAAGCACATATAAAATTCCAATAAAGTTGTATAAGGCAAAAAATTGGAGAGAGCCAAAACCCTTGGTGGATGTTTTTGAAGACGACAGCGAAGTTGTAGTTGTCGCGGAGCTTACAGGGTTCACAAGGGAAAACCTGAGGATAACGGCAAAAGATCAGCAACTAATTCTTTCCGCAGAAGCCCTAGATAGGAGATATCATAAAAGTTTAAATCTCCCTTCACAAGTGATTCCAAACACTCTGCGCACAACATATAAGAACGGCGTGCTTGAGGTAAGGTTGAAAAAAACAGCTGAAAAGAGGACGATAAACAAAGTGGCTGGTTTGGAAAATGCCACATAAACTCAGAAAGATTAGAAAGAAACGTGGTTCAAGAACACAGGGCTACGGCAGGGTAGGGCAGCACAGAAAAACTGGTTCCAAAGGCTATCGTAAAGCTGGAAGGCACAAACATGGATGGAGCTACGTCATAAAATACGAGCCTGAATACTTTGGCAAGAAAGGGTTTACCTCGCCCAAGAGCCTCAGAATTAAAGTAAACGCGATAAACATTGGTAAGCTTGACGAGATTGCTGAGACATTGTCGAAAGAAAAGGAGAATGGCAAAATTTTCATAGATTTAGAGAGCTTGGGTTACACTAAACTTTTGGGCACGGGGAAAGTTACAAAACCACTCAAAGTTAAGGTTGCATCTTGTTCGAGCTCTGCAGCTGAAAAGATAAAAGAGGCTGGAGGAGAAATCATAACATTAAGCGAAGAACATGGAGAGTAACGGTTAAACTATGGCGGGCAAGTTCTTAAGCATTTTTAAACCTGTTGCAAGAGCTATTCCAGAAGTTAAGGCTCCAGAAAGAAGAGTGCGTTTCAACGAAAAAATTTTCTGGACAGCAATTGCAGTGATTATATACCTGGTAATGTCCGAAGTTCCACTCTTTGGTGCTGAAAGAACAGCCCTAGGGGAACTTACAGCATTAAGAATAATTTTTGCATCCAACCGTGGAACCCTCGCAGAGCTAGGCATAGGTCCAATAGTTACGGGGGGACTGATACTGCAGCTTTTGGTTGGTTCAGCAATGATAGAATGCGACATGTCGAAGCCGGAAGATAGGCAACTATTCACGGTGGCAAGTAAAGTATTCGCGATAGTATTAACCGGCGTCCAAGCGTCAGCCTACATAATTGGAGGAATGTATGGCACGTTACAGCCTTCACTTGCAATAATAGTTTTTCTGCAACTTTTGGCAGCCGGAATCATAATTCTACTCTTGGATGAACTTATTCAGAAAGGCTGGGGCTTTGGAAGTGGAATAAGCCTCTTCATACTGGCTGGAGTTGCGCAACGTGTGTTTTGGGACTGCTTTGCCGTTACGCCGCCAGTAGATGAATTTGGAAGCAACGGTTTTTTTATTGCACTATTTCAAACATTGGCAGGTGGCAAGTCAGCATCTGGTCTTTTAGTTAGGGGGCAATACCCGTCGCTACTAGGTTTCATAGCGACAATAGCCGCTTTTCTAATAATAATTTACATGGAAGGTGTCCGCGTGGAACTACCGCTTTCCTACGCTGGCTACAAGGGATTCCGCAGCCGCTACCCAATAAAGCTTCTATACGTGTCCAACCTACCAGTCATATTTGCGTCAGCGCTATTCGCAAACATCTACTTCTTCTCGCAGCTCTTCTGGAACTTTTACAATAGGAATAACGAAGTATTCTGGTTTAACCTGCTTGGACAATTTAGAGCAGTGCGCAACAGCCAGGGTCAGGTAACAGGTTATCAGCCTTCAGGTGGGCTGGTGTACTATGTGACGTCTCCTGGAAACTTAACAAGTGCGATGGCAGACCCGTTGAGGACAATAGGCTACATACTAATTTTGGTGGCTTTCTGTGTAGTCTTCTCACTTACATGGCTTGAAGTTGGCGGACTCGGTCCATCAACAGTAGCTAAGCAACTTGTCGACGCTGGAATGCAGATTCCAGGTTATAGGCGCTCCGAAAAAGCTATCGAACAGATTTTGAAGCGATATATTCCAGCTGTCACCGTTCTCGGCGGTATAATTGTGGGGCTAATCGCCGGAGTTTCAGACATATTTGGCGTTTTCGGTTCAGGGATGGGCATACTGCTTTCTGTTGGAATAATTTACCAGTATTACGAGATTCTCATGCAGGAAAGAGCGGCAGAAATGTATCCTGCATTTAGACGAATATTTGGCGAATAACCGCAACGGTCAAGCAATAATAGTTATTAGGCTGAAAGTAAAACAAAAGAGAAAGGATGCCATAAAATGTCCGGAGCCTTGATTCCTCAAGATACATTTATTGTTATGCTGATATGCATGGCTATTTCGTTTACAAGCTCATCCCTTAACCGCCTATTGATAGGCAAATTTGTAGGTTGGGAGCAATATAGGAGAATACAAAAGGAAATTGCAGAATACCGCTCACAAACAACGATGGCGATACGAACTGGAGACAAGAAACTTCTTGAAAAACTGAAAAAAAAGGAGCAACAGATCATGAATATGCAAGCAAAGATGGCTAAACCCCAGATGGCTTTACTTGGAATATCCTTTAGCTACATAATAATATGGATATTTGTATTACCTAAGTTACTGCAAGGCATGGATAACGTGGCATACATTCCAGGCGTAATGCCTATTTCTGTGGTTTGGTGGTACATTATCTGCTCATTTTTCTTTAGCATCATCTTTAACAGATTGTTAGGCATTATGCCAATAGAAGGATGGTGAGAACGGTGCCTCAACCACACCTGCGAACAAGAAGCAAAAAACGCCTAAAAGTAGCACTTCCAGGAGGTAGAAACAAGACGCACTACAAAAAAGCGTCTGCATCAACGCCCAAATGCATTTCATGCAAAAAACCGTTAGCTGGAATCCCGCATCTAACAGCAGTTGCAGTGCATAAACTTAACAGAGGAAAAAGGAGAGTTTGGCGCCCATACAGTGGAGTACTATGCCACAACTGCTTAAAAAGCGCCTTGAAACAAGCAGCAAGAACAATCTAGCAACTCCGAGGCAACATTAATGAAGAAAGGCGGAAAAGCGGAGAAGAAAAGTGATGAGCAAATAGTAATTTGCGTCTGCGGATTAGCTGGAAGTGGAAAAAGTACGCTTGCAAAAAAACTAGCCGAAAAATACGGCTTAAAATACTATTCTGGCGGAGACGCGCTGAAAGCCCTAGCAATAGAAGAAGGCTATAAACCGCTTGAGCATGGATGGTGGGAAAGTCGAGAAGGAATGCGCTTCCTCGAAAAAAGGGGGAAAGACCCAAAGTTTGACAAAATGGTCGACATGAAACTAGTAGAACTTGCAAAGGAAGGAAATGTCATTTTAGACAGTTGGACGATGCCTTGGCTTCTCCAAAAGGGATTCAAAATATGGCTTGAAGCATCACCAGAAAAAAGGGCGGAAAGAATAGCCAAAAGAGACGGAATAAGCGTGAAAGAAGCCTTGGCGGCCTTAAAGAAAAAAGAAGAACAAACAAAGGAAATATACAAAAAGTTATATGGATTTAGTCTCGGAGAGGATTTTGCGCCGTTCCAACTTGTTCTGGACACAGAAAACTTGGAAATTGAGGAAGTTTTTCAAACACTCTGCAGCGTAATAGATAAGGTGGTTCTCCACAAAAAAGGTCAAAATAGTAAGCCATTTTAGCGTGCGCTAAAAACTAGAGCAATTATCTAGAACAATCTTCTATTTTATTCTTCTAGAAAACTAAGAGCATAACGGCGCGAATTATTATTAGACAAAATTTCATTTTGTTAATGGAAATAGTTATATTAAGAATAGCGACATATCGCCAAAAAGATGATGATTTCGAATTCGAATCCAACAACATTCTTAACATTAATGGCTGGAATTGAAGCCTTCATTTTTATTATGCTTCTGTCAGCACTAGTTGAAACAAAAGAGCGGAAGGACGCGGAGCCGAGAATTATCATAGAAAATTTCAAGCAGATACAGGAAATGAAGAAAAAGACGCTATTATCAAACATGGAAGAAGAGCATAAATTTGACCAAGCAACAATACGGAAGGTTGCGGAAACGCTCCGCTTTTTGTATAACTTGGAGACCTAACTCCTTTTTAAGAATAACTTTGCGCTTCGCCACCTGTCTTTGGCTATTTGCAAATTACCTCGTACACTTCCATGAAGCGAATAGAAAATATAACAAAGATATGTGCACCTTTCACATTGACTGTACTTCTCTCTTAAAGCGTTGAACTTGTCGCTTTCCCAAACTTTGGGCAACTCGAAAATTGAAGCAACAGGCTCATGAATATGACAGCCAGAAACCTGACCTAAATGGTTTATTACAAAAAAGTTTCGCAGCGCACGGCATTTCCATGTTCTTTTATTATCAGCGTAAAGGGCTTTGACAGCCTCTAAGACTTTAGTAGTCATCAAAATATTGCTACTTTTGCGTTTCATATCTAAAAGGTAGTGGCATAGTTTAACCACTGCCTCCTTATCATCTATTAGAAAAACGTCATTTGCCTTTCCTATTTTAAAAAGTGAATCTGGCTGTTCTGGCAAATCGTAGGAATATAGGCAATACCAAATGGGAATGCCTTTGCTTGCAAAATAATTGGTGAAGTCGGTAATCTCGTAAAGATTAGCCTGTGAAATTGTTGGCGACACGCTTACATTTATTCCTTCACTGTGAAGTTTTTCAACAGCATTAATGGCCGTTTTCCATGCGCCTTTAACGCCCTTAATAGAATCATTTTTTTCAGGGTTTAGGCTGTCTATTGAAATTGCAACAAAATCCGCATTGCGCAGAGCGTCAATTTTCTCAGCTGCCATGCTGCCGTTATCATAAACCGTTGTTATAAAGAAACGCGATGCATATTCAATTATTTCGTCAATGTCTGATCTTAAGAGCGGATTACCGCCAGATATTACGATTTCCAAAACCCCGAGTTTTCGAAGGATGTCCAAACCACGTTTAATTTCTTCTGCGGACAACTCATTTGCATCCTGTTCGCGCCAGACATTGCATCCAGCACAACGGTAATTACATTTTCTTGTAACCATCCATTGAACATGGTATGGCCTATTTGGGGTTAAGGCTCGTGACATAACGCCTAATGCTTTTCGAAGAGATATTGGCGACACTGCTTGCACCGCTCTTGCTCAATTTAATCGTAAAATGTCCAATTTAAATATAAACTGTTAGCAAACCGACCAATTTTCTCATCGTTAATAGTAAAAGGTTTTAAACAGCTAAAATTCTAGAGTTTGTAAGTGCTAATATTAGAAACAAAGATTCCTAAAAAGGTGCACTAAAATGACGCGCGAGTCCGTTGATGTCGTTGTGCTTACGAAAAACAGTGAGAGAGTTCTAGAGAGATGTTTAAAGTCCATTTACGAGAATGTTCCTGTAAATCGCTTGATAGTTGTTGATGGATACTCAACGGACTCAACTATAGAAATAGTGGAAAAGTTTCGGGAAAAGTATGGAAATGTCATTTTGGTCATGGATAACGGCACACGCGGCAGTGCGCGGATGAAGGGAATAAATTATGTTGAAACAGAATGGTTCATGTTCGTTGATAGCGACGTCATTTTATGCAATAAGTGGTATGAGAAAGCCAAAAAGTTTGTAGATGATGAGGTTGGAGCAATTTGGGGCATGGAAGTTTGGGAAGGCATGCAAAACCCAACGACGTTGAAGCTTTACTTGAAAATAACGAGGAAAATCTTCGATTTAAGAGGGGGAACACATGATTTACTAGTGCGCTATGACGCTGTTAAGGGCATAGATATTCCCAAGAGCCTACACGTGTTCGAAGACTCTTTCATCAAGGAGTGGATAGAAAAGAGGGGGTACAAGCTTGTGGCCACATACGACCCATACTGTATACACTATAGACCACCAGAGGTCTGGACGATGAGAGGGAGCATAAATATACTTGCTGAAAATTTGCGTTTCAGTTCACTTCGGAAACTGCCCAAGTTTTTTGTTGCCTATGCATTTTACACGCTATATGTCTTGTATAGAGGTTTTTACCAGAAAATAAGTGAAGAATAGCGGATGAGATAACTGTGGAGAAATCTAAGGTTTCAGTTGTAATTCGCACAAGAAACAAGGAAAGATGCCTGGAGAGACTACTAGAAAATCTGGCTTTGCAGACGTTGAAGCCGTCAGAAATAGTCATAGTGAATAACTATTCTTCTCAAGATAAGCGGCGGCTGTTTGAAAGAGAAACATCAGAGTATTTTTGGAAGCTCTTTCCTCACGGGGAAATATCTTTTAAAATGGTTGCCTTGTCTGATGTAGAGTTTTCACATCCTTATTCCACAAATTTAGGTGTGTATGCCGCGGAAAACGAGTTGGTATGCATCACAAATGCACATTCGCTTCCAATATCGATTCATTGGCTGCATGATGGAATGAGACATTTTAGAAACTCCATGGTTGCAGGTGTAAGCGGTTTCTTTTTACCTCATAGCGAAGGAAATGTTTTAGGAAAACTTGATAGTGCACTGTATTACTTTTCGCAGAAAGTTGTTTTACGCCAAGACTGGTGCTCAACAATTAACTGCATAATTCGAAAATCTTTATGGCGGAGTTATCCATTTGATGAAAATCTGCCGAAAATTATACCTCAAACCAAAAATTATGGTTTGGAAGATTATGACTGGAGCAAAGAAATGGCTTTTAGAGGCTACAAAATAGTTGTTGACCCAAAATTCAGCGTTTTCCATTCGCATGGGGAAGGGTTCAACGAAATGATGAGGAACATTAAAGGCTACTTTGTTTATAGACGCCTACAGCAGATAATCAACCAGCTGAAAAGACCTAGAAAATCATTTAGCAAGCTCTTAACCTGACTTCTTTTCTAATGCAAGCCACAAATGATCACATTCTGGTCTGATTAAATCCTTTTCGCGCCCATCTTTACACTTTATTAAGCGCTTATCAGGTGACGGCAAAAATTCCCCGATAACATTTGCGGTTATTCCATTACTTGCTAGATCACGCAGAACAATATTTTCGGAACCACGCTTAACAGCAATCAGCATGCTTCCGGAGGCAATGAGGCAAAGGGGATCTATTCCAAAAAAGCGGCAAATTTTCATGGTTTCCCTAGCCACTGGAATGCTCTCTTCATATATTTTGAAGCCTAAATTTGACGCATCTGCCATTTCATGTATACCTCCAGCAACTCCACCTTCTGTAGGGTCATGCATGGCATGAACAGCGCCAGTTTTAAAGGCTATTAAGGCTTCCTTAACAACGCTAATCTTGTCGAAGAAGAATTTGGCGTCAGCCAACAATTTTTCATCAACAGTTTTTCTCAGCTCCTTTTCCATGTCTGAAGCAAGAATCGCCGTGCCCTCAATACCAGCACTCTTCGTCAAAATTAGCTTATCTCCAGCTTGGGCGCCTCCAGCCGTTACATATTTCCCTCTCTCCGTGATACCCATCATACAGCCCACAACTATTGGATGCGTCAGCTCAGGAGTTACCTCGCAATGTCCGCCGACAATGGCAATCTCTAAGCTTTTCGCAGCAGCATCCATCTGCACACATATTGTCTCGAGAATTTTTCTGTCAGCCTTCTCTGGCAGCAAAACACATGATAAAAAGAATGCTGGTGCTACACCGAAAGTTGCGATGTCATTAGCATTAATGTTCAAAGCCAGCCATCCTATACGCTCTAACGCTCCAGTAATAGGATCCATAGAAACGATAAGGGATTTATCACTGATGTTGATTACTGCACCATCAAACCCTATTGATGGCCCTAAAGCAACCTCTCCACGTTTAAAACCTAAATTTTTGAAAATAACCTCTTTAAGAAGTTCCATTGGAACTTTTCCGAATGGTAATTCCATTGTTAACCCTCTTTCAAAACATAATTCTTTATTTTAGCTTTTAAGCTGTGGGAGGCTGCGAAGAACAATCTTCATAATAGGTATTGCAACAATTAATCCGACAAGCATCTGCCCGATATTTATTGGAACTTCCACGATGGCTGCTGGCTTACTTAGCACAAGCTGTTCATAAAGGAAGTAGCCACAGACCATTTCTAAGCCCCCAATTACAATTGCAAAAATGGAACGCCCGAATTCTGGCTCAATTTTTAAACCCATAAGAATTATGAGTAAAGCTGATATGCCGCCTAGTAGATACCAAAACTCCGAAGGAACAAACATGCTAAATGTAGGATTTTGGGGTGGGGGATAGCCCATGTATAACTCTACGTTTCCGCTGTAATATATAGCACCAGTTATTGCAAGTAAAACGCCCACGATGGTCCCTAGCAGTATTGTGAAAATTTTCCAAGCCCTTTTTGATGTTTGCTTAAAAAGTTTCCTATTTAAGAAACCAACGATTGCACCCTCAAAACTCTTTATTACGAATGTTCCTGGAGCAAATTGTGGAGCTACTAGCATATCTGCTATTGCGGCACCAACTCCCCCAGCAAAGGCACCTACGTAAGGTCCAAAAAGCAACGCAGTCAGATAAATCAATGTTTCACCTACGTTAAAGTATCCCGTTGTTGCTGGAACACTGACCGTAAACGCTATTGTCGCAACACATACTAGAGCGGCAAAAACTGCAGAGATGGCAAACTGAATTGTTAGCTTTGCAGAGTTAACTGACTGCTGCATTGTTGACACCCAATAGTCTAGTTATAACTAGACTATATAATTTTTTCCTTTTATGAGAGAATTTTTAGGTCGTCAATTGCTTGTAAGACTTTTTCGCCACGTTGCGTTATCTTGAAAAACTTTCTCCTGTCCTTTTTGTAGCTTGCTATTAAGCCTTTATTGAAAAGTTCTGTTAGGTGTTGATATATGGCGCCTCTAGTCATTGTTTTTCCAAGTTTTTCCCACAAATTGTAACCATAGGTGTCATTTTCTTTAAGAATTCGCAGTATCTTCTCCTTTGTGCTTATTTCTAAGCCTAGAACTGCCGTTTTTTGCTTCTTTGTCAACGCCTGCAGTATGTCGGTAGCTTTAAGTCCACTCCCCGTTACGGGGCATACTACGCTTTCATTTTTGTTCAGTTTTCTCTCTTTAACGAGTTTTTTCAACGCAGCAACTTCAGCTGCGCTTGACGGTTCTGCAAATATTCCCTCAAATTTGGCGATGTGCAGTTCTGCTGCGAAAATTTCGCTATCAGAAACTGTTAGGGCTAAACCCTTTGACTCTATTATCGCCTTTAATGCAAGTTCGCTTTGCATAGGCTTTTTAACCAGCAGGGCAAGGGCTTTTGAAGAAGGTTTCGGAATTTTAACCGTCGTATCACGCTTTCTAAGCAACGTTTTCACTATTGCTGCGCTGCCTTCTGGTTGAACACCAATCATCTTTGGAAGCGATTTCGCCAAGCCAAGCCTTTCAAGCTCCTTAAAGCCCTTCCAAATGGAGTACAACGTACCACCGCTTCCCATTGAAACTATTACCCAATCTGGAACCCCAAACTGCTCAAAAATTTCATAGGAAATTGTTTTTTGCGCCTCAATTACAAGCGGATTAAGCTCCGCTGTCGCCTGATACCAACCCATTTCTTTTTCCAACGCTTCAGCCCTACCTATAGCCTCATCAATGAACTCGCCAAATTCTTCAATAATGGCGTCGTAGACCAACATCTGCGCCAGTTTCCCAACATCTACAAGTTTTGGAACTATTATGTGGCAGTTTAGTCCCGTCTTTGCGCAATACGCTGCCATAGAAGCGCCAAGGTTTCCCATGCTTGCGCATACAAGTGTGTCATGCTTAAGGTCTATGGCGTTTGATGCTAAAAGGGCAGCAGCACGGTCTCTGTAGGAGTTTGTTGGATTCCTAGTTTCATCCTTAAAATAAAGCTCTTTCAAACCTAAAAGTTTTGCAAGTCTGTCCGCCTTATGTAAAGGCGTTCCACCCTCACCCAAGGTAATTGCATGCTTAACAGGTGGAAGCAAGGGTTTGTATCTCCAAAAACCCGCACGCCTCAAAAATTTTAATTCACGCTTGACTGGTAAAGTTAGACTATAGTCTAATAGCCCCCCACATTTTTCACATAAGCCACGCGGAGGGAACATAGGATATCTTGAACCACACTTGCTACATTCTAAAGCCATAACCCATCTGCAATTGCACTATAGCTATTCGCTGCTAAAACTTTTTTGAACACTGCACGAGAAAATGGGAAAACTCTAAATGGAAGTCCTAACGTTGATAGAATAGCAAGTCACGAGTGGATTCAATATGAGTGAAGAAGACCCTGTTAAACTACACAAAGAAGCAAACACTCTTCTCGAAATTGGTAAATACAAAGAGGCCTTGGAAAAGTTCCTAAGGGCTTCAGAACTATATCTGAAGAAAAATAACTTTTTCGATGCCACATCCATGCTTTACAAGGCTGGAGAATGCGCATACATGCTTAAAGACTACGAAACTGCAGTTGAACATTTCATGAAATCCGCAGAACTCTCATTTGACAAAGGATTTGACAGATACGGCGTAAGCGCATTGGAATACGCCAGAGACTGCCATGCTGCTTTGAAAAACAAAGAAAAAGTCGAGGAGCTGAATAAAAAAATAAAGGAAGTAAAGGCAAAGCTTGAAGCCTCCTTCTAAATAACCCTCTTTTCCTTTAGAAGCCTAGAACAAGCATTTTTTATCTTTGTAGCTGAATAGTAAAATTTAGGATAGAAATCATGCCGACACCTTTCAGAGCTTTAGCTGAATTATGCGAAAAACTAGAAACCACAAGAAAGAGACTCGCAATGATAAAAGCGGTTGGAGACTTTTTAAAAGTTCTTGAGCTGGATGAAGTTGAGCCTGCGGTTTCCATGATTCTTGGGAAACCGCTCCCGAAATGGAGCCAAAAAACACTTGAGGTCAGTTGGGCAACGCTAAGCACGATAATAAGGCGAATAACGGAAGTCGACGAGAGCATGTTCATAAAGGTTTTCAGTAAAACAGGCGATATAGGCTTGGCGACAAAAACAATATTCGAAGAAAACAAGATAAAAAAGCAGGCGACGCTTTTAGAGAGACCCTTGACAATAACTGAAGTTAGGCGAAGTTTCGAAGAAATAGCTGAAACAGTTGGATACGGCTCAAAGGAAAAGAAAGAACGTCTAATAGAAGCGCTGTTAAGCTTAGCATCGCCACTTGAAGCCAAATACATAGTGAAAATTTTCATAGGGGAAATGCGAACTGGCTTTTATG
>JBMFKI010000005.1:0-93740 GCA_049972525.1 Bathyarchaeia archaeon
CTTCCGAAACATTTGCGCCTGTTGAAACAAGAGCATCGATAAAGCGTTTTTCTATAAGCCAGTTCACGATTTTCCACAATTTCCTCGGAAACGCTTTGAAAACAAGCCAAATCGAAGTTTTAGCCGTTGAGGTTCCAATACAGATTCTGCTACCGCTCCGGCCAGCCCCATTGTGGATTAACGGCAAGGCTGACGCCCTCATAAGGGTTGAAGGCATAAAATATGTTGCAGAGTTTAAAAGCATAAGACGTCTGCCAGAGCAGCCTTTAACGCATCATGTTGAACAACTCCACTTCTACCTTGCAGCATTAAACTGCCAAAACGGTTTCATAATTTACCTTGAAAAGTCAGCCCTAAAACACAGCATTTTCCCAGTAAGGTTTGAAACAGCGGTGTTTAACGCTCTCCTTGATAGGGTTCAGAAGCTACATGAAGCCCTAATAACGGATGAAAAGCCGAAGCCAGACGCCCAACCCTGGGAGTGCAGGTTCTGCGAGTTTAAAGACGAATGCAACGGGAATGCAGGCGATTCCGGAAAGTTCACCAGTTCACTACGTTCACTAAGTTCACCTAACCAAAACGTAGGGGAGGGGGAGGCCCCCTCTGTCTCTCTGTCTGTCAGTGAGTGGTGAGGATGTTGAAGCTTTTTGAGGAAAAGCCACACAGAATCCTAAAGGATGCATCGTGGCTTCATCCGCTTTCTCCACCGCCAGGCGGTGTTCCGCTCTGCCGTGAGGATGATTTGAGGTTTATGGCATCCTTCCTCTCAGACGTGTTCCGAACTGGCCATGCCAGAAACCTTTTCATTTTTGGTAAGCCTGGAACTGGGAAGACTGTTTGCGTCCAATATTTGCTTGGGGAAATCGCGAAACACGCGAAGGAAACGGGCTTTCCAGTTTTAGCCGTTTACGTTAACGCTGGTAGGGCCAGAACGCCATACTACACGATGCTTGAGGTTGTGAGGGGTTTGGGGTTAAACGTGCCTGGCGCTGGTTGGCAGATGTTCCGCCTAAAACAGGCCTTTGAGGGTTTGTTGAAGGATAAATCCGTTGTTGTAGCTATAGACGAGGTTGACAGCCTACTCCAAAAGGAGAAGGAGCCGCTAATCTACTACCTAAACCGCCAACCAAAAACAACGCTTATCCTGATAAGTAATAGGATTGAGGATGCAGCGCAGCTTCCTGAAAGGCTATTAAGCACATTGCAGCCCAAACTTGTCCAGCTTGAACCATACAAGCCTGAAGAAGCCAAGGCAATACTCATCGACCGTGCAAAACACGCATTCCAACCAAACAGCATACCAGAAGACCTGATGGACACCGTGGCGAAAATAACTTCTGAAATAGGCGACATTAGGCTTGGCTTCTCTATACTCCTAACAGCAGCCAACATAGCCGAAAAAGCCGGAAGAACAAGCATAACAGCCCAAGACATAAAATCAGCCGTAGAAAACGAGAAAACAACAGAAATTCTGAAAGCGTTAGGCAAAATGAGGCATCTCCTTGAAAAACGGAGGAAAATGGGGCTTTTCTAAAGGCGGAGGGCTGGCTGTGGCACAAGAAAACACCGGTCAAGCGCAGAAACATGGCGACCAACAACACCTTCAAGAAGAGCCACAGCCAGCATGCCCACAATGCGGCTCTAAAAGGCTTTACAGAGACGGCTTACGCTACTTATCCGACGGCTCAGCCGTTCAGAGGTGGCTTTGCAGAGAATGCGCATACAGGTTCAGTCAACCCCGCTCCAACAAGCCAGACAAGCCTCAACGTATTGAAACCGTTGATACGTTGATTTTAAAAAGCGAAGACGCCAAATTTTATAACGGATGCGGCTCCGAGGGCTCGGCGGTGTCGGAGCCAAGAAAGCTAAAGCCCCAGACCACGGCGAAAGCCGTGGGAGGATGGGATCCGCCCGGAAGAGGCTCCGTCATGGCCTTAAACGAGAAGGCTGAAGGCGAAAACCGGGCTGCGGGAGCCACAAAGCAGACAATTGAAATCAAGGGTAAAATCGTTGAATATTGCTTCCAAATGCAGAAACAGGGGTATGCTGAAAGCACTATCCGTCTTCACAGAACTGCTTTGAAAGTTTTAGCTGAAAGGGGAGCGGATTTGCTTGATCCAGAGTCGGTCAAAGAGATTATAGCTAAGCAGAAATGGAGTGAGAGCAGAAAGCGCAACGTTGTCAACGCCTACGACAGCTTCCTGAAATATGTTGGCTTAACGTGGGAGAAGCCATACTGCAAAACGAGAACCCAGAAGCTGCCTTTCATTCCAACAGAAACCGAGCTTGACGCTTTGATTGCTGGCTCAGGAAAGAAACTCGCAGCTTTTCTGCAGCTGTTAAAAGAGACTGCTATGAGGGCAGGGGAGGCTAAGCATCTAAGGTGGACAGATATAGACTTTGAAAACCATGTTATACGTTTAAACGAGCCTGAAAAAGGCTCAAATCCAAGAATGTGGAAGGTTAGCCAAAAGCTGATAGCTATGCTAAACGCTTTGCCACGAGAAAGCCAAAGGGTGTTCGGAGACGGGCCTATAAACAGTTTGAAAACAACGTTTCTGAAGGTGAGGAAACGTTTGGCAGCTAAGCTGCAGAATCCGAGGCTTTTAAGCATAAGCTTTCACACTTTTCGCCATTGGAAGGCGACAATGCTTTACCATCAAACCAAAGACATATACTATGTCAAGCAGTTTCTTGGACATAAAGAAGTGAGGAACACAGAAATCTACATTAACATTGAAAGAACATTATTTGAACCATCTGCAAGCGATGAGTTTATAGTTAAAGTGGCTTCAACACCTGAAGAAATTAAAACACTGCTGGAAGTAGGCTTCGACTACGTATGCCAAAAAGACGGATTAGTCTTCCTAAGGAAAAGGAAATGAGCAAGGCAAACGTAAAAAGTAACCGAAGTCACCAAAAAAGTGGCCGGGGTGAGGTAGCCTGGTAGCCTATAGGCCTGTGGAGCCTAGCGCCCGGGTTCAAATCCCGGCCCCGGCCCCACATGTTTTTACCTCAGGCTTATTAGGCGCCTCTTTGTTTATAGTGCCCACAGTATTTCGAGGCATGGAAAACCTAGTAAGTCAGATTAATGGGAAGTGATATTATAACTTAGGGGAAAAATTGGTTCGGAGAAAACGTTTGGTGTTTCCGTTCTCTGCAATCGTTGGACTCGATAAGCTTAAACTAGCTATTTTAATAAATGCGATAAATCCAAAAATTGGTGGTTTGCTGATAAAGGGACCTAAGGGTTCTGGGAAAAGCACGATAGTAAGAGCGTTAGTGGACATACTTCCAAAAATAAATGTCGTCAAAGATTGCCCGTTTAACTGTAACCCGTACGATCCCTCAAACATGTGTCCAAAATGCAATGAACGTTACAATAGAGGCGAGAAATTACCAGTTGAGGAGAGGGAAATGACTGTCGTAGACCTCCCATTAGGTGCCACAGAAGATCGCGTAATCGGAAGCCTAGATGTTGAAAAAGCAATAAAATATGGAATTGAAGCACTTGAACCTGGAATTCTAGCAGAAGCAAACCAGAATATACTTTACGTTGATGAGGTTAATTTGCTGCCAGATCACATAGCAGATGACTTACTTGATGCCGCTGCAACAGGATGGAACATCGTGGAAAGGGAAGGCATATCCGTAAGTCATCCATCTCGTTTCATATTTATTGGGACAATGAATCCAGAAGAAGGCGATTTAAGACCACAACTTTTGGATCGTTTTCCATTATCCGCTACGGTGGAACGGATAACTTCCCTGAAAGATAGAATGGAAATCGTAAAAAGAAATATGGAATTCGAAGCAGACCCAGAAGGATTCTATGAAAAATATAAGCCTATGCAAGACGAGCTTCGAGGGAAAATAATTCAAGCCAAAGAAATTCTCAAAGAAATAAAGATTCCAGATGAGCTTCTTGAAGCCATCTGTAATGCATGCTTGGAACTAAAGGTTGATGGTGTACGCCCAGACATAGTTATTGCTAAAGCGGCAATTGCACTTGCAGCTTTTGAAAACAGAAGAGAAGTAACACTCGAAGATGTTTTGATCGCCGCAGACTTAGCTTTAAGCCACAGAACACGAGAAGGTGGTCTTTTAGAACCTGCCACCCCGCAAGAAATAAGAGAGGTATTTATTACGAAGATGAAGAAGACTTTCCACGTTGAAAAAAGCGATGAGGAGACGCTCAAAAAAGCCGAGAAAAAACTGTTGAAAGGTAAGAGTATTTTTTGGGTTAGGGGAGCTGCAACAAAAAAAGAAGAAGAGAAAATGCAAAAAGAGAACCTTTTCAAGAAAATAAGAAGAATACAGCTTAAACTCGCACTCCTTTTTAATAGACTTACGAACGGAGTTTTATTTGGGATGGGAAAGCACTTAAACAAGAAGCCAAAAGAAGCTCCTGCCGTTCAAGGCTACATTGTGGGAACAAATAAACTTCAAGGCGAAATTCAAGCAGAAAAAGAGTTGGAAAAGAAAGGATATCCCACGGTGAGCGATGAAGCAAAAAAGGCAGACATTTCAGAAGGAGCTATTATTGACGACTTTAGCAATGTGCATGTATCGTCATCGCAATTTTCTCTTCAAATTGATAGAATAAAAGCTAAAAGACCAAGCAAAAGTCAATATGCTGGAAAACGTGCGTTAACTGTTACATCTCTTCAAAAAGGTAAGCCTTACAGCTGGAAATTTCCAAAAGGTGTGCCTTCAGACATACACTTGTTTGCAACGATTCGTGCTGCTGCGAGAAAACAAAAATTTCGTGAGAGAAATAGTTATACTGCCGTAAAAATCGATACAGAAGATGTGAGGGAAAAATTGAGACTGTGTAAAACGCGGATTACAATGGTTTTTGTCATTGACTTGAGTGGTTCGATGCTAATCAGTATTGATGCACTAAGAGAGGCACTGCTACAATTACATAGCGACGCATATAGATGCAGAGATCGCGTTGGTATAGTTGCCTTAAAAGGTATGAATGCTGTTGTCGTTCAGCATCCAACAACTAATTTGAGAGTTGTCGCCAACAAATTGGTGAACATGAAAATTAGCGGCTACACGCCTTTAGCTGCTGGCATGCTGAAAGCTTTGGAAGTTTTAAAGGAGGCTAGACGAAGAGACCCGTCAACTATGCTGATGATGGTTTTAATTACCGATGGTAGCGCTAACGTTCCATTGGTGAGAAGTTTAGAAACTGGTGATGTTCGCAATATAGAAGAAGTTAGAGTGATAACGCGGGATTACGAAGATTTAGCAGTTACGGATGCTATTTCAGCATCTAAACTTGTTAAACGTGAAGGGATATATATGACAATAATAAACACAAATCCACACTTTTATGGACGTGAAACCTATGGATTAGTAGTTACACAACTTATCGCCAACATTACTGGAGGAAGCCACCATGCAATTGGTAGACTAACAACAAAAGAGGAGCTTTCCAAAAACGTGATTGAAAGGATCAAAGAAGAATCAGCAAAGGTGATGTATTGTCCCCAATACTCTGTAAACTAGGACTTCACAAATGGAAAAATCAAGGAGAAAAAGTGTTAATCACTTGGCAGGAACCAGGATTTATTCCTGGCACAAATAAAAAAATGCAAAAGATTGTTTTTTGCGAGAGAGAATGCTTGCGCTGTGGTATAAAAGAGCGAAGAAAATTTTTGGAGAATATCGACGGCACTCTCGCTGCGAATGGATGGGAAAGAATCGAGGAAAAACAATCTAAAAGTTAGACTGACGATTTATGCGAATATTGACAAAGGAGATGATAACATGGAAGCAGATGGAAGAGGCAGAAGACTAGCGTTGGTTGCACATTGTATTTTGAATCAGAACTCGCGCGTTTTTGGTTTGGCTAAAAGGGCTGGCATGATAGGTGAGGTTGTAGAAGTTTTGATGCGGTACGGTGTTGGCGTAATTCAGATGCCATGTCCAGAACTTGTTTATGCTGGTTTGTCGAGAGTGCCCAAAACAAGAGTGCAGTATGACGATTTGAGGTTTAGGGGGTTGTGTAGGAAAATTGCCGAGCAACTTGTGGAGCAGATAAGTGAATATGAGCGACATGGGATAAGATTGAAAGTTGTTGTAGGCGTTGACGGCAGTCCAAGTTGTGGCGTGAATGGGAACTCTGGAATACTTATTGAGGAGTTGCGCTTGGCTTTGGATAAAGTTGGGGTTTCTGTACCCTTCTATGGAGTGGATTATAGGCGGCTGAGGAATGCGGCGTGTAAGCTTGACAGGCTTGTCAGATAGGCGGTTTAATCTTTTTCCTTGCACTCAAGCTTTCACGCATCCACTTTTCAAAGTCTTTTGAAGGCGGACTTTCGGTAAAAAGCATTCTTCGCCTAGCTTCTAGGAGGTTATTCTGTTCGCCTAGAAACTCTGCTGCTGTGAAAACTTTATGCCCACTCTTTTCAGCGGACTCAAATACTGCTTTCGCTTCTTCTCTCCAGTTTTCGCTTCTTAAAATGTGATGTTCAAGTATAGTAAAAGGCACGATCTTGACAAGCCTTTCAAGATTCTTTATGCCAACTTGCACCCCTTTTTCGTCAACTTTAAACCCTGCCAAATACAATGGTGGCCCACCGAGCATTAGAAGTTTAGGCTTTTCCGCAGAAATTATTTCAAGTGTATGATTGGACATCGGACCTTGGATGTCTGGCGCAAACATAAACTTTTCATTTTCATAAGTTATTGTTGCTAATAAGACCCAGCCGAGGGCAGAATCTTCTGGTCCATGAAAAACTGGTTCAGAAAATTTTATGGTTGTGGATTTGCCGAAACTGAAGATCTTTCCATCTGCAACTTCAAGTTTTCTAGCGAATTTTCCTCCAGTCTTCTGGAAAAGCCATCCGCGGCGCCTCTGGCTGAAATTTATTTTTTCCCTAGGATTCTTAACCAAAACAGTTTTTCCCTCGTAAATTTGCCTAGCAGTTTCCATCTCCGCCGTCCAGTTGCAAAGCCAATCCTCATAAGAAGGTGTATGATGATCAAAGTGATAATGGCTTAAAGTGACAACATCAGCCTTTTCAGCTATCTCGGCAATTTTCCTGCGGACCTTAATAATAGCCTTAAACTCCATAGGATGCGGAGGTAAACCAAAACGCATGGGGCACAGAGAAACACCAGCGTCTAAAAGAATCTTGACGTCTGGCGTCTCCACGTAAGTGCACATGGACCTAACACCAAAACTTTCAGCAGCTAAAGGAACAACACGAATATTATCTAACATATCGTTCAACACGCATGGTTTTCCTATAACTTTTTATCTGAGATTACGCCTAAATTTTTTGGCAGGGCGATGACGATTCTGGCCCCGCTGAAACATGAATGATTGAGATCTTGAGTGCGGAGAGCCCGCCAATCCTCTAAATCTACTTTTGGTTTCCCCAAAGCATTTTTCTCTAAAAATAAAGTTTCACTTGCGCCCAGTCTAGCCATTTCCATGCGCACATGTGAAGGTGCCATAACAGGACGACGTTTAAGGATAAACGCTTATGTTTCCTATTTCTTTTATTAAATGATAGTATGAGTATATAAAAATGCGTAAAAATCGGGGTAATTAAGCCCATAAATAGCGTATTCTCACAAGCATTCCAGACCTACCCCCTCCCCCTCAAAGCCTTACAGCAATTGCATCGGCAAACCTAAATGAGTTTTGCTCTTCTTTTGTAAAAATTAGCTTTATCTTTGAGTTTACATAAGTTTGAAAAGAACACCACTATGGACATTCTCTAATAATGTTGCGCACGAAAAAGGTCTCATGTTTTCCGAAAAAGAAAATAGCGTCTCCTGCACTAAAAATGTGCGGGGTCGCTTGAAAACAATGCGGGGTTGCCCTAGCCTGGTAGGGGGCAGGCCTGCTAAGCCTGTGGTCAGCAATGGCCGCGCGGGTTCAAATCCCGCACCCCGCGCCATTTCTCAAAAATATTTTACAGTTGACAAGCGACCTTGTAGTTTGGTTGTAATTTCAATTTCCCGCAAAAGAAAAGTAATGTAAAACTTAATGGCAAGTTGAAATAATTTTAGATTTGCGTGGTTGGGATGAATGTGTTTGATGCTGTTCAGCAAAGACGTTCAGTTCGTGCTTATGGTGCGGCTTCTGTTCCTAAAGATAAGCTTATGAAGATTCTTGAGGCTGCAAGGCTGGCACCTTCTGCTGGAAATGTTCAACCATGGCATTTTATAGTTGTGACAGACGGCAAGAAGAGACAAAAGATTGCCAAAAGCGGGTGGTTTTCGCGTTTTCTCGCTGAGTCGCCTGTTGTTATTGTTGGTTGTGGAGATGAGAAAGCTTCACCGAAATGGTATTTAGTTGACGTTGCAATAGCCATGCAGAACATAGTTTTAACAGCCACTGAAGAGGGTTTAGGAACATGCTGGGTTGGAGACTTTAACGAAAATCTGGTTAAGGAGCTTCTACACATCCCAAAAAATTACCGTGTTGTCGCCTTGTTAGCTTTGGGTTATTCCCGTAAAAAGTTCGACGTCCAAGGCAAGGTGCTTCACCTGATAAGGAGAAGGAAAAAGCTGGAAGACATTGTTAGCTTTGAAGAACTCGAAGCGAAACGATGAAGACTTTATTTTAAATTAGAAGATGATTTAATTCCATAAAATCTTTTGAAATTACGGCTCTAACCCCCTTTTTTGGGTCTACAACCTGATTTATTTCTAGGTTCGCAGCCAAGCTCCCAAACATGTAAGCTTTCTCGAAAGACCACCCGTATTTGCGCATAAAAGCACTTACAGCAGCCTCAGAGGCGCATTTTGCTGCTTCATCCAAAGTTTCGCCACAAGCCAACAATGCATACTTGTCCTCAGTTTCTAGGATTGGCCATTCTGGCTGTTTTTTCTTTATTACGTCGAATTTTAGCAGAATTTCGCCAGCAACCTCTACTGACGATACACATAATTCTCCATCAGCTTGGGCCGCGTGTATGTCTCCAGCTGCGAATAGAGCACCTTCCGTGAATATTGGCAGGTATAGCCGCGTATGTGCCGTAACCTCTTTGAAGTCCATGTTCCCGCCGTGTTTTCCAAGTGAGCCTGTTGAAATTTCGCCCGATTCTGGAGCAACTCCGATTGTGCCTATCATCGGTCTTGCCTTGACTTTAACGTCGTCAAATTGTATGTATCCATTTTTTATCTTGATGATTTTCGTGTAAGGGCTGAAGGTTTTGTCGCCTAAAATTCCACTTTTGGGTATGATAACCATGACACCTTTATCTTCAACTTTCACGTCTAAAATTTCAACAACAAGCGTGTCTCCGGGAACCGCGCCTTCAATGTAAACTGGACCTGTAGCCCCATCAACTTTTGTCCAGTCCAAGTTTTCCAGCGAGTTCTTTTCGTTTCTTACTTGCCCACCCAAGGCATCTTCTGTTTCGAGAAGAACCTTTTCTTTTGGTTTTATTTTCACAGCTGGCTCATGTTTTCTGGAAAACGTATATATCACCATACCCTTCTGAACTTTTTTCATATTTTGCCTCCCACGTACAGTTTGTTTTAGATTTCATTTTCCTTCTATATTTTACTTTCATAATTGTATGATTTTCTGCTTAAGCGCCTTTCATTATTGCTTTTCGACTCTGAATACTGGAATGCTGATCTGAGGGTAACGCTTCTTGAATTTAGAAAGTCTCTTCCATATCCAAAACTAGGCTCATTGACAGGGTCTATATTTATCTTTGTAGCGATTCTAACTTTAACATTGTTCTGACAAGTCTTTCTATATTGGGGTGTTGAGTTTTGGTTTTATGTTTTTGGATGGCTATATGCAATTGGCACTTTTGCTACCACCCGTATTCTGTATGGGCTCTCTAAGTAAATTATTATGATGCTTAATCATTAAAAGGAAAATGAGGAATTTTTTGTCGGATTACGCGAACGTTTTGAATCCCGTTTTCGCTTTATGTAAATCATTTATATATATTTGAGATAATATCACTTCGCAGTGAATAGTATGCTTGTAACAAATAAAGAGTTGTTGTTGCCAGCTAAACGTGGAGCTTACGCTGTAGGTGCTTTCAACATTCAAAATCTTGAAAGTCTTTTGGCTGTTGTTGAGGCTGCTGTTGAAGAGAAATCTCCAGTGATAGTTGCTGTCACACCAAGTGCCATAAAATATGGAGGTTTAGCATATCTATCGAAGATTGTTAGGACCGCAGCTGAATCAGTTTCAGTTCCCATGTCTCTTCACCTTGATCATGGAGAAGATTTTGAAACAGTTTTGCGATGCGTCGAGGCTGGTTTCACTTCCGTAATGATTGACGGTTCCTTCTTGAGGTTTGATGACAATGTTGCCATAACAAAGCGCGTTGTTGATTTTGCACATTCTCATGGTGTTTCCGTGGAAGCCGAGCTTGGTAGACTTGCCGGTGTTGAAGAGAAAACAGTTGAGGAAAAAGAAGCGGTGTTGACAGATCCGGATGTGGCTTTAGATTTTGTTAGGCGAACCGGCGTTGACGCCCTTGCGGTGGCTATAGGAACTTCTCATGGAGCCTACAAGTTTAAAGGCGAGCCGAAACTTGACTTTGAAAGGCTAAAGCGTATAAGTGAAAAAGTTGACATACCCCTTGTTTTACATGGTGCCTCAAGTGTTCCACAGTGGATTATTGAGAAAGCCCAAAAGTACGGAGCTGAGCTTGCGGGTGCAAAGGGAATACCGGAAGAACACATTAAGAAGGCGATATCACTTGGCATCACAAAGATAAACATTGACACAGATTTGAGGCTTGCGTTTACAGCCGCAATACGTGAGGTTTTGTCAAACTCGCCGAAAGAGTTTGACCCGAGAAAGATTTTAGGTCCTGCAAAAGAGGCCATGAAAGAAGTTGTTAGAGGCAAAATGCGGCTTTTCGGGAGTTCTGGCAGAGCTAACTTGGAGGAAGCCCAAAGTTGAAGGTTGGAATACTGAGTGGTGGTGGGGATGCGCCTGGAATTAACGCTGTCATAAGAGCTGTTGTTAGGAAAGGCATTCAGCATTATGGTTATGAGGTTGTTGGCATAAGGGATGGTTGGCGTGGTCTTATGGAAGGAGAATTCCTAAAATTAGATTTGCAGTCAGTTTCTGGAATTCTCCCTCGTGGCGGTTCAATTTTAGGCACTTCTAGAACAAACCCATTTAAACATGACAACGGGCCTCAAAAAATATTAAAGAACATGGAGAAAGAGAGGATAGAGGCAGTTATTGTTATTGGTGGAGACGACACATTAACTGTAGCCCATAAGATGGGCGAGCTTGGATTAAAGTGCGTTGGCGTACCCAAAACAATTGATAATGACTTGTATGGCACGGATTATACCTTCGGCTTCAATACTGCAGTGTCAGTAGCAACGGAGGCTCTTGACAGGCTTCACACAACAGCTGAGGCCCACCGCAGAGTTATGATTCTAGAAGTTATGGGGCGTTACACGGGTTGGATAGCCTTGGAAGCTGGAATCGCCGGAGGAGCAGACGTTATACTGATTCCCGAGAAGCCCTTCGATGTAGACGAAGTATGCGAATACATCAAGCAACGGCATGAGAGAGGACGAAACTTTAGCATAGTCGTCGTTGCTGAGGGGGCAAAGCCGAAAGGCGGCAAGGAAATTATTTACAGTGAAAGCATAGACGAATTTGGACACATACGTTTCGGTGGTGTTGGCTATTATCTTGGCAAAGAAATTGAAAAGCGCTTAGGCATTGAAACGCGTGTGGTTGTTTTAGGTCATATCCAGCGCGGCGGTTCACCGACGGCTTTCGATAGGATACTGGCAACGCGGTTCGGCATAGCTGCAATAGATCTCGTTCACGAAGGAAAGTTTGGGCGTATGGTGGCAATAAAGGGAAACCGAATAGTCTCTGTTCCATTAAAGGATGTCGTTGGCAAACGCAAAACCGTTGACTTGGAGCTTTATGAAATAGCAAAAGTGTTTTTCGGCTAAAGGATGAAATTAGGTTGAAAGCACTCTGGACAGCCTTAAGAGATTCAAATCTAAAGGTTTTTCTTTTCTACATGATTCTCCAAGCTTCACGTTTGTTATTTTGCCGTCTTGCAGCCCAACAATTCTGTTTCCTTCACCACACATCAAAAGCCTAACAGCTTCATCTGCGAACAGACTAGCGAGAAGGCGGCTTCTCGCTGTCGGATTTCCTCCTCTCTGTGCATAACCCAAAATGCTTAACCTAACCTCTGCACCAGTGTTCTTCTGAATTTCTCTTGCAAGCTTGCGTGTATCGCCTACGCCTTCTGCTGCAACAATTATGCCAGACCGCTTTCCCTTCGCGCTGTTTTCCTTTATTATCTTGAAAATTTCTTCTTTCACAAGTTGTTCTTCTGGAACAAGAATTACCTCTGCACCTACTGTTAAGCCCACAGTTGCCGCCAGAAAGCCCCTCATTCTTCCCATGACTTCAACTATGAATATTCTTTCATGCGAAATGGCTGTGTCACGAATCTTGTCAATTTCAGCGACAGCGGTGTTTACCGCTGTATCAAATCCTATCGTTTCGTCGGTGCCGTAAACATCATTGTCTATCGTGGCTGGAATCCCAACAATAAGTGCGTTTGTTAACTCGCTAAGCTCCAACGCTCCTTTGAAAGAGCCATCGCCGCCTATAACAATCAAGCCGTCAACCCTATTTTGTGCCAAAATTTCAGCAGCCTTTTTAAGCCCATCCCTTTTCTTGAATTCTGGACATCTAGAAGTTCGCAGAATTGTCCCACCAAGCTGTATTATCCCACCAACGGAACGTGGCGTCAACTTCTTAAAAGCGTTAGTTAATAAGCCTTCCCACCCTCTCTCGAAACCCAAAACTTGAAGGTTTTCTGAATAGGCAATACGCGTCACAGCCCTAATGGCAGCATTCATTCCAGGCGCATCCCCACCGCTCGTAACAACACCTACAATTTTCAAACTTGTCTACTCCTACAGCAAGACTTTGTTATCAACAAAGATAAATGCGGCTTCAAGTAAAAAGTTTGTTGTAGTGAAATAAATTTGGAAAACAAGTAATGTGATCTTACACAGTGAAAAATCTACATAGTTACGAAGTTCCAGAAATAATTCCTATACCAGTGATTAAGAGATTCAAACCCTACGTAGAACGGCTCGACAACACACTGAGGTAAAGTTTTATAGTTTTAATCTGCTCAATAACTATTGGTGGTGGGTCTTAGGCGGGGGGCTAGGGGTCCCCTGAACCGTAAACCCTCTATACGACGGGCCGAAAGCTGGGGTTGAGGCGCTCGTGAACGCTGAAACCTCCACTTCCGAAGCCTTGACTACCCGTCCCTTGGGGCTGGCGGCCGCTGGGCGGCTTTCGTAGGGAAGTCGTCTCCAACGTTTACCAGGCGAACCCGGCCAGGCCCGGGAGGGAGCAACCTAAGTCTGGACGTTCAGCGCTCAAGGGGGTGCGGGTACGAGCGTAGGGTTTGGGGGTTAAGCGGATTCTGGGCGTCGAACCCCAGTGACCCACCGCCTTTTGTTTACGCTTTTCCTCATATTCTTGTAAAGTGTTACGGCCACTCTGATTTTCTTTGGCGTGTTCCTCAAATGGTTTCAAGAATCTTCTCAAAGAGCATGGTTGCTGTTGAGTAGGGGTTTAATTAATGGGAAATGAAAACTTACCTGGAAAATGCTAAATCTCTGTGGTGCACATTTTAGGTTTGCTGGAGTTATAAGTCATGCACTACAATGAAGTGCGCAAGGATTATTTGCTTGACCGATGGGTTGTAATAGCCACAGAACGCGGAAGAAGACCAACAGACTTCGCCAAACAGGAGAGACCTAAGGCAAAAGTTGCTGTCTGCCCACTCTGTCCTGGAAATGAAAAAATGACTCCACCCGCAGTTCTCGTTTACCTAAAAAGTGCGAACGGCATAAAGAAAAGTGCGGATGAAAATGACTTTAGACACAAGGACTGGCTCGTTAGATGTATACCAAACCTCTATCCAGCATTCACTCCACCAAAGGAAAAGCTAAGTAAAAAACAAATAGTGAAAAGCAGCTGCTTGATGGACGCTGTTGGGCATCATGAAGTTTTGGTTGAGTCACCAGCACACGATGCACAGCCTTCAGATGTTGCAATCAAGCAGCTGGTATACGTTGTTAACGCCTACATTGATAGGCTACGCGAACTTTCAGAAAAGCCATACGTGCAGTATGTTTCCATATTTCGCAATCATGGCCTAGAGGCTGGAGCTTCACTTTCACATGCGCATAGCCAAATAATTGCAACACCGGCAACCCCGAAAATCTTGAAAGAAGAGTTTGCCGCAAGCAAAAAATTCTACGAGAAAAACGGAGAATGTATCTTCTGCCGTATCTTAAAAGAAGAGTTGAAAGGGCCTAGGGTAATAGTTGAAAACGCGAAATTCGCTGTTTTTGCTCCCTGGGCAAGCGTTCATCCAATGGAGTTTTGGATACTCCCGAAAAGGCATGAGACCACACTTCTTGAGATGACAAAGAGCGAAGTGGAAGCTTTCGCATACACGCTAAAGACGTGTTTAGGCGCATTAAAAAAACTTGCTAATGACCCGCCATACAACTATGGTTTTCACTTAGCTATAAACAAGAACGCACAAGCGTATTTCCATTGGCATTTGGAGGTCTACCCGAAACTTTCCATATGGGCAGGCTTCGAAAAGAGCACAGGAATGTACATTAACACTATTACTCCAGAAGTTGCAGCACAAAGCCTAAGAGAAACCATTCCGTCTTAAACTTTTTGTAATATCTCTTTCTCATGTTTTGGTCTAATTTGTAAAACATCTTCAACGTAGGCTCTTAAGGGCTCAGCAATGCTCCACGCTTGAGCTATGCAGCCACGCGGGTTATGTGGGGGGTCTCCGTCAAAAATTTCACTTATTAAGCCGAGCCCTGCCCTGTTTATTTGTTCCGTGAAAAGTGGCAGTAGGAAATTTAGGGCTTGTTCACGCCTATATTCCGCATAGCCCTTTGCTTTAAGGAATGCTGTTGTGAATGATCCTAGAAGCCAAGGCCAGACGGTGCCGTTATGGTATGCTTTGTCTCTACTTCTTCTATCTCCAGCATAAGTGCCAATGTATTTTGGGTCACCTCTTGCAAGTGTTCTCAAGCCATATGGTGTTAAGAGTTCACGGTGTACTATGCCAACTATTTTCTCATTTTTATTTTGGTCAAGCATTGTGAAGTCTAGGGAAACAGCAATTATCTGGTTGGGTCGCAGCGAGTCATCCTTAAAGCTTTCGCTTACAACATCAAACAAGTAGTTTTTCTCTGCATTCCAAAACTTGCTTACAAAACTCTTTTTGACGTTTTCCGCCATACACGCATATTCTTTCGCACTGTCATTTTCTGCATATTTATTTGCCAAAATTTCCATAAACTTAAGCGCATTGAACCATAACGCTTGAACTTCAACGGCTTTTCCGTCTCTTGGGGTAACTGGCTGTCCATCAACAACAGCGTCCATCCATGTCAATTGTGCATTATGCTCAACTAAACAGTCACTGTCCACGCGGATTCCATACGTCTTTCCATCAATAAGCCCATCAATAATTGCCTTTAGCGTCTCCCACAATTGTTCTTTGACAAATTTGAAGTCTCCAGTATGCTTCAAATATTGGAGTACGGCGTTAATGAACCATAAGGGTGCGTCTACAGAATTGTATGCTGGTTGCGCAGGCGTGTCCGGAATAAAATTCGGAATAAGTCCATCCTTACAGTATTCTTTGAACGTTAAGAATACTTTTCGCGAATCTTCAAATCTGCCAGTTACAAGCATAAGCCCCGGCATAGAAATGAAGGTATCCCTGCCCCAACTTTCAAACCAATGGTATCCCGCTATAACTGATTTTCGCATGAGATCCGCACTTTGCACTATGAATTTATCTGCTGCAAGAATGATCCAGTTAAGCCAGTCTCTAGCGTTAACTGTTGGATGCTCATCATAAAACTTTAAAATCAAGTTTTGATACCGGCTTTTCTCTTCCTCCTGCATTATGCTTATGTCATAAAAAGTTAGTGGCGTTTCCTCCAAAAACTTTCTTACAGTGGCTTCATTCTTATCCGCAACTGTAACAACTGCAAAACTTTCCACTTTACCGGCATCTACAACTACTTCAAAATATCCAGTCTGATAGCAGTCTTCTAGGCAACTTTCCCCGCGCATGGCTTCTTCTCTGTAAAATAAACCTTCGATCCATCTTTCGGCGGAAACATAGCGACCTCCAGTGGCAGCGATGGCTAATGTGCATCGTGGAATTTCGAATTTTAAGGTCGTTTCTCTTTCGCTACACGTCTGCGTTAAGTCCCATGAGTTTCGCCACCTGTCTGTTACTTCATGTATATGCCTGCAATTTACTATTGGAAAAATTCGAATTTTAGCCTGATTTTTACCCGCGTTTGAGAAATTGTAAACAGTTACTAAAGCGTTTTTATTGTAAGGCATAAAAATGTTTTTTTGGACTGTAAAATTTTTGATTTCATAAACATATTTCGGTGTTGGCGATAGGGAAAACTCCTTTAAGTAAAGGTTCCCTGTGGGAAGCACTTTATTCTTAAATTCGTTAGCGAAAAGTGGATAAGTGTTCTTTTCAATTGCCACTTCTTCGTCAAGCTTCGTTAAGCATACGATGCGCTTTCCTGGTGGGTTGAGTGCAGCGATAAGAAGACCGTGGTATTTTCTCGTGTTTATTCCTAAAACAGTTGATGAGGCATATCCGCCTAAACCGTTTGTAACAAGCCATTCTTTCTGGATGACATCATCAAAGCGTGAAAGCGCTTCACCATAGATGCGAATCGACGGCAAACTCATTTACAACATCAGCTTTGCAACATTTTTCTCTTTCGCGATGCCAAAAAAGTTTGCCACAGGATTGCATTTTGCCCTAAAAAGGAGAACATGTGGTCTACTAAGCTTGTATTCTGTCAAAGTTTCAGCGTATCCCATGCCCTTAGCAAAGACCATATTCACAGAGTTGTAAGTTTCAAGAAACTCTGGTGATGCTTCTTTAGGAGCTAAACCCACAGCGTCCGTTCCCGTCGTTATAATTCTATCAGCAATTTTGCTCATCCCAGAGGCATCAGCATCCTCTAAAGTTGCATCATTAATTATTGGTGCACCCTTAACACCAACAATGACCTTTAAGCCCATGTTTTTTAGCTGTTCAACGAGAAGTGTGTCAAAAACTATTTCTCCGGCGTTGTCGGTTAGATAAAGAATGGACTCTGCCCTTTTAGCTAACTCATAAATTTTGATGGTGTCATCTACGACTAAATCTCTTCCAGACTCCCGTAGACTTTTTTTTAGGCTGTTGAATGAAAATTTGTGAGCTGGAATGTCAAATTCCATGGTGTTCCCAACAATGGCGCACAAGCATGCCTTCTTGAATCTATCCTGTTGCGTGTAGCCTTCATCAACAAGTTTTCTGGCGTAGGATAAAAGCTTCAAAGCCTTCTCATTGCTTATTTTCTTAATCCTCTTGTAGGGGTCGCTATTGCCAGTGATCCTTTTTATTAGGCGATCTCTTTTTGTACCTAAGTCTGCTGGAACAGCTGTTGGCCTAAACTCCTTTGTCAGTAAGCGTAAAAGTTCACTCATTGCCCTAAAACGTAATGCTGGATTTGTGGTAGCCTCAATAAGCTCTGCTGAGGCTCTGCTTATTATGCATGCAGCGCATTCTGCTTCGACTTTCAAGTTTCATACCACACTTATCTTTTTGCTGCCTCTGCAAATTCAAGTAAAACTCTATATGGATCTTTCGCTTTGACAATGCCACTTGCAACAAGCACTCCTTTAGTGCCAAGTTTTAGTGCTGTTGCAACATCTTCGCCGTGGCTTATACCAGCGCCACATAACAATGTAACATCTTTATTTATTTCTCTTACAAGCGTAACGGTGCCCGTAACCACTTCTGGCTTTGCTTTTGAAACAGGAATTCCTGTGCCTATAAGCTCTGGTGGTTCAACAGCAATTATGTCTGGCTTAAGCGCCGCGACAGCTGCACTTATTGCTGGCGTATTTGCACATACAAGTGATATCAGTTCCTTCTCATGTGTTATGTTAATTATCTCACTTATATCTGAAAGCTTAAGCTGCCTTTCAGAATGGTTAACTAGTGTTCCTACAGCGCCAGCTTCCTTTATTGATTCGGCGAGTACGTGTCCAGTGTAGCTTCCTGGTTTTATTGGATCTATGTGTTGTGCGAAAACTGGAATGTCTACGGTGTCTGCTACAGCCTTTATATCTGCAAACTGTGGAGCAACCCCTACAAACAAGTTTGTTTCCTTACTTACTTTTTCAGTCTTCTTTGCAAGTTCAACAGCCCTTTTCCCCGTCGCTTCAATGTAAGCCTTAAAATTAACGATTATCATTGGCGTTTGAATTTTTGTTTTCAAAGTTTTCACCTGACACTTTAATGTTAACATTAAATGTTTAACGCTTATATTATTTAATTTACAGGAGAAAATAAAAATGGAGAATTATTGTGCACTTCTGCATCTGTGCTAGCGTCTTTTCTCTGGAACGAAAACAGCAGCTGCAATGGCTGTTGTCCATAAACCGTTTTTATCACCAGTTGCGGACTGCGTTATGTTGGTTGTCTTAATTATCAGTCCAGTTGTTTTAAACAGTTGCTTTCGCTCGTCCCAAGCAGTCTCTGGGTCAAAAGGTATCCCCATTGTTGTAGCGAGCATCGTTGCGGCCAAATCTTCAGCGTAATCTCCCGCTGCCTCGTCTGTCTGCCCGTAGGAATGGTGTTCAGAGAGATAGCCATAATTATTTTTGCCGGACGGAATTGCTACTCCTATTGACGCTGCAATTAACCTATGAGGCTCATTAGTTGAGTTTCTAGCCATAACAACAAATGTTATTTCTCCAGGATTCAGCATTTTCAGTCCCTTTTCTCTAGATATTAGTTTGCACCCTGGAGGTATTATGCTGGAAACGTTTACTATGTTGCAATGTTGTATCCCCGCATTTCTAAGAGCCAACTCGAAAGATTGCAGTTGCTCCTTGTGTTTGCCAACGCCTTTTGTCAGGAAGAAATATTTGGGAATCATTTTTTCATATCGAAATGAAATTAACAAAATTTGCTTATTAGTCTTTTTATTTTCCAAAGTGACTGTTTAGAGAAAAAGATAACAAGCTACACGCATAATTATTTTGAGGTTTAACGGTTGTATCCACACAGCAGCGTCTTCAAGGATGAAACAAAACTTGACATAAGCTATGTACCTAGAAGACTCCCCCACAGAGACCAGGAAATACAGCTGTTAAGACAGTTCTTTAACTTTCTATTGCTGTCTCCAGGGAAAATGACTCAAAGAGTCATAATCACTGGCGATGTTGGAACAGGCAAAACAGTGCTTTCCCAACGTTTCGGCTTCGACATAGCTGGCGAAGCGATCAAGCTCGGAGTGAAACTACATTACGTTCATGTGAATTGCCGTGAATATCGTGGAAGCCTCTTCCTAATTCTACACCAGGTCATCATCAAGTTCCATCCGAACTTCCCGAGGAGAGGCTATTCCGCTGAGGAACTCATCAATATCTTATTCGATGTTTTAGACGAAGAAAACGCATATGTAATTTTGGCTCTAGACGAGTTTGAAAGCCTTATCGAAAAAGAAGGCTCAGAAGCGGTTTATAAGCTTACGCGAATGCAGGAGATTAGGCATGATAAACCTCAAAGACTTTCGCTAATCTGCATAACTAGAAACCTGAAAGTAATTGAGCGGTTGGATGCAAGCACAAGGAGCACTTTGCAATCCAACATAATAAGCCTAGAAAAATATTCAAAAAGCCAGCTTGTAAACATACTCGGTGACCGCGTTTCCCTTGCCTTCAAACCATCAACAGTTTCCGACGAAACGGTGGACATAATTGCTGAGCTTGCCTCTTCCGAGGGCGGGAATGCCCGTTTCGGAATAGAACTTCTGTGGAGGGCTGGAAAATACGCAGACGCGGAAGGTTTCAGTATTGTCACGCCTGAACATGTTCGAAAGGCAGCATCAAGCATAATTCCAACAATGAGAAAAAGCGAAATAGCATATTTAGGCTTTCACGAAAAAATCTTACTACTAGGCATAGCACGAATTTTCAAGGCAACTCAAACAGCCTATATGACACTCAAAGAGGCTGAACGCGCCTACGCCATAATTTGCGAGGAAATCGGTGAAAAACCACATAGCCACACACAGTTATGGAAGTACCTCAAAAACCTTGCAACAATGGAAATTGTGAAAATTGAAGTTTCGGCAAAAGGCGCTCGGGGAAGATCAACGCTCATTTATTTGCCGAGAATTCCAGCAGAAGAGTTAGAGGAAGAGCTTTCTACACTTTTAGAAAATGATGGGCGAAGCTTATGAGCTTAGAAGATGTTCTCTCTTCAAGGTTGAGGATAAAAATTTTAAAAATTCTCTCGAAGATGGGTGAGCTTAACGTTTCCGAGATTGCACGTAGACTTGGCGTAAATTACAATACTACAAGCCAGCATCTGAGAATTTTGGAAAACGAAGGCATAGTTAAACACAAGCTGTTCGGAAGGATACGGTTGTATAGGCTTAATGAGCAGTCGCCGAAAGCTAGAGCTCTGCAAAACCTTCTTGAATCTTGGGAGCATCCAAATAAATATTAAGCCACAAAAATAGAAGATTAGGAGCTGAAAGCGTGATAAAAGCAGAATTTAATGATAACATACAGGAACTTGAAGCATTACTGCAGAAAATGGCAAGCGACGTGGCGAGCGACACAATATACGAAAAACTTTCACCACAAGAATTGTTAAGCAAAACTGAACCCTACATAGCCAGTTTAAGGGTTTTAATAGAAAAAAGCGAAGAGTTTATGCTTATTCTCAAGCCTGAAAGAGCCCTAACAATAAAATCCATGTGTAAAAGACTTACACAGACACTAGCCAATTTTAAGGAAATACTGCTCCAAAACACTGCTGACCCCCTTGCAAACTCCCGTTTAGCCTTTGAACAGCTGAGAAAAGCGGTGGCAGACAGTTCAGACATTCTCTTCATAATGCGAGAAGTTAGGGATAACCCGTCTCCACTTATAGATTCAATCCTAAGCTTCAAAAAAGCTTCAGAAAACAAGGCTTCAGTTGTAAGCATACAAGCTAGGGAGGACGTGGAACCCCTTGTTAAATACGTGTTAAGCCGAATAGACGATTTCAGAGCTTTGCTAATTATCTTGGAAAAGAAGGTTGATGAAATGAAACAGATAATGAGGGAGTTACAGGAGGAAAGCATAAAAATTCTCTCAAAAGAAACTTCTACAAAGTCGGAAAGCAAGGAAAACAGAACCGAAAATGGGCAGCTTTCCCTTGCAAACTTTAACCAAACAAAATATGAGGAGCAGAGATAGAAAATGTCTATGGTTGATGTTTCCGAAAAACCAGAAGTCTTTCGTGAAGCAACAGCCACTGGAATAATTAAGCTGAAGCCAGAAACCATAAATTTAATTCGTGAAGGCAAAATTGCGAAGGGAGATCCATTGTACACTGCCAAAATTGCCGGAATACTCGCTGCCAAAAAAACAAGCACTCTAATTCCACTCTGCCATCAGCTTCCGCTAACAAATGTGGAAATAAAAACCGAAATCATAGACGAAACACGCATCAAAGTAACATCCACCGTTAAAACTAAAGCCCAAACAGGCGTTGAGATGGAAGCCTTGGTTGCCACAGCCGCAAGCCTTCTAACAATATGGGACATGGTCAAGCAATACGAGAAGGATGAAGAAGGACAGTACCCAACCACAGACATAGAAAACATACGTGTCATAAAAAAGGTTAAAGAGGCAAAACCTTATGAGCGAAAGCACAAGAAGGCATAAAGCAGAAGCTCCAAAAAAGCTGAGTTTTGCCATTTTCGTTTGCAGTACATCACGTTACAAGAAGCTGCAGAGCGGAGAGAAAGTTACGGATAAGTCTGGAGATTTGATTGAATCGCTAATAAAAGAAGCGGGTCACAATGTTGCCATACGAAAAATAATTCCCGACGACAAAACTCAAATCGAAGATTGCGTAAGTGAAGCATTAAACTCTAACTTAGATGTTGCAATATTTTGCGGAGGCACAGGTATAGCCTCTTCAGACGTTACAATCGAAACGGTTTCTACATTCCTGGAAAAAATTCTACAAGGATTCGGCGAAATTTTTCGGCTTTTAAGCTTTAAAAAAATAGGTTCAGCGGCAATTTTGTCGCGCGCCGTTGCAGGCACGGCTAAAGGCAAAGCATTTTTTTGCATTCCTGGCTCGCCAGACGCTGCCCGACTTTGCGTTGAAAAGCTTATCCTGCCTGAGGCACCTCATATAGTGAAACATGCACGCGAATAGATCAAGCGATTAGTTTCTTTACACGTTGAGTTTACTGGAGATTGTTTGCAAGGCTTCCAGAATTTCCTTTGTTTCTTCATACTTTTTTCCATCAATTATGGCTGAGGGTGTCTTCTTGATTCCTTTCTTCACAGCCCTTAACTTGTTAGTCATGCATGAAACATCAAATACACTTTCTCGTTTGTTTCACTGGCGACGCGCAACGCTTGCTCTAAAACTGTACGGTCCTCTTGGGGCAAGATGCGTCCTTTAAATCTGGACATAAGATCTGTGGCAGCCAATTAACTAGTTCTGGTGAACAGTAGGTGTGCGGAGACATCTCTCTATATTGACCTACATCTACGTATGGAGATGAGGAATGGACGAAGACTTCAATCAAAATAGTCAATAAAAATTTAATTGGTGTTTTGTTGCTATGTTTTAGACAAGTTTTATATTGGTGAACTGTTATGAAGAACCGATAAGCACACGTGGGAATATCGATGGTTTTAATTGATCGCTGGAAGCGTCCCCTACTTAATCTGCGAATAGCGGTAACGCAAACTTGCAATTTAGGCTGCCCATACTGCCACATGGAAGGTGAAGTTGCATCCAATTTCACCAGAGAAATGAGTGCTGAAGAGATTGCACGCATCGCAAAGGTTGCTGTTAAACTTGGAATTTCAAAGATGAAAATTACTGGTGGAGAGCCACTAATGCGAAAAGACATCACAGAAATAGTTCACGGAATCGCCGCCACATCAGGCTTAAATGAACTCTCTATGACGACTAATGGCACAATGCTTGCCGACTTGGCGAAGGAATTATATGCAAGCGGTTTAAAGCGTGTGAACATAAGCCTTCCAACGTTAAATAGCGGAACTTATAGAGCTTTGACTGGCGGACGATTAGAAAATGCTTTAGAAGGCGTTAGGGCAGCTGTTGAAGCTGGGCTTCACCCGGTTAAGCTTAACATGCTGATTTTAAAAGGAGTCAATGATGATGCTGTTTCAGAGATGATGGAATTTGCAAGTAAAGTCGGAGCGATTTTGCAGCTGATTGAACTTGAGCCGCTAAATTTAAACATGGCATATTATTATGAGCACTATAAATCCTTGGACGAATACGAAGAAATGTTAAGGCAAAAAGCCGTTAAAATTGAAACTAGGAAGTATATGCAGGATCGCCATGTCTACCACCTCCCAGATGTAACGGTGGAAATTGTACATCCAATTGAAAATACTAGTTTCTGTGCAAACTGTACGCGGCTCCGTTTGACAAGCGATGGAAAACTGAAGCCATGCCTAATGCGAAACGACAATTTGGTTGATGTTCTAACGCCTATGCGAAATGGCGCGTCAGATGATGAGTTAATTGAACTTTTTAAGCTAGCCAATCAACGAAGAGAGCCCTATAATCAAATTAAAGCTCAATGATTCTTGCCTCTTGTTTAGCCGTGTCAAGAAAAGCTATCGTTGACCTGCCAGTTAAATATCCGCAAGCTTCTCCTGGATTGACAACAAGTGTTTTTCCTTTCCTGTAAATTTCAGCCTCATGTGAGTGCCCATGAACAACAACATCAAAGCCTCCACTTTCAATTAAAGCCTTTAAAAGTGCATTTTCAGTTCCATGTATCAGGGCGATTTTTACGTTGTCAGCTATAATTTCGGCAAAGCTCCCACGAATCTCCAAGTTGTTATACTCACTGAATCTTTTCCTCAGCAACTCGCGGTCCCCATCATTGTTACCAAAAACACCTATGAGCTTAGCTTTTAAATCCTTAAACTTTGGAATGACAAACGGCGCTACGTAGTCTCCAGCGTGAAGCACAAGCTCAACCTCTTCCGCGTTAAACTTTTTCACGGCTTTTTCAACATTTGGAAGCCTATCATGTGTATCCGCTATCAAGCCAACAATCATTCCCTTTCACCTTTTTTCTTTAAACTATTTAACATAAGATAAGCTATTCCGTTTGTTAGCATATAGAAGTTTATTCTAGAGAATATTTCGGTTATTGGAATAGTTTCTCAAGCGAAACACGGCTTAAAATGCTCAGTACACCTTTTAAGTTATAGAAAAATGTTCTAAAAGAGGAATACAGAAAATTGAACCCATGGAGCTCAGACACAGCTTTAAAAAGAAGGGACAAACTCTACATAATGGCTGAAATTTTGGACATAGCGAAGGATGGAACATTAAAAACGCAGATAATGTATAAAGCAAACTTGAGCTTTACACAACTAAATGACTACCTTGAATTCATGTTAAAAATAAAGCTGCTGGAAAAAATTGTTGAGAACGACAAAGAAAAGTACAAGGCAACCGAGAAAGGCCTAAGCTTTCTCCAACGCTACCGAGAAATGACACAACTTCTCAAAGGGGAGGAAAATGGCAGCTACAAAAACAACGTGAAAGTTCCACCGCCACATTTGCTAAAAAAGAATTAAACTCCTGTTTCATGCTTTCTGCACTAAAACCGTAGTATTTCTGCAATAGCTTTTTTAGTATCTAAGCGTGATTTCACAAAGGTGTTTCAAACGACTTTCAAACAATGGACACCGATGGACGGCGACACATTCATAACAAAGGAGGGGTTCATATTCAATGTTTTCGGGTATGAACACCCGGAGGACAGAGTCTTCGCCTTTCTTAAGTATATACCATCAAATTTCAAGAAGCTTTTCAAAATAGATTTCCTTGAGAGGGAATGGAAAATTGGAAAAATGAAACTTTTTCGCGCAGAAAAACTTTATACCGCGCAAAATTATCAGAGCCTTCTAAAAACTTTGAGGGAGAATTTTCCAGGATACGTGTATTATTGCCCCTTTAGGGAAAAAGATGTTATTAGTGCACCGTTAAATTCTGTTAAAAAGCTTTACGTTCCGAGAGAATGCCTAAAACATATTGATAAGCTGAAACGTAAGGACAGTTTGCAGAAGTTGACATTAGATCTCATTAACATGCTTTCCAGCGAGTCAAATGTCCCCATCGAAGATTTTGGCATTCATGGTTCTGTCGCTTTAAACATGCATACACAAGAGTCTGACATAGACATGGTTGTTTACGGTTTGCAAAGCTTTCGCAGAGTAGAAAACACTGTGCAGAAACTCGTTGAAGCTGGCATTTTAAGTTATGTCTTCAACAATCGCCTAGATGTAGCGAGAAAATACAAGGGTCGCTTTAGAGGCAAGATCTTCATGTATAATGCTGTTCGTAAACCAGAGGAAATCAATTCCAAGTATGGCTTATACAGTTTTAAGCCGCTTAAACCAGTTAGTTTCAGCTGCACAGTTGAGAATGACGATGAAGCAGTGTTTCGCCCAGCGCTATACAAAATAAAAGACTACAATCCCCTAAACGATTCCTCAGAATTGCCTAAAGATAAAACCCCTGAGACTGTTGCCTCAATGATTGGTTGTTACAGAAATGTTGCCAAGAAAGGTGATAAAATGAAAGTTTCTGGTATGCTTGAACGTGTGAAAAACGTTGAATCTGGAAAAACCCACTTTCAAGTTGTTGTAGGAACTGGCACTTGCGAGGAAGAATACATTTGGCCAGAATGGTGTTAAGAGATAGAGATGCAATAATAACGCGGGAAGGCTTAATTTTCCGCGTTTTTGGTTATGCGCACCCGCCGAATGGTTTTATATGTGATGCTGAGTACGCGCCTTCCAATCTTTTCAAATCCTCAAACCCAAAAGCCTACAGAACCGATGGAGAAAAAATTTTTTACAAATTTTACGAGGATGAAAGTTGGAGTTTCATTAAAGCTAATTTTCCTCAATATATGATTTTTCATGAACCTCTTGGTAGAAAGGTAATAGGCGTTAAATGCTCAAATGTGGCAGCAATTAGAAGACCTGAAGAAACCCTTAAAGTGCTTCTTGAAAAGGAGCCTAAAGACATTCTTCTCAGAGCCCTCCAAACAGTCCTTGAGGTGACCATTACGGATTCAAGTTTTTCCATAAAAGATTTTGGAGTTTTCGGCTCGCTTCTCCACGGCTTTTATCACCCAAGCTTCTCTGACATAGATATAATCGTTTATGGCGTAAACAATTTGAAACGAATCCGCTGGATTTTGCAAGAGCTTTATGCAGATAGACGTTCACAGTTTTCAAATGAATTTGAGGACGACTCGCCAATTAGGGAGAAATTTTGGCGTTTCAAGAACATAAGCCCTCAAGAGTTTGTTTGGCATCAAAGACGGAAACTTATCTATGGAATTTTCCATGATAAAGCCTCTAGAAGAGCTATAAAGGTTGAGTTTGAACCTGTAAAGGGCTGGGATGAAATAGGAAATGAATACAGCCAAATCAAAAGGATAACGCATAAAGGCTGGGTTAGGGCATATCTGCGCATAAAAGACGATTCGGATGCACCCTTCATGCCTTCAATCTATCAAACTGAAGTTTTAAAAGTTGTTGAAGGGCGAGGTGTAGAAGACTTGGAGCGAGTTGTCTCCTACCTTGAAGAGTTTAGGATGCAAGCGTGGAAGGATGAAACTGTTTATGTTGAAGGAAACCTTGAAAAAGTTGAAAAACGAAATGGCGAAAGCTTTCACCAAGTAACATTAACTTATGGACCGCGGTACTACGAACAAGTTTTGAAAATTACGGCTTTCAATACCCAAAGTTAATGTTTTAGAATCATGTAATCTGTGGGTCTGTTTCCAAGCAGCAGTCTAAAATACTTGTATCCTCTTTTATGATCTCTTACGTGTTCAATTTTTCCCTGTGCTATGACTGCTTCGCCTCGTCTTGCCTGTTCGCAGAATCTTCCACGAAAGGAGGCTATTTCCCTTATTGGTTGGAGTTCCGTTCCATCTACAACTTTCACATCTTCAACTTTGTATGTGCATGGCGTAAAGATGGCTTCGGAATCATCAACAACAACAGCTTCAACCTTCGCATAGCCACAATTCCTATAATGGACATCACCATAATTTTCGCCTACTTCGCCATAGTCCTTCACAAAACGTATGAAACAGTCCCTATCCAAAAACTTGCCCTGAAAAACCTTCCTAGATTCGACTTTCACGAAGTCCTCAAAGCTTATAAAAGTGTCTTTCGAACGGAAAGCGAAAAGCCTCCGCAAATCCTCCATGTTGTAGGGCTTAAAGGGTGTGTTGCCTTCCTCAAGTAGCCTCTTCAAGGCTGAATGCACCTTTCGGCAGTTTTCAACACCATAAACAACCGGGTCAATGTCCGAAGCCATAGTGTGCAAGCCCACTAACACTGAACCAGAGATCCCAAGACTGTTCCAAGGCACACCTGCCTCTTCCTTCAAAATCTTTAGGCATTGTAAAGCCGCCCTTTCCAAACCGTCAAGTTTTCCGCCTTCCCCCTCCCTTCGAAGCCTTTTCAAACCCTCAAGTGGACTGTAAACTTTCTTGACATTTTCTAATGGAACTTCGCAAAGCTTCTCGTCAAAGAGCTGGTCGTGAACAATATAGTTTGGAACGGCGCTTTCAAGAAAAGCAAACCTCTCAGAAAAGCCGTAAACCTTAACGTACTTGACGCCTTTACGAGTGCGAAAACCATTCTGGTCTGGAATAAAACGGGGAAAGGCTATTATCTTGTCTGGCGGGTGAACTAGCCCCTTAACGTCAAAGATTACGCCTTCAACAGACTCTAGCAAATATCCTTCTACTGGCCGCATTTTTCTTCTTTCGGCTTATTGATTGATGTTTTCCTCTATTATAGATTTTTCAGCCATAATCCACTCCGTGTTCTTTAGCGCTCTGATTAGTGGAACTGCGATTATTGTTGCGAATATAGCTTGAACAAGCCTTATAGCAGGGTAAATGAATGGGCTTACAAGAAAGTAAAAGCGGACAGCTTCTAAGGGGAGACCAAAAATGGATTCATAAACTACCGGTATGGCGAAAGCGTTGCATCCCCACATATTGTCTGCTTGGTTCCCAATAAAAGTCAGCAGGAAAAACAGTATGGGCATTCCCTTTGGGTTAGAGAGGCGTCTAGCAAATTTCACGGTTGGAAAAATTAGAAAAAGTGCAATCACTTTGTCCCAAAGCACAGCAACTGGCACGTAATAAATGGGTATCATATAGGCGTTATCTGGATTGAATGGATCGAATATCTGGCTGTATCCCGTTATCGGTTGTGATGGCGGCGAAAAAAGAAAAGCCAAAATTAGTACCCCAAAAGCAATGAAAGCCCACCGCCACTTTCTGTAAAAAATTAAGCCAACAATTAAGGCGTTTATCGGAGGCGATAACAAGAAAGGGGCTCCGTAAGGGCTCATGCTTCCGGGAGGCAAAACCCATGATACAAATGCCCCGAGAAATGCGGCGAAAGACCCCAGGTATGGACCTAAAATCAACCCGAAAACTGATGCGATTAACGCTTCAAGTTTTATTTTTAAGTCTGGGAGTCCTATCGCGGGGATGTATGGTGATATTATGGATAGGACGTAGTAAAGCGAAGCGAAAACCGCTACTAATGCTAGGTGACGCGTTGAAATTTTCATGGAATAGACATCCTATGTACTCTTGGTAATCGCTGTGTAATTTTTTACACAACGTTAATAAGCTTTTCCGCGCAGATTATACTGTAAGGTGCAATGTTAATGGCTTTGGCCTTCAACAAGGCTGAGCATGTTTCACGGTGCTTGGAGCTGGCCATTCTTTTGGAGGTTAGCGCCGACAAGCCTGGAAACGTCAACTTGGTTGTTGGTTTTGAAGGAACAAATCACATGCATTTTTTGGCTTCTGCCGTGGCTGCTGCTCCCCATTTTAGGCTGGCTGCTGAGAGGGGTGTAGCTGCTGCGAAAGGTGAAATAGGCTTGGAAGACATTGGTGTTGGAGGGATTATCTGCGACTGTGTAGCCGACATAAATGCTTGGCAGAGTGGCGGAAACACTCTGCTTGGCACAATAATACTTTTTATGCCTTTGGCTGTTTCGGCTGGCATGACAAAGGATGAAAAGGGCGTTTTTGACCTTTCTGTTTTGAGGCAGAATCTGAAAAAGGTTGTTGGGGCAACAACGCCAGAAGATGCTGTTGCAGTTTACGAGGCTATTGGGATTGCCAAGCCCAGCGGTTTGGGAAAAGCTCCCGACCTAGACGTTAATGACCCAAGCTCTGTAAAGCGCATAGTTGAGGAGAGGATTTCGCTATATCAAGTTTTTAAAATAGCCGCTTCTTATGATATGATTTGCTCAGAATGGGTTAACAATTACCCAGTAACCTTCGAATACGCTTATCCCTTGCTTGTGCAAAATCTTAAGGAAGACGGAGACCTAAACAAGGCGACAATCCACACTTTCCTTGCTGTTTTGGCTAAGCATCCAGACACTTTCATCGCAAGAAAAGTAGGGCTTGAGAGGGCTCGCGAAGTCTCAGCCGCAGCGGGAAAAGTCTTGAAAAATGGTGGTCTTAGAACAGCCGCTGGAAGGGAAAAACTCCGAGAATTTGACGCCATGCTGAGGAAGGAGAGCAATCTCCTCAATCCTGGAACAACGGCAGACATCATTGCCGCTGCCCTTGCCCTGGCTGTTTTGAGCGGCTACCGACCATAAAACAGAAAATTAGAGGGGGAGAGGTCACTATTGGCTTTTCCAGCAGCCAAAAGTACATGGCTTTTCAGTCCTAAAAGAGGATAAATTAATTAGATTAAAATTTCTGTACGTAGCTTTCAAGGGATGTTGAGCGTTTAATTGCAAGTGTTGAGGTTGAATGATGGAAGAGAAGCCTAAGCTGAAAGTTATCTTGCTGACGGGGCGCACAATAAAGCAGGGCGCCGAGAAAGAGCGGGGTAAATCCTCCAAAGAGTATGTGAAAAGTGTCTCAGTTTGTTTTATGGACCCAGAGGATATGAAAAAGCTAGGCGTAAAGGATGGAACAAACGTTCAGGTTTCAACGGCTTTCGGCTCAGTGGTGGTTAAGGCCAAAAAATCTTTGAGGGCACCACATCAAGGCGTAATATTCATTCCCTATGGTCTTTGGGCAAACGTTGTTGTTGACCCGGAAACTCATGGGATTGGTATGCCGTCCTTTAAGGGGGTTCCAGCCACTGTGGATCCAGCTCCAGACAAGCCTGTTCTAGGCTTGGAGGAACTTCTAAAAACAGTTTTTAGGAAGGGTTAATGATGCCAGTTGTTAAAGCCGTGACGTGTCCGGTTTGTGGAAGCCTATGCGATGACATAGAACTAACAATTGAAGATGGGCGTGTAGTTAAGGTTAAGAATGGCTGTGCCATGTGTGAAGCCAAGTTTTTGGGCTACTGCGGCGAACACCGCGTTTTAAAGCCTATGATAAGGAAGAATGGCGAGCTTGTCAAAACAACCCTTAAAGAGGCTATTAGAAGGGCTGCTGAAATTTTGGCTGAAGCCAACTACCCAGTTCTTTACGGCTGGAGCAGCACAAGCTGCGAAGCCATAAGCGTTGGCATAGAACTAGCCGAAGAGGTTGGCGGAGTAATAGACAATACGGCGGTGGTCTGCCACGGACCATCAGTTCTAAGCATCCAAGACGTTGGAATTCCATCATGCACTCTGGGGCAGATTAGGCATAGAGCAGACCTAATCGTTTATTGGGGAAGCAACCCGTGGAGCGCCCATCCAAGGCACATTGAACGCTACACAGCCTTCTCGGAAGGAAGGTTTAAGAAAAGTGCGTGGAGAAGCTACGTGAACAAGGTTAAGGCTTGGGTTGGAAGGAAAAAGGTTCAAAGTGCCATCAAAAGGCTATTCTTCAAAAAGCCACCGCCAGCCCCGCCACCTGTCTCCGTGTATAAGCCCTACCCATCCATAGCAAAGGAAGGGAGAAAACTTATAGTGATTGATGTTAGGCGAACAAAGTCTGCTGAAATTGCAGACTATTTCGTGCAGGTCGAGCCAAACAAGGACTATGAGCTTCTGCAGGCTTTTAGGGCTTTGATACGCGAACAAGAGCTTGAAGTTGACAAGGTGGCTGGAGTCCCAGTAGAGTATTTGGAGGAGGTTGCAGACGCCATGGTAAGCTGTGACTTCGGCACATTGTTTTTTGGTCTTGGCTTAACTATGAGCAGCGGCAAACTCCGAAACGTCGACGCCGCACTTTCACTGGTGCGGGACCTAAACATGCGCACAAAGTTTATCATAATGCCCATGCGGGGACACTTCAACGTGACTGGCGCTAATACGGTTTTCACTTGGCAGACGGGCTACCCCTATGCTGTTGATTTTTCGCTTGGCTATCCAAGGTACAATCCTGGCGAGACATCTGTTGTTGATGTTTTGCTGCGGAAGGAGTCAGACGCCGCCCTAATAGTGGCTTCAGACCCAGTTTCAAACTTCCCTCGTAAGGCGGCTGAACACCTAGTGGAAAACCCATTAGTTGTTATTGACCCCCACATGAATGTGACAGCCCAAATGGCTGACGTGCTTATCCCATCAGCTTTTGTGGGTATAGAAGCCTCTGGAACAGCTTACAGAATGGACCACGTGCCCATACCACTGAAAAAGGTTGTTGACCCGCCTAGGGGGATGCTTCCCGACGAGGAGATTCTTAGACGAATCCTAGCCGAAGTTAGGAAGATAAAAAAGAGTAAAGCGAAGGAGGAAGCCTAATGGAACTCCTAATAAAAAACGGCTTCGTTTACGACCCAATTAACGGGATTAACGGAGAAAAGATGAATATAGCCGTCAAAGACGGCAAGATAGTTGAGAAGGTTAACGAGCGCCGCGCAAAAAGGATAGACGCCACAGGAATGGTTGTTATGCCGGGCGGGGTTGACATCCACAGCCACATAGCAGGGAGCGAAGTGAACTCCAGTAGACTCCTGCGCCCAGAGGACCACTATAAGGATTTTGAACGCAAAACAGCCGTGACAAGGTCTGGCGTGGGCTATTCCATTCCATCCACTTTTACGACGGGCTACCGTTATGCGAGGATGGGCTGGACTACAGTTATGAATCCATCCATGCCGCCCTTAGAGGCTAGGCACACACATGAGGAGTTGAGCGACACTCCCATAATTGATAAGGCTAGTTATCCACTTCTCGGCGACTGGTGGTTTGTCCTAGAATACTTGAGGGACGGCAAAATAGAGGAGTGCGCTCGCCACGTGGCATGGATGATTAAGGCGACTAAGGGCTATGCCATAAAGCTTGTAAACCCCGGCGGGCTTGAGGCTTGGGGCTTCGGGCGTAATGTAAGGGATATAGACGACCAAGTCCCATACTTTGGAATCACGCCCCGCGAGATCATCCGAGGATTATGCAAGGTTAATAAGCTTCTAAACTTGCCCCACACGATTCACGTGCACACCAACAATTTGGGCAAACCTGGCAACTATGTAACAGCCTTAGAAACAATGAGGTGTGTTGAAGATTTAGCCCAAGACGACAAGCCTGTAATTCACATAACACATTGTCAGTTCAGCGCCTTTAAGGGAGACGACTGGAGAACCTTCGGGTCTGGGGCTGAGGAAATAGCCAACTATGTTAATGCGCATTCTCACGTGACGATGGACATGGGGCAAGTGATATTCACGGACACAACCACAATGACGGCTGACGGGCCCTTCCAGTACCTACTTCACACTTTAAGTGGAAACAAGTGGGTAAACCACGATGTTGAAACGGAAACAAGCGCTGGCATAGTGCCCTTCCACTATAAAAGGAAGAGCCATGTACACGCAACCCAATGGTCTATTGGGCTGGAACTAGCCCTACTAATCAAGGATCCATGGAAAATCTTGATGACCACGGACCATCCGAACGGCGGACCATTTATTGCCTATCCGAGGATTGTGGCCTGGCTTATGAGCAGGAAAGCGAGAGAAGCCACGCTGAGAAAGATTAATCCGAGGGCGAGGAGCAGAAGCCTCCTCCCAACAATAGACCGTGAATTGGGCTTTTATGAAATAGCCATAGTGACGAGGGCTGGACAAGCCAAAGCTCTAGGACTTAAAAACAAGGGGCACTTGGGCATAGGCGCGGACGCGGACATAGCCATATACAACTTCAACCCTGAAACCATGGACCCGTCGAAGAAGTATAAGGCTGTTAGGAGGGCTTTCAAGAGGGCAGCCTACACAATTAAAGGCGGGCAAGTGGTGGTTAAGGAAGGCGAAGTCCTAAAGCACATTGAAGGGGCAACCATGTGGTTGAATGTGCAAACCAGCGAGGAGGCGAAAATAACAGAGGACATGAAAAGGCGGTTCAAGGAGTATTGGACCGTTGAGTTTGAGAACTACCCCGTAAGTGAGGGTTATTTGGCAATTTCCCAACCCATAACCGTGAAGGCTGATGTGTAATGATTGTGAACCTATACCCCATTAAAGAGTTTAAACTGCCAATAGTGGCTGAACGCATAAACCCAGACATCTTCCAAGGGAAAAAGCCGAAGGAAATTGAAAAGCTGGAGGTTTGGGAAGGGAACAAACAGAAAAGCCTCGGAGAACTCTTCAAGGTCGAAGTGGCAGAGGCGGAAGGCACTCCGCAAGCCACTATCATAACCATTAATGGCGATGTAAGCCGAGTTAGGCGGATAGGCACCGGAATGAGAAGCGGCGAAATCATAGTTAAAGGGGATGCTGGCATGCACTTGGGCGAAGAAATGCGGGGCGGAAAAATAACAGTCTACGGCAATGTGTTGGGCTGGGCTGGCTCTATGATGAAAGGGGGAACAATAGAAATTCACGGGAATGCCAGCGACTATTTGGGGGCTCCATACCGTGGAAGCACAGAGGGCATGAGGGGCGGAAAAATAATTGTGCATGGAAATGTTGGAAACGAAGCTGGAGCCCACATGAGAAACGGCATAATAAAGGTTTATGGCAGCGCTGGACAATTTGCTGGGCTTCGAATGCGTGAAGGGACAATTTATATTCAAAGGGACGCAGAAACGCGAATAGGCGCTTGTATGAAAGGCGGCAAAATAGTTGTTGGAGGCTTTCTAGAATCTGTTCTGCCGTCATTTACAATAGATGGCATAAAAGAGAAAGTTAAGATTGAGGAGGACGAGATAGCTATGGGACCGTTCTATCTTTTTCTCGGAGACCTCGTTGAGCATGGTGAGGGCAAACTTTACATTTTTAAAGATAAGAACCCTCACCTAAACGTTTACGAAAAATTCCTATGATGGAGACAAAATTATGAATGAAAGTTTAAGTGTTAACAAACTTGCATGGAAACTTTTAGAAAAATTATGCGGAGACCCAGAGCTTTATGGCGTAAACGTTTCAAAGTCAGCTTTAGGCGCAACAATTGTTGACGCTGGAATAAAAGCCAAAGGCGGGTTCCAAGCTGGAAAGATCATAACCGAGATCTGCATGGGCGGACTCGCAAAAGCAGAAATAATTTCGCAAAGATACGGTGAAATTGAGCTTCCATCAATATTCGTCTATACGGATTATCCAGCAATAGCAACCTTCGGTTCACAGTTTGCGGGTTGGCAAATTAAGGAAAACGACTACTTCGCAATCGGCTCTGGGCCAGCAAGAGCTCTAGCCCAAAAGCCAAAGGAAATCTATGAAAAAATCGGTTATAGGGACAATTACGAAAAAGCCATAATCGTTTTGGAAACTGATAAGCTCCCTCCAGAAAAGCTCGTAAAATGTTTTGTTCAGGACTGCCACGTTAAACCCGAAAACCTTGCAATAATTTTAACACCAACAGTAAGCCTAGTCGGCGCAATACAAGTTTCTGGAAGGATAATTGAAACTGGAATGCTTAAGCTTAGCAGGCTTGGGTTAAATCCAAACGCGATATTGCACGCTTATGGAACAGCACCAATACCGCCAATACACCCAAAATTTGTTAAGGCAATGGCAAGAACGAATGATGCGATATTGTACGGCGGAACAGCCCACTACCTTGTTGACTACGGAAACGAAGAAGAACTGAAAAGCATCGTGGAAAAGGCACCGTCAAAAGCCTCAAAAGACTATGGAAAAACCTTCTTAGAAATTTTTAAAGCAGTAAACTATGACTTCTATAAGATAGACCCGGACCTTTTTGCGCCAGCAGCTATCGAGGTCAATGATGTAAAAACTGGTAAGATCTTTCAAGCAGGAAATGTCAATTTTAAAGTATTAATGCAGTCTTTAGGCTTCTAGCTCTGTTTTGTTGTTTTAAATTTAGGGATAAACGGTTTTTCAAAGAATCTACTAATGAAATCGCTAAAGCCGTAGTTCCCTATTAAGGCTGCCATCAAAAAGCTCATTATGGCTATTTCTCCCATTGCCTTTGGCAGTATATAATAAATGAATATGTAAGGGCCTCCTCTTCCAAGGAAGAACGGCATTAGATAAGCGAAATAAGCATAAGTGTATATGCCTTCCGGGATATACGCTAGGAAAGTTGCGGGAATCGCGATAAGCGACGGGTATTTTCTCTTCCCTATACGTAGACTTTTTGAGATGATTCCCGTGGTTAACCCTGTCAAAGCTTTTCCGGCGGGTAATCCAATCAATCCAAGCCATGAACTCATGCCAAGGGGACCAAACATTATTCCTGGCATTATTCCTGCGAAGAGTCCAGAAATCAGACCTACCATAGGGCCTCCGTAAAAACCTGCAATGAAAACTGCCATAAGGGAAAAATCCAAAGCTATTCCTGGAGCGAGGTTTCCCGCGTAATACGATATTACAAACAATATATTTCCCAGGGCACCCATCATTAAGGTAAATGATATAGTCCTTGTGTTCATTCTCTCCATCTCATTTCTGCATATGGCTCGGTAATTATTTAAGAGTAGCTACTTAAAAAAGAGTAATAAGAAACCCACACATTGAAAAATAAATATTGCTTAAGCGTATATTCTATGGGGAATCGCTTGTCCGAAACCTTAACAATATCTTCAAGGAACATTAAAAGCTGGCTTGAAAATGAAACAAGCTCAATTTTTGTTCCAGTTCACTCACGCGCTGAAAAAGTTCTTGCTGAACTGCGTAGGACTTTGAACGAGCTTTCTAATGCAAGCAAAATGCTTTTCGACAATAGTGCAAAGGAGATTGAGAAACGGAACTTGAAAACTTATAAGCGTGCAAGAGCCCTAAACAAACTTTCACGTTTATTCCTTGAAAGAACAAGGCAGATTAAAATTCCAGAAAATGTTTCCTACGACAGCTTAAACAACCTTATCGGCGAGATCCAAAAAGCGCTAGCTGTAACTGAAATAGATGTTAGAAATTGGTTTCCAAGAATTTCACCATTCTTTATCCTTGACAGAAGAAAATTTTTGGTGGAATTTGAAAAGTCAAAGGCAACATTAAAGGAAGCTCAAAATTTTCTCTCAAAAGAGTATGCCAAAACAAAAACTTTGGAGGAAACATTTCAACTTATAGACAAACTGCAGATTCTAGAGGGAGAACTCTCAAAATTTAAGGAGCAAAAAACGGAAGTTGAAAATGAAAAGGAAATGATTCTCAAAGAAATCGCTGATGTCCAACAAAAAATGGCTGATTTAAAAAGCAAAGGCGAAATAAGTCAACTAAGCCAAGTTAATCTGGAAATAGAGGCATTAAACGCTGAAGTTAAGCATAGCCTGCAGCATCTCCAAAAGCCATTCATAAAAATGAAAGCGCAAAGTCTCCACGGTGGTGGAAGCGGTTTAACACAAGATGAGCTTAAAAAATTGACGCGGTATTTAGAGAATCCATTTGAGGCATTAGCTACTGAAGAAAATGGCTATCCCATTTTGAGGCAAATACTTCAAAAACTAGCCCTTTCAATGACTAGTGGAAAATTGAAGCTCAAACCGGAGAAGATGAGGAAAGCTGGGCAAACAATAGAAAACATCTTGAAAAGAAACTCGCTGGATGAACCCTACAAAAAATGTGTGGATATATTTGCAAGGAAAAATAGTATTTCAGCATCTGCGGAGCTTGCAAAAAGCCAAAGCGGCTTATCTAAGCTTCAAGAAGATCTTGAGAATTTGGATCGAAGAAAAAACGTTATAGAGTCTAAAGAAAAGGCTGTTGAAAGAGCGATTAAAGAAACGTTAGAGAAGATTCAAAATCACAAGGATAGAATAGAGAAGAACATTCAGAGTTTTCTAGGAAAAAAAGTAATCATCGAAAAAATTGAGGCTTAAAATTGCAGCTAGACGTTACGCATGTGATAAAAGAAGCCCTAGAAGCACAATACGATGAATTTGTAAGGACAGTTGAAGAAGCAAAAGAAATACTCTGCAGCGAAGATGGCGATTTAGAAAACTTCCAAGTTATTGGAAGACTTATTCAACTTAAACCAGTAGGAGAAGCCTTGATAGTTGGCGACTTGCATGGCGACATAGAAAGCTGCTTCAACATATTGAAAAAAAGCGATTTCCTCAATAAGATGCGCCAAAAAAGTGACGCAATTCTGATATTTCTCGGAGATTACGGTGATAGGGGTGAATACTCAAAGGAAGTTTACTACGCGATTCTAAAATTGAAGCTACTTTTCCCAAATCAGGTAATTCTTATGCGTGGAAATCATGAAGGGCCAGAAGACCTTCTCGCTTCGCCACATGACTTACCGTTAGAGTTTCAGATGAAATTCGGTGAGAAATGGGAAGAGGCATACACAAAAATTCGTGAACTGTTCAGATGCCTCTACTTGGCAGTCTATGTTGAAGAACGCTGCTTAATGATTCACGGCGGACTACCTACACAAGCCAAGACAATTTTGGATTTGGCATACGCCCACAGAAACCACCCAAAACAAACCTTTCTGGAAGAGATGCTTTGGAGCGACCCAAACGATATAGTAAGCGAGGCATGCGCCTCGCCGCGTGGTGCTGGAAAACTCTTCGGCAAAAAAGTGACGAGGGAAATTCTTGAAAGGTTTAATGTAAAGTTTTTGATAAGAGGGCACGAACCATGCCACGAAGGATTTAAAGTAGACCACGATGGCATGGTTTTAACGTTGTTTTCTCGGAAGGGTCCACCATACTTTAACGCGTACGGCGCATATCTCCAGTTTGAACTTGCCAAAAAATTTGGGAATGCTGAACAACTGCTAAGATATATTCATAAGTTTTAGTAACTATGCAAACACGGGAAACTTTAAGAGTGCTTTTTCTCTAGCATCTCACAAAAAGGTGAGGGAAGGCTCAATTTTGAAGATAGGGATAATAACTAGAAATAGAAGTTCTTGGAGCTCAACCCAACTTAGAGAAGCCCTAACGAGGCGTGGTATACCGCACATCTGCTTTAGTTTCCCACGTTTAGCCGCAAGGGTTGGATATAAACCATTCGTAAGCATAGGCAATGTTAACGTCCTAGAATATTTAGACGCTTTAATAATTCGTCCAATTGGAAGGGGTTCCCTAGAAGAAATCGTTTTTAGAATGGATATGCTTTACAAGCTTGAGCGTTCTGGCATGTACATCGTTAATCCGCCAGAGGCTATAGAACACTGTGTTGACAAATATGACATTTTAGCAATCCTCGAAGAGAATGGAATACCAGTGCCTAGAACTTTGGCTACTGAAAATGTGGAACAAGCCATGCGGGCTTTTCACGCTCTCGGCGGCGACGTAGTAATTAAACCTCTTTTTGGCTCGCGGGGCATGGGCTCAACGCGAGTGAATGACGCAGAAATTGCGTCAACAATTTTCAGAGCCCTAAACTTTAACCGCAACGTGCTGTACATACAAGAATTCGTGCAGCATGGTTTTTCGGATATACGCGCATTGGTTGTCGGCAGCCACGTCTTGGCAGCCATGCGCCGCGTGGCAAACAGTTGGAAAACAAATTATAGCCAAGGAGCCCAACCTGAACCAATAACACTTGACAAAGCTATTGAGGATTTGGCTGTTAAATCGGCAACGCTGATAGGCTGCAAAATTGCAGGCGTGGACATTCTAGAAAGTCCAAGAGGACCATTGGTTGTTGAAGTTAACAGTCAACCTGGATGGAGGGGCTTGCAGTCTGTGGCTAAGGTTAACATTGCAGATGAAATTGTAAACTTCATTCTGTCCGAAGTGAAAAAATAGAGGGGAGCGTATTCAAAAGAATGCATGAAGTCGAAATAGTTAAAATTGACGTTTCAACCAGAACAGCCAGTAAAGTGAAGGATCACGTGGCGGAAGAGAAAAAACTTCACATATTCCTAAACAAAGCCTATTATGCAACCATTTTCTGTTCTCCATCAAACCTAAAAGAATTAACAGTGGGACACCTACTCTCGGAAGGAATTCTAAAATCATTGGAAGAAATAGAGGAAATAAAATTAAAAAATGAAGTTTGCCATGTTAAAATTAAATCCAACATCGATGTGAAAAAGAGGCTGAAGCTTTCGAAGCGTTTTTCTCGAATAATCACATCCGCCTGCGGAAGCCCATTCGCTTATGCCTATTCTGGAAAAATTCCAAAGATCAATTCAAACCTAAAAGTGAAAGCAGAAACAATCCTAAACAGCGTAAAAAAATTAAACTTCATCGCAGAGACCTTCAGAAAAACTGGAGGGGTTCACGTTGCTGCTCTATACAAAAACAATGGTGAACTTGTAGCCTTTGCTGAGGATGTTGGTCGCCACAACGCTGTTGACAAAGTAATTGGCATTGCAGCCTTAAACAAAAATGATTTCAACGCATGTTTTCTCGCACTAAGCGGGAGGTTAACAGGCGACATGGCTCTTAAGGCAGGAAGGGTTGGCTTACCACTAATAGCCTCTTTAGCTGCAGCATTAGATTCTGGCATTGCAATTGCTAAAGATGTGGGCTTAACCTTAATTGGATTTGTACGCGGAAAACGAATGAACATTTACAGTTGTGATGAAAGAATTACCATATAATCACTTAACTGTATGTTGTTAAAAAAGGAGTAGGAGTATGTCTAAAGATAGATATGCAACACGTTCTTTTTAAGCAAAATGAAGATAACAATGGCGCTGATTACAAATTCTGGAACAAGATACGTTGCGTTGTAAGCTGCTGAGTATGCATAAACGTTCCATCCTTTCCATGCGTATTCACCGAAGAATACGACGCCAGAGATGAAGTGAAAGATGAATCTGCCAAAAATTGCAACTCCAACTCCAGTCATTGGGTGTTTCTGGAATGCTCCTGCAAGTCCTAAGGCTCCAAAAGCCAATGGATAATCAAGCAATATCTGTAATGGATAGTATATCTCGCCAAAAATGGCTATGTGAACTAATCCATAGATCACTCCAGCTTCTAATCCCCATCGTAGCCCTCTTCTCAAAGCAAACCATATCAATGGCACCATACTGCCTAAGGTTATGCTACCGCCTTGTGGCAAGTGCAGAAAAGGCAAGTAAAGTTTACTAACAATGTACAGAGCCTCTGCAAGAGCGATGAAAACTATCATTTCAGCGAATATCTTTGTTTCCGGAGCTTTTGAAATACTCTTATTTTGTTCCACGGTTCTTCCCTCCGCCAGTATTATCTGGGTCAGGTTCTAGGGGTCGACGGCGTTCAGCCGTCCTCTCAGCCAGGTCACTGCCCAGCTCCCCCAAACCCTTGTGGGATAATCGTTATTTACTCGTATATTTATTTTTCCTAGAGTTGAGGCATGTTGGGATGGTTGCGCTATGAAGTTGCTGTCTAAAGAGCTAGATGTCGTCGAAGTTGAGCGGAAATGGCAGAAGACATGGGAGGAGCTTGGTGTTTATAGGTTTGATTGGGAGGATAATGAACGCCCGATTTTTAGTATTGATACTCCTCCACCTTATCCTTCAGGCGAGTTTCATATGGGAAACGTCTTAAACTGGACTTACTTTGATATTGTGGCGCGTTATAAGCGTATGAGGGGTTATAACGTTTATTTTCCGCAAGGTTGGGACTGTCACGGCTTAAGCATTGAGGTTCAGGTTGAGCGCGAGCGCAATGTTAAGAAGCGTGAGGTTCCACCCGACAAGTTTCGTAAGTGGTGTGAAGAACTTGTTTCAAAATACATTGGTATTATGAAGGAAAGCGTGATTAGGCTTGGATGCAGCGTTGATTGGACAACAGAATATCGCACAATGGACCCAGATTATTGGCGTAGGACCCAGCTTAGCTTCATAATATTGTATAAGAAAGGCTTCATCTATCAGGGCACACATCCAGTTAATTGGTGCCCAAGATGCGAAACCGCTATTGCTGATGCTGAAGTGGACTATGAAGAGCGCGAAGGTACACTCCATTACATCAGGTTTCCGCTAGAAAACAGTAGCGAATTTTTACGCGTCGCAACAACCCGCCCAGAGTTCATCCCGGCATGCGTAGCCGTTGCAGTTAACCCTGAAGATGACAGATTTAAGGGCTATATCGGAAGGAGAATAATTGTTCCTATAGTAAATCGTAGCGTCGAAATAATCTCGGATAAAAGTGTTGACCCGTCGTTCGGCACAGGCGTGGTTATGATATGCACATACGGCGACAAGGAAGATGTTAAGACAGTAATCAAGCATAAGCTTCCAGTCATCACGCTTTTAACGGAGAACGGGCTGATAAACGAGAACGGCGGAAAATACAGAGGCTTAACTATAGAAGAGGCAAAAAAGGCGATAGTTAAAGACCTTGAAGCTGCTGGGCTTCTTGAAAAAACTGAAAAGCTAATGCAGGAGATAGGCGTCTGTGACCGTTGCGGCGCTCCGGTTGAGATTCTTGAACGTAAACAGTGGTTTATGAAAACTCGCATTTTAACAGACAAGGTTGAAAAAGCCGCTAATGAAGTAGTTTGGTATCCAGATTACATGAAAACTCGCCTAATAGACTGGGCGCGCTCACTGGATTGGGATTGGGTTATAAGCCGTCAACGTGTTTTCGGAACACCCATACCAATATGGTACTGTAAAAAATGCGGCGAAATAATAATTGCAGAAGAAGAATGGGTACCGATAGATCCCAAACTTGAAAAGCCGAGGATTGATGCTTGTCCAAAATGCGGCAGCAGAGAATTCATCCCAGAAAGGGATGTTTTTGACACTTGGATGGACTCATCAATATCATGTGCAGTTCACGCTGGTTGGCCTGATAGGGCTAATTGGCGAAAGCTTTTTCCAGCAGATCTGCATCCTTCAGGTATAGACATCATAAGAACTTGGGCTTACTACTTGATGGTTAGGCATTTGGCACTTTTTGGCGATAAGCCCTATAAGAGTTGCCTAATTAATGGAATGGTTTTAGGTTCAGATGGCAGAAAAATGAGCAAGTCCCTCAAAAACTATGTGCCAGCACCAGATGTGCTCGACAAGTATGGCACGGACGCGACGAGGCAGTGGGCTGCTGGCGGCGGAGCCGTTGGTTCCGATATTCCATTCCGTTGGCAGGATGTTGAGTATGGGCGGCGCTTTTTAACAAAACTTTGGAACGCCGCAAGGTTCGTGAGCGTTCAGCTTATGGATTACAAGGTTGGTGACAAGTTTGATTTGCAACTTTTGGATAAGTGGATTCTAAGCAAAGCTGAAAGGACAACGCAAAAGGTTACGGAAGCCTTTGAAAACTACCAGTTTAACATAGCCCTAGAGGAAATCCGCAATTTCACATGGCACGTTTTCTGCGATGAGTACATAGAAGCCGTTAAAGATAGACTTTACAAACCAGAGGTCTACGGTGAAGGAAAACGAAGAGCTGTGCAGTACGCACTTTACGAGGTCTTATACCGCGTGATCCAACTTTTATCGCCAATATCACCCCATGTAACGGAGGAAATATATCAAGCACTTTACGCCGAAAAAATCGGCAAAAAAAGCCTACAAATAACGCCTTGGCCCACGGTCAATGATAATCGCATCGACGAGGATGCCGAAAAGAAAGGCGACTTGGTCGTAGCGGTTATAGGCGCGATTAGACGCGAAAAGGCTGAAAAGCGGAAGCCGTTGAACGCCACAATAAAACGTTTATGCATTTACGCTGGAAACAACAGACATGCGAGAACATTAAGCGAAAGCAAAGAAGACATTGTTGGTACATGCAAAATCGCGCATTTAGAGATTTTACCAGAGAAAGGCAAAGGTAGAGCAGTTGAAGAGCTTCCAGAAATAACCTTCATAAGCGAATATTAGCGCCTTTTATGGCTTTAGCCCAGTTCCAACGGTTGTCCTGCAAGGTCTTTTTCGCATTCTAAAATGACGCTTGAAAACTGCAATGCTGTGTAAATGAGAATGTATCCTGTCAATTCATTGTTTTTGAAGACTGCGTATATGATTGTGTGGTTTGGGTCGTATTGGAGATCATATAAGGCAAAAACATGCTCGGTAGCTTCCCACCTCAGCGAATCCATAATCTGCTGTTTATTGTTTTCATTAACCTTTTCTACCTTAAGCATCGTCGGTTTCATCCTTTCTTGCACTCTTAAATTTTCTTAATTTCTTCTATTAGCTTGTCGATTTCCTTTTCCGTATTGTAAAAATGTGGTGAAACCCTTACCCCGTTAGCTCTTGCAGAAACAACTATGCTTTTTTGGCTTAAGCGTTGTATAACCTCTGCCGGCTTGTCAACTTTAAAGTTAATTATTCCAGAGCGACACTGCTTTTCCTCTGGAGTTTGAAGTTTTAAATCTAAACCTTTTATAGCATCTATTAAATAGTCTGTAAGTGTGATTATTCTTCTTTCAATGTTCTTCATGCCGAATCCTAGAAGCATTTTCATAGCTTCTGCTGCGCCAAGGAAGCTTATGAAACTTGGAGAGCCAAACTCGAAGCGGCTAGCGGTTGGCGACAAATCCAAATGCCATATGTCCCAAAAATTAACAGTATCAAAAACCTCCTGTTTCACGCTAGCCCACCCAACGAACGGCGGTTCAAACTTCTCAATCAATTCGCCTTTAACATAAAGGTAACCACATCCAGGCGGACTTAATAGCCATTTATAGCAGGCTGTTGCAAGGAAATCCACGTCGTCTCTTTTAACGTTCACTTGCAAGGCGCCGACAGATTGTATAGCATCAACAATTAGGTATGCACCATGTTCGTGCGCTATTTCGCTTAGCGCCTTTAAGTCATTGCGGAAGCCGTTAGCATATTCAACATGACTCACGGCTAAAGCCACAGTCTTATCATCAACAGCCTTTTCTACATCTTCCAGTAAAATTTTGCCATCAACGCTTTTTACATATTCAACTTTCACGCCTAAACCTTTACGCAGCCAAGGATAAACAACTGAAGGATACTCCAAGTCTGTTGTGACGATCTTGGAGCCTTTTGGATAGCGTAAAACGTTTGCAGCTATGTTTAAGCCCGCAGAGGTGTTTTCAACTAAGGCTATTTCCTCTGGTCTTGCGCCGATAAGCTTCGCAAATAATGGCTTTCCGCAATCTTTCCATTCAATCGAAGTTGTCCCGAAATTCGAAAACTCATCAGCATACTTGCGTACAACATCTGCGACCGGCTTTGGGAGTGGAGACTGCGCGGCATGGTTCAAAAAGACTTTGTTTTGCGTTATTGGAAATTGCCCGCGAATCTCTTCAATTTTCTGCATCACCGTTTCCTTCCACTCATTTACTTTTGAATAGCAGAGATTAACATTTTTCAGATATTAAAGTCTAGGGAATAACATTAATTGAAAAACCACCAAAGCATGACCAGTGTCTTCTCAGTAACCTCTTTAGTTCATCAAGTGTTTTCTCAACAGTTCTGCGGCACTGCGGCGGTTCTTTAGGCGATTCGTAAGGCTCTTTGACGCTCAATTCCTTCAAACCTATTACTCCGGCAACAAGGGCGTACCAGCAAATGGGTAAAACTTTCGGGTTGTATCCGCTTCCAAGCAGCAGAACAACTTTTCCGCCGCAAACAGTATTGGCTGTTTCCCTAATCAACTTTGCAACTTCAAAAAAGCCTTCAGCTGTTAGGTTCAGATCTCCAAGCGAATCGGCAAAATGGGAGTCACTTCCGCCATTAGCAATTATAATTTGAGGCTTAAACTCGTCAGCTAAAGGAACAAAAATCTCTTTTAAAGCGTAAAGATAAGTGCCGTCGCCAGTTCCCGGCGGAAGGGGCACATTAACATTGTAGCCTTCTCCAGCGCCCTCGCCAATCTGCCAAATAAATCCGGTTCCTGGATAGAGTGTACGCGGGTCCTGATGTAGCGATATAAATAGGACGTTTGGGTCTTGATAGTAGATGTCGCTTGTACCATTTCCAAAGTGTACATCATAATCCAAAATCAAAATTCGTTTAACGTTATGCTTATCCCTCAAATATTCAACTAGAACAGCAATGTCGTTAAAAATGCAGAAACCACCGCCATAACTTTTGCCTGCATGATGATAGCCCCCACCTATGGAGATCGCTCTTTTAGCTTCACCGCTCCAGACAAGTCTTCCGCATTCTATGGCGCCGCCAACAATTAGCAGTGCAGCCTCAAGGATTTCTGGCGAAACAGGCGTTTCAATATCGTAGGGTTTGCTCTCCGCGGCTAGACGAGAAATTAGGTCAACATAATCCTCGGAATGAACTCGCAACAAGTCTTCCCTAGATGCTGGCTTAGGCTCAACCATAGTAATTTCATGAAGTCTGAACAAACCTTGGTTTTTAAAAAAGCTGATGGCATTCTGGAATCTGTCTCCCCTAAAAGGGTGTCCCTCACCAAGGTCGTACTGCCTAAATTTTTCATGAAAAGTTATAACGGTTTTCTCGACCAACTACACACTCTCGCAGCATTAAGAAGCCATACAGCAATATAAAATTCTATGCGCGACAAAATCATAGTAAAAAGGGGAGAAAGAGAATTTTACTGCTGCGTTTGTTCAGCAACTGTTGTTGATGCTTGCTCTTGTCCTTCAGTCTTTGCCTCTACAACCTCCACCTCAACGTTTGAAACTTCTTGCGATTGTTCACTTTCTTTCTGAACTATGTTCCCTTCTGGAACTTCAAGACTGCTTGAAATATGGCTCATCGCCTCTTTTATCATGTCTAACTCTTTCCTTGCAGTTTCAAGACCAATCGAAAGAACACTGATCTCGCGTTGATACGTTTCATCGTCAACCTCACCTGCCACATGCTGAATCTCAAAGTTTGCAAGCAGTACCTCCAAATTTTTAATTTGCTCCTCAAGCTCACTCACTTTCAAGCTCATTTTTTCTAGTAAAACCCTATGCTGCTTTTCGATCTCCGCCATAGCTTCACTTATTTCGCTATTGAACACGTCGTATGTTTGCTGCGAAATCCTTCTAGTGTTCAACAAGTTGTCTAGCGCCTGCTTCCTTTTCTTTGAGATTTCATATTCTTCGTTTAACCTCTTAAAGGAGTACTTCCAAGAAATCAACCTTTTTCACACCAGTCACTTTTAACCATAGAAAGAGAAAATAATGTTTGTTAATATGCTGATATATCGCTAAATGTTAAAAGCATTCACTTTGACATTTAATGATGAAAAATATACGTTTAAAAACGAAGTCTAGAAAAATCCTTTTAATACAGTTAAATGTTAAAACATTTAGCGCATGTGGAACTCTTCAGTTTCTCAGAAGGTAATTTTATTTTTATGCTCGAGGAAATGTTTAAACTTATATTTAGTTGACAAGCATTAACAATCAGCTTTGCATGTTTAAAGAAACAAAACAGAAACACTAAAAAACAACTTTTCACCTAAAGCCAAAGAGGGCCCGTAGCTCAGTAAGGATAGAGCACCGGGCTTTTAACCCGGGGGTCCCGGGTTCAAACTTGGAAGGTACATAATCCTTCCAGGGAACACTTCCCGGCGGGCCCGCCAAAATGAACTAAGCTGCACCACGACTTAAATTTATGAAATTAAGCTTTTTCACCGCTCTAGCTGTTCTTGCTAAAAGAAGTTGTGCTGCTTCTTGAGTTGGCCATCCGCCTAGGCCGCAGTCTGGTCCAGTAAATGTCATTGTTTCTCCAAATTTTTCTTTTGCTTTTTTAAACCTTTTTCTTATGGTTTCTTCATCTTCAACCAATTGTTCTGTGCTCGGCTTCGTTATTCCCCTTTCATATAGTTCTGCAATAATGTTGTTCACATCTGTCCTTGATATGCCAACCCTTACTTGTTTGCCAGTCGTTTCCAAAAGCTTTTTTGATATAGCGTCAATATTTTTTGGTGAGGCTGCATATTCAAGCGATACCACGTCTAAATTTTTAATTTTGAGAACGTCCGCTATCCTTGATGGCGAATGTAAATGGATTTGTTTTACCACTCCAGTGAAATCGAATGCTCTTTCCATAACCTCTAAAATTGTGTCCTTTTCTGTCAAGATTTCTTGAAATCCGAAGCTTGGCTCATCCAGCGAGATAACCTCCGTCTTTACATGTTTGGAGTCGACTATTGCGTTTTTTGCAAAGTGTTTCACGGTTTCCGCGAACATCAGGAGTATGTCCCTGTAAGCCGCTTTTCCAATCATTCTCAAGTATAGTTCCATAGGGCCTGTTATGCACACGCGAAGTGGGATTCTTCTCCCGAATTCTTCGGAAAGCGTCTTTGCTTCGTTGCTGATTACATGCACCTCTGGTATTACTGCGTTTTTTTCCTCAACTTTGTATGTGCCATTTTCCATTGCTTTTCTTATTACTTCTGCAAATTGGTTGTGCATGTCATAATGCTGTGGATAGTTCACGACATCTAAGCCAGTTTGGCATTTCTTCCTAAAAGAATCGATTACGACGTTGTAGAAATTTTTTAGCAAAAACTCGTCTTTCCTTATGTCTTTTCCTTGATTAATGGCTTTTCTTGCAAGTAAATATGCCTTTTCAAACTGTTCTTTTCCTATTGTGGGTGGAAGTGGAAAACTGCCTATGTCGTCAACAAGTACTTCCATAAAAGAAATGAATGCTTACAAGTGATTTAAAATTAACCTTTACATGTTTGGGGGCTTTGATTTTAGGGAACATTTTGGAGCGTAAGAAATATAAGTTAGCTTTGTTCAGTGAGCATATTGTGATATAAAAATGAATGTTTGGAAACTTCGACTATCAATGGTTGGAACTCTAGCTCTGATAATAGGTCTATCAACGTTGATTTTCACGATAGTTCTTAGTCTCTTCAGCTCATTTAGCTTTATAACCTTAGGCGTATTGGTTGTCGCCTTTAACATTCTCCAGTGGCTTATATCACCATACATAATCGATGCCCTCTACCGCACAAGAGAAATACCTGAAAGTGAAAATCCGAAGCTTCACGAAATAGTTGCAAATTTAAGCCAGAAGAGCAAAATTAAAAAGCCTAGGCTTATGCTTGCGCAGATTCCAATTCCAAATGCATTTGCCTACGGCTCACCCATAGCTGGAAACCGTGTTGCGGTTACAACAGGCTTGCTTAAGACTTTGGAAACTGATGAGGTGGAGGCGGTAATTGGGCATGAGCTTGGGCATTTGAAACATAGAGACGTGCAGCTTATGATGTTTGTTTCGCTTTTGCCATCTTTACTTTATTACATTGGCTATTCCCTTATACTCTCTTCCATGTATCGTGGACAAAGGGAACAAAGCAGCGGCGGAGCAGTTTTAGGGTTTGGCTTTATGGCATTCTCATGGATACTAAACATGTTCATACTCTACCTAAGCCGTTTACGTGAGTATTACGCTGACAGTCACAGCGTCCAAATAATCGATGATGGTGCACGAAAACTCTCGGAAAGCCTAGCGAAAATAGTTCATGAAACAAAAAACATGCGAAGAACGCACAAAGACACACAACACCTAAACGCGTTTAAAGCACTTTTCATCACAGATCCAGACCGCGCGGAAACCGACGCAATGGAAGTATCTGCAATGACACGCGGAGACAACCAAAAACTGGTCCAAGAAATCCTATCCCAGAAAATAACAACACTTGACAGGATAGCTGAGATCTTTTCAACTCATCCCAACATAGTGAAGCGGCTTAGAGCTTTGCAACAAACAAGTTAGCCTCTTATTAATTTTCCTTTGGAAAAGTGAAAAGTTAAAAATCTGTAACCTTAAAGAAGCAAAGGCATAAGAGAGGTGTGTTAACATGCAGCGTCAAGTTTTCCGTGAAATTGAAAAGGCTGAAGCTGAGATGACACACGTCTTAATGGAGCTTATCAGAGTTCCTGCAATTGCACCTGAAAATGGTGGAGAAGGCGAAATGCGAAAGGCTGAAAAATTGCTTAAAGTGCTTGAAGATGTTGGCTTTGACAAGATTGAGCGCTATGATGCTGTGGATGAAAGGGTTCCATCGAAAAGAAGACCGAACGTTGTGGCGCACTGTTATGGAGAAAATGCTACAGAGAGACTTTGGATAATAACGCATTTGGATGTTGTACCACCAGGAGATGAATCGCTTTGGACTGCTACAAAACCCTTCGAACCACTGATTAAGAATAGCAGGGTCTATGGTCGCGGAAGCGAAGACAACGGGCAGTCAATGATCGCATCCATATTTGCCGTCAAAGCCCTTAGAAAATTGGGTATAACGCCCAAAAGAACAATTGCATTAGCTTTCGTTGCCGACGAAGAACAGGGAAGCAAGTATGGCATACAGCATCTCATTGAACAAAAGCTTTTCAAAAAGGATGACTTAATAATTGTTCCAGACGGCGGAAACGAAGACGGAAGCTTTATAGAAATAGCTGAAAAAAGCGCTTTATGGCTTAGAATACGCACAACTGGTCAGCAAGTTCACGCCAGCAGACCACACAGGGGGTTAAACGCCCATCGCGTTGGAATGGAATATGCCCTAGCCCTCGACAAAATGCTCCATGAAAAATATGCACTTAAAGATTCTTATTTTGATCCTCCTGAAAGCACTTTTGAACCTACGAAGAAGGAGAAAAACGTTGATGCCGTCAACATAATTCCAGGCGAAGACATAACATATTTTGACTGCAGAATACTGCCAAGCTACGACTTGGAAGAAATTTTGCAGAAAATTTGCTTCTTAGCTGAAGAATTTCAGAGGAAAACGAAAGCAAAGATAAGTATTGAAGTTATTAACAAAAGTGCTGCGCCAAAACCAACAGACCCAAACGCGAAAGTTGTAACAATGCTGAAAGAGGCAATAAAGAACACTAGAGAAATAGAACCGAAGGTCGGAGGGATAGGCGGCGGAACATGCGCCGCCTTCTTCAGAAAGATAGGTATACCCGCAGTTGTCTGGAGCACAATAGATGAAACAGCTCACCAACCAAACGAATACACAAAAATACAAAACCTAGTTGAAGACGCAAAAGTCTACGCCTTTCTAATGACGTTGTGATTGTCTTTATTTCGCGAAAGTTTTATATGGATGGATTATCCATCCAAACATATGAGTAAGACTTCAATTAAGATTACACTTTTCAGCGTCTTGACAGCTATTTGTTTAGCTCTGCAGTTGTCGCCGAGACCACCAAATGTTGAGTTTACATCTCTATTTACGTTTATTATTGGCTTTATGTATGGCTCTTCGGCTGGAATACTGTTTGGTAGTTTTGTTATGTTTGTTAACGGATTTTTTTCTCCATGGGGCTTTGCGGGTTTAAATATGCCCTTTCAGATGGTTGGGATGGGACTAGTTGGTTTAGCTGGAGGTTTGTACCAAAAGTTTTCTAGGGACTACACTTCGATAAAGTTTAACGTTGAAGTTTCAGTTTTGGGAGCTTTTATGACTGCGATTTACGATTTTATAACAAACCTTGGAGTTGCTTTTCAATTTATGCTTTCCGGCATGCCGAGTATTTTGGCTGTTCCAACTGCCTTGGCTTACGGAACGCCCCTTTCGCTTATTCATGTTTCATCAAACATAGCAGTCTTTGGGGTTGCCTTTTTTCCACTGGTTAAGGCAGTTAAAAATGTTATGGTGGTTGAAACCTTTGGTTGAAAAAAGAACATTAGTCTTCGCACTATTGGCGATTTTAACGTGGGCTCTAATTGCAACAAGCGCCATGACATACTATTACTTGGAGCAGTTGAAATATCAAAGTCAACTCACTAAGACGCAAAGTTTGTTGACGGGACTAACTGAAAACTATACAACATCCTTGGTAAAACAGGATATGTTATTAAGAGATTATAATGCGTTGTTCGGTGAATATTATCAGCTCTATCCAGAAAACTGCTCTATGCTTATGAATGAATATTGCCAACTGCTCTCCAATTTCGGCGGCAATTACACGCATGTACTGAATACGTTTCCAAAACTAAATGAAACATACGCTTACTTGCTGGATCAAGCTCAAACGCTTGGCATGCAAGATATGGTAAATAGGACAGAGTTCGAGGCGTTACTCAGCGAATTTCACAAATTGCTGTCAGACACGACAGCAAAGGAATTGGAAAACTCATTAGTCAAAGTAAGTTTGATACGTGTAAACCTATGTATCAACTATGGAAACGAAACCACAGTTTGGTACAACATCTCCACATCTCCAGGCATGACCCTTTTCGACTTAACAAAAAATCTCACTAACGTTGAATATGCGTATTATCCATGGATGGAACCTGGTCATGTGCTTGTAAACTCAATAAACGGTGTTGCTCCCGAAGGCGGAAAGTACTGGTTCTGGTACTATTGGGATGAAATAAATTACGAATGGGTTTTTGGACAGGTTGGATGTGACGCTTGGATTTTAAGGGACAATGGAACCTATAGATGGATATATAAGACTTGGGGACCTTAAAGCTAAATAAACCAAATGATTTATTTTAGTGAAAACTGAAAGAAGTTAACATTTCAGGAGTTGCGAACTTGACTGAAATCTCTAAGATATTTAACGCAGCACGCAAGGAAGGGAGAAATTTCTTACTTGAACCTGAAGCTAAAAACGTTTGTATTGAGTATGGGATTCCAGTTACGAAGTTTGAGGTGGCGAAAAGTGAGGCTGAAGCCGTCAAGTTTGCTGAGGCTATTGGTTTTCCTGTGGTTTTGAAGGTTGTTTCTCCAGATATTATTCATAAGTCTGATGTGGGTGGTGTTATTGTTGGTTTGAAAAGCGCAGGAGAGGTTAGGGATGCTTACAGGCAAATTTTAGGAAATGTGAAGAAGCATAGGGCTGATGCGAAAATTGTTGGCGTCCTTGTTCAGGAAATGGCTCCAGCTTCAACAGAAATTATTGTGGGTGCCATTAAGGATCCGCAGTTTGGTCCAGCGTTGATGTTTGGACTTGGCGGAATTTTCGTTGAGATTTTAAAGGATGTTTCCTTCAGAATAGCGCCAATAGACGAAGAAGAGGCACATGAGATGATTAGTGAAGTTAAGGCTTACCCGCTTTTGAAGGGTTATAGGAACTTACCGCCCGCCGATATTGATGCTATCGTGAAGATTCTAGTTAGCACTTCTAAGCTTGTTATGGAGCATCAGGAAATTAAGGAGCTTGATTTGAATCCAATAATGGTTTATGAGAGGGGCGCAAAAACGGTCGATGCCAGAATTATCCTTGAATGAAAGCTTTTCAAAAAGTGAAGTTTTCTCGAAGATATGCATACCGCCTGAAACACCGTTCTTTTTAAGGCTTGACTGTTGGAAATTTCAGAAACTTTCAGAAAGCCTAAACGCTGAAAAGCCCTTTGACGAGAACTTTGCGAAATGTTTGGTTTCTTCTGCGGAGACTGTTTTAAAGGGTTTTGAGCCAACACTTGTTTATGTTGCGAGTGACGAGTTGAACATACTATTTGCTAAAGAGCCACCGTTCAACAGAAGACTCGAAAAAGTGGACTCGGTCATGCCAAGTCTAGTCTCAACAGCGTTTGCATATTGCATACAAAAGCTTTTTAGAAGGGAGCTCTTGGTGGCTTTTGATTCCCGCATAATAATTGTTCCAAACACGAAAAAGATAATTGAGTATTTGATTTGGAGGCAAAATGACCTATGGAGAAATCACAACAACACCTACGTCTATTGGATTCTGCGAAAACAGGGCTATGCGCCTTCGGAAGCTTCAAAAAGGCTTAGAGGGCTGAAAACAGCAGAGCTTCATGAATTGGCTTTTAAACAAGGCGTAAATTTAGCTGAAACTCCAGCGTGGCAAAGAAGGGGTATACTCATTTACAAGGAACCATACGTCAAAAGAACTGCAAAGGGAGTTGCAGAAAGGTGGAAGATAAAAACAGAGTGGAATACGCCACTATTCACATCCGTTGACGGAGTAAAACTAATCAAACAGATTATCAAATGGAAAAACAAAAGAGGAAAAGCGTTTGCCAGAACAACAGCAAAAAACCCAGCAAATCACAGAATTAAACCAGAAAATTTCCGCCTTAAAGGAACAAAGAGAAAAACTAAAAGCTGAAGCTGAAGGCTTGGCTAAAGAAAGAGACAAACTTAATGAACAGCTTAAACATTTACGCGCAGAAATTTTTGAACTTAAAAATGAAAGAAACGATCTGAATGCAGAGGTTAAAGAGCTTAAACAGAAAAGAAATGAAATGCAAGCAAAAGTTCACGAAAAAATAGAAGAAGAAAAGCACCTAAACGAAGAACTAAAAAAGCTAAGCGAGAAGAAACCACGCAAAAGCATATGCGCAATTCAAAAAGAAATTGACGCAATTGAATGGAAAATACAAACAAACCCCCTGGATCTAAAAGAGGAAAAGGCGTTAGTTGAAAAAGTGAAGTATTTAGAGGCTCAACTTGCAATCCTTAAAAAATTTGAGTATATAAGTCAAAAACTACTTGAGTTACGCGCGGAAATTGAGGCTCTTGAAACGGAAGGAAGGCTTTGCCACGAAAAACTCACGGAGATGGCTAAAAAAAGCCAAGAATTACACGAAAAGATGCTCGCGAAGATAGAAGAACTGAATAGAGTGAGAGCAGAGGCTGATAATTTTCACAAGCAATTCGTAACCGCAAAAGAACGGATGGCACCGATCAATGCGGAAATTAAAGAGCTTCTGAATCAGATAAGCGTCTTTAAAGGCGAATTGCTAAAAGAGAAAATTGATGAAGAGCGGAAAAGCAAAGAGGCTCTTCGTGAAAAACTTAAACAGCAGGCTGTGGAGAAACTGAAGCGTGGAGAGAAGTTGACTTGGGAGGAATTTCAACTTCTCGGTGATGAGGACTTGTAACGTAAAATTAAAGTGCTTCGTCAATAAAGTAGATTAAGGAACAGATGGTAATGGCTGAAAGAGAAACTGCACAAAAAGAACAAAAAAGAACACTGATTTTATGCGTTGACAGAGACGGCGATTTAAACTCAAAGACTGGAATAAAAACGCCAATTGTTGGCAGAGACGGAAACCTAAACGCTGCAGTGGCACTGGCGCTCAAAGATCCGGAAGAGGCAGACGCAAATGCGATGTTCGGAGCAATACACGTTTACGACAAGCTTCAAGAGAGCAGCCAAAACGAAATTTTTGAAATAGCCACAATTTCAGGCTCTGAGCTCGGCGATGTTAACGCGGATAGAAAAATTGTTGGCGAGTTAAATGACGTTCTGAGTTCTTTTCCCGCAAACGAAATTATACTTGTAACAGACGGCTACTCTGACCAAGCAATTTTACCACTTGTAGAGTCAAGAGTCCCAGTCTCATCTGTAAACCGTGTAGTCGTTAAACACAGCGAATCAATAGAGGAAACCGCTGCCCTATTCACGTACTATTTGAAGATGATTACGGAGAATCCGCGTTATTCACGTATAGCCCTCGGGCTTCCAGGCATATTAATTTTGATTTTGGGTATACTCTCAATCTTCAATATGCTTTATTATTATTGGATAGCTTTCATCTTCGTAATAAGTGTCTTCCTCCTAGTGAAGGGTTTTGGAGTTGACAGAGCAATTAAAAGAGCGTACATGTGGATTAAGGAGTACACGCCGCCACCACTTCGCGTTCAAATTTCAAATTACTCGGTGATCGCTGGGGCATTGTGTATAGCTATTGGCAGTTACCTAGGATGGACAAACGCTGCGACCTTCGTTGCTGGCATCACTCCGCCACCCCCAGACACAGCTAGCTGGTTTAGCATCTCTCCGCAAATAGTTGCCTATTTCATTAGAGGTTCGATGGACCTTGTTGTGGTTGGAATCTGTGTTGCGCTTTTCGGTAGGGCTGTCAGGTGGTATATAGAGCGTGATGCACGCCTTCTTCGAAATGCAGCGCTGATCGTTTCGGTAGCTTGGTCAAGGTGGATTTTAGATGGGACATCAAACGTTTTGATAAGACCAGAGGAAGGCTACAACAAGCTCGTTTTTTCAATAGTTGTTGGAATTTTGATTGGAATAGCTTCAAGCATCATCGTATTTGTCGTTCGTAAGTCTGCTAAAGGGTTTTTCAAGGAAGCCAGAGAGGGTGAAGAGGAGCTTGGAGAAGACTAAAATTGGAGTTATAGGAGGAACAGGCTTTGAAAGTCTATTTAAGGATGCTGAGCAACTGCGCGTCGGAACCCCTTATGGTGTTGCTCCGCCTTTGTCTGTTGGAAATTTAGGTGGCAAAAGAGTTGTTTTCCTTCCAAGGCATGGTACGGAGCATTCTTTGCCTCCACATAGGGTGAATTATAGAGCGAACATTTACGCTTTATACAGTCTAGGTGTGGAAAGAATCATTGCTATAAACGCTGTTGGCGCCATAAACCGCAATTTTAAACCTTCAGACATCGTGCTTCCACACGATTTTGTTGATTTTACAAAGATTCGTCCAACGACATTCTATGATGAGGCACCGGTAACGCATGTTGATGTTTCCCAGCCGTATTGCCCAGAAATCCGTAGAGTAATAATTGAAACTGCGAAGAGCCTCGGGATACCATTGTGGAGTGAAGCTATACTTGTCTGTACTGAGGGCCCACGATTTGAAACTGCTGCAGAAATTGAAGTTTTTAGACGTTTGGGCTGCGACATTGTTGGGATGACCGGAGTTCCAGAAGTTGTTCTTGCTAGAGAGCTTGAAATCTGTTACGCCGCATTGTGTTTTGTGTCAAATATGGCTGCTGGAATGCAGGAGCGTCTAACTCCAACAGAGGTTGCAGAAATTTCTGGAAAGGTTATGCCAAAACTTGAGCAAATTTTAATTGAAACCGTAAAGGCTTTGCCGATTGAACGTGAAGGTAGATGCCCTTGCACTGAAGCCCTTAAAAGCGCGAGGTTTAAGTGATGTTTAAGACTTTGCTTTCAGCCATAGGCGCTTACAAGTTGTATGAAAAGTGGCTTTGGCATCAAGTTAAAAACGGCAACAAGCCAGAGCACATCGCAATAATCCTAGATGGAAATAGGCGTTGGGCTTCTGAAAAGGATCTTAACCCTTGGTTTGGACATGAAAAAGGTGCAGAAAAAGTTGAACAGCTCCTCGACTGGTGTTTAAAGCTTAGAGTGAAATCTATAACCCTATATGCCTTTTCCACCGAAAATTTTCGAAGAACAAGAAGCGAAGTTGAGAAAATAATGCGTATAGCTGAGGAGGAGTTTAGCAAAATCCTAACAGATGAACGTATACACGAAAACAAAGTGCGCGTTAAGGTTATCGGTAGGTTAAACTTGCTTCCAGAAGATTTGAGGTGCCTAATAAGGGATGTTGAAGAAGCAACAAAAAATTATGATGAATATTTCCTAAACATAGCCTTTGCCTATGGTGGAAGAGCTGAAATTATAGATGCTGCCAGAAAAATAGCTGAAAAGGTTAAGCTTGGCGAACTAAGTCCAGAAAGTATCGATGAAGAAACCTTTGAAAAACACCTCTATACGTCGCATATGCCAAAACAAGACCCCGACCTTATAATTAGGACGTCGGGAGAAGAAAGATTGAGCGGTTTCCTTCTTTGGCAGTCAGCCTACAGTGAACTATGCTTTCTGGATGTTTATTGGCCTGATTTTCGTTTCATAGACCTTTTAAGGGCTGTTAGGACATTTCAAAAACGCAAGAGGCGCTTTGGCGCCTAGACTTGTTCTAGGTTCTTTTTTTGGCGCTTACTATTGAAATTACATCCCTATCTTTTAGGATGTAATCCTCCCCAACACGTTTTCTCTCGCGGGCTTCAACTGCGTATATGAAGCTCTCGCCGAGTTCAGTGTGTATGAGGTAGGCTAGTTGGCGGGATGTTGTTCCGTAAGGCACTAGGTAGGCGTCTGGCAAAATTCTACCATTATGGTCTGATAGATGCTCCAAATCTTCAACAGGGTAAACCGTAATCATGTTTAAAAGTTTAAAGTAAGCCATGTTAATTGCCTCCTGGACTCCTGTTGAACCGTATTTTAGAAGAATTTTCTCCCTTATCGTTTCCAAAGCCTTAATCTGACTTGCAGTTAGTTTTTCAACATTAGTTATTTTGAAGTTGCAGTCTCCAGGTCGGTAATCTATCAACTTTTTCTCAGCTGCCCTCCTTAGGGCTAGTTCCGCCTCTGCACAGCATGGAACCACAATATAGTTAAGTTTCTTTAACCTTTCAAGGTTCTGCTCCGCTGTTGGCAAATCCATCTTATTTGCGGCTATAAGCATTGGCTTAGCAATCTGCCTCAGCGTATCAACAAATTTCAGAAATTGTTCTTCACTCCAAGATGTGGGCTTTTCCGCGTTTAAGCCAGCTTTTCTGATAGCTTCAAAAATGTGGAACCTTCTGACAGCAAGTCCGCTAAGTCGCTCCTCAAGCATCGCGTAAAGGTCTTTGGCTTCGGCTTCCACAGTTCTGGCGATTTTCGGCCAATCGCGTTTTAGAATGTTTGCCATCCACATTGTAATTTCATGTTCAAGGAACTTCACATCTTCCAGAGGGTCATGTTCACCAGGCTTACATATCCTTCCCTCGCAATCTGTCCCTCCAGAAGCATCTATTATGTGTATGAGTGCGTCAGCCTTCCTAATTTCATCCAAAAATTGGTTTCCTAAGCCTCTTCCTTGCCATGCACCGGGCACAAGACCTGCGCAGTCTATAAATTCAACTGGAATAAGCCTAACACCGTCTAAGCAGAGGGAATTGACAGGATTATCCTTAACATTAAATTCTTCATGAACACATGGAGTACGTACATAACCAACGCCTCTATTTGGCTTTATTGTTGTGAAAGGATAATTCGCAATTTCAGCTGGCGCTAAGGTTGCTGCGCTAAAGAATGTTGATTTTCCAGTGTTGGGTTTACCGACAATACCCAACAACCGTGAGTAGGATTTTTGCATCTTGACTCCTGGCAAATATTTTGTTAGAGAGTTTGTATATGGTTTGCGTTTTGTATCTTTTAGAGACAATTTCTTTACTACTTTTCCATATTGCATCTGCCTTTCTTATTTGTGCCATTATGCTCTTTCCAGGTTCTTTACATCTTTAAAACTCATCTTCCACAATGGGGTCCTTTAATTCCTTGACCCTCATTGATAAGCCACTCGCTATCTTTTCCAATTCTGGAGCTTTTCCATTCATTCTCTCCTCCATCTTACCAACCGCTTTTTCAAAATTCTTTCCCGCGCACAGTCAATATAATAGCAACATCATAATCGGCGAATCTTTTAGGGCAACCTCTTTAAGTTCCTTGGTGGAAGCTTAAATAAACAGGCACTAATGCTCAATAACAAAATAATATAGGAGGCATATGTCCTATAAAGGAGGGAAACTGCAATGACATTGAACATAACAAAAGACAAGCTTGCTTACATGCTTAGGAAGATGGTTGAAATTCGCCTCTTTGAGGAGAAAGTTTTCGACTTGTACGCGCAAAACCTTGTTCCAGGCACAATTCACCTTTATGCTGGAGAAGAAGCTGTCGCTGTAGGCGTATGTAGCAACCTCCGAAAAGACGATTATATTACGAGTACTCATAGGGGTCACGGCCATTGTATTGCAAAGGGCGCTGATTTGAAGCGGACTATGGCGGAAATCTTGGGCAAGAAAACTGGCTACTGTAAGGGTAAGGGAGGCTCCATGCATATCGCAGATTTCAGTATTGGCATGCTTGGCGCTACGGCGGTTGTGGGCGCTGGAATACCAATAGCCGTTGGCGCTGGACTATCAATAGCGCTTAGGAAAACAGACCAGGTTGTAGCGTGTTTCTTCGGCGAAGGTGCCTCAAACCAAGGAACATTCCACGAAGGTATAAACATAGCGGCAGTCTGGCGGCTTCCAGTAATATTTGTATGCGAAAACAACCTTTACGCCATGGGAACGCGCCAATCAAGAGTCATGCTAATAGAAAACATCGCGGACAGAGCAGCAGCCTACGGAATTTCAGGCGTTGTTGTGGATGGAAACGATGTTTTGGCTGTTTACGAAGCTACGCGAAGGGCTGTTGAAAGAGCGAGAAGAGGCATGGGACCTACGCTTATTGAGTGCAAAACCTATAGGCATAAGGGGCATTCTCGCGTTGACCCAGCGAGGTATAGACCTAAGGAAGAGGTTGAAGAGTGGCTTGCCAAGGACCCGATTAAACGCTTTAAGGAGAGGCTTCTGCAAGGGGCTGTTCTGACGGCAGAGGAGATTAAGAAGATTGAGGTGGATATTACGGCTGAAATTGAGGAGGCTGTTCGTTTCGCCATGGAAAGCCCGTATCCAGCTCCAGAAGAAGCGTTGGAGGACGTTTACGCCTAATTGGATGGTGATGATACGCGCAGAATAACCTATAGGAAAGCCTTGCGTGAAGCCTTGCGAGAGGAGATGCGTCGAGACCCTACAGTTTTTCTTTTAGGCGAAGACATTGGCAAGTACTGGGGCGGCGGCGCGTTTAAAGTTACAGAAGGTTTGGCGGAAGAATTCGGCGAGGAAAGGGTTAGGGACACGCCAATTTCAGAGTCCGCAATTATCGGAACTGGTGTTGGCGCCGCCATAACCGGCATGCGTCCAGTTGCGGAAATAATGTTCGGCGATTTAACAGCTTTAGCCATGGACCAGATTGCAAATCAAGCGGCGAAGATTCGATACATGTTCGGCGGGCAAGCCAAATGTCCACTTGTCATTCGAACACCATTCGGAGCTGGAGTGAACATCGCCTCACATCATTCGCAGAGCCTAGAGGCATGGTTCATGCATGTTCCAGGCTTGTATGTGGCTGTGCCTTCCACGCCTTACGATGCGAAGGGGCTTTTGAAGTCGGCAATTAGGGGCAACAACCCAGTCGTGTTTTGTGAACACAAGCTGCTTTATCCAGTTGAGGGCGAAGTTCCAGAAGAAGAATACACTATTCCGTTTGGGGTTGCAGACGTAAAACGCGAAGGCGAAGACGCAACGGTGGTGGCTACGCTTTACATGGTGCACAAGGCACTTGAAGCAGCAAAAACCTTGGAAAGGGAGGGAATAAGCGTCGAAATCGTTGACCCGCGAACTTTAACGCCGCTTGACAAGCAAGCAATAATAAGGTCTGTTAAGAAAACTGGGCGCCTCGTAATTGTTAGTGAAGACTGTAAGACTGCGGGTGTAAGCGCGGAAATAGCTGCAATAGTGGCTGAAGAAGCTATAGACTATTTGGATGCACCAATAAAGCGTGTTGCCGAACCAGACACGCCAATACCATTTAGCCCACCGCTAGAGCAATATGTGATTCCAGACGAAAAAGCGATAATTAAAGCCGTGAAAGAAGTTGTTTAAATCTATTCGCTAATTCTTTTTATGTCCTAGATGTAGCTGATACGTAGCGATGTTTAGCCTTTTGCCCCATGGAGCCTCAATCGTATCCTCTTTTATTAGTTTGAAACCGTTCTTTTCGTAAAATCGTCTAGCATGGACTTCCTCCTTTCCCGCAATTACAAGCACATTTTTGACTCCTTTCTGCTCCAAGTCTGAAAGTGCAAATTGTAGCAGTTCAGTTCCAATTCCTTTCCTTTCATGCGGCGGAAAAACCACAATCCTATCCAGTTCCGCAGTGTTCGCATCTCTTTGAATTGTCTGGGCAAACCCTACTAAACCGTTATTTTCGAATGCAAGATAAAATGTTGCTTTACCTTCTTTGATTGCTTTTTGCAGCGTTTCTTCTGCAAAGGCTTTTTTGACATAATCTTCCGAAATGCCAAACTTAACAACGTTATCAACGTATATCTTGCTTTTCTTATCTTCTAAAAGTGAAAGAAGCTTCATGCTAAGAGCCCTAACATCGTTATCATCCGCCTTTCTAACAGTCACCATTTTGAGCAACTCCAATTTCGATTAAAGAGATATAGCAAATAACGGAACATCCCTAAAAGATTTTGCATAAGCGAAAATGAAATAAAAGAGCAAAGCGACATGAAAACGGCGGAATCAACATGGTTTCAAAAGTTGTTATGCCGAAGCTAAGCCTAACAATGAAGGAAGGCACTGTTGGCAGATGGTATAAGCGAGAAGGCGAAAAAGTGGAAAAGGGCGAACCAATAGTTGAGATAATCTCCGAAAAAGCCACTTACGACCTTGAAGCTCCAGCATCGGGCATACTACGCAAAATACTCGTAGAAGAGGGCAAAGACGCTCCAGTTGACGCTGCTCTCGCCTTCATAACAGCCCCAGACGAGCCGCTACCAGAAACAGAACTCCCGACAGAAAAGCCAGCGGAAAAGGAAATTTTGGCTTCACCAGCAGCCAAAAGACTCGCAAGAGAACATGGCATAGACTTGTCCCTCGTCAAAGGTAGCGGTCCAGAAGGCAGAATAGTTGAAGAAGACGTTAGAAGATTTATTGAAGAGTATTCTGGCGCTGCACCGAGGGTTAAGGAAATAATCCCTCTAACTGGTTTTAGAAAGACATCAGCCGAGCGCGTAGCTTTAAGCTTTAGGACAGCGCCGCACAGCACATTAGTGATGGAGGTTGACGCTTCAAAAGCAATGGAACTCCACGAGAGGCTTAATGTTTCCTACACTGCCATAATTGTGGGCGCAACTGCAAAAGCCCTTCGCGAGTATCCAATCGTGAACTCCACGTTAGAAGGCAAGAAAATAAAAGTTTTTGAAGACGTAAACATAGGAGTGGCAACAGCCACAGAACATGGCTTAGCGGTTCCAGTTATTCGCAACGCGGATAAAAAGTCTGTTGAGGAACTGGACAAAGCCATAAAAGAGTTGACGGAAAAAGCGCGGCAAGGGAAACTCTCAAAAGAAGACGTAAGCGACGGAACATTCACCATTACGAACCTGGGCATGTATAACGTGGACTTTTTCACGCCTATAATTAATCCGCCAGAAGCCGCCATCCTCGGAGTTGGAAAAATAACCCAAAAACCAACAGTTATTGATGGACAAGTTGAAGCTAAACCTTTAATGATGCTCAGCCTCTCCTACGACCATAGAATAATCGACGGCGCACCAGCAGCAGAATTCCTAAACAAAATCAAAGAAAAAATCGAGAAAGGCTTGGTTTAGGCTCTTACTGGGCTTCTTTAACCTTTTCAGAGGTTTCAATAGCTTCCTTCAGGCTTTTGCTGACAAGCTTCAGTCTAACATCCTTAACCATCGACACACCGCGACTCGTAATTATCGAGCCAGCCCAGACAATCACAACGAAAATGAAGAGGAAAACACAAGCATTGCTAAAAACAGCCATAGCCTCAACGAAATCGCCCGCACCCGCTGGAACTTGGATGAACTGCGGAATCTTCGCCTGACTTGTGAATGTGATTATGGCAAGAACCGCTGGAATCACTATCAAAACTAAGCCCAAAGCAAGCAGCACATAACCAACAATCTTTTCAGTTTTCTTTTCAGACTTCATAAAAGCGAATACATCACTAATTCATAAAAGGTTTATTCCAAAAATGCAAGTTAAGCATTTTTTGGTTTACTTATCTGCACAATAACGTGGGAAAATTCGTCGCCTTGAACGGGCAGCAAGTCCATTGGATTGTAAGGCCAAACTCCAGAGTATATTTCTTCAATCCAATCAAGTTTGAACCCGATTTTTTCCAAGGATTTTTTTAGCCGATTCTCACTTGCTATTTGGCCTACTCCATACTTTTCAGCCAATTTAATGCTCTTGGAGTTTTCTCTAAGCCAAATTGATGAAAAAATTGCCTTTCCAGCTGGTTTCAGAACGCGAAAAGTTTCTTTAAGCGCCAAAATTGTCTCTGGAATGTTGTCAAACCCAAAGTTTGAAGATATGGTTGAAAGCGCTTCGTTTTTAAACGCCAAGCGTTTTGCATCTGTAACAATAAACGAAAGTTTTTGGTAAACCGTTGCCTTTTTGGCTTTATTCATTGCTCCACGTAATGGTTTTTCGCTCACGTCGGTTCCGATAACTATGGTTTTTTCTGGGATTTTCCTTGCTAACTCTAGAATAAGTCTTCCCATTCCACTTGCAACGTCCAGAACCACGTTATCATCTCCTCTGCATGAATGGATTACGCTTCGGACAAGCTTCTCTATAAGATTGTTTAATGCAATTTTTAAATCGTCACTTAAATATGATGCATATTGCCTCTGTATCTCATCATACTTTCTTTCATCAGCAACATCGACTTTCCATTCAAATTCTTTTGCCGAAAGCTTTGCATCTTTAACTAACCCTAATTCCTCCTTAACTTGATACAAATGTCCCCCAGCACACTTTAAGTATCCATTAACAAAGCGATTATCCGCAGCTTCTCCATCAAAAACCATCTGGGTTCGACAAATTGGACATGCGAGGAGTTGCAATACTTCCTTATGCATAGGCATCCCGTATGGACGTATTAAATTCCACATAAAAGCTTATCGTTTTGAAAATCTAGAGGGGGTAGTCGCTATTGGTTGATTTTCGCTCCAAAAATATTTTGAAAACGCTTTTGGTTTTCTTGAAAAGTCTTAAGTGTTAAGTCCATAAAGAAAAATGGTTGAGCGAAAATGAAAGCTGCCATATATTACAGCCAAAAGGACATAAGAATTGAAGATTTACCAACGCCAAAAATAGGCGAAGACGAAGCGCTTGTAAAAATGAAGGCTTGCGGAATCTGCGGCTCAGATATGATGGAGTGGTACCTAAAAAGACGTGCTCCACTTGTGCTTGGACATGAGCCAACGGGCATAATAGCCAAAAAAGGAAAGAGAGTCAAGGATTTTGAAGTTGGCGACAAAGTTTTTGTCCACCATCATGTAGCTTGCCTAAAATGCCACTACTGCCTACACTGCGACTACACGCTATGCGAACAATTCCACAAAACGCACCTAGACCCAGGAGGATTCGCAGAATACTTCAGAGTGCCAGCCCCAAACCTACAAATCGACACTTTAAAGATTCCAGAAAACCTAACATTCGAGGAGGCAACATTCATAGAGCCAGTTGGCTGCTGCTTAAGAGCAATAAAAAAGGTTGGTTTGCAAGTCGGCGATTCCGTTGCCATAATCGGCTCTGGAGTTATAGGACTAATCCACGTGGCATTAGCCAAGATTTTCGGAGCATCAAAAATAATTGCAAGCGACATCGTAGATTTCAGACTAGCAACCGCCAAAAAATTTGGGGCAGACACCACAGTTAACCCGCAAAAAGAAGATTTAAAAAGCGTAGCTAAAGCCGAAACCAACGGGCTTGGCGTTGACGTTGCCTTCGTCACGGCTCCAAGCCTAAAAGCCTACGAGGATGGCTTAAGCGTTTGCCGCAAAGGCGGAAGACTCTGCGTATTCGCGCCAACAGAACCCAAAGACAAGCTCCAATTAAGCCCAGAAAAACTGTTCTTTTCCGAAGTTCAAATAATCCCATCCTACTCAACATCCCACGTTGAAACACGCGCAGCACTCGAACTTTTAAGGTTAAAAAAACTGAAACTAAAAGAACTTATAACTCACCGTTTTAGACTGGAAGAAGCAGCTGAAGCCTTCAAAACAGCCCTAGAAAACAAAGAAAGCCTAAAAGTCATAATCCTTAACTAACCTCTTACGCGCCATATGCTAATTGACGTGCAAGATAGATGTCAGTAGGTTATTCTATGCCCCATTTCTTGGTTATTTTTACGATTAGGAATATGACGAAGGCTACTATTACGAAGGTTATTATTGATACGAGGAAGTTTCCGATGCCAAACAGTTGTCCAGTCCAATTCGGGTCTATGGGGTTTCCTTGAGCATCTAATGCGGTTGGCGGAACAGCAATTCTGAATGTTGACAGGTTTCCGAGGCCTGGAAGCGCCAAACCTATTATAGGCATTAAAATGTCTTTAACCAGTGATTGGATAACTTGACCGACGTAGACACCAATAATGAAGGCTACGGCAAGCCCTAACACTTTATACTTGGATATGAAGTCTATAAACTCATTCCACAAACCCTTCTTCGGCGGCGGCGCTGGCGGAGCAGGCTTGGGCTCTAACAAAGCCTTAATCTCTTTTAAAACTTGAAGCATTTCTTCATCCTTGGGCACAATAATCACCATTCCATTTTTACGTTGAAAACCGCATTTAAAACTTGTGTAAAGCGTCCCTTCGAAAGCTTTAACTGCTCAGAAGAAATGCTTACCTTATTGGCGTTAGCTGTGCTCTTCACATTTGCTGAAATAGTCCTGATAATGGTTGGCTGGGGGAAATCTCCATATAGGTTGGCTTATAATTTTAAACATGTGACGCAAGATGAAGGCTGCTATGCTTTACGGCGTAAGAGACCTACGAATTGAAGATGTTCCAAAGCCTCAAATTGATGACGGAGAAGTTCTTGTTAAAGTTAAAGCGGCAACCACATGCGGAACAGACTTGAAAATTTTCCAAAGAGGCTATGTTGAAAAGGTAATAAGGCTTCCAACGGTTTTTGGGCATGAATGGGCAGGAGAAGTTGTTGAAGTTGCGGATAATCTAGAATGGCCGAAGAAGGGTATGCGCGTCCGTGCGGGCAACAGTGCTCCATGTCTGCATTGTACGCTGTGCCAGAGGGGTAAGTATAACCTCTGTGAAGATATGATTTGGCTATGGGGCGCATACGCGGAGTACATTAAGGTTCCAGCACGAATGGTTTTTGTTAATATGCAAGAAATTCCAGAGCACGTTTCTTTTGAAGAAGCAGCGATAACAGAGCCTTTAGCGTGCGTTTTGCATGGCGTGGAAGAAGTAGGGGTTAAGTTGGGTGACACTGTGGCGATAATTGGAGCTGGACCAATAGGACTATTGCACCTCTTAACCGTTAAGCGTATTGGCGCTGAAAAGGTGATAATGATAGATCTTGTTGATGAAAGGTTGGAATTCGCGGAAAAACTGGGCGCAGACGAAACAATTAATGCTGGAAAAGTTAACGCTGTGGAAGGGGTTAAGCAAATAACGAATGGCCATGGCGTTGACGTTGCCATAGAAGCCATAGGCACGCCACCCACATGGGAACAAGCCCTAAAACTTGTCAGAAAAGGCGGAAAAGTCTTAGAATTTGGCGGCTGCCCACCCGGAACAGAAATTAGAGTTAACACCGAAATGCTTCATTATGGGGAAGTAACGGTTTTAGGCGCTTTTCATACAACACCTTTACATTTTAGGAAAGCACTAAACCTAATTGCATCAAGAGCTGTTGATGTTAGACCGCTGATATCAAGAAAGATGAGTCTGGACGAGATCAACAAAGCATTCCAAATACTCGCAACATCAAGAAATGAAATTAAAATTGCAATAATTCCATAACACACGCATAGTTAAAGCGTTATTAAGAGCGAAAAAGCATAACCTATCGTGGGGTTATTGCATGAAGTTCACATATACCGGAATCCGTGTTAGAAACTTGGAACGCTCAATAGAATTCTATACAAAAACGATGGGAATGAAAATTGTGCGGAGAGGTAAAATGGAGGCTGGCGGCATATATGTGCAGCTTAAAAGTGAAAGGTCACCGCAAGTTTTGGAACTGAACTATTATCCGCTTGGAACAAAGTTTTACGAAGAGTATTTTGAGGGATCCGAGCTTGACCACTTGGCATTTTGGTGTAAAGATGTCAGAAAGGATTATGAAAGGGTTCTTGCTGGTGGCGCATCTTCAGCTGTTGAGCCGTGGGATGAGGATGGCTATACACTTGCGTTTGTCAGAGACCCAGACGGCATATGGATTGAACTTATAGGAAAAGCTGTTAAAAGCAGATAAGTGTTAAACTTCACTTAGGCATGGTTGTCAGTGAATGGACAGACCTAAAGGCTACATATTAAGAATTGCCACCGAAAAATGGGTTAATCAAGTTTTTGACTTCGCGATTTATTATACTGGCGCTCGTAGAAAAATGTCTGCTGGGCAAACAGTCATATTTGTTCACAAAATGGAGCATGGGGACTCTTTCATAGGCTACGGTGAGATCGGTAACATATATGCTGTTGACGAGTTTTCTGATGCGGAAAGACGCGAATGCGAAAAATGGGGCTGGAAGAGGGCGATAGAATTCAAGTACGTTGTTAGGTTTGAGAAACCACTACCTTTAAGGGAAACATTCCTTAAAGACCTGAAAGTTAAGGGTAAAACTCTACACTGTTTTCCACTAACCGAAGAAGAGCTGAAACAAATAATAAACAAAGCTGAAGAGAAGCAGATATAAAAGCCATGAAAGTGTTAGCTTCATCAACACGAGTACGTATGTATTTCCTTGTACCTTTTATTCCGCGTCTAACGCTATGTGAAAGGTGCAAATGAAAGAATTTAAATGCTGATACTAGTTTATGCTTTTGTTGTTGCGAGGGGCGCTGATATGGTTAAGTATGTTTTTGTCACAGGTGGAGTCCTAAGTTCTGTTGGTAAGGGTATTGTAACTTCTTCTATTGGCAAAATGCTCCAGGCAAGGGGTTTAAAGGTTACAGCTGTGAAAATTGATCCTTATGTGAATGTTGACGCTGGAACTATGAACCCCTATATGCATGGAGAAGTTTACGTGACAGATGATGGTGGTGAAACAGATCTTGATCTAGGCTGGTATGAACGCTTTTTGGATTTGAACCTTCGTAAGGATAATAATATTACGACGGGTCTTGTTTATAGGGCTGTTATTGAAAAAGAGCGTAAAGGCGATTTTCTGGGAAGATGCGTCCAAATCGTGCCACATGTAACGAATGAGATTAAAAGCCGCATCCGCACGGTTGCAAAACACGACGATGTGGATGTTGCCTTAACAGAAGTCGGCGGAACAGTCGGCGACATTGAAGGTTTACCATTCCTTGAGGCTATTCGCCAAATGCGATTGGAAGAGGGCTATGAGAACACACTTTATGTGCATGTCGCCCTAGTTCCAATATTGGATGTTACAAAGGAGATGAAAACTAAACCGCTTCAACACAGCGTAAACGAGTTGAGGCGAATAGGTATTCAGCCAGACATCATCGTTGCAAGATGCTCCGAAATGATAGATTCTGAAGCCCTGCGCAAAATAGCCCTTTTCGGCACAATCCCGGAAAACGCTGTTTTTTGCTCATACAACGTCAAAACAATCTATCAAGTGCCACTAATTTTAGACGAACAGGGAATGGGCGAGTTCATATGTAACAGACTTGGGTTTCCACAGCGTAAACCAGAGTACGGCGAATGGAAGAACTTCGTTGATGCTATATTAAAGCCGGAATACGAAGTGAAAATAGCCCTTGTTGGGAAATATGCCGGGTTAGCCGATAGCTATGTGAGCATGAATGAAGCGCTGCGCCATGCTGGTGCTGCGTGCAGGACAAAGGTTAACATAAGCTACATTGAGGCTGAAACCTTTGAAAAAGACTTAAAAGAGATAGATAAACTAAAGGAGTTTGATGGAATTTTCGTGCCCTACGGTTTCGGTCCAAGAGGAACTGAGGGAAAGATTTCGGCAATAAAGTTTGCAAGAGAAAACAACATTCCATTCCTCGGCATATGCTACGGCTTCCAGTTAGCAGTTATAGAATTTGCGAGACACGTTTGCGGCTTAAAGTCAGCAAGCAGCACAGAAATAGACCCAGCCACGCCATACCCAGTCATCGACCTAATGCCTGAGCAGAGGGGAATTGAGATTAAAGGGGCAACAATGCGTCTAGGTGCACACAAAGTGATTGTTAAGTCGTGCACAACAGCGTATGCCCTTTACAAAAATGAAGAAATTTACGAGCGCCACCGTCACAGATTCGAAGTTAACCTTGACTATTTAGAAACTTTCGAGAAAAACGGCTTAGTTTTTTCTGGAAAAAGCGCTGATGGGAGAAGAATGGAGATTCTTGAACTGCCAAGCAACTTCTTCTTTTTCGCTTCGCAGTTCCACGGTGAATTTAAGAGTCGTCCTGGAAGACCAGACCCTGAATATTACGGTTTTATTAAGGCATGCTTAGATAAAAAATTGGGCAAGTCTAAGCCAGAGTTTCAGTAGCTGCGATGATAAGGTCTTAAAAGCTCCTCAAGAATTGAAAGCATTGTTGGAACTTTTGCCACGATGTCACTGAAGGTTATTATGCCAACAAGCTTTCCATCATTCATAACTGGAAGGCGTTTCACTCGCTTTTTTGCCATAAGCCTTGCAGCTTCTTCTATGCTCGCATTTTCGTTTATAGTTTGCACTGGGCTCGTCATAACTTGTCTTGCCGTTAGAGTTTCAGGTGCTAGGCATGGCTCAACAAGGCGTCTAAGTATGTCGCGTTCCGTTATTATTCCAACTGGTCTTTCGCCTTGGACAACTATTATTGAGCCAATGCCGAACTTATTCATTGTAGCTACAACTTCCCTAACCGTTGTGTCTGGACGCACAACCCTAACATCCTTTGCCATAGCGTCTCTAACCAAAACTATGCCAGCCATATAGCTTGCCTCCAACAATAATTATTTTAACGAGCACGCTTCTTATTTGTTTTGGCATGCATTTAAAAGTTGGGCTTAAACAGATTTCTACAAAGCAAAGCAGGTGGCAGGATAAGCATATGAGCTTTGGTGAATCGCAAAGTGGAGATTTTAGGAAACGATTAGAAGAGGCCAAGAATTATGGTGAAATATGGGAAGTTGTCAAGGACACTGTTGAATTTTCGCTTCGTAAGCGTAGAGGCGGAATGATGCTTTTTCTTGATGATCTACCGCTCCAACTTGGCGCTTATCATCCGCTTGGAACAAACAATATCGTTCTGAATAGACAACTCGTTCAAATCGTTAAAGAAGCAATCAAGTCGAAACGTGTTGTTAACGCTTTAATCTACAATCTTCTTTTACATGAGTATCTCCACGCCTTGGGCGCATATTCAGAATTTGAGGTTAGACAGCTTGTTTACGAAGTGGCGAGGCGATGTTTCGGCGAAGAATACGTAGCAACTGTTATTGCGAAAAGGAGTCCTTGGGCTTTACTTAGAGATATACCGTTAGAGGCAATTAAACTTCCGAAAAAAGTCATGGAAATCGTTAAGGACTTTGAGAAAACTGATAGATACATAATATAGCCCGCCGCTTCCTTTTTATGAAAAGGATAAATTTGGACACAGATACACTGTTTATGATGAGTCATGAGTAACAAACTTGACATCGGCGAGAACATGACAAATCCCTTTGTGGAAGATGATAAAGTACTAGTCAGCAGAGTCACGTCTAAGCAAGATTTGATGAAGAAGAATGGGTTAGAGTTGATGTTGGCGGAAGATACCTAAAACGGGTAAGTTTACCAGAAAAGGCTTTGCACGCTGACAAGCTTGTTTATTGTTGTTGTATGAAAACACATTTTAAAGCTGATTTTTCGCTTAGCCTAAAACTCGCAATAGGCTTTGTTAAGGGCGGCGAGAGAATATCCCTCCATCTGATGCATCTAAAGGAGAAAATTGCAGACTTGAATCTGATGGTACATCCAAACCTAATACTCATAGATGGAAGAAAACGCTTCATCACTGGTGGACCATTTAATGGGGAGATATGCGAGCCAAACATTATACTTGCTTCTGGAGACCGCGTAGCCAGAGATGTCGAGGCGATAAAAGTAATTGAAAGTTTTGACGGTGCAGTTTTAAAGGATGATCCATGGAGTTATAAACAGATAATGTGTGCGGTTGAATTGGGGTTGGGCGTTAAAAGTGAAAATGACTACTGTGTCATTTTTGGATGAGTCAGCACTATTTTAGTCTTTCAAAATGTATTATGTAGACCAGTTGGTTTTCGTCCCACTCTCCATAACGGGCAATCCACTTTTTCTTAAACTCTTCCAATGTGTAGCCGCCTTCCCTTTTGGCGTCCTCTTCCTCAAAATACTTTAGCTTCTTCCTCTCCACAGCGGTTATACGCAAATCTGCAACGTGTGGCTCCCAGATGACAGCACGTGCTATTGTACCAACTTTAACTCTTGGATCTGGCATTTCAATGCTTGTGTTCTGCGTTTTTAAGCCCTTAAGTAAGGGCTGCTTATCCTCTGCCTTAAAAGTCATTTCGAATGGTGCACTTTTAACGTCTTCAACAATTTTTTCGATCGGCTTCTCTGGTTCAAGGGCAACTTTTTTAATGAGTTCCTTTCGCTCCTTAACTGGAAGGCGCTCTTCAGCTAACCTCTTGATAACCTCAACCTTCTTCTTCGGTTCTTTCACAGAACGCCCAACGGCAACTGCTGTTTGATAATCAACTTTCCCCTCTGGCACCTGTCCAGAAACGGTTGAAGGCGCGACATATTTTTGCACTTCTTCTGGGATAAGTTCGGCGGCTTGAAGCCAAAGTGAAACTGCGTTGACGCTTACACCTATTTTTTCGGCTAACGCTGCTTTTGACGGGAATTTTTCTCGGCAATTTTCCAGCAGGTACTTACAAACTTTGCCCTTTTCAATTGCATTTAGGTCTTCGCGTTGAATGTTCTCTATTAGGTTTAGTTGGACAACCACGTCGTCGCCGTATTCCCTTATTATCGCTGGAACCTTCTGTAATCCAGCTTGCTGCGAAGCTCTATAACGTCTCTCGCCAACAACAACTTCATAAGCGTCTTCACCGGCTGGTCTAACAATTATAGGTTCAAGTAGCCCAACTTCACGTATGCTTGCAGCCAACTCGTTTAGATGTTCGATGTTTAACTCTAACCTTGGGTTAAGCTTACTTGGACGAATCTTCTTCAGCTCTATTTCTCTAATAGACTCACTCATGGCTTTTGCACCATGTTTTCATAAGCCTATTTCAGAAGCTACTTCTTTTAAGCTGTTTAAGGCTATAGCGAAAAATGTTTCCCTCGGAATTCCAATTTCCTCGCACATTAGAATTCTTTCCCTCTCAGCACCTCTGGCAAAGTCCTTATCCTTAAACTTTTTAGCGACGCTTTCAACTTTTACGTCTGCTAGCTTTTTGGAAGGCATAACCAAGGCGCATGCAACAAGTAAGCCTGAAATTGCGTCAGAAGCTATCAGTGCCTTTTCCATGCGTGTTTCTGACAAAACACCAGTATACCTAAAATTGTGAGCTTTAATCGCCCTAATTATTTCTTCTGGCACAAGTCCCTTTAAGATTTCTTCAGCTAAAAGACTATGTTTTTCCGGATTTGCCTCGGTTTTCTCATAATCTATGTCATGAAGCAGACCGACTAAACTCCACTTTTCCACATTTTCTCCGAAATGTTTTGCTAGACCGCACATTATTGCCTCAACAGCAAGCATATGATAGATTACATTCCGTTTTGAAACATTTTTCTTGATAAGGCTTAGCGCCTCGTTGCGTGTTAGCAAGGCATCACCTAAACCCTCATTTCGGAATTTTCTCCTTATAAGTTCTAATGTTTATTGGCTGCTACGCTCAATTTTAGAGCAGCGCATTTCTCAATTATTAAGCTGCCGTTGCGGCAGATTTGGGTAAAGTATATAATGCTGCTTTAAGTCCATTTTGCTTCATTGTTGGTGCTAAATCCCAATGGCTTCGCCAAAGTTCAAGTTCACATGGAAAAATTTGCTTCTTCCAGCAGTGGGGATAATTGCCTTTATCGTGTACATTTACCTTTTTAACGTTGATATATCAACGATAATTCGAATAGCTCAGCGGACGAACTTATACTTTTATTCTTGGGCCATAATCTTTTTGTTTTTACAGTCCTTCCTTTTCGCGCTTTCTTGGCGCTTTCTAGTAAACTTTTTATCAGTTAAACTTTCAGTTGCAAAGTCCTTATTATACGTGTGGTATGGCACATTCATAGACATAATAATACCGGGAGAGTCCATCAGTGGCGAGATTTCGAAAGTATACTTAATTGCGCGGGAGCAAAACGGCACAAGCGGAAAGGTTATCGCTTCGCTAGTCACTCAAAGGTTCATGGGCATGGCAATTAATGTCGCAACACTGCTTGTAGGCGTTAGCCTTTTGATAGTTAAAGGTCAGTTGGGCGGTATAATTTTAAACCTTGCAGTTTTTCTAACAGTAGCAATAACCGCCTTTCTGTTGTTACTGCTTCTTCTCTGTTTTAAAGAGGAGTGGACCAAGAAAATCGTCAACGCAATTTTAAGGTTTGTTGAGTGGCTTGGACATGGACACTTAAAACTGACGAAGATTAAGGAGGAAACCGCTCAAGCGTTGCGAATGTTCCATGACTCAATGAAAAGCTTTGGGCACGCCTACAAAACACTTTTCGCATCCTCCACATTTCTCGTCGCATCTTGGATTTTAAGCCTAACAATAGATTATCTCATCTTTCAATCCATAGGCTATCCAGTAACATGGGAAGTCATAATAGTGTCCAATGCAATTTTCGTTGCCGTAAAATCAATACCCATAGGCGTGCCTTTCGAGATTGGGTTGCCAGAGATCGCGATGACAACATTGTACATTGTTCTCGGCGTGAACCCTGATATAAGTGCAACAGTGACTATTCTCAACAGAATTTTAACCTTGTGGCTTAGGTTTTTCGTTGGATTCGCGGTTCAAGAATGGCTTGAAATAAGGGCGATAAGAATGTTTAACAAAACAACAGCGAAAATATGAATAAACCTAAATTCCACTTTCAACTGTTTTTGGTATGATACTAGATGCAGGTAACCATAGAAGATGCAACAACAAAGCATCTGGATAGACTTTACGATATTGAAAAAAAATGTTTTAAGAGCGAAGCCTTTACGAAACAGCAAATCGCTAATTTACTCGCTGATTACAATTCAATAAGCCTAATTGCGAAAGCAAACGGAGAAATAGTAGGTTTCGTAATTGGCGTGCTATATAAACAAAATGGCAAAACTGTTGGCCACATCTTAACGGTGGATGTACTGCCTGAACACCGAAGGAAGGGAATAGGGTCTAGGCTTTTAAATGAAATTGAAGCCATTTTTAGGGGTAAGGGCGCAAGCATTTGCGTCTTGGAAGTGCGGGAGGACAACGTTGCCGCTTTTAGGCTCTACCAGAAACTCAACTATAGAAAGGTTGCAACGCTTAAGCATTATTATGGTAGTGCACATGGAATATTTCTGCGAAAGGATTTAACCTAGCTTTAAAAGTTTCAGCTTCATCTTCTCATCAGAGGATCTTCGCAGAATAGCGTTTGCCACTTCAATAATTACTAGTTCTGCAGTTGCACCCACGATGGAGTTCTTCATAAGATGCCCACCGAAGGCTTTGCCTTCACCATTTGAAACGACGATGTGCGCGTGAACTACTGTTTCGTTGTTCTCGTCAACGGCTATGTTTCCCATGCAAGAAGCTATTTCTAAAGGTCCGTCTAGACGAATAGGGTGATATTGCCCTTCCTTATAGTATCCAAGCACGGCCTCCTTCAAACTTCCAATTAGGACAAACATCCCAGCTTTCACATCGTTTTCTTCCGCTCTTTTCTTGATTGCTTCAGCCAAATCTTCTCCTTCAGATATGCGGAAAACGTAAATTTTCCCAATTTTTCCCTTTAACATGCAACTTTTCACTTCGTCTAGAGTTTCTAAAACGTAAACCCTAAAAGGTTTACTGTTAAAAGTATAGTTTGTGATGAAGATTGCAAAGCAAGAAAAAACGTGGTGAGACACAGAGGCTTGTTAAAGCTATAGTTGTACTTATTAGGAACACCACATGGAGATGTGGTAGGCTTGAGAAGTCTATAGTGAAGCATTTATATGCGCGTAAAACTAGTTTTGGAAAGCCTGAAGTACCCATTAATGACATGATTAAGAGTTTTAAATTGTCTGGAAAAAAGAAAAACGAGTTTTTAGATGCCATCAAAAGGTTGGAAAGAAGAAATATAATAAGGATCTTAACGTTATGAACTAAACCCCTAACCTAAGCTTAAGCCCTTCAAGCTTCCTTAGTAAGCTTCTTCGCCTCGTCAATCCATTTGCCAGTTATCTTTGGCGAAATCTTTAGCTTTGAAGCCAAGTCCTCAGCTGAAGCCTCGGATAATTGTTCAATTGTGTTTATGCCAATAGCCTTTAGCTGTTCTGAACGTTTTGCGCCTATACCTTTAACTTTTGTAAGCTCTGAGGCTAAAGGCATTGACGCTGAAGCGGCTTCAACTATTATTTCAGTTTTCTCTTCTTTCGCTGTTTCCGTAACTGACGGTGGTGTGGATGTGGGCGTTGGTAGAGGTTGCATTGCTGTTTGAGCTTTTGGCCTTTGAGTGTAGCCTAATCCGATGAACAGAAATCCGATAACCGTTGTGGCTACTATCCAGACTCCTTTAGGTTCTTGGTTAGTTGCAACAACTGCCAATGTTATAATGAAGAATATTACTGCTACTGTGTAAAGTGCATAGTCTGAACGCATATTATTCTCCCTACTCCATCTATGTTTTGTGGAAGAGTTTAAATAATTTTCTGAATTTTTGAAGTAAAAAAGCGGGAAATTAGCATTTTTAACAGCTTTTTCATCTTATTCCAGCGCTATTTAAGCAAAATTTCTTCTGGCGGTGGCTTCTTTATCAAGCCATGCTTCATAAGCAACTGCACAGATTCCCGGGCATTTTGTATTATTGCAACAGCCTTTTCATAAAGCTCCTGTCTGCTGGGCTTCACTCTGGCAACACCCTGCTCTATAGACTTAAGCGCACATGCGACAGCCTCTCTCGGGAACACTTCCCACTCTTCCATCCTTGGCAGAATATCCTCTTCATGCATCCCACGTTCTTCTGCGAATTTTGCAAGCTCTTGAGCGGCAGCGATGCACATATCGTCGGTAACTGTTTTAGCTTTAACGTCCAATACTCCTCTGAAGATTGCTGGAAAGCCAAGGCTGTTGTTAACTTGGTTTGGAAAGTCGCTTCTTCCAGTGGCCACTATTCGGGCTCCAGCTTCTTTTGCTTCCCATGGCCATATTTCTGGAATTGGGTTTGCACATGCAAAGATTATGGAATCCTCAGCCATTGTTGCAACCCACTCCTTCTTTATTGTGCCTGGTCCCGGTTTTGATGCAGCTACCACCGCGTCGACGCCTTTGAAGGATTCTGCTATGTCGCCCTTTCTGCCTTCACCATTTGTTATCTGCGACAATTCATATTTCCAAGGATCTTCCTCTTTTTTGATGTCCTCTCTTCCAGGGTAGATTATGCCCTTCGTGTCCACCATAATTATGTTTCCCGGTTTTATCCCCCATCTTATTAGCACGTAGGCTGTTCTGATGTTGGCTGAGCCTGCCCCTATAAGGGTTATGAGACCCTCTTTTGGTTTTTTGCCGACTATTTTGAAAGCGTTTATTAAGCCTGCAAGTATGACTGTGGCTGTTCCTTGCTGGTCGTCGTGCCAAACTGGGATTTGTAGGCGTTCTCTGGCTTTTTCAAGCACGTAAAAGCATTTTGGCTTTTCAATATCCTCTAGGTTTATTCCGCCGAATGATGGCTCAATAAGTTCACACGCACGGATTATCTCTTCCGGATCCTTCGTTTTTAGACAAATTGGGAAAGCGTCCACGCCTCCTAAATATTTGAAGAGTAACGCTTTGCCCTCCATGACTGGCATAGCTGCTTCTGGGCCTATGTCTCCTAAACCTAAAACACGTGTGCCGTCTGAAACCACGGCTACGTAATTCCACCTATTTGTCAACTCAAAGGATTTGTCCGGGTTCGCTTGGATTTCCTTACATGGCGCGGCGACACCTGGAGTGTACCATATTGCGAAATCAGCTGGACTAGTGATTGCACATTTCGGCATGACTTGAACTTTTCCTTCATAAAACTTGTGCATTGGCGGAGCAAGCTGGGAAGGTTTTTTTGCTTTAGCCAGCAACTCTTCTACTGTTGGTTTCCTTTCTTCCTTTTTTGGCGCCATTTACATTCCCCTTTTTAAATCAGCTTGTTCTGTTTCAGAGCGCAAAGCTTTAAAAGATTGCGGTACACACCAAACAAAATTCAAGGTAATTTATGAAACACTTAATCATAAACATAGCTACTTTATGGATCAAGAAAATGAGGGGTGCAAAGAGACGCGTAAGTCTAATATCGTCTCTGGCGGTATCCGCCTCTTCTCTCTCTTCCGAAGTCCCTTCTGCCCCTAAATGGGCGTCTCTGCTGTTCGTAAACCTTACTTGACATGTTGTTCTCAGTGTTAACCTCAACAACCAAGGCTTCTTTTGCAACTTCTAATGTGCCAAACCTTCCAACGTTCAAGCGCATGTTGCCCTTGAACAGCGTCACATAGCCATTACCTACACTTATCGTGTCTCCTTCGTTTATTTTCTCAATGTTGTCATCCCAAAGCGTCAGGTAAACACAGCCCGTTTCATCACCTATTAGTGCGTCGCAAACGCGATGCGGTGCGCCGTCTCTTCCTGCAGCTATGTTGCGTATGTCGCTTTTTGAAACAACTTTTGCTTTCACATTGACAGCCCTTGAGGCGGGACTTAAATCGGCTATTTTCACATCTACTGGTTGTCTACTTCCTGAAAAACTTTCAACGGCCAAGCTTTCAACACCTACATATTGACAGACAAAAATAACAACCTAAAACACTTAAGGCTTTTGGTTTGAACATGAGGAGATTTCTTCCAAATCCCTCTTATTTTTTTAGTTTTCAGGCGTTTTTCATATGGAGTGAAGTTTATTCTGAGGTTCTAAATTTCTTCAAGTTTTGAAGCTTAGAACGCGTAATTTTATGGTTGGGATTCAATGGATAACGCTCAAAGATTTTGTTGGCCTAGGTTTATGGCGTTATTTTTAGGTTATTTAGTGGCTAACGCTATCCCCTCGCTTCTAGGATCATTCGTCAAGATGGTTCTTCCAGCCTTATTGATGACTGCTACGTGAACGTGGCCTGAGCTACCGTAATGCTGAACTTGGAATACCTCGGCTTTCTTAGATGAGGGTGATTTGAGAGGTTCCTCAACTACTACCCTCTGCGCTCTCCTAGGCATTGTGTATACAAATCTCGGAGCACCTACGGCTTCGGCCGGATTCATCCCGTAAATGAATATGTTTTCGTAGACTCTCAAGTGAAGTTGCGGCCGTATATCGCCTCCGACGCATCCGATTATATACTTGTCGTCTCCATCTTCGACTGCAAGTATCGAAAGCGTATGTAGCGGTTGTTTACGTGGAGCCGGACTATTTGGCAGTCCTCTATCCTTAGCGAATCCAGCTCCACGATTCTGTACGGGGAAGCCTCCTACTATAAGTCCTGAACCGAATGGCTGGAATAAACTCTGTATGAACCCTATAAACGCTTTACTATCAGAAACTATGAAGAACGTCGTATCCCCTCCGCTCGCAGGGTTCTCGCCATGTTTCTTCGTATTTCGAAATGCCTCTAACGATGAATACGCTACGTAATCTTCTACGTTTACATTCATATATGTTGGATCCCCCAGAAATTCATCCCTAAACTTGTATACCTTCTCCACAGGTTCGCTCCAAGCTTCTATCCTTTCCTTATCGCCGAAAGTGAATTCACCCATATCAAGCTCGTGTAGAGCACTTATTAGTTGAAGCGTAGATACCCCCTGGGCATTGGGTGGCAGTTCGTAGAGTGTTCTGCCGTAAACCTCCGCCTTCAAAGGTTTAACTTTAACACTTCTATGCTCCTTGAAATCGTCTGAGCTTACATCTACGCCTTGATTTTGAAGTTGGGATACCATCTCCTCGGTTAGCTTTCCATCGTAGAATTCCCTCCAGCCGTTCGAAGATATAAGCTTCAAAGTCCTAGCCATTTCAGTATTAACTATAAGATCTCCAAGCTTTACACCTTTGAAGTATCTCCTCCACTCATATCCACTCAACTCCTCCTCATAGGATCTAGATGAATTCGATAGAAACCAGCCTGCGTTGAACCCGTTACATGCTAGATCTATAGCGGGCTTCAAGAGCTTATCGAGAGGCATGGAGGCATATTCCTCATATAAATGGCCCCATAGATGTACGAGGCCAGGTATCGTTACGGTTAAAGGCCCTCTAGTAGGCTTTTTCTCTAGATACTTACCAGCATCAAATCCGCTCGGCGATCTCCCCGAAGATGAGTAGGCTATAACCTCATCATTGATAAATCCTAAAATGAACCCATCGCCGCCTGGTCCGCTCATCTGAGGTTGGACCACTGAGAGTACGGCGCTTACAGATATAGCTGCATCGAACGCATTACCGCCATCCTCGAGGATATCTAAACCCACCTTAACGGCTAGAGGATGATCGGCTGTAACCCCTCTACATCCTATAGATATCTTAACAGGCACCACAACGTTGCTCTACAATCTACATGTGTATTAAACTTTTGCTGACCCAGAAGTTTAAGGCTGGATGGACGGACATAAGAGGCAAACGCTTTACTGCGAAAATCGAGAGCATTTTCCTAAAACATATAATAGCATTTCAATAAGGTTTAATATATGTGCGCAATTACGGCGGTTTTAGCCTTGGTCCCTTAGATGCTATATTGTAAGGTAGATTGTTTGTCTTGAAAACAACGAGTTTTTCGCCGTATTCAGATAGGTATGCCAATACAAGTTTTTTCCCTTTTTCGGTTAGCACATAGACTGGTATGGTTACGCCAAGTTGCATCAGAGCTTTTTCGCCAATTTTTTCTCGAAGTATTTTCGAAGCACTTGCACAGGCAATATCCGCCTCTGCTATGTATCGTATGGCAGCATCGTCTACGCATGTGTTGCAGACCGAAAACACCAGAACGTCAGCTTTCGCCTCCTCCTGGAAACGCCTTATTTCGTCTATTGTTTCCGCTTGGAATCCTGCAATGCTTACTGCAATTCGCTTAAAGCCTAAATTAAACGCTTTTTTGACGCCTTCAACTTGATTTATTTTTGCACTTTCTTTGTCTAGTACTGTACCGCCGTTGGCTTCGATGTGCTCGATTATGGGTTTTATTGGCGAAGTTCTAACTATTCCAGTTAACCGTGCGCCTATTGCTTGCACAAGCCCCCCATTTTGTGTTATTACTGTTCCAGCTCCTTCACAGACAACGACGGCGCAGTCTATGAAGCCCTTTTCAAGCCAAACTTTCATCATTTCCGAAGCCCCGTAAGCCACAACGGGTTCAGCATTTAACACGCGATTTTCACAACAGAAGCCGTAACTAGCAATCTTTTTCTCGACAGTTTTTTGCACAGCTTCAGCGTCAATTTTTTTCGTTCCGTAAAGTGCTTCGTGTAACGGGCAGTATTCAACTGTTGGTATGCTTAGCAGTTTTATACCTTCCCTTTCTGAAATTTGCACCTTCGCCCCGCAACAGTAAATTTCATGTTCACCTTTAATCTTCATATATTAAACACTCGTAAAAATTCTGCACTAGCGAAAAAGTGGCACCTTATTTTTCCTTATTTACCATCTCGTTTATTTGTTGTTCCATCATGTGGCCGTGGCAGTAAACTAGGGCTTTTTTTACCCCTGCAACGCCTTGCGCGGTGTTCTTGATGTCTGCGGCTAGTTTGAAGGCTATTGGGCAGAATGGGCTTGACGGTATAAAGTCAACTTTAACAACTCCTGGTTCTTCCTCCTTGACGTTTGTTATCAGTTGCATCTCTGCAAAGTTTAAGCCTGTTTCAGGGTCAATTATTTTTCCAACAACTTCTCGCACTTTATCCTCCAATTCTGTCAAATCTTTTCACATCCATTACCTTGAATGTATAAGGCTTCGATCAACCATATAAATTGTTTCCGCGTTTTCAGCCTCTTTGTTCCGTTCTTTTCTTGTACATGTGCCAACTTAAAGCCATTGTTCTCGGATGTGAGGCTTTCACCTCGTCTAGACGTGGAACTGCAACGTTATGCGGTGCTTTTATGACTGTTTCTGGGTTGGCATATGCCTCTTCGCTTATTTTTTGCATAGCATCAACGAAGCGGTCGATCTCCTCCTTTTCAAAAGTTTCGGTTGGTTCAATCATAAGCGCTTCGTCAACGATTAGTGGGAAGTAGATTGTCGGCGCGTGTATTCCGTAATCTAAGAGGCGCTTTGCAATGTTTAGGGCTGAAACTCCAGTTTCGTTTTTCATGGGCTTTGCGCTAAATACGCATTCATGTTTTCTGGGTTTTTCGCTGTTGTAGGGAAGCGACAACCCTTTAACCGCCTTAAGCTTCTTCATTAAATAATTGGCGTTTAAAACTGAGATTTCGGCAACCTCTTTTAATCCATCAAAACCCAAGTTCAAAATGTAGGCATAGGCTTTAAGCAAAACCCCTATGTTTCCATAAAAGCTCCTAATTTTTCCGATACTGTACGGCTTATCATAGTCTAGACGATACCACGTCCCATCAAAAACTATCCGCGGAACTGGCAAGAATTTTGCCAGCTCTTCTGTCACCCCGACTGGTCCTGCGCCTGGTCCGCCTCCACCGTGTGGTGTACCGAAAGTTTTATGAATGTTTATATGAACTATGTCGAAACCCATGTCTCCTGGTCTAACCTTGCACAATATCGGGTTCAGGTTTGCTCCATCATAGTATAGGAGCCCACCAGCATCGTGAATTATTTTTGCTATTTCATCTATGTTCTTTTCAAATATGCCCAACGTGTTTGGGTTGGTAAGCATCAAACCAGCTGTGCGTTCTGAAACAGCAGCCTTTAAAGCGCCTAGGCTTACACAACCCTCATCATCTGAAGGCACCACAACAACGTTGAATCCCGCCATTGCTGCACTTGCAGGATTCGTGCCATGAGCTGAATCTGGGATTATTATATCCTTTCTCTTTTCAAGATCGCCTTTCATTTTGTGGTAAGCCCTGATTAGCAGTGTACCCAGAAACTCACCTTGGGCGCCGGCAGACGGATGCAGGCAAACCTCGTATGTACCTGTTATTTCTGCAAGCCAACGTTCAAGTTTGTAGAGGATTTCTAGGATTCCTTGCACTGTTCGCTCGTCTTGATACGGGTGCAGCATGTTAAGGTTTGGCAGATTGGCGAGTTGTTCACATATCTTTGGATTATACTTCATTGTGCAGCTTCCAAGAGGATAAAGTCCGCAGTCAACGCCGTAATTCATCTGTGACAAGCGGATGAAATGGCGGGCAACTTCGACTTCTGAAACTTCTGGAAGTTTCGGCGCATTTGTGCGCTTCATTTTTTGCGGTATAAGCACGTCTAAATCGCCAACAATGTTTTTAACATGATCTTCTACTGTTGGTAGAGCATGTCCTCTTCTTCCGCTTTTTCCAAGGTTGAATATTACTGGTTCATTCCAACGTGCTTGCTTAAACATAAACCTTCACCTGTTCCTCAAAATCTGGTTTATGGCTTCTGCCAAACGCTCAATTTCTTCGAGTGAGTGAACCTCTGTTACACAATAAAGCGCAGTTTCGCCGAACTCTGGAAACTCTTTTGAAATGTCCTTTCCACCGTGAATACCATGCTGCAAAAGCTTATTGTGCATTTCCTTAACGGTTAATCCAGCTTCGTCGAAGTTAACTGTAAATTCTTTGAAGTGTGTCGACTTAAAAATTGGCGCTTTCACACCCTCTATACTTGACAGCAAATTCATCGCGTAATTAGCCCTATACATAACTGCTTCGCCAAGTTCCCTAAATCCACGTGGTCCGAGTAAAGCCATGTAAACTGCAGAGGCAACTGCGCATAAAGATTCGTTTGAGCATATGTTTGATGTTGCTTTTTCCCGTCTAATGTGCTGCTCCCTCGTCTGTAACACCATACAGAAACCTTGCCTTGCACCGTCAACTGTGGTTGTTAACCCAATTATACGACCAGGCATCTGCCTAACTAGACTTGTGTCATCGCGGCATGCAAAAATTCCCAAAAGGGGACCGCCGAAGTTCGTGGCGTTTCCGAGAGGTTGAGCCTCGCCTACAACGATGTCCGCGCCGTACTCTCCTGGAGGCTTTATTATTCCAAGTGATGTTGGATCAACGCCAACGATGAAAAGCGCGCCGTGCCCATGCGCTTCTTCCCCTATTTCTTTAACTTGTGTTTCAATAAAACCTAGATATGAGGGGTTTTCTATGTAAACAGCCGCTGTTTCGTCGGAAATTTTGTTTGCCAAATCTTTAAGGCTTACTTCGCCTGTTTCTCTTTCGTAGGCAACATTTTCAACTTTTATTCCAGCTGGTTCACTATAGACATTTAATGTGGCTAGCCTTTCTGGATGAATAATTTTTGGAACAAGAATTTTTTTACGTCCAGTTACTCGAGCCGCCATCCGGGCGGCTTCGCCTAGGGCGGAAGCCCAATCATACATGGAGCAGTTGGCGACATCCATGGCGGTTAACTCGCAAATCATACTTTGATACTCAAATAGGGTTTGAAGCATTCCTTGCGAAATTTCTGGTTGATAAGGAGTGTATGCGGTAAGAAACTCGCTACGTTGTACAATTTCCTTAACTAAGGCGGGCACATAGTGTGGCCAGCATCCAGCGCCCAGGAAAGTTGGCATGTCAGTGCATGTCTTGTTTTTTGAGAGCAATGTTTCAACATGTTTTTTCACTTCAAGTTCCGACATGCCTTCTGGGAGGTTCAGCGGTTTTTTCAAGAAGTATTTTTCTGGTATGTCAGCGTAAAGTTCCTTGATGTCCTTTATGCCTATTTCCTGCATCATTTCCTCTTTTGTTTCTCGCTGAGAATTTGGTATGTAAGGGTAGGCCTTTTTGTTCAATGCTTTCACCGCGAGAATTAACACTAGATTGTTGTGTGTCCTTTAAGCTTTTTCACCACGGCATAAAGCAGTTAATACTGAATTCCCCTTGTTGTGACAAAGTCCTTTGGCATTTTCACGTCAATTATTTCATTTACAAACTCTGCCCTGTCAATTAACTCTTTAGGAGCATACCTTCCAGTTAAAACGACATCCGTCTTCTTCGGAATTTTATCTAGAAAAGCCAAGACTTCTTCGACATTCAACAGCTTGCAGTGTAAAGCCAAATTGATCTCGTCCAAAACAAGGAGGTGAGGTTTTTTCTCCTTAACAATTTTTTCGGCAAATTTTAAAGCCTTTTTTGCTAATTTTTTGTCTCTCTCGTCAAGATTGCTTAGACCGTGCCACCCCTTTCGTCCAAACTGGTAAATCTCATAATACGGTGCAAGCGTCTTCCGGATTTTGTATTCACCAGTGTTTTTCCACCATTTCATAAACTGTATTATTACGACTTTTCTTTTATGCCCTATGGAACGAAGCGCTAAGCCCAAAGCATTTGTGGTTTTCCCAGCACCTGTGCCAGTATAGAGGTACACATAACCCATCAAATCATCTTCCGTGATCTTCACTTTGCCTAAATGTGTTATTAAGTTTTAAATAGAATGCTGCCTTATGTTTTCTTGGAGAAAACATGGATGAAGTATGATTATGAAGAGTTGCTGAAGAGGGCGCGTTCGCAAATTCCAGAGGTAGCATTAAAACGTGAACGTTTAGAGTTGCCGACGCTTCGACACTCTGTGATTGGTATGCGAACCATAATCCAAAACTTCAGTGAAGTTGCCGACGCCCTAAACCGTGACCCACAGCATCTGCTAAAGTTTTTAACGAGGGAAATGGCTACTGCTGGAATGCTTCAGGAGCATAGGGCGATTTTTAAGGGAAGTTTCTCGCGTGAAACCTTTGAGAGGCTTATACAGCGGTATATGGAAGTCTTCGTCATATGCCCAGTTTGTAAGCGCCCAGACACCAAGATTGTGAAGGAGAAAAGGCTATCATTCCTTGTATGCGAAGCATGCGGGGCAAAGTCCGCTGTGCAACAACTTTAGCATGGTTGTTAAAATTGGAAGTTTACATGAACCTTAGAAAAATCGGAAACAACGTTCTTCTCGCCATATGCGACGCTGAAATACTAGGCAAAACTCTTCGCGAAGGGAAAATAGTTTTCAAGGTTAAAGAGGAATTCTATAAGGGTACAAAGGTAAGCGCCGAAGAGGCTGTTGAAATGATAGCCAACAGTACAATAGTGAACATGGTTGGCAAAAACATTGTTCAAAAAGCCATAGAAAAGGGCTATGTGCATCCAGAGGCAGTCCTAAACATCGAGGGAATTCCACACGCCCAGATTGTGAAGATGTAAGTCCGCGTGAAAACAGTTTTTGAAGTATGCTTTTAAGGAAGTTAATATACTCTTTAATGAGATAAGAACAATATGTTAACCGTTTGAGGGTGGCTAGTTGGGTAAAAAGAAGGTGCTAAGCGAAGAAGAACTAAGCGAAATGGTTTATCCGTCTCCAAATGATGTTTTGGGCATAGCCGTTAAACTTCTGGGGTTTGACCGCGTTCTTGTCAAATGCCAGGATGGGCATGAACGTTTATGCCGAATTAGGGGCAAAATGAAGAGGCGCGTCTGGATACGCGTAGGCGATGTTGTCCTTGTCTCTCCATGGGATTTCCAGTCAGATACACGCGGCGACCTTATTTGGCGTTACACTAAAGCCCAAGCGGAATTGCTCCGCAGGAAGGGTTATTTAACAATTTCTTGATGGAGAAAATCTCGTGTCTTTTAAGAGAATTGTCAGCAAACGGCTGAACAAAAAGGAGAAAGAATACGAAACTGAACAGTTGATGAAGGAGAAGCGAAGCGAGGAATACGAGGTTTTAGAGGAGGTTTTCGACCGCTCAACGCTTATGGTAATCTACGACTTTCTGAATAAGGGAGTGATAAACGAGATTTACGGTGTTGTAAAGGCTGGAAAAGAATCAAGAGTTTATTGGGGAAAGGATGTTAAAGGAAAAGAGTTGGCAATAAAAATATACTTGACGGTTTCAGCTGAATTCCGAAAGGGCATACTAAAATACATAGAAGGAGACTACAGATTTAAGGGCGTTAAAAGAGACACCCGCTCACTAATTTTTGCATGGGCTCAAAAAGAATTCAGAAACCTTGAACAGGCAACAGCTGCGAAAGTTAAAGTGCCAAAACCCATAGCCGTAAAAAACAACGTGTTAGTAATGGAGTTTATCGGCAAGGAAGGCGTCCCAGCCCCTTCAATGAAGGAGTTACCGCCAAAAAACCCGGAAAAGATTTACAAGATTCTTCTGGAATATTTGAAGAGACTTTACCTTAACGCTGAACTTGTCCACGGCGACCTAAGCGAATACAACATTATGATTTGGAGGGGTCGCCCAGTGATATTTGACATATCGCAAGCCGTTCCAGTTTCACATCCTATGGCTGATTTTCTCCTCCGCCGAGACTTAACTAATTTAAATAAGTATTTCAGTAGATTAGGCGTTGAAGTGCCAACAGTTGAAGAATGTTACATGAGGGTTACAAGCATTGGCAAAACCTAGTACATTCGTTAGAATACCGAAAGAACGCGTAGGCGTCCTAATAGGTCCTGAGGGAAAAACAAAGAAAACAATAGAAGAAAAACTTGCAGTAACGCTTCAAATAGAAAGCGAAACAGGGGGCGTAACAATAACGCTTGCGGAAACAACGAATGACCCCTCGATGCTTTTCAGGGCTAAGGATGTCGTAACGGCAATTGGACGCGGTTTTTCGCCTGAACATGCCTTCCGCCTGATAAGAGATGAGGAAGCAATGCTGGACATTATTGACTTACGCCTAATCTTCGGAAAGTCAGAATCAGATCTCCGCCGTGTAAAAGGTCGCATAATAGGAATGGACGGAAAAACACGCAAAATAATTGAGGAGCTAACAGAGACAAACATATGTGTTTATGGGCACACGGTAGGAATAATTGGAAATATTGAACAGGTGCAGGTTGCAAGGGAAGCAATCCAAATGCTTATCAACGGAAACTTGCACGGCACAGTGTATAGGTTTTTACATAGAAAACGCCGTGAGCTCAAAAAGAAAATGCTTGACCTTTGGGAGAAACCAGAAGATTTTCGGAGAAACCAGAGTATGACGACATAGCGCCTCCTATTTCTAAGGCATCTTACCTAATCGCATACCTTAAGAATTATCATGTTTGTTCTGTTAGTGTCTCTTAGTTGAATGTTGCAGTAAGTTTTGAGAATTCATTGAATGTCTCATTTTGTATAACGCTTTTACAACTTGGCATCCTGACCTATTTGAAAGTTAAAATCAAGATTCTGTATGCTATTCCACCTATTGTTATTGCAAAGATTATTTCGAAGATTGTTATGAGTAGGGCTTTTTTCCATCCGATCTCCTTTATTAGAGCTGCGATTGTTGATATGCATGGTATGTAAAACATGGCTACTATTGTGAAAACAATCATCTGAATGGGACCGAATCCTGGGATTTCTGCGAAATTTGTTGTTCCTAAAAGCGTTGCAAGCATGATGAGTGTGAGTTCCTTCCTTAAAACTCCGAAGATTAACGTTATTCCTGTGATCATTGGCAGCCCTAGCCATGTAACTGTTATGGGACTTAAGACCAACGCTATGGGTTCAAGTAATCCGAAAACTTCTATGAGCTTAATTGCGAAGCTTCCAAGAATTATTAGTGGAAAGGCAATTTTGATGAATTCAAGCAGCCTAAACCATGTTTGCTTCAAAACAGTTTTTAAGTGTGGCGACCTATAATCATGCATCTCCATGATTAAGGCAGTGGGTTCTCCTGGAAGAACCTTAAATGCTAGTCTTCCAAGGATAAATATTATTGCTAGGTCGAAAATGTAAAGCGCCAATGCCCATTGGATACCCAAATATTTGCCAACCAAACCGAGAATTATTACTGTGCGCGCTGCGCATGGCACAAGTGTTGTAACAAAAACAGCTAGTAGCCTCTCCCTCTGAGTTTCCATTATTCTACAGCCCAAACAGGCTGGAACATTGCATCCGTAACCGAGGATTAAAGGAATGAAAGCCTTCCCATGCAACCCAATTTTATGCATGGCATTGTCCATCAGAAATGCAACCCTACTTAAATAGCCAGAATCTTCTAAGAAGTACAGAATTATATAGAATGGAACAATATAGGGCAGTGCAATTGTGAGACCAGCAATAACTCCCTCCATTATACTCCACACCAGTTTTCCAGCGATTCCAGCTCCAAAAAAATTGTAGAAAAGCGTTTCCGCACCATAAAAGAGTTCATTCAGAAAATCTGAAACATATCCTCCTACGGTAAATACGGAATAGAATATTGAAAGAAGTAAGAAAGCCATTATAATGTATCCAGCAACTTTATGAGTTGTAAGATTGTGGAGACGTTCCTCAAACCTCGGTTTTATAGGGGAAACAAGCTTCTGTGCCTTTCTGGCTATACAACCAGCGATTTCATATCGCTCTGCGGTTATTACCGTTGAACAACTATGCCCGTGAAGTTCCTCGATTTCCCTTGAAAGCTTTTTGGCAGTAGCGACTACCTCAGGGTTAAGCTGTGCTATTTCCTTCTCTATTTCCTCATCCCCTTCCAGCAACTTAATTGCCGCGTACCTCGGTGGATACCAATAATGGGTGCCTTCCATCATTTTTGCAAGTTTAACTATTCTATCTTCAACTTCTTTTCCAAATTTTACTACATTAATTTTCGCGGTTTGCCTTTTTTCTGCAACCTCAACAGCTCTTTCTAGTAGTTTGAAAACTCCTATCCCCTTTATGGCGACTGTTGGAACAACAGGTATGCCTAAAAGCTTTTCCAGCTTCTCCACATCGGTTTCAACACCTTTCTTTTTAGCCATATCCACCTGGTTTAACGCTAAAACCAGCGGGGCTCCCAATTCCATGAGCTGTAATGTGAAGTAGAGGTTTCTTTCAAGAACAGAGGCGTCAACAACATTTATCACAACATCCGGTTTCTCAACAGCAATATATTTCCTTGAAATCTGCTCCTCTATGGAATATGTGGAAAGAGAATAAATTCCAGGCAGATCAACTATGTCTATCGTGTAGCCCTTAAAGTGAAGGGTTCCCTCAGCTTTTTCCACGGTTTTTCCAGGCCAGTTGCCAATGTGCTGATGTAAACCAGTTAAATAATTGAATATAACTGATTTTCCAACATTCGCATTCCCGGCCAAAGCTATGCGGAGCCTTTTCTCAGCCATTATCTTCAACCTCAACCAAAATCCTTTCAGCAATGCCTCTGCCGAGCGCAAGCCTTGACCCCCTAACGAGAATTTCAATAGGGCCATGGAAGGGGGCCGACTTTATGACGGTAACCTTCGTGCCTGGCGTTAAACCCATATCCATAAGCCTCTTTTCAAAACCCCATCTCCCTCGCCTTCTCCAACGCCCTCCATCAAAACCAGCGGCAACTGAAATTACCGTTGCTATATCTCCATTTTTCAATGCAGTCAGCGGAACCTTCCTTTTACCCATAAAATCACCAGTTTTCAATTTAGTTGTTTAACATAAACGACAGATGCAATTCGACGGCTTAACACATGACAAGTTTCTCCAATCATCAATGTGACTGAGTCATCTATGGAATTCTTCTCTAAAATCTTTATGGGGACCTCGGGGAAAACACCTAATCTACTTAGGTATTGCAGTATATCCCTACGCTCTTCCACTATTTTCATAACAACACCTTGTGCACCAACATCAAGGTTTATCAAAGGAACTGATTTTTCCTCAACAATTCCTCCACATTTTGTTGGAATTGGGTTTCCATGGGGACATGTTCTTGGATGCTTCAAAGCTTTTTCCAATGGTTTAATCATCTCCTCGGTTAGGCTGTGTTCAAGCTTACAAGCCAGTTCATGAACTTTTTCCCATTCCATATGAAGAATATCCACGAGTAAACGCTCAGAAAGCCTGTGTCTCCGTACCACTTGAATGGCTATCCTGCGACCCTTATTTGTAAGCTTAACTCCACGGTAAGGTTGATGCATAATAAGCCCATTCTTCTCCAACAACCTAACAGTATTTGTTACCGTGCCAGGAACTACACCCATCATGTCAACAATGTCTTTGGTTCTAGCCACACCGTATTTCTCTTCGAGCCTATAAATGCATTCAAGGTATTCCTCAATTACGGGAGTAGCCTCCTCGACTAATGACATTTATACGAGCACCCTAAAACCAATTTACGATAACTCGTATTTCAGCCTTTCGCGCTAACAGAACCGATCCGTGTAATTGATGCTCTTAGAACTCTCAGGGTAAACATCAGACAAGCTCATTGCAGATATTTGAAGGTGATCTAAAAAGCATACACGTTTACACGATTTTCACAGCTCCGAGCCTACAAAATTTTTAAATATCTGAGCTTGTTATGAGGCGAAAGTTAATGGTGGATTTAATGAAGACTAGGCACATGTTACTATTTGCTTTGTTATTAGCCTCTTTATCAACTATGATGCTTAATGTAAAGGCTGAAAGCTCTTCGTCTAATCCTGTAAATGTTGAGGTTGGAGTTTGGCTTGTGAACGTGGAGAAAGTGGATTTGTTGCAAGTAGTTACCGTTTGGATTTTTACCTGTGGTTTAGGTTTGATCCTTCTAAGATAAGTTTAGATGAAGTGAAAGAGTTTGAGTTTGTTAATGGTTTTCCCACGAAGTATGATGTTGAAGTGGATGCGGAGCATGGATATTTGGAATATCGTGTCAGAGGAGACTTCATAAAAACCTTCGACTTCTCAAGATACCCGTTTGAAACGCATAAACTCACCGTGGAGTTAGAGCACAAGAATCTCAACGTTTCCAGTCTAGTCTTTACAGCGGATCCAACCTCAAACATTGATGAGGGGATCAACGTTGCTGGTTGGGAAATAGGAAATTTTGAAGCTACTGTGACTGAACACTCTTATGGCGGCGACGTTTATTCCAGATTTGTTTTCAGCATTCTACTAAAACGGCCTACGCTGTCATCCTTTGTCAAAAGCGTTCTACTAGTGGCAGTTATAACAACTATATCGCTGCTCGCCTTTTTCACTTCGCCCCAGAACTTCGGCCAACGGATAAGCTTGGGCGTAACAACGCTTATGTCAGCAGCCCTAACTACAACATAAATGTGGGGGCAACTAATTGTTATGTGATGCTTAGAAAACTCTAAATTTGGGAATGGCAAATTATTGTTTTACATTTAGCTGTTGAGGGTTGAAGGTTGAAGAATGTGATTTTAAGAGTTGAAAGTTTAAATGTAAAGTTAAATGAGGAAGATGTTCTAGTGAATTTGTCTTTTGAGGTTTGTGAGGGAGAGGTTTTAGCGATTTTAGGGCCGAATGGTGCAGGAAAAACAACTTTGCTTAAGGCGTTGCTTGGCATAGTGCCATATGAGGGAGTGATTGAGTGGCGAGAGGGAGTTAAGGTTGGTTATGTTCCGCAGAGGTTGCCTTTTATTAAGGATGTGCCTTTAAGCGTTAAAGAATTTTTCCTGTTGACGAATGCTTCTGAAAATGATACGAGGGAAATTTTGAAGTCTATTGGCTTAGGCGAAGAAATTTTGGGAAAAAGAATTGGAGATTTGTCTTCTGGTCAGTTTCAAAGAATTTTGATTGGTTGGGCTTTAGCTTCAGATCCTAATGTTCTGCTTTTTGATGAGCCTTTGGCGGGCATTGATATTGGCGGTCAAGAGTCAGTTTACAACCTTCTCGAAAGGTTGAAAGAGGAAAAAAATTTAACAATTTTATTTGTCACTCACGAGTTATCAGTGGTTTATAGGTTGGCTGACAAGGTTCTTTGTTTGAACAAGAGAATGTTATGTAGTGGTGCGCCAAGGGAAAAGTTAACTCCACAGGCTATTTCAAATCTTTACAGAAGTCCGGTAAAGTTTTACCAGCATAAACATGAAGAAGGTGAAATGTCATGAGCCAGTTTCTCATTAGTTTACTTTCTGGAATTTTTATCGGAGGAGCTGCTGGTTTCTTGGGCTCGTTGATGTTGCCGAAACGGATGTCTTTGGTGGCTGGCCCTTTAGGTCATTTAGCCTTGCCCGGAATCGCTTTAGCTTTAATTTATGGCTTTAATATCTCCTTGGGAGCTTTTCCGCTTGTTATTTTGGGGATAATTTTGATTTGGCTTTTTGAGAGAAGAACAAAACTGCCAACTGAAGCCTTAACTGCTGTCGTGTTTGCTACAGGCGTTGCAGTTGCCTTTTTCTTTTTGCCAGTTGAACAGGCAGAGGCTGCCTTAGTTGGAGATATTTCAAGCATACAATTTGATGATGCAGTTTTTTCCATCGCCCTGTGCATACTCATCTTTTTCGTCGTCGAAATAATCTATTCTAAAATGACTTTGATAAATATCTCTGAAGATTTGGCGAAGTCTCAAAAAATTAATGTTGGAAAATACAATCTAGTTTACCTTTTGTTGATTGCCTTAATTGTTGCTTTGGGAGTGAAGGTTGTCGGCGGACTCTTAACCGCAGCGATTGTGGCGATACCTGCTGTTACGTCAAGAAACTTGGCTAAAAGCCTTGCTCAATACAAATTCTTATCTTTGAGTTTTGGCATCTTAAGCTCAGCCATCGGAATTTTCCTCTCACAACTAACATTGTTGCCAGCTGGTCCGTTAATCATTGTTTCTAGCGCTTCCATGTTTGTGATTTCCATGATTTTTAAAAGATGAAAATGGAATCACTCTTGTGAACTGCCTTCAGAATCGTGTGGAACGATGTATATGGGTCTTCCTTCGCTGAGGGCTTGGGCGGTTTTTCTTCTGGCTCTTTGAACTAGACGCCAGACTGTTCCCCTTGAAACTCCCATTCTTTGGCCAGCTTCCTCCTGTGATAGCCCATCTAGATCGACTAGCCTAAAAGCTTCAAGTTCAGCTAATTCCAAAAATACGGGTTCTAAGCCGCGTGGTGGGTTAGGCGTGAAACCGTTTATGGGCGGCATGGTTCCTAGCATAACGGGTTTGGGAAATCTTCCCCTTCTGCCGTATCTACGTCTTTGACGCCACATGATATGCCGCCTTTAATTAACCTTCACTTAATACGTTAAAGGGCTGTCGGCTTCTCCTAGAACCCACAGCAAGGCTTGTTTTATGGCTTTTCTTGCAATGTTCTCCCGCTCTGTGAATGGCCCTTTTGTTTCTCTTTCCTTTTCAAGCAGTTCAATCCATTTTCTAATCTCTTCTTCCTTTCGCATCTGCCCCATCACCCTTTGTTTCATGCCTCATTATCTGTTTTGTAAGGGTAAGATTTATATATTTCTGTGCGTTTTCACATAATTGAAAATGTGCATAAGCACAAAATAGTTAGAGGTGAAAAGAACATGGCATGGGGTTGGAGAGGTAGAGGTGGCGGATGGGCTGGACCGTGGCCTGGAAGAGGTCCGTTTAGCTATTTGCCGCCTTGGCAGAGACCTGGATGGTTGTTTGGCTTTGGCAGAGGATTCGGCAGATGGCTGTGGGGCTACCCGTATAACCCTTGGGTTTGCGCTAGATTTCCGTGGCTTCCAAGATGGTGGTGGGCATATCCCCAATATGGATATGGACTTCCATACGCAAGTTACAGGTTGCCCTACACTGCTTACGGTTGGAGCTATTGGCATCCATGGAGTGTTTATGGACTACCCAGTTACGGATATCCCTACGCGGCTTATCCGTCTTGGATCCCTTCAACGCCATACATGGGATACTGGTGAAGGAGCGAATTGAAAATGGCTTGGCCGAGGAGAAGTAGAAGATATCAACGTTGGTGGGGTTATCCGCCTCAATATCCTTACGCGTATCCGCCGCAGCAATATCCTTACACGCCTTATGCTTACCCGCCGCCAATGTATCCACAGGGTTATCCTCCGGCTGCACCACCAATGCCGCAGTCTCCAGAAGATGAACTGGCAGCGCTGGTAGACTATAAGAAG
>JBMFKI010000006.1:0-60622 GCA_049972525.1 Bathyarchaeia archaeon
AGTCAACTCCTGGGACTTTCAGAATTAACCTGTAAAAGAGCGGCAATTTAGTCTTATCGATTTCATTTAAATCTTGGCTGCTCATATTTAAATAGTAAATGAACGATGAAGCACATAAGCTTTAGCATTGTATGAAAATGTGGAAATTAATAGTCCAAGCGCAATGGCCAGCCTCAAGGTGTATATTGTGCATATTTATTCGTAATATGCCTGTTCAGATGCGCAAGTAATATAAGATATGCTGCTAGATATAATAGTTATGCAGAACGGGAAAGAGGAAAAAGAGAAAAAACTCGAAGAAATCATGCGGAGAAACGAGGAATCGGCGAAAAGAACAACAATTATTCTGGAAAAAGAGGAAAGGGAATTCATAGACTCCCTAATTAGGGAGGGAAAAGAACCTGGCATTAAGCCGCTTATCTCCAAAATGCTTGATGTTTACAGAAGTATGATGATTTATGATTGGCGTTTTCCAGGTGAATATTACTGTGGCATAAGCCGGATAGCCTTCATAAATGTTGAATTGCTCAATATTCTAATTAACGAGGTTCCACGGGAAAGATGGCGGGAAATCGGTAGAAAAATGGGTGAGGCTACAAAGGTTTCGATGGAAGCTACACTTGGCATACAAGCAACCAACCGCGAAAAGTGGCAGGAAATTTTTAAGCGCTTAAGAGTTCAAGGTTTCGGCGACTTCTTTTTGAAGGATAAGTACATCTTAATAAAAACGCCTTTCATAACAGAATCAGAAATATGGGCTGGTTTTCTCGAAGGGCTGTTGAACGTTAAGTTAGATGTTAAAACGTCAACCCCGCCGTTTGTTTTTGAAGTTGAATAAAAGTTTCCTTTTCATCGGGAATATGCGCGGTTGGTTCTTCGATGGAAAAAGTTTACATTTGTGGTTTGGTCTTCAGTGTTTTGGAGAACTAAATGTCACTTCATGAGGCAATGCTTTACGAGAAACTTGCAGATAAGAAGGTTAGATGTAACCTTTGCGGGAGAAGATGTCTCATAAATGATGGGAAAACAGGCTTCTGCCTTGTAAGAAAGAATGATGGTGGAAAGCTTTATTCACTTGTTTACGCGAGAGCCATTTCTGCGTGTGTAGATCCCATAGGGAAGAAGCCGCTTTCACACTTTAATCCAGGCGCTTCTGTGATGTCTATTGCCACGATGGGCTGCAACTTCAGATGCCAGTTTTGTGACAACTGGATGATAAGCCAAGAAAAGAAGATTGAGGGTAAACATTTTCCGCCAGAAGAGGTTGTAAGAGCGACGAGGGATAATGGCTGCCAAGGTATAAGTTACACTTACACGGAGCCAACAGTATTTTTTGAGTATGCGTACGACACTGCCAAACTTGCACATCAAGTTGGATTCTTCAACACTTTTGTCACGAATGGCTACATGACGCCTGAAGCCGTGAAAACTATTGCGCCTTATTTGGATGCTGCGACCGTTGATTTTAAGGGTGGCGGGGACGCAGAGTTTTACAAGTCATTCTCTTCTGTTCCATCTGTTGAGCCTATTTACGAGTGTTTGAGGGAAATGCGTAGGAACGATATACACATTGAGATAACAAATTTGGTTGTTCCAAAAATTGGAGATTCGCTTGAAAAGGTTAAGGAGCTTGCTGTTTGGATAAAAGATAACTTGGGAAGAGACACGCCCCTACATTTGCTCCGTTTCCACCCAGATTACCAGCTTACCACCATTCCCTCAACGCCAATTGAAACTTTGGAGAAAGCCTACATAACCGCAAAGGACGCTGGATTAAACTACGTTTACATTGGAAACGTTCCGGGGCATCCAAGCGAAAACACCTACTGCCCAAACTGCAATGAACTTTTAATCAAACGCTTCAGCTTTGAGATTACAAAATGGAACTTGACGAAGGACATGCGCTGTCCAGTTTGTGGAAAGGAAATTCCAATCAAGGGCAAATTGCACCCAAGTGGATACACGTATCCATACGCTTTGTTTTAATAATTCATTCAATCTAAAATTGTAACTGAAGGAAGTATGTGGAGGATCCTGCGTCCAGACGCTGCACTAGTGCTCGGCGAAGAAATGGTTAGAAAAAGCCTAGGTAGATACATCGCTGTCATGCAAAATGAAAAACCCGCGAAATTTCTAGTAGCCAAAAAAATCCCAGCGGAATTCCGCGAAGAAGATTCTTTAGAGAAACTTTGGCAAGAGCACATGACGCGTACACAAGAATTTTATGATGTGGAAAGAGAAGTTGACGCTGGACGGCTTTCCCTGCAGAGCATGTCAACACCAGAAAAATCGTACATGGACTTGAAAATTGAGATCGCGAAGAGAATTCTTGCTAATTGCCACCTTTGCACCCGCAGGTGTGGCGCCAACAGACTTAACGACGAATTGGGTTACTGCAGATGCGGAAAAGAAATAACCGTCTCCAGCATTTTTGAGCATGTTGGCGAAGAGCCTGAACTTGTGCCTTCTGGAACAATATTCACCATGGGGTGCACAATGCGCTGTAAGCATTGCCAAAACTGGACAATTTCTCAATGGATCGAGAAGGGCGAAGTATATAAACCGCAGCAACTGGCGAAAGAAGTTGAGAATCTCCGAAACAGCGGATGCAGAAACGCCAACCTCGTCGGTGGAGAACCAACACCATGGCTAGAGCAATGGCTTGAAACCTTCAAGGATGTACGTGTAAACATACCCGTTGTTTGGAACTCAAACACGTATTACAGCCCAGAAACAGCACGGCTTCTTGCCGGTTTCGTCGACGTGTACCTGTTAGATTTCAAGTATGGACCTGGCGAGTGCGCTGAAAGAATTTCTGAAGCGCCAAACTACTGGAAAGTTTGCACACATAATCATCTCGAAGCAAAAAAGTACGGTGAGCTCATTATTCGCGTACTTGTTTTGCCAGGCCATCTTGAATGTTGCACAAAACACATTATAGGTTGGATAGCTGAAAACCTAGGCGTGGAAACGCGAGTAAACGTGATGTTTCAGTATAGACCAGAGTGGCGGGCATATGAGATCCCAGAGCTTCGCAGAAGACTAACACGAGAAGAAATGGATAAGGCTTTACATTTTGCAAAGGAAGCGAAACTCGCAAACTTCATCACCTGAAACTTTTCTCGGCAAAAATCTACAAAACTTCACCATTTACATACTTTAACTCGATAAATGGTATTCGCGCATGCTGCATCCGTGTAGTGTGCAAACTGTGAAAGCTTTTGACCCTTGTTTTAAAAACCCTTTTATTCAGCATCGCGCATTCAATTCTCAAAGTAAAAAGGGATTAAGATGCCGTATTGTCCAGAATGCGGTGGCGAAATGCAATATATGATAGCAACTAAGCATTACGTTTGCAAAAGCTGCGGGCTTTCGGTAACACAGCAAGAGCTAATTGAGTTAAGAGAAAAGCTGAGATCATCATCTGAAAGCGATGAAGATGAGCAAGAAAAGCGGAAAAAAGAATATTTGAAGTGGTGGCTCAGCAGCAAGAAAAAGTAGGCTAGGAATCACAGCAGCTTTAAACGATAATTTAGTAGTTAATATGGAAGAGACAAGATTTATTTTTCAATACCCTAGTTTTTAGATGTGAGAGAATGGGCAGTGATATGGAGATCATCTGCATAGGTAATGAGTTGCTTATCGGTAAGACTTTAAACACAAATGCCCAGTGGCTTGCCAAGCGCGCAACCACCGCTGGATTTAAAGTTAAACGCATAACGGTTGTTGAAGACGAGGTGTCAGAGATTGCAAGTGTCATAAACGAAGCCTTAAAGCGAAAGCCAAAATTAATAGTAACAACTGGCGGCTTGGGCCCAACATTTGATGATAAAACATTGGAGGGCATAGCAAAAGCTCTGAATCAAAAGTTAGAAGTTAACGAGAAAGCTTTAGAAATGGTTAAGGCAAAATATGAGGCGTACGCCAAAGCTGGCAAAATCGAAAAAATCGAACTAACGCCGCCAAGAGTGAAAATGGCAAGAATTCCCGAAAAGGCAAAACCTCTTCCAAACCCTATTGGAACAGCTCCTGGCGTAATTCTAAAAGTAGACGAGACAGTCATCATAGCCTTGCCTGGCGTTCCTTCAGAGATGGAAGCCATTTTTGAGAATTCTGTTATGCCATTGTTAAGGGAGAATGCGGGAGGCATCGCATTCTACGAAACAAGTATTTATGTAGATGCTATCATGGAGTCTGCTTTGGCGCCCCTAATTGATAAAGCGATGCATGACAACCCGCATGTATATATAAAGTCTCACCCAAAGGGCGAAGAGAAAAAGCCACACATAGAAATTCACTTCTCGACAACTGCGGAGGATTCAAAAACGGCGAAAGACAGAGTTGGAAAGGCGTTAATTCAGCTATCTGAACTTGTGAAGAAAGAAGGCGGGAAAATCGTTCTAACGTAAAAGTTGGCAGCCAAATGATTATGGACTATCACATACATACAAGAGCTTCGCCAGACGCTCAAGGCACAATTGAGGATTACGTGAAAAAAGCAAAGGAGAACGGACTGTGCGAAATAGGCTTTTCAGATCACCTTCTTTTCCACGAAATAAGCAATTATCCGCACATGAGATATCAGCAAATGCCAACATACATCAAAAATTTTCTCGCTCAAAAGCGGAAATTTGAACTTCCAATTAAACTGGGCGCTGAAATAGATTTTTTCCCAGAAGATATCGACAAAATTAGAGAATTCACCCAGAAACACCCATTTGACTACGTCATTGGCGCAGTTCACTTCATTGGCAGCTGGAGCATCGACAACCCACATCAAAAACATGAATATTTAAGAAGAGATATGATGCAAACTTACAGGGAATACTTTAATCTAATCATTGAGATGTGCAAATCTGGTTCTTTTGACGTTGTGGCGCATCTAGACCTCATCAAAATATTTGGGTTTAAACCAAACTGCGATTTTTCTGGTGTTCTAATAGGAGCAGCGGAAGCAATTGCAAAGTCAAAAATGTGTGTGGAAATTAACACTGCCGGATTAAGAAGATCCTGCGCTGAAATATATCCAAACGAACAGTTCTTGAAAATAATTTACACCCATGATGTGCCAATAGTCTTCGGTTCAGATGCTCACAAGCCAGAGGATGTTGGGAGAAACTTTAAAGAGGCATTGCTTCTCGCAAAGAAGGTGGGCTACAACCAAGCATGCGTTTTTAATAAGCGAAAGCCAACATTCATTGAAATCTAATTATTGATTAAAGGTTCATAAATGCCTTAAATCCGTTTTACAACAGAATCCCATATGAAAAAACTAACGCTATTCACACTGGCAATCCTAATTATTCTTTCCTGTTTGCCATCCTACGGATTTTCAGAAACAATAAGAACCTATCAAATTTTAAACCATACTGGAGGCAAAACAACATATGGTCTAACAGTCGCAGTTCAGCAGTCACTCTATGACTATTACGCCTCAAAAAGTCACAAGTTTAACTCCATAAGTGATTTCCCAAAGTTCGTAACGCCGTACGCAGTAAAACCAATTGCTGATCGCCTATGGGAAATCTACGCTGATGATGAGGATTTCGCTAACGGCGTGCTGATGATGGTTCATCAAATACCCTACTGCGAAAGTGAAGCGAAATATCCTGTTGAAACAATCGTTGAAAATGTAGGCGACTGCGACGTTCTCTCCTATATGGCTGCCTCCATAATGATTGCTGGCAGGTTAGATGTTATCCTAATTTATTACGAAAGCCAGTCCCACATGAACATTGGTGTCCACCTTTCACACGTACCGCACGACGCAAGATACGCTGTCCGCTATGTTCTTTACAACGGCGTGAAATATTACATAGCTGAATGTACGGGGGATGACTGGATTAGCGGATGGCGAGTTGGTGAATGTCCACCAGAGCTTGTTCCCGCATTAAACACTGCGAAAGCTGTCACTCTTAAAAATTGTGAACAAACAGCGCCTGAGCAAGTCTCGGCGAGCTACAGAACATTGACGTCTTCAACTCTTTCGCTGTCGGTGTCTTCGCCGTTCGTAATTGAGGGAAGCACCATAATACTTTCGGGGCAACTTTCCCCAGTTCTCTCAGACAAGACGGTAACAATTTATTTGAAGGCGGGTAATTCCCAATGGATTACACTGGGAACAGCAGCGACAAACGCGAATGGCGAATTCTTCTTCTCTTGGACAGCAAATTTAACGGGAATCTGTTTTATACGTGCAAGCTGGTCTGGAGACAACGTTTATGCTGGAGCTGACAGCCCAACATTAAGCATAACAATCCTATCCGTGTTCTTCTTTGTTTTACTAGCTCTCTCAGTCTCCTTAGCCGTTGTTTGCTGTGTAATTTACCTAATTTCACGGCAGATAGAAGCAACAATTCCGGAACTACAATCGCCGGAAGTTTCAACATGAAAAGGGGAAAACTACAACTTTAAATGGAACTTTGATAAACCTAGTCCTAAAAATAACCAAAAACTAGCATTACAAGGAGACGGTGTGCGTGTTCACAATTTTCATGATAGGAACTGCCGGTTCTGGAAAATCCATGCTTACAGCGTCATTCAGCGAATGGCTAAGAATGGCAAAACAAGACGTTGCAATATTGAATCTAGACCCAGGGGTGTTGACGCTTCCATATACGGCGGATGTTGACATACGCGACTATATCGATATAGGAAGCCTGATGGAGCAGTACGGTCTTGGGCCAAACGGCGCATTAGTAATGGCTGCAGACTTAATCGCGGATGAAATTGAAAAAATTTCCAGTGAAATTGAAGACCTAAAATCTGACATCGTTATCGTTGATACTCCTGGACAGATGGAACTCTTCGCGTTTAGGGCAAGTGGACCATTTATTGCTAACGAACTTTTGCATGACCATCCGAAGGCAATAGTCTACCTTTTTGACTCTGCTTTCTGCGTTAACCCACTTAACTATGTTTCAAATCTATTTCTCTCAGCAGCCGTATATAACCGCTTTCTTCTTCCACAGGTTCATTTGCTATCTAAGTGTGATTTGCTTCCGAAAGAGGAAATTGACAAAATTGTTGACTGGTCCGCTAACCCAGCAGAATTAGAAAATGCAATTGAACAAAAACTTGATGGAACAAAGCGCTTGTTAAGCAGAAACATGATGCGTGCGATACATCAGCTTGGCCTAAAATTCCTTCTGGTTCCAATCTCTGCCAAGACGAACGATGGAATGGTAAACTTTAACATAGCACTAGAACGCATTTTAGTCGGAGGAGACAAATACACATACTAAGAACTGCGTAGAGAAGCATTAACGCTTAAAAACCAAACTTCAATTAAGAACACTTGGAACCGCAAATGTCCGCATGTTTTAAGGTTGGCAAAACAAAAATACGACTGGTGCAAGGCGACATAACAGAAATGGAGACAGAAGCCATAGTCAACGCAGCAAACCCAACGCTTATGGGAGGCGGAGGCGTAGACGGCGCAATACACCGGAAAGGCGGACCAAAAATAGTAGAAGAATGCAAACGCATAAGGGCTACAGAATGGCCAAACGGGCTTCCAACAGGAAAAGCAGTCATAACTTCTGGAGGAAACCTAAAAGCAAAATACGTCATCCATACTGTTGGGCCAATCTGGCGCGGCGGAACCCATGGCGAACAAGAACTTTTGGCGGAGGCCTACCGCAACTCGCTGGCATTAGCCATTTCTAAAGGATTAAAAACGATAGCCTTTCCGTCAATAAGTACAGGTGCATATGGCTATCCAATAGAAAAAGCATGCAAAACAGCGTTAACGACAATAAAAGGGTTCATCGAGAAAGAGAAGAAATTAGATGAGGTTATACTCGTACTATTTACAAATCAGGATTTTGAAATATACAAGAAGGCTGCACAAGAAATTTTTATGTGAGCCGATTGCAATGCGCAGTGCCGCTTCACGCAATACGTTCTATTGAAAGAACAAGAGGTAGGACAGCTTCACGGCCGCAAGTGCATTTTTCTTTATACTCTGTTAATAATATCTAACGTTTTTATGCGTCGCAGTTGATGAGAAGTTTAGTGTAGTAAAAACAAATGTAAGCATTTTCAAATAAGCTCTCAAAGTTATGAGTGCCTATTTATTTTTTAGCGTTTCTTTGATGAAGTCTTTTAAAACTTCTTTTATGGGCATTTCAAATCTTTGGCGCAATTGGTTCAGCATTTGCGCTCCTTTTTCAGTGATTGAGTAGTATTTGATGTGTCGTCTGCCCTTTTGCGTCCACTCGCCAGATATGAATCCAACTTTTTCTAACTCGTATAGGAGAGGATATATTATCCCTGCATGAAATTTTTGCCCGGTTAACTTTTCTATTTCCTTGACGATGGCGTAACCGGACATGGACTTTTGACTTATAAGCCATAGAATAACGGCTCTGCTAAAGCCTCTCGCAATGGCCCTTACTATGTCTACTTCTTCGGCCATCGGATATTGCCCCTCTGACAGTTTTCATTGTCTGTGCATTCTTATTAACTTCTTTGCATAAAAGTTGCAAAAGACTGATATATCAAAATTTAAACTATTGTACTGAGGCAAACGCAATGGTTGATGTTGCTGACGCATTTATGCGCGGTCTCGAGAAACCGCTTATACTTTGGCTGATATCTCAAGGGCCTAGACATGGATATGAACTAATTAAGGAAGTTAAAAGGTTGACTGGACATAAGTTGAAGCCTAGCGTGTTGTATCCCACCCTTTATCAGTTAGAAGGTGAAGGATTTTTGGCAGGCGAATGGATAAGGAAGGGCAGACGGGAGCTGAAGTGTTACCGCTTAACCGAAAAAGGAAAAGCTCTTCTTGCTAAAGTGCGTGACCTTTTCGACAACCCAATTAGAAGGGTAATCGCTGATTTGATAAGTGAGCCCAAAAAGGAATAAGCTTAGAGGTCAGATTTTTTCCAGTCACAGCTATACTGTCTATTTCCGTGCCGCCAATCACGATCTTTTAAATGTTTGTCAAACGAAATATATCAAAATCTAAATGTTTCAGAAAATAAAATATATTACCCCAGAGACCTTGAAGGTTAAATTAAGAGGGAAAAGTAGGTGGAGATAGTGGGCGAAGATTGCGAGATTATTTTGACTGCGGATCGTACCCTTATGAGTGATTATCACCATAATGAATTTGTGGGTTTTGGGACATGTGCGCCTCCTAACGTTATTCCAGACTGGCTTTACGGCTGGTTATTCTTTCCACCCATTAAAACGAAGAGCGGAATGCCCGTTGCTGCGCCCTATGGTCTTAGAAAGATTGAAGCTCAACTGCTGATGGAAGGATTTAATGTAGCCACAGTTGACCCAGACCATTTAGCGAAATACATTAATAATGCAAAGCTCTTGGGAATCCACGTCATGGATCCTTTCGGTATAGGTCCAGCCTCAAGCACATTCGCAGCCATCTTAAAAAAGGAGCCCTTTTTGGCGCAGTACTTCCGTAAGCTAGTGGAAAAGCCCGAAATAAAAAGGGCTAAGAGGAATGGCTTGAAAATTATAGTTGGAGGACCAGGTGTTTGGCAGTTCAAGTATAGACCTGAATTTGTTAAGGAGCATGGGATAGACTGCATAGTTGATGGGGAAGCTGAAAAAGTTATTGGAAAAATCGTTAAAGCTTGTTTAAATGGTGAAAGTATTCCACAATATTACGAGGTGCCTGTTGAAGAAACTCCAGGTTTGGAGGAGATACCGGAAATTGTGGCGCCTTCAATTAATAACTTAGTGGAAATTGGACGCGGTTGCTGTAGAGGATGCAAGTTCTGCAGCGTGACCTTAAGGCCTCTGAGGTGGTATCCTTATGATAAGATTTTGCGGGAGATAGAGGTGAACAAGAAACTTGGAGGCGGAGTATGTCTCCACGCTGAAGATGTAATGCTTTACGGCTCTAAAAGCACAATTCCAGACGACGAGAAACTCATCAAGCTTCATGAGACTGTACTGGCGAAATGCGATGGGATAGGGTGGAGTCACTGCTCGCTGGCGGCAGTAGCATCAAAACCAAAGCTTTTCGCAAAAATCTCTGAGATTATACTTCAGAAACAGTCATGGTGGGGTGCTGAAGTCGGCATAGAAACTGGCTCGCCGGAACTTGCAAAGAAGATGATGCCTGCAAAGGCGCATCCATTCAAGCCAGAGGAGTGGCCTGATGTTGTCCGTCAAGGTATGGGGTTGATGCATGACAACAAGCTTGTTCCAGCATGCACATTAATTGTGGGCGTGCCAGAAGAAACCGAAGAAGACCTAATCAAAACAATAGAGCTGGTGGAGGATCTTAAAGGAGTGAGAAGCCTGATTGTGCCCTTATTTTTTGTTCCGATGGGTAAGCTGAGGGATGAGGATTGGTTTAAGGAGACGGGAATGAATCAGCTTCACACTGAACTACTGATAAAATGTTTAAAACATGATTTCTACTGGATAGACAGCTTAATTGACTTGGCCTTTGAAGGAAAATGGTATGCTAAACTCCTCCGCCCATTCTACAGATTGTTTGTCGGAGTAATCAGGTATAAGGCGAAAAAAGCCGGAATAGGATAAGGCATATGTAAGGTAAAACCATGCAGGCTGATCTCATCGAGAACATCTTGTTCTTTGTTACCATGAATCCTTAGCTGAAAAGCGCTCATAAGCCGATTTGATATGGAATGCCCAGAAGATGGAAACGTTAAAGTGCCAGAAATCGGATGCATTCGCAATAAACTTAAATTGCGAACAAACAGCGGTCAAGTTTGCTTAATCAAATGGTTGCTTATGCTGGTTCATTAATCTTTTTTCCGATTTTGCTGGTCCATTCATCGATTGAAGTTGCGAATTGTTTTTCTATATTGGTTCTGTATAGGCTGTTGTATGTGCAGAAGGATCTGACCTTTCCGTCTGGAGTGGCGTAGTGGATTGCGCATTTCTGTACTCGGTCTAGGTCCATGTTCCAGACATCTTGGAAGTGCATGATTCCTATCATCACCATTTTATACATGAGCTCGCCTAAAGCTTCATAGCTACCCTTCGTTATAACATTTCTGATTAGGCTTCGAATAAGCCCCGATTTCACTAAGGGTAAGAGCTTTAGAAGTTCCATTTTAGCCCTTGTCTTCTTTCCTTTAAAACCCATATAGTATACTTCCCAAAATGTTTCTGCGAATTTATCTACATCAACAACTTTTGTTATGGGCTTATAGGAACCATCCTCCTCCACGACTACGAAAGTGGCGGCGCCACACATGGGATGCATAGTGAACTCTGGATAAGTTCTACTCTTCAGAATTTCCATTCCCTTAGAAACTGGAACAGGCCAGTTGACGGGCCTCCAGTCCCAGCGTGTAACTGCTCCTTGAGTCTGCTCCTCTATAAGTTTGATGGCATCAGGTATTGTAATGCGCATTTTCCTCATCTGCTCTTTTCTAGCTCTTCCAGCCATAGAAATTGGCTGAATGTTAACACATCTGATAACATCCTTGTTCTTAACTGCATAGTCAATTATGCTGCCTAAATCCTTGTCATTTACATCCTTTGCCAGAGTTACAACCAAAACTATAGATTTTAGGCCTATTTCCCTAGCGTTTTTGACGACCTTTTCCTTAATTGGAACGAGGTCTGCTCTTCCCCTCAGTTTTTTATATATTTCTTCTCTTAAACCGTCAAACTGTAAATAAAGCGTGTCCATTCCTGCCTCTCTCAGCGTTCTGAAATATTCTATGTCTTCAGCTAAGCGGAGCCCATTACTGTTTACCTCAACATGCGTTATTCCAGCTTTTTTCGCTTCTCTTATTAGATCTGATAGGTCATTTCTTAGGGTGGGCTCGCCTCCACTAAATTGCAAAGCGTTACAAGCCCAGGGCTTATTGTTTCTAAGGTTTCTAATCATCGCGACTATCTGGTCATATGATGGCTCGTAAACGTAGTTTGCAGCTCCAGCATAGGCGAAGCATATTGGACAGGTCATATTACACCTGTTTGTGACATCGATTATTCCAAGAACTGTATGTGTTTTGTGTTGTGGACATAAGCCGCAATCGTAGGGGCATCCATTCGCAATTTCCGTATGCGGATTTTCTAATCCATCGCCAACATATTTGGCTGTGTACCAGTTCTTGAAGAACCACTTATAGAGTTCAGCGTCCCCCCAATAAACATCATTAAAATTTCCATGTTCAGGGCATGTTTTCTCAAGATAGATAACTCCGTCTTCCTCATAAATCCTCATAGGGACTCTTCTTTGACAGACGGGGCAAATGCTCGCTGAGTACATCTCAAACTTTTCTTGTTCTTTAATCTCTGACATACTAATAATTCTTCCTTGAAAGGGCTATATTAGGTAAAACTTAACCGCTATTAACTTTTTTCTCTAAATTATGCGTTTGATACATCTTCGTGAATTTGTTGACATAGATAAACTTCGCTTTATAGAAAGAGAGAAGACAGTGGGGCTGGCGTGTTGGCTATAACCCGCCTTCTGTTTTGGTGGCATTCGACTAATCGGGCTACCCGCGCCTTGGGTAGATTCCTCATCAGCGTCTGTTTGCCCTTTCCACTTGCAGGACGGCCGTTTCACCGTTTCCACTCAGCATTCTCGACAACTTAGCATGCCTCATTGGCATTTGCTGGTGGACGTTTCGTTTCTGCTCCGTTGCCAAGGCTCTCGCCTTACACCCTTGCGGGCGTTGCAACTCTACATGTGGGCGGAGTTTCCTCAAGCCTCGCTGAGGAGGCTCGAAAGCCACCCGCCAACTCGCCAGCCCAAGAGTGTATGGGTGAAGGTGTGCAATAAGAATTTTGGAAATACCTTATTATGCTGTTTGCCCTTTCAATGGAGTGTGATAGGTGGTTAGTGAATGTCTAAACGTGTTATCTTGTTGACTGGGGTGCCATGTGTGGGTAAAACATCCGTTGCGCGTTTGCTTGTATCTAGGCTTGATGCGTTGTATGTTAATTTGACAGAGTTGGCTGTTAATGAAAATCTAATTTTAGGTAGAGATGAACTGCGTGGTTCTATAATAGTCGATGAGGGTCGTATGCGGCGTAAAATCTCTGAGATTATTGAGGAATCCAGCAAGGATGTGGTTGTTGATGGACATTATGTTGCTTCTGTTGTTCCTAAAAGGTTTGTGATGTACGTGTTTGTTTTAAGACGGAATCCTGTTGAGTTGAAGATTTTTATGGAGAAAGCTGGTTTTTCTGGGCGTAAGTTGTGGGAGAATTTGGCTTCTGAGATTTTGGATGTTTGTTTGGTTGATGCTTTGAGGGTTTATGGAAAGGGAAGGGTTTGTGAGCTGGATGTTACTGGTAAAAGTGTTGAAGAGGTTGTTTGTGAGATTTTGAATGTTTTAGCTGGACATTTTAAGTGTCGTGTGGGTGTTGTTGATTGGCTTGGCATATTGGAAAGTGAAGGCTTATTAGATAAGTATCTGAAGATTTGATGACGCGTGTTACCTCAAGCTTGTGAGTATCTGCTTTTTTGTTAAGAGTGTGACTTTTCTTCTGTTTGCATATGCCTTTGCGTGGTCGCTGAAGTTTTCTCCTATCAGTATCGGATTTGAGAGATCTGCGTCCTCGGATGCCTTGTCAAGGTTTATGACAACATTGATTCCTATTGTTCTATTCCAGTCTTTTACCCAGACTCCCTGCGCTGTTCGTCCTTTCTGAACTATTAGGTCGAATTTTCTTAAAACGCCTGTTCTTCCCTCAAGAACGGTTTTTTCTTGTTCTATTTTGTAGCCTTCCTTTTTTAGGTATTTTATCGCCAAATTCAGCAGGTTTGTTGAGCTCTTTGTTTCTTTCTGTTCTTCTGTGTTCATAGGGTTGTCACGAACACTAACCGTTATTTAGTAGATTGTGGAAAAGGTTTTCGGATGGGTGTACGCATTTATGTCTTTCTTTGTTGTTGTCTGCGGCAAATGCGGTGGTCTTTTGTTGGCTAAGGCTGAGCAGAAAACTAGAACTTGCCCTTACTGCGGCTTCAGAGTTGATGTGTGCACGGCGAAGAAGTTGGGTTCAGCAAGAACCGCTTATGAGGCGTCGGAGCTGTTGCGAAGTCTGAAGAAAGATTACTCTGCTGGGAAGCGTTGTTCTGTTAGGCGTTTTTAAGCCCATGAACATTTTCTATGGATGCAATTGGGCTTAAAACCGTTACTGAAGATAAAGGCGAAATTAGAGTTGGTATGAGAGACTAGCCTAACTCCTTAAGCAATTGGCATGCTTTGCATATTTTTTCGGTTGTTGGTTCTCCGCATTCCATGCATTCTTTTACCTTCTCTTCTTTTGAGATTTTTTCCAGTGCGGGGCGAATTTTTTCTATGGACCTAAATATTGTGAATTTTATTCCAGCGTGTTTTTCTTCTATTCTGTTGAGCATTATCCTTATGTCGTTTCTCAATGCTTCTTGTGCATATGGACATGGGCTGCTTTGGAAGCGTATTTTTTTGATATACGCGTATAGCGCTGTTTCTTTCTCCGGGATTTCGCAGAACGGCTTAACCTTCTGCACGAGTTTTGGGTGTTTTTCTGTTACTGGTTTTTCGCGTGCCGTCCGCAGCATGTCACCGTGAAGAATGTTCAGTAAAATTGTCTGTGTTTCGTCATCTAACGTGTGGGCTGTTGCAATTTTGTCAGCGTTTAGTTCTCTTGCAGCCGTGTTCAGCGCCTTTCTTCGTAGAACTCCACAGTAGGAGCAAGGCGTCAGCTCGCTTTTGTTTTTCACTTTTCTCTCAACGATTTCGTCTAGCGTATGACCATAAAGTTCTTTGAATGAGATGATTCTGTGTTCTATTCCAAGTTTTTCACAGTTTTCAGCTGCTATTTTTAGGGCTTCATCCCTATAGCCTTTTATTCCCTCATCAACAGTGACTGCCACAAGCGAAGCCTTTGGGTAGTCGCGTTCTATTTTTGCAAGAATATGCAGTAGGCTTACGCTGTCTTTTCCCCCTGAAACAGCTACTGCTATTCTGTCATCAAAATCAAACATTTTGTATTTTGCTATTGTTGCCCTAACCTTTTGTTCAATGGATTCCGCGAAACATTTCTTGCATAGTTTCTCCCCAGAGTATTTTCTGAAAAAGAATGCCTCTTTGCTCTTGCAGGAACTGCAGATGGCGACTGACTCCATTTTCCGTCACGTTGTTACCGTTTTCTGGAATTACTAAAATAGCCTCTCGTACAATAGTCTTTTGAAAGTGGGAACAGCGTTATGGCTAAGAAGCCTGAAAGGCGTTTGGAGCACCGTGAAGTGGTGTACGATGCAGAAAGGTGGTTTTTATTAAAGGAGTTTAGGGAGAGAGCTACGCGAATAATGGCGGCTTTGCGGAGTTTCAATTTAAGCCCCATTGTGCATGGAAGCGTCGCAAGGGGCGATGTAAACAGGAAAAGTGACATAGACGTTTTCATACCGTCCCCGCCCTCTTCTTTTATGGTGGAAACAGCCCTTGAAAGGGCTGGAATACGGTTTAATAGGCGATTAGTTGTTCAAGCAACTCCGGCATATGCTATGAAAGCTTACATCGAGATAGATCAGAATACAAGTGTTTCATTTCCGTTAATGAAGATGCGTAAGGTTGAAAGGGAATTTTACAAGTTTGGTGGTGAAGCTACACTTGAAGATTTGAATGTTAATTTGCGCGTTGCTGGTGTTGATAAAAGGCTTATGCTTATAGAGCCTACGGAAAGGGGACACGTTGAAAGCTCAGTTGTTGGGCGTGAAGATTATGTTGCTAAACTTTTGGGAATATCCATTGAGACGGTTTTGGATCGTGTTCACGCTCTTCTCCGAAGGGATAATGTTGGGAGAACTGGAGTCTTCATAGAAAAGGAGCTTGATAGCAGCGAAACTTTTGAAATGGTGTTGAAAAATCTTGCGGAGCAGAATCCTGCTGTTCGCAGACGTTTAATGATGCTTGGTTAGTTGGGCAGTGGAAAACGTAGCAGCGCGGCTATTCCGCCTAGAGCTATAAGTTTTGCGCCAGCCTCATGCTCTGTGCTTATAACAATTATGTTTCCGCCTTTCTGTTCAACTTTTTTCATCAAGTTTTCCATTTGTAGACGCGACTCATCCGTGGCTTCGCGCAGCATGATATCTGCTAGAATGAGCTTTTCAACTGCGCCAAACTCCACAGCCTTTTCAACTTCTGTAACTCCGTAACTGACTGTTCGTTCACCTTTTCCGAGTCTCTTCAAAACTTCTTCAATAATCTCCGCTTCTTTAGCGATTCGCTGTTGCATCATAGTTTTTTGCAGTATGCCTGACCGCAGAGCTTCGTATATTCCGGCGACGCCGCTGTTGTTTACGCTCTTCACGTCCACGACATACTTGGCGATTTCAGCATCTTCTGCTTCCAAGAATTTTGCAAAGTTGCTTTTTACAAAGCCGACGCCTATGATTGCTATTGGCGAACGTGTAGTCATCCAAACTTGCCTGAGGCTTTCAAGTACCTTCTTAAAGTATTCTTTTGTTGCTTCTGTCCGTTTTTCTGCTTCAAGTTTTCCTGGAAGTTTGATGTTTTCTTCGATTTTTACTTCTACGCTGTACTGTGTTGTAGTGGCTATGGCGTAAGCCTCATCGTCTATTGCGACAATTATTATGGGTTTTTCAGATGTTTTACTTGCTCTTTCTAAACGCTCAACTTGATGTTTGGCCCACTCTTTTTTGACGATGGTTATTGGCGTATTCAACGTTATGTTTAACGTGTGATGGGCGCCTGTTGGAACTATTTCCGGCGCCTCACATATTGTTCCATGAATCCGAAGTCTGCCTAAAAGCTTGTCCCAAGTTACACTTTCAACTTTAACGCCTAGAAAAACTGATACGCGTTCTCCACGTTTTGGTCTTGCATATTTTTCATCCGGCTTTATTTCTCTTGAAGTGTAGGCGTAAACCTCATCGTTTTTGTAAATTATGTTGTATAGGTGCCAAAAGTCGTCGAGGGTTTCTGGGATAACCTTAACAAATCCCTTTTTTAGGTTCATCTCCAAGATTTTCAAAATCCTTTTTCCTCTTTCATGCGCATTTGTGAAATAGGCATCAGTTACTGTTATAAGTGTTAAATATAGATGTAGCGGGTGTGCTCTCTAAAAAATGTTAAAAGAGGCTTTTATCCACTAATTTATTTTGAAGTGGTGAGCAGTGAAAGTTAACTTTTGGCTTTTAGACGTGAACTATGAGGTTAAAGACGATGTGCCTGAAGTTTGGCTTTGGGGTATTAGTGAATCTGGAAAACGCGTGCTCATTGTTGATAGGAATTTTGTAAGCTATTTTTATGCTGTGCTTGAGGAGAAAGCTGACCCGAATCTTGTCATGAAGGAAATTGAGAAAAGCCGTTATTCTTCAATCGCCAACGTTGAAGTTGTTGAGCGGAGGTTTTTCGGCAAACCCGTGAAAGCCTTAAAGGTTTACTGCTCAAATCCAGATGTTATACCCAAATACGCTAAGGATTTTCGAAAGCTCGAAGGGGTAAAAGATTGCCTCGAAGACGACATTCGCTATTCGATGCGCTACTTGATTGACAACAGCATTGTTCCGTGCGGTTGGCATGAGGTTGAGGCTGTTGAAGAAGGCGTTTTAGCAGTTCAAGCTGATAATGTTTATTTTGCTAAAGCTTCGCCGAAATTTTTTGAGAAAGCTGATGTTCCACAGCTGAAGATTTTGGGCTTTTCAATGATATGCTACAGTCGTGAGGGTTCACCGAAACCAGACAGAAATCCAGTTGTAATAATTTCAGCTGCGACAAACACTGGTGAAGAAAAGCAGTTTTTGGCTGGCGAAGACAAAAACGACAAGCCAGTCCTAGAAGCCTTCATAGACTATGTTCGAAAATTTGATCCTGATATTATTGTTGGCTACGGCGTAAACGGGGTTGATTGGCCATACCTTAATGAGCGTTGTAAGAGGCTTGGCTTGAAGCTTCACGTTGATAGGGTTGGAACAGAGCCCCACACTAGTGTTTATGGTCATGTTTCGATAACTGGAAGGGCTAACATGGACATTTTTGATTTTGCTGACGAGTTTCCAGAGGTTAAGGTTAAGACTTTGGAGAATTTGGCTGATTATCTGGGTGTTATGAAAATTGAGAGTCGAACTTTAATTGAAGATGTTGAGTTCGCGGATTACTGGGATGACAAAGCGAAACGTGAAGTTTTGAAGAAATTCTCTTTAGAGAACACGCGTTGCATTATGGGCATAGCCAAAGCAATTTTAGACTTCGCCATGCAACTTTCAAGCCTTGTGGGGCTACCATTAGATCATGTTGGAACAGCAGCTGTGGGATTCAGGGTTGAATGGTTCCTAATTAAACATGCACAGAAAATAGGCGAACTTGTGCCGAAAAGGGTTGAACAACCATATCGCCCATACACCGGCGCGATTGTGCTTAAGCCAGAGTCAGGGCTTCACGAGAATATAGCAGTTTTGGACTTTAAGAGTATGTATCCAAACCTGATGATAACTTATAATCTTTCTCCAGACACCTATGTAGCCCCAAAAGAACCGATGCCGCCATGTGGAGTTTATGAAGCTCCAGAAGTTAAGCACAGATTCCGCAAGGAACCTCCTGGCTTTTACAAGGAAGTGCTTTCACGCCTCATCAGTGTAAGGGATGAGATACGTTCCAAGATGAAAGCTGCTGCTCAGGGAAGCGTTGAGTATCGTGTTTTGGATGCGCGTCAGAAGGCAGTGAAAGTCATCACCAACGCTTCTTATGGTTATGCTGGATGGATAGGTGCAAGGTGGTACATTAAGCCTGTTGCTGAGGCTGCAACTGCTTGGGGTAGGCACACTATTCTTAGGGCTATTGAGATTGCCAAGAAACTTGGATTAAAGGTTGTTTATGGTGATACTGACAGTATTTTTGTTCGGCACGAGGCTGATAAGATAGAGAAGTTCGCTGAGGCTATTAATGCGGAAATAGGGCTTGAAATTAAGCCGGACAAGATTTATGTGCGGATTTTCTTCACGGAAGCCAAGAAGCGTTATGCTGGGCTTTTGCCGGATGGGAAGCTTGACGTTGTTGGTTTAGAGGTTATCCGCGGGGACTGGGCCGCAATAGCAAAAAAGGTTCAAGAAAAAGTTTTAGAAATAATCCTAAAAGAGCAGTCGCCAAAGAAGGCTGCAAACTTTGTTCGCCAGTACATTTACGAGCTTAGGCAGAGGCGAGTGCCCTACCGTGACCTTATAATTTGGAAGACGTTGACAAAGCCTGTTGAGGAGTATGAGGTTAAGGCTTCACATGTTGAGGCTGCGAAGATGCTTATGGAGAAGGGCTGGAAACTAACAGTGGGCGACAAGGTTGGCTACGTTGCTATTGTTGGCGCTGGACGGCTGTACGAGCGAGTTAAGCCTTACATGTTTGCCACATACGACGAAATCGACTTAGAGTATTACATTTCAAAACAGATTGTTCCAGCGGCTGCAAGGGTTCTTGAAAACTTTGGTGTAACAGAAGAGCAGCTGCTAACTTTCAAGGATGAAGAAAAGGAGCGGGAAACACGCAAGCTTACAGACTTTTTTGGAAGTTAGGTTAGGCTTCAGATATATCCGCGAATGTTAATAGTTGAACGTTCAATGGCGGCTTAACAGCTTCTGATATTCGCGATGCGATTATATTTTTTATACCCTTTTCACTTGCCAAGTCCACTATCCTCTGCGTTATTATACCGTCAAAAACGATTGTGTCAACGCCTTCTATCTGTTGAAGTTTTTCTGCGAGCTGGCTTACTGGCAAGCGTTCTATCTGCTCCAGCTTCTCATTTAAAAGTACAGCTTCCAATGTGCCTTCTAAACCCTTAATTATTTGAGGTATGCCACTTGGAACTTCGACCTTTGGCTTTTCACGTTTAGGCTTTGACAATTCTTCAACTGGAACCTTAGCCTCCAGCGCCTCAAAGATTTCCTTGCAGTTTAGTTCCTCAACTTCTTTCCCTCTCGGAGCTCTAGCCACGTATTTTATGTCTGTTACTTGTAAAAGTTCTTTTAGGATTAGATCTCCACCTCTGTCTCCGTCAAGAAAGGCTGTTATTTCTTTTTCTTTTGAAAGTCGCTTTATTGTTTCCGGAACTTTTGCGCCTTCCATGGCTATTACGTTGAGCATTCCGCAGCGCATCAGATTTATCACGTCGGCTCTTCCCTCAACAAGTATTATTTCTTTTGAGCTAGCTACTTCTGGTCCTGCTGAAAGTTCTTCTGGTCCATACTTTTCCACTTTTGCAACTTTCAGTGTTTCAGCTAACTCCTTGAAAACTTCGTCTACCGAAGGCATTGCCTCAATGGTCCATTTGTGTAGAATTTCCTTTGCTCTGTCAATTATCATTTTTCTTCTTGCTTCTCTAACATCTTCGATTTTTTCCAGGGTTACTTTTGCAGCGCATGGTCCAACACGGTTTATGCTTTCTATGCTTGCTGCAAGTAGAGCTGTTGAAACTCTGTCCAGGCTTGTCGGTATCGTTATGGTGCCAGTTGTTCTGTCGTTTTTTGAGTGTAATTCTATTTCTATTCTTCCAATTCTTCCAGACTTTTGCAGTTCTCTAAGGTCAAGTTCTGGTCCGAAAAGCCCTTCTGTTTGTCCGAAAACCGCTCCTATAACATCTGGTTTTTCGACCACGCCTTCTATTTCGAATTTGGCGTGTATGACATACTTTATGGTAAACGTTTGTGATGAACCCGTAAGCGTCCACCTCCAACTGTTAATTTTTGTTAAGCTTTAACTGTGTATGAGAGAATCGGACTCTCACTTCACAGATTAGTTAACTCTGCTATATATTACATTTATGAATTACAAATCTTACTCTTTAAGGTTTCCATGTAAGCTGCTAAACCCTCAACATCCTTCACTTCTTTTCCCACTAAACTTAGAAGCGAACTCCAAAAAGTGGTGTTCGTTTTTATTCCGGTCTTCTCCATATACCGTTTAAGGTTTCTAGTCAACTCCTTTCCTCGTCTGTCAAAATCCAACAGCAAAATAACCTCTTTTGCGCTTGTTCTTTCTATTTCAGAGATCAGCTCTAGAAAGGATTTGCCTCCGGTCTTTGCTGTTATTATTTTTCCTTCTATGGCCAGGGCTTTTAGGGCTGCAATATCCTTTTTTCCCTCAACGATTATGGGTTTGCCTTTCGCTGCTTCTTCATTTATGCCTTCTAGAAGTTGCAGAATCTTCTCCTCTTTTTCTTTTAGGCGTGTTGACAAGACTTTTACCTAGTCACTTGAGCTTTTTTGACTGTTTCTAGGCATTCTTTTGCTTCTTTGTCTGTTTCAAAGTACTTCCTTATTGGTTCAAGAATTTTTGCGAGTTCTACGGCGACAGCGTTTTTTAGGTCTTGCGGGTGCAGCGAACCGCTTCTGTATGCTTTCTCAACTTCTTCGTAACTTTCAAAATTCACAGAACCGCCGAACTTCGCTGGTCTTTCTATGTGAAATGTTTTGTTTTCGTGGAATATCACGTATTTAACTATTTCAAGCACGGGGTTCATTTCCGCAACTTTTTCTGGACACCATGCCTTTCGTATTTTTTCTTTTATCTGCTCTTCTGCGTCATGTATGAATATGGCTGTCCAAGGTTTTGACTTGCTCATTTTGCTTGCAATCACCTGCTCCAGTTTATCTTTCGTTTTCAGTTTTACTGGCTCAGCTATCCCCATAAGCAAATGGTGGTGAACCGCAACTGGTTTTTTCCAACCCATTTTTGGGAAGATTTCTCTTGCTAAAACGTGGGCTTTTCTCTGGTCCATGCCGCCGTGTGGTATGTCTGCGCCTATCTCTTTTATGTCCACTGCTTGCATCGGCGGGTAGAAGTACTGTGATAAATCAAGCTTTTCTGATTCGCTTCTCCCCATTATTGTCATGCATCTTAGGCTTCTTGCAATTGTCATGTGTTTAGCGAATTTGATGACGTTTCTCCAGTATTCAAGGTTTTTGCTGTATAACTCTGAGCCTAGCACAACTTTTACTCCTGGACAGAAGAATTTGAAGGCCTTCTCGTAATATTTTGCCGCTTTGAGAATCTTGTCCCAGTCTCCCTCGAACTTATCATTGATGAAACTGTGCCAATCGGCCATGTAAGCTTGACATTTTACTCCAGCCTTGATGAGGTCATTTATTTTAAATCCCGAGATGACGAGGTTTCCAAGGTGTAGCAAGCCTGAAATCTCAAAGCCTATGTAGTGCCCTGGATGCTCGTTTGTTTCTAAAAGTTCCCTTAACTCCTTTTCTACTAGAATTTCTTCTGTTGGCGGCTTCTTAATTAATTCAATCTTTGTTTCTGTATCCAAACCGTATCAAGCCTTCTACATTGTATGCAAAAGTGAAACTTAAAAGTTGTTTCGTAGACGGTTTAAACGTCGTTTTTTTAAAGAAGTTATGGTTGTTTTTACCCACAGTATTGGCATTCTTCTGAGGCTATTGGAATCTCTCTGCCACATTTTACGCATTTTTTGAAGAACGATTTTGGTGTCCCCGTCTCTTCTCGAATTAGCTTTTCATAGTTTTGATTCCGTGAGATGGCGAAGAGAATTAGTAAACCTGTTCCAAAAAGCCAACCTTTTCAGAAATCGTCACTTGTTATGTGTAACCATAAAATTAATTATAGTTGTTGACGTAGGCGCTAATATGAACCCAAAATCTACAATTATTATGATTGTCAATATTAAGGTTGATACTGTTATCCATTTAGTCCATTTCTTTCGATTTGTGTGAAAAAGTCATGAGAAATATGCTGGGTTAAACCAGAACCGCATTTCCTTTACCTCCTTCACCCCAAGAATTTCTTTCAAGCTGAATTGAGTGCACCCATATCTTTCCACTTCCACCACACGTATAGCATGTGTGGTATCCTTGTACCCATGTTCCTGCATTAAAATCGTACCACATGCCCCACTCCTTACCAGTACAATTGCATGTTGGGCATTGGATGTTGTGTGTAAATCCGGTTAAAATGAAGCCTATTGTTAACATCAAAACAAGTATGAGTAGAAAGACTTTGAAGTCCAACTTCATGGCTTTCCCTTGTTTAATTGATGTTCCTCCAAAATTATCTTTGCGGTACCCTCTCTAAAACTAAAATTATCGCGGGCGTTTGTCTCCCACGATACCTATCACTTAACTTCATTGCGGAGCTTTACGCTCCTCTTGGTTAAGCTCTCTCTGGCGTGGGGGTTTTACGCCCGCGCCCACCGTGTCCCATGCTTGGGTAAACCCGCCTTCAATGGTTTTGCCTCTGTTGGGTCCGTCTGCATGGATTTGCCGGTGGGATTTGGAGGGCTCTTTTGTGTCATAGCCTATTCATAATTTTATGGGCGTTAAATTAAATGTTACGTTTCCTTATTTTAGCTTATTTTATGCTGTGTTGGAGAGAGTGAAACTTTTATTGTGGCATGTTCTTATGTTGGTTGGATTTCAGTTGAAGGAAACTCGTTTGTTGGCGTTGTTTTCGTGGCGTTTTTGAATTTGCTGGGAGCCATAATTGATTTGTTTTTGCCGTATTTTGGGTGGCACTTAGTGTTATGGGAAGCGCTGGCACATATGTTAGTCCACCCATTTTCTATTGGATTGTACTTTTCAATTCTCTTCTACTTGCAACAATCGCGTTGTTCGCTTCGTTTGCAATTTTAAATAGAGTAAAATATGCTTGGTGTTTGGCAAATTTTCTTTGGGTGTTCTCAGCGCTACATTATTGTTATGCAGCTTCGATGATTTTTACTGGCGAAAATCTAATGATAACGTCTGGTGCCTTTATATAGTTTACTTTCAGTCAAAACGTGTTCGAAACTACTTCTTTGAACATTGAAACGATTAACATGCACACGTGTTCAACACTCTACCTTCTAGATTTCTGTGCTATCAGCATTTCTAGGTCTATTTCGAAGGCTGCGGTTGGGTTTTCGATTTCGAAGTTGTTCAGGACTTCTGGGTGGACTTCGCCTATAACGCCTAGTTTCTTGCCTTTTATGTGAATTTCTGCTGTTCTGCCTTCTAGGAAGCTTGGGTGCTTTGCCTCCTTAATTTGCCAGTTTTTAAGTCCAATGTTTGTTAGTAAGGCCTCTGTGGATGATTTTATTTCCGTGAAGTTGGCTGTTGAGTGGGATGAAGCTGCTGCTAAGTGTAGTCTTCGTTCGCACATGGTTTCCAATAGCAAGTTTATTTTTGTTACGTCTGAAATTTCGAAAAGCCTCTGCGGGAAGCTTTCATGCTTGTTTTCAGCAAGGTTTTTCATGAGTCCTGGCAGTAGCCACTGGCGCATTATTGAATATTCGGCTGAGACTGGATTTGCGATTTTCACTGGTTTTTCCTCTTTTATGCGCATAAGCTTATAGTGGACACGCTCGTTTGTCAGTGTGAAGTTCATCACTTCCAAAAAGCCTAAGCCAACCATGATTTGCCGTGTAACATTCGCCAGCACATGTGCTGGATGCGGTTCTCCAACGGTTACCGTCGCGGGTGTTGTTGGCTTAAGCCTATAATAGCCATAGCCAATTGCGACTTCTTCAACCAAATCCACTTCGTGAATCACGTCAACCCTATAGGGCGGTATTGCCACATCCAAAGCTCCAGCTTCAGCTTTAGCCACGTCTAATCTGCACTTCCGCAAACATTTTATTGTTTCTTTTTCTGAAAGCTTTAACCCAAGTAGCCTATTCGCATACTCAATTCTTAAACGCATTTTTTCAGGCTCAAGATTTGGCGAAACTGTTCTGCCTTCAGCGGTTTCAACATTGACTTTTTCTATTTTTCCACCCATGTCAGCCAAAGCCGTCACAAGCACATTCAAACTTTTTTGAACAGCCTCGTAGCTTGTGCCAGTAACATCGAGGAAAAGATTTCTTGTTTCAGCGCTTACTCTTGTTAACTCTCCATTTATGATTGGTGGCATGGAGAGAACGTTGTTTTGGCTATCGATGAGCAACGGATAGCGTGGCGCCCAATCTATAAGATGCTTGTAAGCTATGCCCTTCTCATGCTTTTCCAGGATTTCCCGCAAATTCATTTTTTCGCTTTTGCCTAAAGGAACAAACTTGACGCTTTCTGGCGCTGCAGCTGTGTAGGTGAAAGGCGGCTTAACAACGTCTAAATTATGGATTCCAATTGAAACTTTCTTTCGGTCTCTCCCAAGACCCCAGTGTAAGTCTTCCTGCATCTCCATAAGCTCAACAACTGCCTCTTCGTCAAGTTTTATGTCGCGAATTACGGCGGCAAGCATATATGGTCGCACTTCAGCAACAGCCCTGTCAATTATCAGCGTTGTTCTGGGTTCTTCAGCCCTATACGTTGGCAATCCAGTTTCAATTTCCAAGAAGCCTTTTAATGCTCTAACTACACCTGCATAACTGCAATAGTCAATGCGGTTTGGGTTATACTCAACCTTAACATAATCTTCGCTAGTCTCTTCGATGTCGAAGCCTATCCATGGAAGCCAGCCAGTCAGTTCGTCAACCGTTACTTTCTTACCCATGAATTTAGCGAATCTCTCCACGTTCAGTGTAATTACAGGCATATTGGCGTCCTCCTAATCCAGTCTAGGCGGTTTCCATAAAGCATGCGAATATCAGCTAAACCAAGCTCAATCATGGCTAGACGCTCAAGCCCTCCGCCCCAAGCGAGAACTGGATGCTTGATTCCCATAGGCGCTAAAACTTCAGGTCTGAACATGCCCATCCCGCAGAGTTCAATCCAACGTTTGAGTTTTGGATGGTAAACCATAGCTTGGGCTGAAGGTTCAGTGTATGGGAAATAGCATGACCAAAACTGCACCTTTTTAAGTCCAAACTTTGAGTAGAAAGTTTTAAGTGTACCCATTAAATCGCGGAGCGTCACATTTTTGTCGAGCACTATTCCTTCTATCTGATGGAATTCTGGAATGTTCTTGTATGTGACTTGCTCGTTTCTGTAAACTCTATCAACAGAGAAAACTTTTATAGGCGGCTCTTTGTGTTGGGAAAGATACTTTATTGTTTCAGCGGTTGTATGCGTCCTCAAAACAAGTCTTCGTGCTTCTTTATGGCTCCACTTGTAACCCCAACCCTTAGAGCCGGTCACCCAGCCATCTTCATGAACCTTCGCAACAGCATTCACCACAGCCCTTGACGGCAACTTACCTGCACTGGGGTTAGCCAAATAAAACGTGTCCATCATCTCCCTAGCCGGGTGGTCTTGAGGCTGAAAGAGCGCATCAAAATTCCAAAAAGCTGTTTCAACAAGAGGTCCACGAATTTCAGTGAAACCCATCTCCAAGAAGATTTCGCGTGCACGCTGAATAATCTGCTGTAGCGGGTGAACCTTCCCCGGATAAACTGTTGGGCCTGGCGCTGTTACATCGAACTTTCTTAGTTTGGTTTGGCGCCACTTTCCAGTTATTATCAGTTCTGGCGTAAGCTGTGTAACTTCCTCGGCGGCTTTCAAGCCCTTCTTGACGAGTTTACACCCTTCTTTAGTGAGTTCAAATGTGTAAAGCGTTTTTTCCTTTGTTTCTATGAGCTTGCGCCTTCTTAGAATTGTTACAGCTTCTTTTAGGCTTTCGTCAAGCTCCTCCACGGTTATTTTGCCTTTCTCCGCTAGGAGTTCCAACATTTTTTCGTCAATGCCTTTCGGCGGCTTATTAGCCAACGTGTTTTCCGTTAGCTTTAACGTGTTCCTTTCCTTTTCTAGAGCACCCCAATTCTTCTTTATGAGCCATCCCAAGGCAAGCGGAACAGCGTCAACGGCGATTCCAGCCTTTTTCGAAATTTGCGCTACTTTTGCTTCTCCACCCAAACTGTAAAGTGCATCCAATATTTTGCGTTCTGGAAGTCCCTCACGAGCGTATGTTAACCCCTCACCAGTGAGAGCCACAATAGTTCTTCGTTTCTCCTCTATTTTTACGAGTTTACCTTTGTGCAGCGTTAGGGCTGCCCGCATAACAGCCGCGTCTGGTAAGCCGCTTTCTTTGGCTACTTGCTCAAGCGAAGCTTTCCCTTGAAGTTTCTCCAGCGCTAAAAGCACTTTTTGTTCGTTTTTTCTCAGTTCAAGCATAATTTTTCCCTTCATTAGTGTTGGCATTTGGATTTTGTATTCGTGTTTTAGTTTTAATAAAAGTATGCATACACCTAACTGTGCTTATTTCAGAAAAAGCCTTCCTGTTTATGTAAATTGGCGGGGCATCACTTCACCAACAGTGCATTAAAAGAATTGCGAAATCATATTTATGGCTTATTCTCAAAATGTATTTCGCATAAAACTTAATACGCTTTCTAGAAATTGTATAAGAGCTAAAGCATGGGCGGCGCAAGGACTTGGTTGACGAAGATAAAAACGAAATGATTGTCACGCCATGGGAAGTTAGGGGCAAAGTTGACTATGAACGTCTAATACGTGAGTTTGGGACTCAACCTCTAACGGAGGAACTATTACAGAAAATAGCAAAATATACAGGGGAGCTTCATCTTCAGCTTAGGCGAAGGCTTTTCTTTTCACACCGCGACTTGGACGCCGTCTTAGAACTTTATGAAAAGGGGAAAAAGTTCGTCCTATACACTGGAAGAGGTCCATCTGGACCAGTGCACATAGGGCATCTTGTTCCATGGATTTTCACAAGGCACCTTCAAGAAAAGTTTGACACGAGACTTTACTTCCAGATGACTGATGACGAGAAATTCGTTGTTGACGATGAACTTAACCTAAAAGAAACCAAAAAATTCGCCTACGAAAACGCTTTGGATTTGATTGCCCTAGGCTTTAAGCCGGAAAAAACCTTCATCATCTACGACGTTCAAGACATCGACATGCTCTATGACATAGCCCTAGAAGTTGCAAAACGCGTGACGTACTCAACGGCAAAAGCCACATTCGGTTTTCAGGATAGCACAAACATAGGCTGGGTTTTCTGGCCAGCAATTCAAGCTGTACCATGTTTCATTCACGCGAAGCTAACAGGCGAAAATGTTCCAGCGTTGATTCCCGCAGCCATAGACCAAGATCCATATTGGCGCATAACACGAGATGTGGCTCCGAAGCTTGGCTACTATAAACCAGCCCAGATTCACTGTCGATTCTTGCCCGGTCTAGGTGTCGGCGGAAAAATGAGCGCCTCCGAGCCTGAAACGTCAATTTTCACAACAGACCCTCCAGATGTTGTTAAGCGTAAAATTTGGAACGCCTTCACTGGTGGAAAGGCAACTGTTGAGGAGCAGATAAAACTTGGAGGCGACCCGAACATTTGTACTGTTTTTCAGTACTTCTACTTCCTCTTTGAGGAGGATGATAAGGGACTCATTGAAAGAGAGCGGAAATGCAGAAGTGGCGAAATTTTATGTGGTGAGTGTAAAACAGAATTAGCTGAAAGGGTTAACAAGTTCTTAACTGAACATCAAAGGAAACGTGAAAAAGCAAGAAACATAATTGAAAAGTTTCACATTAAACGTTAGAAAAGAGATGATGCATATGAAAGAAAAAGAGGTCGTTGATGTAAATCCTTCAAACGCGTTAAGGCTGATTCACCCAATGCACGTTGTGCTTGTTTCATGTATCGGCAAAAGTGGAAAGCCGAACATTATCACCTTGGCGTGGGCTATGCCAACATCAATTAACCCTCCGTTAGTCGCCGTAAGCATCGCGCCACGAAGATACTCGCACAGGTTAATTGAAGAGACAAAGGAGTTCGTCGTAAACATTCCGACAATCGAGATACTCGATGAAATTTCCTTATGCGGCACAGTGAGTGGAAGAGACCATGACAAGTTTAAAGAGACGGGCTTAACGCCATTACCAGCGAAAAAGGTTAATGCGCCGATAATAAAGGAGTGCGTTGCCCATTTGGAGTGCAAGCTTCACAGCCAATTTCCAGCTGGCGACCACACGATCTTCGTCGGCGAAATAGTTGAAGCCTACGCGGATAGGGAAACGTTCGATGGCGTGTATAATCTGGAAAAGGCGAAGATGATTTTCCACCTCGGCGGAAACGAATTTGCAGCTCTAGAGCCAAAAGTCCTTAAACCAAAGGCCTAGAACTGGTAGCTTTCCCCAGGTTTTAGCACAACAACCTTCACTCCATGCGCTTTTTCTTCTACAAGCTTTGCGAACTCGTCTGCTGACTGGGCTAGAACTGGAAATGTCTTGTAGTGCATTGGAATAACCGCCTTTGGCTTGATAAGTCTAACAGCTTCAGCAGCTTCCAACGCACCCATTGTGTAATAGCCGCCAATAGGGATTAAAGCCAAATCTGGCTTGTAAAGTTCCCCTATGATTTTCATGTCACCGAAAATTCCTGTGTCTCCAGCGTGGTAAACCCTTTTTCCTTCCCCTTCTATCACAACGCCCGTTGGCGCTCCCTTTGAAGCGGTGTGGAATGCTTGAACAATTTGTAGTTGCACTCCTTTAATTTCCGTCCTTCCGCCAATGTTCAGTCCAGCCACGTTTTTTACACCCTCATTTTCAGCGTATGTAGCGAGTTCAAAGGTTGCAACGAAAAAAGCGTTTGTTCTTTTGCATATATCTACTGCGTCGCCAATGTGGTCTCCATGGTTATGCGTCACGTAAACCACATCCGCCCTTGTTATTTCCGAAGCCTTTATCGGCGATGTTGGATTTCCATTAATCCAAGGATCGACAAGAACAACTTTATTGGCAACTTCGATTTTGAAGGCTGCATGTCCAAACCACGTTATCTTAGCCAAACTGTTCATACCTCACACTAGATACTTTTAAAAGTTATGATACACTTTTAAGCGTTAATAAAAGTAAGCGTGGTTTGGATGAGCCAATACGATGATGAAGAATTAGAAAAGTTTAGGCTTTCTGGCAAAATTCTGCGGGAAACAAGGGAAATTATGAGAAATTTTGTTCGTGAAGAAATGCCCATAATCGAAGTTTGCGAAAAGGCAGAAAAAACCATAATAGAGAAAGGTGGAAAACCAGCATTTCCATGCAACGTGTCAATAAACGAAATTGCGGCGCACTACACTTCACCGCCAAACGACAAAAGAAAAGTTCCAAAAAAAGCGATAGTAAAGGTTGACATCGGCGCACATGTTGACGGCTACGTCACTGACACGGCGGTTACCGTATGCTTTAATCCAGAGTACCGAAGCCTCGTGGAAACAGCGGAGCAAGCCCTAAAAGAAGCTATAGAAAATATCCGCCCAGAAATTTCAACGTCAAAAATAGGTGCAACCATTGAAAAAGTAATAAAGGCAAGAGGCTTCAAACCTATTTCAAATTTGACTGGACATCAAGTTGGACGCTATATTGTGCATGCTGGCACATCCATACCGAACGTTTCACACTTGTCTTTTGCGAAGATCAAGTTAGGGGGCGTTTACGCGATTGAGCCCTTCGTCACTTTTCCAGACGCTGCTGGGCGGGTTGAAAACGGTGAAGAAGTCACAATATTCCGCTTCGTCAAATCGAGACCTTTAAAAAATTCTTACGCAAAGCAACTTTCAAAGTATATAGAGGAAAACTTTAGGACTTTACCCTTCGCTGAACGTTGGCTGCAAAAGATCGTTCCGAAAGAACATTATTCCGAGGCTTTTAAAGAGCTTTTATCTTCAAAGGTGCTTATGGGCTATCCTATATTTGTTGAAGCCAGCGGAAAACCAGTTGCCCAAGCGGAACACACGGTTTTAGTTACAGAAGACGGGGCAGCAATCTTAACTTAGAGAGTACCATCCCTTCTCTTTCTCTTTGACTTCCCTGTAAATCGCTGTTATCAGCATTTTCTCATTACATTTTTGGCAAGGTTCAACTTCCTTAAATATATAGTCTCCCCGTTGAAATTCGCGTACGCTCTTGAAGCCGCATTTTTTACATTCAATAGTTGTCGTTATAGAGGGAATTGCAATTTTCAAGCGTGATATTCGTCTTCTCGTCTGCATCAGCACGTATGTGGATAGGGCTACGCCTATAACGCCTATTAGGAACAGGTAGCCAGCAGCTATGTCATCATGACCGAAGGCTTGCAAAGCCAATACAAGCGCCGTTAAGGACAGGGCCAAAGTTACGAAGATTATCATCAGCACAAATGAGGAGATTTTCGTTGTTTGAGATGACGTGTTGCTCATCTGTTTTCCCTCACTGCCCGATTCCAATCGTGTTGCCAACCCCTGCGATTATAACTTTGTCTCCTTCTTTTGTCTTCTCTAGAATGACCTGCTTAATCCTTTCTATGGCTTTGTCGGCAGCATCAAAAATCTCCTTGCGCATTGGTGAAACAGCATCCCCGATGTCCTCCTTAATTATAACCGCGTTTATTGGTATGCGGTATTTCAAGATTGACTCTTCGATCTTGAACTGGTCAACACCTGGTCCGCCTATCGCTGCGCCAACGCCCTCGGCAACCTCGCCGACATCCTCTCCTTCCAACTTCATGGCAGCGTCAATCATTATTATTGTAGCAATTTTTCCCTCGTTTTCCTCAATGATGGTCTTTATTGAATCGCCTATTTTGCCAACGTTTCCTCCCGGTCCTTCAGCCTTAACTACAAATGCCGTGCGTCCCTCTATTGGAACAGTTGCGACAACGCAGTCTTTCGGTATTTTCCTTGCTTCGTATCCCCTCATGAGTTTTGCTGCAACTAGTGCACCAGCCCCGTCGCCTATTGGTTGTCCATATGCAAAAGCCTTTAATGCGCTTGCATAGGCTTCCGCCTCGCGCATGACTAGGGGCAGTATCATTTGAAGTTGCATTATTATGTATAGGCTCAGCGTTTTCTTGCCTAGTAGGTAATAGTGCCTTATAACCTTGTAAATGTAGTTCAAAGCCATTGCTGCTTCAAGGGTGTTTTCCAGATTGTTAGCTTGGGTTTCATCTGCTGACGGTGCCATAAGCTTAACTTCATCCTTTAAACGTGCGTCCCTTACGTCAAGTATATGTTCAAGTTTCCAAACAACCCCTGCTGGATCAAGGCTTTGGGGTGATATGGTGAAGTATTCAAGGAATCTGTCAACCCTAACCGTTGGATCTGACTGCGGTTTGCCTATCTCCTTAATGGTTTCTATGGCTATTTTTCTACCCTCATCTTTTATGTATTTAAGCTTGAAAAGAGAGCCTTCAACCTCCCTCAACATGACGTACATCTGGATTCTCTGCCCATAAAAAATGAAGACTATGAATACTATATAGAAGAGCATGTTTAAAATTTGTTGAATGTCGATTTGCATCAGTATTGTTTCCAACAGTGTAGCCGCTTCAAGCACCACTATCAACTCTTTCCGAGAAACTACCAAACGCTTGGTTATAAATTTTAGGATATTCCAAGTAGGATACGCCTTGCCGTTCCTAAATGTAATGTAAATTCTTCAGTATCATGTTCACACTTGCCACAATAAGCATTGCAGCGAACAATAGGCTTAGGCCTCTACTTGAAAGTTTCTTACTTGTGTAAGCACCAACCTGAGCGCCAATAACTGATCCTATTCCGAGATAAACTGCGTACATGGCAACAACGTTTCCCTGTTGTATATGGTTGGTAACCCCAGATATTGATGTGAAAATCATTATAAACATGGATGTAGGTATTGAGAAATGAATTGGAAAATCAAGGGCATAACACATTACTGGCACAAGAACTATCCCTCCACCTATGCCTAACAACCCTGAAGCAACCCCTCCGAAAAAGCTTAAACAAAGGCCAGAAAGCATTTTCCTCCAGTTTCTAAGAAGCGCCTTCTCAAAGGCGGCGTCAACAACACCGCAACCCTTAACAGATTTTGTGTATAGCGCCTTGTAAATCATTTGAACTGCAACAAGAATCAGGAAAACGCCGAAGATAACGCCAAGCCACGTTTTCACTGCTGGAACAGCCGTGATAGCCGCCCCGACATAGCCTCCAGGTGCAGTGGTGCAAGCTAAAACCAATCCAGCCTTAACGTAAACACGCTTTTGCCTTAAGTAACTTGCAGATGAGGCTATAGACGTAATGATAATAGTCGCTAAACTTGTGCCTACAGCCGCTACGGGTTCAAAACCGTAAAGAAGCGTTAACAGTGGCACAATAAATATTCCACCCCCAACGCCAGTCAAAGCTGCAGCTATACTTATTAAGAAGCCGAATAGTGGAAGCAACCATTCCAACACGCCGATAGCACCCCAAATTTCGAAAGTCACATGTGGAGAAGAAACACATGTATCTAACTACAATTTAAACATATAATTCAAAAAGGCAAAAGAGGGGCTGCCAGCTTTCCCGGGTTCGCGTGGCCGAAGACCACACTACAACCGGAAACGGAGCGCGGTTTAACTTCCGAGTTCGGAATGGGATCGGGTGGGTCCCGCGCCCTATGGCCGGCAAACCCCAGAATACACGTTAATGCTTTGCTCATTAACTTTTCGCTTTCTTAAGGCGTGCTAGCTTTGCCCTTTTAGTAGGGTTTCCCATATTCCGAATCCGCCTACTGTTTCTGGTCGTTCAACTGGGTTGTACCACTGCTTTTTTGTGCCTATTTTTGCCCGCATTTTCCATCCGAATGTTTTCGGTTCTTTCTCTATTGTTTCCAATATTTTATCTATTTTTTGTGTTATCTCTTCTTTTTCTTCTCTTTTTATTTGTTTCGGGTCTATGTTTGCCTCTTTGCCGATTTCATCTATTTCTGTTAGGAATATTTTGATTTTTTTTAGGTTTGTTGTGGCAGTGTACCAGAATCCCCAGTCCTGTGCCAGCAGTTTCGCTATGTACGCAGCGTCTATGCCTTCTTTTTCTGTTTTTTGGCTTATATTGTGGGCTTTTAGCAGTAGTAAGCAGTCCTTTAGGTCTTTTGCGCTGATGGCTTCCCACATCTGTATTTTTTCGAGAAGCATGTCCGTCACTGTTATTGTTGGATAATCCAGTTCAAGTCTCCCTTTAAAGTCTATTGGGTGATTTGCAACTAGGAGTTTGTCGAAGAAGACATCAACGTAAAACCAACCTTTTGGGTGGAAGTAAATTTGCCTTTCCGAAGCCGCTGTTGAAAGTGTCGCCCTTCTTTTTACGTAACCGAGCTTATCGAAAAGTTCCTTGATTTTGTCCCTGCAATTGCGGTATGAAACAAGGTCTATGTCGCTGTACTCTTGTCCCTCAATGACGCCTGTTCCTCTTCTTCCAAGTTTTTGTGCAAAATCCTTATGTTCTTGGCAGTGAATGGCGATGCTTAATCCACCTAGGATTCTTAATGTTATTCCTTCGCGCTTGGCTTTTTCAACAATTTCTTGAGATTCCCGCATAAAAACCTCTGTTGGAACTATTCCCTTCCATTCTTCTGGTAGTTCACGTTTAATTTCTTTGTCGAGAAGCCAAGTCATGGCTTGCTTCGCCCTTTTTAGCCCTCTATTCTTTGAAGTCTAGAGATTTTGTTGCCCTTAAACTCTATCAGGAAAGCTCTCAAGATTCCTTCTGCGTATTCGCTTCCAGGGTTTACGCAGTGGGTCTTTCCAATTTTCATTGAACCCGCTGCCTCGTGTATGTGCCCATGAAGCCCTAGGAAAGGTTGGTATTTTTCAATCATTTTCCTAACAGCTTTTGAGCCTACTGGAACCATTATGACGCTTCCGCCTTGGATTATTGGGTTTAGATCTTTGTCTAGGAGTGGCGCTTCGTCTAGTTTCGACTGGTATGGTGGAGCGTGAAAGTTGAATATGGCGTTTTCAACGTTTTTCAATTGTGAAATGTACTTTTCAAGTCTTTGTTCGAGTTTCTCCTCTTCCTCCTCACGTGTTGTTTTCCATGGACTTGGGTTCACCCATCCGCAGCTTACCATCTCATGTGCATCGTCAACTTCTATTACTTTTCCCTCTCCATTTATTACGTGTTTGTGATTGTTGACTATTTCATCAACCGCTGGTCTGTCATCGTTTCCTGGGCAGACAACTACCCTCGTTTCGCTTGGAACCTTCTGCGGGATTAGGTCAAGCCAGTTTTTTATCGTTTCAATCATTACTTTGTGGAAGACCTCGTCGACTTTTTTGGGATTCTCCACCATTTCTTCGTATTCGCTTTCATTTGTCACATATGGGTAATAGCCTATACCCCTTATCTCTTTCAGGGCTTTCTCTATTTCCCCTTCGTCCACAGTGTGGGTTCTTTTAAGGTGGTAGTAAGAGTATTTTCCATCTTTCTGTTTGACAACCGGCACTATCATTTTTCCAGTTAAGTCTCCGCCGCATATTGCCACATCCACCTTTAACATTGCTGAGGCGTTTAAGAATTTTCTCCACACGCCTTCCGAGCCATGCATGTCCGTCGCGAATAGAATTCTTGTTTCCGCCTCTTTTTTCTTTTTGAATAGAAACGCCAACTAAACCATTCCTTTGCGCTTTTTCACCATGTAAATCATGGAGTTGCATTATTTAAATTTAGAGTTTATAGAAAGTTTTAAATTTGGATAGAACTAAAACTAGATGTTCGGTGTTATAACAAAATGGCTTCAAGTAAACCAGGACTTTTTGCCAGAGAAGCAACTGGACTTGTGCGAGAGATAGGCTTCACAATGGGCGTAATAATAATACTCAGCCACGTCATCGGTTTAGGCTGGCAGAAACGTGCATTCCAATTTACAGGACCCGCGCCTATGCCGACTGATTGGATGCCTCTTGGGCTTCCAGCAATTTTCTGGGCGTTCTTGATATGCGGAATAGTTGTGTTGATAACCGGCTACGCTGCTGGTTACGTCGCTGCGGCTATGCCCCGTTCAGGAGGCGGCTACGTCACAATTTCAAGGGTGATACATCCGTCAATAGGCTACATTGCTGGTTGGCTAATGTTCCTTGCCGAAGCCTTTTCCTATGGATTAATCGGCGTCGCCGTCTTTGAAGGAATTGAAACATTCTTCGGCATTGCGATGCCCAACACAGTTATAGACTTTGGTCCAGGTGGACGTTTTCTTGCAGGTTTAATAATAGTCTGGATATTCGCAATAATTGCACTGTTGGGTACGAAGCTTTATGGGCGGTTGATGGAGGTAATGTTCTACATTCCAGCAGCAATAACAATAGTATTCTTCGTGATGTGGGTATACGGTGCATTAAATCCAAGTGTTCTAGCAACAGGTGTACAAAATGTTATGGGAGCACCGCCAAGCACGTTCAATGCTGTTGCACAAGCGACTGGCATGACTTCTGAGCCAGCCGGATTCTTTGATGCCTTTTCATATGCCCTTCCTGGAGCATTCTGGGCTTACATGGGCTGGTATGCAACAACATTCGTAGCTGGAGAAGTTAAGGAGGCGAACAAAAAACTTCCAAAAGTACTTCTGGTTTCAGGGCTTCTCGTGATGGTAATCTATCTGGCAGCCTCATCGGTTTCAGCGATGACTGCAATGGGAGTTGAGCCTTTCACCGACGCTAATGGGCACCAATGGAGCTTCTTCCAGTCATACGCTTGGTTAAGCTATCCACCATCAAGCGTTAAAGGTGCGGTTAAAGCAGCTAGAGCTGCTGCCATTCCTAACTTTAAAGGCGCCTGGAGCACGGGCTTAGCTTCCATGATTGCAAACGGCATGGGCTTAGGCTGGCTTCCAATAATAATCGCTATAGGCGCCGTATTCTGGGTTGCAAACGACATTCCACCATTCCTGCTTGTCGCCTCTCGAACATTCTTCGCCATGTCATTTGACAGAATGATGCCTGAAAAATTCGCCTACGTCAGCGAAAGATGGCACGCCCCAGTTTGGGCAATAATAGTAACTGCAGTTTTCGCTATTCCGGCATGCATGGCTGAGGCAGACTTCCCAGCTGGAGCAGCAAGTTATTTGGCGTTCGCTGGTGTTGTTGGAACCGACATTTTCGACGCGACCTTCTTGACGCTATTCTGTGTCTCGTGTATGCTTCTTCCACTAGAAAGGAAGGAAATCTACGACCGGGCAGCAGTTAAACATTCAATAGGTAGTGTTGTTACCTTAGGCTTTTTCGCAACTTTGGGTGGAGCTTTCTGTCTGTATGAATTCATAAAAGAGTCTCCATGGATATGGTCGTTCTTCACAACAGGCGCAGCGATGGAAGACCTTGTAAGCGCTATTGGATTCTTTGGCTGCATAGTTGCGGGTATACTGTTATACGTTTACTACATGTATCGGAACACCACGAGAGGCATTGACATGCGTACGCTTTACATCAGCGTACCGCCAGAATAGCCTTAAATACACTCCCCTTTTTATTTATCTTCACGCAAAGAATGGTGTCTTAGACTTGTATGAGCTGGATTTTGCCGTTGACATAGTTGAAGAACAGTTAGTGAAGGGAAACCTAAGGTGGCTTGCAAATTTCAGCGAAATCCATAAAGACTACGCGGTAGGCGATGTTATATTTCCGCTATACGCGTCTGGAAGCCTACAAGAAAAAGGCTTCTTCTTATCAAAGATTTTCTCTGCTATGGTGACGCCGAAATACAAAGTTCATCTGTTGATTTACACAGAGCAGAATTTTGACCCGAAATTCATCAGAAAGCTTGTTCTGGCATGTAAAAGCAAATTTGGCGCCGAAGACTGGGTTTTCCTAGGACTGGTTCAGAGTCAGGCATTTCAGAAAGCCTCAAAAGAAGTAATAGCTAGCACTGCGGATAAAAATGTTGGAGTGGCTGCCTACAGCCTAGCCTCAAAGGAAACTATAACGTCTGAAAATGTTCTCGGGAAAGGATTGGCAAAACAGTTGAAGTTAACCGAAGCAAAGTTTGAGGCTTTTGACCTGCCAAGCTATGTAAAGAGTTTCACGATAACACTTTTCTTCATGGTGCTTTTACTAGTTTTCCTGGCATTTTCTGGTTTGCAAGCAGCAGTTCAGCCTTTACCGCTATTAATTGCAATTATGGTTTCGCTCGTCCTAGGCTATCGCTTATATAAAGTTCGTTATCACACTGCACTTTTCCTGGATAACAAGGGCTTTAAACTTTGGGAAGGCAAAGCTGCAAAAGAGGGCAAATGGTCAAACTTTTCAAACGTGACAATCTACGTGACGCCAAAGCGTGAAACATGCTTGAGGCTACACTCCAAAGATGGAACCTTCGACTTGCCGCTTTCAAGAATCGGTTTGTCAAGAAAAGAAGCCTATTCCGCAATTAAAAAGTTGATAAAAAAGAATGAGACTACTCGATGATTGGTGTTTCCACAGCGGTGTTCCACCATGGCTTATCCCACTTTTTATCCACAATTGGCAACTCTTTAAGAAGGCACCGTATTCGATCAGTTGCCGTTGAGATTTCGCTTCTTGATATCCACCTTTTAAGAACATCAGCCTTTTCAACGATATTCCTAAGGTTCAAAGTCACAGTTAAAGCAAGTTTCTTGTCTCTCTCCAGAATTTTCCTCATCTTCTGTGCATCTATTTTTTCAGCTCCGACGCCGATCTCGTGATCTAAAAATATGGCGCAGACATCTTTAACATCCTTATCTTCCATTCCGACAACAATCTTGTCCTCTGCATAGTGCGCGTATGGTAGAACTCTGTAATCGCAGTGGCACCTTTTTAGCTCCTTTAGGCTACTTTTTGGCATGTCGAGTATGAACTGCGCCTTCGAAATTATGAGTTTCTCCAAACCTATGGTGTGCAGGTTCTCCTTGTAACTCGAAAAGGAATCTCTAACGTCTACTCTATGCCTCAAATCTATCGCGTCGCAGAACAAGTCAAGAACGGTTATCTTTGGAAGTCCTTCCTCAGTTATGCCGTTAATCGTCGTCAACCTGTATCTTTCTCCATGCCTCCAAGCGTTAAAACGTCTATCATTCGCCGTCGCAAAAGACTTGTACTGCGTTCCAAAGGCGCCATCCATCCTCAATAAAAGCTTGTAGAAATCAACTCCCTGCTTCTTAGGAACTATAAAATCCGTGTCCTTAATCGATCTCTCAAGCGAACCACCAGAATTTGCGCTTGGACAGTGAATTTTCACGGCAGCGCCGCCGAACAACAAAGCGGGAATAGGATTTTTGCTAACAACCTTTTCGAAGACTTTTGGGTATAACTCGTGAAGTTTAGGCGCGTTCACGGCAGCCCAAAGCACAACCATGGCGCTTTTCATTGGAAAATAACTCAAATCTATGTATGAAGGCAAACCTAAACTATCCCTCAAATCTTCCGCATCAACATGCGAGGTTAACGGCAAATCAACCTCATAGGTAGTCCCATCTAAATCCCTGTACAAAACAAACTTGCCTGAACCGCCAACGTTTCCTCTTTCAATCAAATTCCTTCACATCTACCATCCAATACTTACGTAGACTAACAATAAATACTTTACAAAACGCTGCAAAAATAATTAAGTCTTATTCCAAATCAAAAAGCAATAACGCATATATCCAATCACTCACACAAATTCTAACGCAAAATCCTCTAAAAAAGGGGCCGTAGTCTAGGAAGGCATGACGACGGGCTCCAGAACACGCGCAAAACGGGTTTGCGGACCGCCATGCGGAATGAAGAAGTTCTGGAGCGGTCAAAGAGAAACCCGTAGAAACAGCCAAGCGCTGTTTCGGGGAAAGGTCGCCGGTTCAAATCCGGCCGGCCCCACCACAATTTGTGGTGCGTTTTTAGTGGAAAGCGGTTATAGAGATTTGCGTGATTTGGTGACCGATGTCGATGAAGTTTACATTTGCAATATGTGGTAACAAGGTTAGGGTTTTGGAGGCTGATAAGGGGACGCTTGTTTACTGGGAAAGCCAATGGTTTTTGTCGGATAAAATAGCGCTTATGGCTGTTTCATGAATTCAATGAATTCTTCAAGACTTCGCTTCTCAAGCGTATAGTTTGTTCTCCTCTCTTTGCCGATTGTTGAGTGTGAGCTTTCGCCGTAATCGTGACCTGGATAGACTTCAATGTCATCGTCTAGCTTTAGCAGCTTGTTGAAGAGGGTGTTGTACATGTCTTTTGGGTTTCCGCCTGGGAGGTCTGTTCTGCCGCATTCTCCGATGAAGAGTGTGTCTCCTGTGAGTAGTTTGCCGTTTACTAGGAGGCATATGCTGTCTGGTGTGTGTCCAGGCGTGTGAATTACTTTTATTGTTGTTTCTCCAATTTTTAGGGTGTTGCCGTCTTCTACGCTTATTTGTTTGTTGATTTTTGATTGCTTGTGGGCTGCAATTTTTGCGTTGAAGCTTTTTTGCAGTTCTCGGTTGCCAGCCGTGTGATCTACGTGTCCATGAGTGTTTATTATAAGTTTCAGCTGGAGGTTTTGCTCCTTCAAAATTTTGGTTATGGCTTCTGCGTTGAAGCTTGGGTCAACTACTGCTGCTTCTCTTGTTTTTTCATCTGCTATTATGTAGGAGAAGTTGTCACCTCGATGTTTTATTTGTATAAAAAGCACGTGTGCACACCTTCTCTTATTTATATTTGCAGTTGTTCAACTCTCATACCCATCCCTGTTAGCTCTTCAAGGTTTTCAATGCAGCCTATGCTTGCGTCTATGTTGCGGTGTTTTGGGTGAACCCACATGAACTGCGGGGACAAGTTGAATTGCATTGGGATTTTTGTTGAAACCCCGTAGGCTTCTAGGTTTCTGATTAAGGCGTTGTTAGCGCAAGCAGTTCTTATTGAGGTGTAGCTTTTGAGCAGTTCCTTTGCGCCGAAGACTCCTATTCCATGCCACAAGGCGGCGTTTTCCGGAGAAGCAATTGAATAAAGAAAGAATTGTGGGGATGAAGGTGTTTCCCTAAAACTGTAGTTTGTTAATGCTTCCCCGTTAACTGTAAATTCATCTTCAGCCTTTGCCACGCTTACGTCGTTTGGGTCTATGGCATTTGGATAAAGCGGCGTTGTCTTGTAGCTTACTTTTACGCTTTTCAGCTTTTCATCTTCAAAGTATATTCTGCCTCTTGCTGCGCGTTTTGAGCCATAGCCCTTAACAGAATGTGGGATAGTTAGAAGTGTTGTGCGCTTCTTCATGCTTCTTCCCATGCAGTCATACGCCTTTTCAACCGCGTAGTAGTCTCTATGTGCTTCTCTTATTATGTGGTGCAGTAAGCCTTGAGCATCTTCTCTTTGCATGGTTTCAATTGGCATTCGCATTGCGTATAAACATAAGTCCATTCCAAAAGAAGCTGAAAGTTTCTCCATCTGTGCGTATTTCACCGCGTCAACCATGTCCACATAACTGTTACCGCAGTTTTCTAAGCATTGCCTTATAAGGGCAATCTCGCCCTGCGATATTAATGTGCCATCATATTTTCTTGCAAAATTTTCATCTATTTTCAAATTGTCAGTTTTAACATATGCTGATGGAAATGCACTTTGCCCGCTTGTTACAATTGACTCCTTCAGCGGGTTCATTGAGTACCTGTCTGGTTCAGTGTCATCGGTGTTAAGCAAAAAAGCGACAATTTTTCCTTCTGGCGGTTTTTGCAGCATTTCACATATCGCGTTTACGTCTTCTCGGCTGATTTCGCCCAAGCCATGCTGATAGAAGTAGTTTCCACACACTTCAAGCAATCGCGCGGCAACTATTCCCTGAACTTCTTCAACGGTCAAATGCGGATTTGAGTATTCCACGGAGCTTCTCAAAAAGAAGTGTTTGCCGCTGAACTTAACCTCACGTTTCTTCCCTTCCATGAAATAGAAAAAAGTGAATTCCCTTTTCTCGTTTCCCTCAAAATTCGAAAGTGTTTGCACTAAAACTTCTATGCATGCACGCGAGTTCTTCAGAAAATCCTCAAGAATTAATTTGGCTAAATTTTGCGATGACAAACTTTCAGCCCCTCTCCAGAGATTCTGCAATGTAAATACAGTCCTTAAAAACTAACTGTCCAAAAAACATTCTTACAACATCAAAACTCTCTTTAAACCCAGCATTTAAAAGCATGTTTATTAGGGCTTCTTCCCTTTTAGGGAGACACAAGGAAACATCGCGACCTACAAGAGCGTTCAACACAGCCGTTAAAAGAGATATCGCGGTTTTTCTGTTCTTCATTTTGCAGACGAGTGGACCTATCTCCGAGTACTGGTCGTAAACTTTCGCTAAGACGTACCCGAGAATTTCTCCATCTTCAATTTGGTGATAGCCCAAGTTTCCTTCTGTATTCACAATTTTTTCCAGCAATTTTTCTCTCGATGCACCGAAGTAAAAGCTGTCAAAATCCACTATTTTCTGCATCTCTGTTTTTCCCACTTTTCTTATGTTAGTGGTTTTTGTATGCGGAGAGAAGGCTTTGCCGTTTAGAACTGTAAATTCCAAGTCTTGTTTAAAGCCAAATTGTGTGTAAAAGTCAACTTTATCCTTGTAGGAGTATAAGCCGATGGTTTTTGCCCCTCTACCTTTTAGGTAATTGATTGCGTATTCTACAATGGTGCTTCCAGCTCCTTTCCTGCGGTAGTTTTCATCTACAATGACATTTCCAATCCAGCCAACACTACCGAAGCTTACAGTTGTTGTTACACCAATTTTCTCTGCATCTTTCATGAGGATGAAACATCCTTCTGGTTCCAACTGCATCATGAATTTGAAGTCTTGTTCTGTTAGGTTCCAGTTCATGGTGTCAGTTATGCGAACTGCAAAATCAATGTCTTCAATGGACATTAGCCTAACATTAAACATCAGTTTTAGGCGTCTCCCGCCAACGTGAATGAGTATTTATCAAGCTGTTTGCTGGCATAAACTTTACTAGGATGATGAACGTGAAATGAAGTCTAAAAATGTGAGGGGCACAAATGTCCGCGGAGCCACAGTTGAGGGTTAATATACCTAGAGATGTGAAGATTACAACGTACTCTTTCACAGATTTCTTTAAGGGTTTTGAGGATGTTGAGGCTGTTAGGCGCATTTTTGGAGAAAAAACAGAGGAGATTCTGCGCAATCTCCAAGTGGAGTTTGCTGGTTTCAGGGGTTATATGGGTGTAAGCGACGTTGACGGCCACCTCATGGTTAGCGCCTACTACTTGAAAAGCGGCGACTTAATCGACATATACTTGGACATTATTCACGAGCTTGTCCATGTTAAGCAGTTTATGGAGGGCAAGGAGCTTTTCGATGATAGGTATGACTATGTTGGGCGACCAACAGAAATCGAGGCGTATTGCCATGCTGTTGAGGAAGCTCGAAGGCTCGGGTTAGATGACGCGAGAATATGTCAGTACCTTAAAACAGAGTGGATGAGTGAAAGAGAGCTGAAAAAACTTACGAAGGCGCTTAACGTTAAGTATGTTCCGCCAGCTAAAAGATGAAAATGTCACGGTTTTTGGATGTAATGTTTTTAAACATGCGTAGTTAACTGGTTTTAGGTAAAAGAATGAGCTTGGCAGTTGAAGCTGAAAACCTAGTTAAAGTTTTCGGTATTATACACGCCCTAGACGGATTAAGTTTCCAGATTAGCGAAGGCGAGATTTTCGGCTTAATCGGTCCAAACGGTGCTGGAAAGACAACAGCATTGCGCATAATTTCCACATTGCTTCTGCCAACCTCTGGAAGAGTCAAGGTCTTCGATTTTGACGTTGTGGAAAAGGCAAGTGAAATTCGAAGAATTATAACTTATCTTCCAGAGGAGGCTGGCGCCTATCCCAATCTTTCCGGCTGGGAGTACCTTGAGTTTATGGCAAAATTCAGTGCGAGTGACAAAAGTGATGTTAAAAGTATGGTGAAGGAGGCTGCTGAAATTTCTGGTTTGAAGGATAGGCTTCGAGATAGGGCTAAAACATATAGCAAGGGTATGAAGCGTAGGCTTCTCGTTGCGAGGGCTTTGATGACGAAGCCTAAACTTGCAGTTTTAGACGAGCCGACAAGCGGTTTAGACGTGTTGCACTCTTACCATGTTAGGGAGATAATAAAGCGGTATGTGAAGGATTACGGTGTAACGGTGCTGCTTTCAAGCCACAACATGCTTGAGGTTGAGCATCTCTGCGACAAAGTAGCCCTTGTGAACATGGGAAAAATCGTGGCTGAAGGGAAACCGCAGGAATTGAAGGAGAGATTCGAAAGCGCAAACTTGGAAGAAGTTTTTGCGAAGGTGGTTAAACTTGCTTAAGGGCTTTGGAAACTTCCTACTAAAGGAGCTTAAAGAGCTAATCAGAGACCCGAAAATCTTCATTGGAATGATAATAATACCATTAATAATGTTTCCGCTTCTAGGCGGCATTATGCACTTTTCAATACAATCTGCACAAGAAACCGCGGCGAAAGCAACAATCCTAATAATCAACCATGACGCTGGAGATAACGCGGCGCGATTTATTTCCTACATCAGTTCACAGATTAAGGTAATCAACTACACTACCGCGGGTTCTGTAAACGTCGCAGCGTTAATGTCCGAATACAACGTTACAGAAGTCATAGAAATCCCAAGCGGCTTCAGCGTAAATTTAACATCTGGAATGCAAGCTCACATTGAATTTTACAGCATGTTCTCAGGTTTAAGCGTGTTCTCTGGCATAGGCTCCTCAATAATTGACTCTTTAGTTGAGCAATACAATAGAAAATTAGCTCCCAACCTCGTTGTTCCAGCGAAAGCCGTTATCATCAAGGGGCAAGTGATAGAAAATTTAGACCCTCAAACCCTCACAGGGCTGATGATTTCTCAAGCGATTGCCATGCCCGTAATAATCATGATTTTGCTTAGTTACTCTATGCAGATTGCCGCAACTTCTGTGGCTATGGAGAAAGAGGCAAAAACATTGGAGACGCTGCTAACTTTGCCAATGGACCGTTTTGCTATTCTCCTTGGAAAGTTGTCTGGTTCAATTATTGTTGCGGCGATAGGCGCTTTGGCATACATGGTTGGCTTCACGTACTATCTCGGCTCGTTTACATCGGCAATTCCATCGAACGTAAACGTGGATCTAGCTGCACTTGGGCTTGTTCCATCAGCGTTCGGCTATGCACTTTTAGGCGTATCCCTGTTTGTTACGTTGCTCTCCGCTTTGGCTTTAGCAATAATAATTTCTGCTTTTGCAGAAGATGTGAGAGGCGCCCAGTCGCTTGTCGGCTACATTTACCCATTAATATTTATTCCATCGATCGCCCTAATGTACTTAGATGTTAACACGATTCCCATGGCATTGCGCGTTATAATTTATGCTATTCCATACAGCCAACCGATAATAACTTCCAAAGCCGTTATAATGGGCGATTACCTAACAGCCATAGGCGGAATAATCTACGTTGCCGCTTTCACGTTAGCGATAATGTACTTTGCCTCAAGACTTTTCGCGACGGAGAAAATCTTAACGGCAAAACTGAAGTTTAAGGGATTTATGAGACGACATGGAAAACCAGCAGGAGAACTGCAGTAAAGCTTTTCCACAAAGATGAACAACATCTTTTCGGTGTAAAATTTGGGGATAGAACAAATTGAAGTTTACTCTGTTACACTAGCTTATTACGAACCCTTTAGAATCGCCCCAGGAGCAAGCACTGAAAGCAACAACATAGTTGTGAAGGTGTTTACGGACTACGACGTTATAGGCTGGGGAGAATCATCCCCGTCAGAAAGGGTTACTGGCGAAACACCAGAAACAGTGCTTAAAACGCTTGACAAGGTTGCTCCGAAGCTTATCGGCATGTGCCCACTACGGATAGAGCAAGACGTAGAGCTTATGAATTCTGTTGTGAAGGGAAACCCCGCTGCAAAAGCCGCCATAGACATCGCTTTGCATGACATTCTGGGGAAAACAGTCAAAAAGCCGCTATTCATGGTTTTGGGAGGCTACCGCACAGAAGTCCTAACAGACATAACGCTTGGAATAAAACCTCCAAGAGAGATGGCTGAAGACGCCATAAAAGCCGTTAAAAAAGGATTTAAGGCCTTAAAAGTTAAGGTTGGCGTCAACCCTGTTGAAGATGTAGAGCGAATTAGGCTAATACGCGAAGCAGTAGGCAACGACATACAGATAAGGATAGACGCAAATCAGGGGTGGACGCCTAAACAAGCCATAGAAGCCCTAAACAAGATGGAAAAGTTCAACATACAATTCGCAGAGCAACCAGTCCCAGCGGAAGACCTGAAAGGCTTGTTGGAAGTGAAGCGAAACTCGCCTATACCAATAATGGCTGACGAAAGCGTCCACTCGCCGGAAGACGCAATACGTCTAATAAAAGCCGAGGCAGTAGACCTCATAAACATTAAACTGATGAAGAGTGGCGGAATACTTAAGGGAAGAAAAATCGCTGATATTGCTGAAGCTGCGGGCATACCGTGCATGATAGGATGCATGGGAGAATCCCAAATTGGCATAGCAGCCGGCGCCCACCTGGCAGCAGCATCCAAGAACATAATGTATGCAGACCTAGATTCAGATCTTCTGCATAAGGACAAACTTGTCAAGAGTGGCGGAACAGAGGTTAAGGGTTCAAAACGCACATTCACAAGGCAGCATGGCCTAGGCATAAAAGAACTGGATGAGCATCTGCTTGGAAAGCCTAAAAAGGTTTACAAATAACGAATCGTCATTTACCGTATAAAAGGTGAAAATTTGGTTTCTTTAAGAGCTTTGGCGCCCTCTCTAACGCGAATCACAATTGCAGCTGCTGTTGGTGCAGCCTTGCACATCGGTCAGGGAAACCCGAACCTAATAGATGAAAAAGCTGTTGAATTTTCTAGGGCAGTTCTAGCGCAAACAGATGTGAACGGCGAGGTAATAGCATGCGAAGGACCAAAAGACAACGCTCCAGCTTTTATGCGGAGAGAAAAAGTCGGCACTGGGAAGGGACCGAAAGTCGAGTTCGTGATAGACCCAGTTGACGGCACAACAGCAGCCTCGAAGGGAAGAAAAGACGCTATTTCGGCGCTTGCATGTGCGCCAGCAGGCTGCCTCCAAGTTCTTCCAGACGACGGCTACTACTTCAAGGTGGCAACAGACCACCATTCTATGGGAAAAATATCGCTGGAAATGCCCATAGAAGAAATAGTTCAAACAGTCGCAAAAGCGAAGGGACTGCCAGTAGAAAACTTCACGGTAATTATGCTTGAACGTGAAAGACACATGGAGCTTCTACAGTTACTTAGAAAAATGGGTGTAAGGATAATTCTAATACCAGACGGAGACATCGCAGCGGCAGTAGCCACATGCATTCAAGGGTCGGGCGTAGACTTGCTAATAGGCGCTGGAGCTGGACCGGAAGCAACAATAGCCGCGACAGCCGTAAAATGCTTGGGAGGAACAATGCTCGTAAAAGTGTGGCGTGACAAAAGCGACGATTCAAAAAGGCTGAGTAGACTTGAGGCTGAAGGCGTCGACGTAGACAAAACCTACGATCAGAATGAGCTGGCCAAGGGCAACGAGCTGGTATTCTGTGCTTCTGGAGTAACAAAGGGTGAGCTTTTGGACGGAGTGCGTTTCACGTCAAACGGCGCTATAGTAAGCTCGATTTGTATAAGGCTTCCAAGTGGGACAATAGAAAAATCAGAAACGCAATTGCGGTTTAAAGGTCATCCAATTTACAAGCATTTCTTGTCCTCGTAATTGCGGTGCTTCTGGTCAACCGGCTGGTCACTTTTGAACAGAACATCTAACTACCATGATCGGTTCAATGTTTGTAGTCATAACAGAAAGCGTAATCGGTAAGGCTGCTGGAGTAACGTAGCATGTCAATCATGCAACGCCTAAAGCAAGAGTTCTCTTTTATTAAGGGAAACTACGCGGTGCTTGTCTTAAGCTGGATTTTATTGGATTTTGCTTCAGAAATCCCGGCGGCGTACTACACCCTTTACGTTCTGGGGTTAGGCGCCACAGAAACCATAGTTGGCACCATAGGGTTTTTCCAGTTTTTAGCTCTGGCATCTATGCAGTTTCCAGGCGGATATATAGCTGACAAGTTTGGAAGAAAATGGATTGTATGCCTAATGACTTTCGGAGTTGCGTTAAGCTACCTTTTCTATGCTTTGGCTCCATCATGGCACTTCATACTCATCGGAGCAGTTTTGATGGCGACTTTCAACTCAACCTACCAGCCGGCATTGATGGCTATGATAGCTGACTCCTTGCCGCCCGAAAAGAGGGGAATGGGCTTCGGGATCGTAACTCTGATTGGCAGTGCTTCCACTACTCCAGGGCCGGTCGTTGCGGCTTTGCTTTATAGTCGTTTCGGTTTAATGGATGGAATGCGCATAGTTTACGGTATTGTCGTTGCGCTTTTTTTGGCTGCGGCGTTTCTGCGGCTGTTTCGTTTGAAAGAAACTTTTAAGACGACTGAAAAACCTCGCATAAGTGATCTTTGGAAAACCTATCCAGCTTCGGTGAAGCAGAGTTTAGGCGTTTGGAAAAGAGTTTCGAAATCCTTGTTTTACCTGGTTTGGTCAGTTATAATTGTGCAGTTCGGCTTTTCCACGGTTTCGCTTTTCCTGCCAGTTTACGCCGTATATGACTGTCAAATAGACAAGGAAGTCTGGGCGTTTTTAACAGCAGCTGCGCCAGTCACCACAATAATTTTTTCCATACCCATAGGGAAATTTATCGACAAAGTAAACAGAAAAATCCCTACGCTTTTGGCGTATTCTCTTTTCGGCTTGGCTGTATGGCTTTTTGTAGAGGGAAGCATACCCACGGTTCTCGCTTCTCTAGTGCTTATAGGCGCCGCGCAGGTTATGATGAACACTGGTTTCAGCGCGCTGCTTGCAGATTTAACCCCAAAAATGGAGAGGGGAAAAGTTAACGCGTTCACGAACTTTTTTAGCTTCATATTTATGGCTTTAGGCAACTTGATAGGCGGGTTCTTGTACGAGCATATCTATCATAGGCTGCCTTTCTACATAACAATTGCCGCGATAATACCATCCTTTCTCATAACGCTCACACTAGTCAGAGAACCAGAAAAAAGAGAGAAATGACGCGGATGAACTGCCTGTATTGGAGCCACGGATGTTCTCACAACATTAAGGGGTGCAGAAAACTGGGACTAATTAACGCGCGTGTCTCCACATACCATGTTCCAATTCGCTTTTGCCCAATTAGGCGGCTAACAGGAGAACCGCAGTTTTCTTTTAGCAATCTCGCACTTGAAGTAGGTTTGTTGAAACTTAACTTTTCGATTTTTTAGATTATTTGTTTAGGCTTTGCGGGATTATTCTTTTCTGGCTTTGTGTGTTACGTATTTTCTTGGGAGTGGGAGAATTCCTACTGTGATGTTTTCGTTTTCACTTATGGTTTTTGGGATGCTTTGCTGTATATTTTCGGTTGCTTCTTCGTTTTTATGTATCAAGACTGGTTGGTTGGTTAACTGGGTTATGGTTGGATTTAACTAAAAGTGTTGAAGTAAGCAAGCCTTTAGTTGAGGGCTATTTTTGGTTTTAGGCGTGGTTAGTGATTTGAAATTAGGATTTTCCGTGCTTAACCTTTTTCTCAAAATCTGGCTTTAGGATGTGTAAGCTAGTCTGTTTAGGCTTTGGAGATCAATATGGATGAAGAGTTAGTTGCCAGTGAGTTGAAGGGGAACACGTTGCGTGTTTACTGGTTTTTATTGGAGCATTCGGGCGACTCTGTTGGTCCTAGAACGGTTCAGAAGAAGCTTGGTTTTTCAAGTCCTGCTTTAGCTGCTTATCATTTAGAGAAACTTGTTGAGCTTGGATTAGCTGAGAAAGCTTCCGGCGAATATCAGCTGAAAAAGATTGTTAATGTTGGGGTTCTAAGGTGTTTTTTGAGGATAGGAGGTTTCGTCGTTCCGAGATACATGCTGTACCTGGCTTTGTTCTTGACTCTTTTGGCATTTTTTGTTATTAACTTTAAAGAGGTTAACTTTTACAGCCTTTATGCGTTAATATTTGGGTTGCTGGGTACTGGGATATTGGTTTACGAAACGTTTAGGGCTTGGAAAATAAAACCTTAAGAAAGGGGGGAGGGAAAGAAGCTATTGCATTATTGGACGTTTTTTAAGGTACTTGTAGCCGCATTCGCATTTGAAGCCTACTATTTTGTTTTTACGTTTTATTTCATGCAGTTTTTTGGCGGTGCACCCTGTTTCTTTTTTGTGGATTTTCCATAGCAGTTTAGCTTCTTCGCGAGTCATCGGCGCGAATGTTTTGAGCGAGGAGAAGTACCATGTGGCGTAAATCATGAAGAACGCTAGCACCGTTGGAGCTAGCATGGGTGAGAAGGGCAGCAGCGTGTCCAATAATTGATTGAAGGTGTCGATCATAAGTCTCACTGTCCCGTTTTCACTATGGCTTTAACTACTGGCTTAAGGTTAAGTTCGCGGTTTCTCGCTATGTTCACCGTATCTGGTTCTAAATCAATCGTCACAGTTATGGTGCCGTTGCTTTCCATTTTTAGATGTGGCTTAAACAGCACTTTTACTTCCTCGCTTGGCACCCTTAAATCCACAACATTGCCATCGGCATAAGTAGTGCTCGCATTTAAAACGTGCATCTTCAACATTGTATAGTTTCCAGCTGGGATTTCCGTGACGGAAAGGCACATTGAAATGTTTTGAAGCGCCAGCAAGTCGAAGGTTATGTTTTCCTTTTGATCCAGTAGCTCTAGCTCAGTCCAGTTTCCGCCAGAGCCTTGAATTGAAATTTTGTCTATTGTAAGGTATAGATTGCTTAAATTTGCAGGGGCATCTGTCACTAGTACAATTAATGTTCCGTGTTCCATGCTTGAAGGCTGGGTTTCACTTTCACCCGTTGAACTTGTTGGTTTGCTGGCTGGAAGTTTTATGCCTGAAACGTAAAGGCCTGCAATTATTATGGCTGCGATTAGTACTCCAGCCGCTGCGTAGGCGCCTATTTTTATTCCGTTTTCGGTTTTCAACCATTTTCACCTGGAATATTTAATGCAAATCTTGAGATTTAAGAAAATGCTTTTGAACAACCCGTTCAAAAAATTGAACATATCCGCAAATTAGGGGTTCTTTGAGTGAGCTGTTGCTTGGATTAGGTCGCCAAGAATTTTAGGCGGTAGTTAAACTTGCCATTGTTGGCGACTTCAACATAGTTTGCTAAAATCTCTCTTATTTTCTCATTGTTGCTGGCAGAGGTAGAAGTTATTTCCAAAACTTATTTATGAAGCCCTACAGTAATGTTCTGTTTAGTTAAAGAGGTTATAATATGAGGAAAATTGGTTGTCTCGCATTAGCTGCTCTTATGCTGTTGTCGTTTGTCGCCATAATGCCTCTGTCCACATTCGCCGCAGAATCACCCGTCAACTTAATGGTTGTTGGGTGGTATGGCAGAGGCAGGATGACATTTTACTCAATACCGCTTGAAGATAACTCAATGAGTAATCCTGATTACAAGCTGTTGCCTTTCCACTGGTATACTACAGCGGATTATTGGATAAACCCAACGAATAGTTACGGCTTCTCGGACGCGGATGTCGTAAGCAATATCACGGCTGCTGCAAACACTTGGGATAGCGAAACAAACTTTCCAGTCTTCTTTTACAACGGAACAACAAGCCTCGTAGCAGGAACAAAAGATGGCTATAATGTGATTTCTTGGGGCGAATATTCCCAATCCAGCGCCATAGCCGTCACATTCATCTGGTATACACGTACACGCATCAACGGACGCATACGCACGGCAATAGTCGAAACCGACACATTGTTAAACGTGAATTTCCAGTGGAGTTTAACAGGCGAAGCTGGGAAGATGGACGTGCAGAACATTATGATGCATGAATTCGGCCACTGGTGCGGCCTCGACGACCTATATAACAGCAGAGACTATTGGTTGACGATGTACGGCTACGCAAACTATGGAGAAACATACAAGCAAACACTTGGATTTGGCGATATCCTCGGACTGCAAGCAGTGTATGGCAAATAATCACCTAAAACATTCCATTTTCATTTCATCCGAAAAAGTAAACTCTTGCATTAGAAAGCTACAGTCTTAATTACATGTCTCAGCTTTTCATTTCTAACATGGTTTCTAAGCTGTGTGGAAAATAGCCCCTATCATGGAAGTATGATTGCTTATGATACCCCTATATATACTGGTGAATATTAGAGAATGAAGCCGCATCATTCTGGTTTCAACCTAGAAATCGAAGGTGAAAAATAAACGCGGATAAAGCCTCCTTATTTTGCAGTTTTAGAACTTCCTTGACTTTGCTTGATGAAACTTTTGCCGCTTTTATACGGTTACCTTTGAATTTTTAGCTGCTTCATAGGTGTTAAATACTGAATGTTGGTTATACTTCCATGAACTGTGATGTTGTGGTGGTATGTTTAGGCAACGCGAAGATGTTCGGAAGTGGCTGTATGAGATCATTGCGAAATTTCGGGAAAAGGGTGCCGTCAGTCCAGAAAAGGCTATGACCGCTGAGGAGTTAGGGCTTCCTCCGGTTTTTAAAGAGGCAATGAAACGGCGTCTCGGACGTTCAGGCATCTTTGTTGAAGTGAACGGCAAATACTACCTTTCCGAGGAAAGGCTGAAACAAATGGAGGAGACGCTGTCAGCAAGAGGTGAAATGCCAAGTCTGAGAAAGTTGCAACGCTCCGGCTGATACAGTTAGTTGCCGTCGTTATTTTTGCAACCTTACTTATTCTGAATATATTTATTCAGAGCTGGGAGATTAGATTGCTGTCTGTCGGGTTCCTCTTTGTTTGGCTGTTAACAGCCATAATACAAATATACTATGTAACAAAAATCAGAAAAAGATTCTCAGTCCTCGCCTAAAAATTAAATCCGCTAAATGCTTGACTTTGAACTATTTTCCAGTATTATTAGGAATACGCTTTTGCCATTAAACGTTGTTATAGGCTGATTTCAACAAAGTGTTGGTGGGGCTGCCCGGATTTGAACCGGGGTCCTTCCCGCACGTGGCAAACGCCACAGCGCTTAGAGAGCCCAAGTCTCCAAGCCTAGGCCAAGCTAGCCGACAGCCCCGCTGTTAAGTGTACGTGTAATTTAGAATTTTAGAAGGTGAATTAAAAGGTTCTCCTTTAAAGAAAATATTTTAGATGCGTTCAGTGTCTTCGCATGCTGCATTGGAGAACTTTTGGACAGATCAGGCACTCGTCTGGTATTGGCATGTCCTTTGGAATTGTGTTTAGGAATCCCATATAATGGGCGCATTTCGCCGGTGACTCAAAGACTTTCGGATATTCTGCTGGTTTTACACCTACAATTTTCATGTTTTCAACAATTACGTCAAGCTTCGACATACAGTGAGGACACGCATAATACGTCTGCCTCGGCGTCGTTGAGGAATCCGTTAAAACTGTTGGCTTAGAAAACGTCTTCTCGCATCCTTTGTATGGACATTTTAACTTTTTATCGCTTGAGTGTAAGAGCGGCATTTTCCACCCCTCTAGCTGCGTGCCTCATCTAAATCTTTAATATTAATATTTAATAAACATTGCTGTCCACACGCACAACACAAATACGAAACAAGCCTCGGGCGGGCTTTGAACCCGCGACCTGCGGTTTACGAGACCGCCGCTCTACCAGGCTGAGCTACCGAGGCTTAGCGTGTTCCTTAAATATGTGATGGAAAGCCTATTTTTAAGATGTTCGGAATAGGTTTAGGCGTGAGTATTTATGGTTGACAAAGATTTACTGAGCTGCATTTTGGAGAGGGCCTCCGTTAGAAACTTTAAGAGCAAAAGCGTTTCAAGTGAAGATTTGGAGAAGATTTTGATGGCGGGCATAAGGGCGCCGTCAGCTGGCAACATACAGCCTAGAACCTTTATAGTTGTTGATGATGCAGATGTTAAGGAGAAACTGTATGAGCTGTGTGAAAATCAGGAGTTCATGAAGGATGCGCCAGTTTGGATTGTTATATGCTTTGATCTTCATAGGCACATTAAGGCTGCGAAGCTAACAGGAGTGGACTATGATTTTACAGGGATTCTGCCATACACATTTGGTGTTTTGGATGCAGCATTATCCCTCGAGAACATGGTTATAGCTGCTGAAGCTTTGGGGTTGGGCAGCGTCATAATCGGTTCTATTATTGAGCATCCAGAAAAGGCTAAGGAAATTTTGAAATTACCAGAACATTGTTTAGCATTATCGATTCTATGCATCGGGCATCCTAAAAGAAAGCCTACCAGAAGAGAAAAATGGAGTCACAAAGTTATCGTCTGCAAGAACCACTACAGAGACATAAACCTAGAAAATGTTTTGAATTATTGGAGAATGTCAATTTTAAGCGGTTTAAGACGAAGCGGAAAAGAGCCAACGAAAGAAGAAGTTGAAAGAATTTGCATGGAAAGAAGCTATGGAACTGCCTATGCCAACCACTACAAGGAAGATTTCGTGAAGGTTACAAACAAGAAGCTTATGAGCTTCCTCGAAAAGCAACACCTGTTGAAATAGGTTGAAAATGAGCGAAAGGAGTTGCAGAACTTTTAAGGGTGTAAGCCCCTACTATAATCAGTTGTAAAGCCGGTGCAGATTTTGAAAACCTTAAAGGCGCTTGGGGAAAGAAAGGCTATTGAACTAATTCTGGAAAGGCTTGAAAAAATGCCACAAATGCCTATACCGTTCGGCGATGATGTTTCCGCCTACCTCATGGGTGATAATAAGCTTGCTATTCTAAAAACAGACATGCTTGTCGGCAAGACAGACATTCCTAAAGGCATGAGCCTCTGGCATGCAGCCCGCAAAGCTGTTGTGATGAACATCAGCGACTTCGCAGCAAAAGGCGTAAAACCACTCGTAATACTTGTTGCACTCGGCATTCCGAGCAGCATGACGCAGAGAGAGCTTGAAGAGGCTGCTGATGGTTTAAACGCGGGTACAAGAGAATATGGCGCATACATTGTTGGCGGAGACACAGGTGAGGCTTCAGACATTATAATTAGCCTTTCAGTTTTCGGAGTTGCAGATAAAAGTGAAATTATGCTGCGGAGCGGGGCGAAACCTGGAGACATTGTGGCAACAACCGGCTTTTTCGGCAAAACATCCGCTGGGCTAAAGATTCTCCTTAAAGGTTTAGATGTACCTAAAAGGGTTCGCGACGCGCTTGTTGATTCTGTTTTAATGCCTAAGGCACGATTAAATGAAGGTTTATTATTGGGGAAAACAGGGGCCGTCACGGCTGCTATTGATTCAAGTGACGGTTTAGCATGGAGTTTACATGAAATTGCAAAAGCAAGCAATGTTGGCTTCTTGATAAGTAATGTTCCAGTTGCTGATGAAGTATACGAGTTTGCGGAAATTATCAAGTTAGACCCATTGGATTTGGCGCTTTACGGCGGCGAAGAATATGAGCTTGTTCTAACAGTGAACTCGAGACTTTGGGAAAAAGCTAAAAGCGCCATTGAGAGCATTGGCGGAAAACTTTTACCTATTGGAAAAGTAACTGTTGAAAGACAAATTTTATTGGAGATAGGTGGAGAAAGAAGAGTTATTGAACCGCGTGGATGGGAACACTTCAAGAGTAATGTTTAATTCAAAAGTGAATCCCTTTCCATTTTGGTGTTAATGCCTCATCTAACAAGTTACCTCACAGTTCAAAAGGCGATATTCTACGAAAAAATTTCAAAAGACAAAGTCAAATGTAAACTATGTGAAAGAAAATGCGAAATCCCTCTCGGGCACAAGGGGTTTTGCAGGACAAGGGTAAACATAGATGGGGAGTTATACACGCTTGTCTACGGCGACATAAGTGCCATGGAAAGCCGCCCAATAGAAATAAAGCCCTTCTTTCATTACTGGCCAGGCTCAACAGCGCTAACATTTTCAACATGGTCGTGCAACCTAAACTGCGTTTGGTGCCAAAACTTCTACCTGTCAAAATGCGAGCCAGAACCAGCCAAAGCTACTTTTTGTTCTCCAGACAAAGTTGTGGATTTGGCCTTGCATAATGGCGATGCTGGCTTGTGCGCCAGCTTTCAAGAGCCAACACTGTTATCCGAGTGGGCTATCCAGTTGTTTAAGTTGAGCAAGGAAAGGGGCGTAAAATATTGTTGCTACGTGTCTAATGGCTACATGACACTTGATGTTCTTAGGGCTCTCTATGAAGCGGGAATGGATGGACTTAAAATTGACATAAAAGGTGGTAGCGAAGTTTACGACAAATATTGCGGAGGCGCAGATGTAGAAAAGATTTGGAGAAATGCGAGAGAAGCGAGAAAGATGGGTTTGCATGTGGAAATAGTTAACATTGTTGTTAGAGGCGTCAATGACGATGAAGAGGCTTTACGTTGGGTCATTGAAAAACACTTAAAAGAGGTTGGCGCCGACGTTCCCTTACACTTTACGCGGTATTTTCCAGCCTACAAATTCAAGAACCCACCAACAAATATAGAAGCCTTAGAGCACGCTTATGAAATGGCGAAGAAAAGCGGTGTACTCTATCCCTACGTTGGAAATGTTTCTGGACACAGGTATGAGAACACTTATTGTCCAAATTGTGGAGAAAGGTTAATTCAGAGGTATGGATACCACATTTTGAAATACGCCATTACAAGGAATAAAAAGTGTCCACGATGCGGGTCGCATATTGCTATAGTAGGCGAGCCCTTTTTAACTTGGTGAACGCCTAAGGGTTTCCTTAAGTTTCAAGTAAAGCGTTGCGCTTAGCGTTCTGCCGGCGAATGAGATCATGTAAACAATCTGTAGTCCAAGAATTAAACCGAAGATGCCTATCATGTAATCTGACAAGTATCCGCCTATTAACGAACCGAAGAAGGATGTTACTCCAACAACGAAATTGAAGGTTGCAGCGAAACTTCCACGGTGCTCTGGGGGGGCAATATCAAGCAGGTAAGCAGTCATTGAGGCTTGTCCCAAAGCGTTTGAGAACCCCCAGAATACACCAACGGCTATTAGAGTATTCATGTTTGGAGAAAAAGCGTAGGCTATCGGAACTGTTAGCAAGCTGAATCTATAAAAAACAATTAGAGGTTTTCTTCCAACGCGGTCTGCAAGCCTTCCAGCCCACCCTTGAAATACAATTGTTACTATTGACTGTGCAACTGCAAATATAGCGATATCCAGCATCGACGCGTTCAAAACGGTAATCTGCGTAATAGCCATAAGTGGCCAACAAATCGACATGAAGAACTGGAATGTCCCCTCAATGTAACAGTAGCTTACAAAATCCGGTGATTTTTTGGCGTATGCAAACACCTGGAATATGTCGTGCACGAGGTTTTCTTTTAAATTTAATTTTTCACTGTTTCTGTTTTCTTTTATTTTAATCATTATTGCTGATGATGTTATGCCGCATGCCGACGCGATTAGTAGTGGAATTAAAAACATCTCATGTGGTTGAACACCCATCTTAATCATTATCACCCCAGAAATTAACGTGGCTGTTAGGCTTCCAACCGATGCCCACAAGTTTATGTTTGCGTTTACCCTTCCAAGCTTCAACGAGGGAACCATGTCGCCTATCAATGCCGTCCACGCTGGTGTTATCATAGACCCTAAAAGGGCCTGCAACGCAAGTAAAATGATTAGTTGAGTTGCGTTTGTCACAAATATCATTGGCACCCACAATATTGCGACAATTAGGCTTCCCAGCACTATGAAAGGTATCCTGCGTTTCAGCTTGTCGCTTAACATGCCCCAGAGTATCTGCATCACGTTGTTTGAGATGTTAGAAGATGATTGAAACCATCCCATGTCAGACGAGGAAGCGCCAAGTTTTACAGCATATGCGCTTGTAAATGGGCTAACCATGCCAGTTCCAAAAGAGTAAATCATCGAACGTGCATAAAGTGGAGTTAACTTTTCGCATTTGCAAGTATCTTTATCTGGCATATAGTTTCACGTTATTCTGAATTTTCTCACTTAAACGTTAGGGTGCTTAAAAACTAATCGTGAAGTTTAATAATAAAATCTCCGTTTTCTAAACGTTTACTCAATGCTTCTTTTCGCGTTTAAGTCTGTGTTTTAATTCTTTGGTTTTGATGTTGAATTTCGAAGTTTTCTGTCGAAAATTTATATAAAAGTGAATTTGACTCTATTTTAAACTCATTTCGGAACTCAAATTTTAGGGCGAAAATTTTCACTTTTTAGTTATGGTTTTCTTTTTCTGCCTCTTAGCTATTGTTACAGTGTTCACTTGGTTCAAATTTCTAATCTTGGCATCTGGAAAAATCTTTTGTATGTCCTTGCGAAGCTTTGCGATGTCGACCTTTCCATAGGTTTTCACGTCAATAACTTGCGTGTCTTCCTCATAACTTATGGACACCGTGTATCCTGAGCCAACCTTAACCTCTGCTGGTTCCAATTCAAAACCAACTTCTTCTGTGTCGAGCTTCATGTAAGCTTCATTTTTCTGCCTTTTTTCCGCCATTTTAACCACAACTTTTAGAAAAGAAGGCTTAAATTAAAAGGCTTATTGCGCCGAAATATTGATTGGTAGTCTTTAGTGTATCATCAGCCTCTCTTCATATTTCCTTAAATATTCTGCTGCCTCGCCGATGTCCATGAATAAATCGTCGACTCGTTCAACATCTTCAACCGTGACCTTGCTTTTCTTTGACGCCCTTGCGTTTTGCGCTGCCAGGCTTAGAAGCTGCACAGCGTATCGGAGCGAGCTTTTTGCTCCCACTTCTGCAAGTCTTTCTAGGGCTTTGTCTTCAAGTTTTATTTTCTCCTCTTCGGAGCGTATGCGCAGTATCTCCTTTACACTTTCAACGTCGTAGGGTTGAGTGGCAATTATCACTGAGCGGTCTATGAGGTCTATTGGAAAGCCAAGTGGACTCTTCACGTCTGTGCCGCGGATTCTGGCCACACCTCTGTTGGTTGCAAGAATTATTATTGGCACAAGTTCACTTTCCATAGCTCTGCCTAAGAAACTGAAGGCCTCCAAATCAAGAAGATGAGAGTCATCAATAAAGAGCACGCCAGGATGGATAAACGCCTTTCCAGAGTCAACCCACTCCTTAACCTGTTGATCCACAGCCATGCGCACTTCGGTGTCTATCTCCTTTGACTCTGAACCGCCGAAGAAAAGTGAGAAGAAGCCGCCTGAACGTTGCTTGGCGTTAAGCTCATCCAAATCGTTAAGCGTCAACGTGTAAACGAATTCCTTCTCCTTCAGCACCTTTCCATTTGGTCTAGGAATTTTCCGCGTGGTATCCACATCATATGTCTTTCCCCTAGTGCTTTCTAGGCTTAACCCTAGATTGGCAACTCTTCCAGTTTCAGCGTCTATCTGCACCACATAACCTTCTGAAATGCCCTCAGCGATTATCTGCTGTGCTATGGAGGGTCCAGCCTCTATGGTTTTTTCCTCATCCGTTGTTCTCAATGTCAATCTAACGCTCTCCGGGACTTTCTGATAAGGATTGTAAGGATGCGGAGCAGTTTTTATGTCAACATGCGTCAGCTCGCCCTCGTACACCTTTCGCATTTCATGTATTTCAACACCTATGCACTTACGAATAGCTTCAATGAGAACTTCGGTCTTCTTTCGCTCAGCACTATAGATTTCGCTGCCGCTCATCTGTATAAAGGGCACGTTCTCACCCAATTCCCGCGATACGGCAACAGCTATGGCTGTTTTTCCAGTTCCAGGAGGACCAGCCAAAATTATGCATTTTCCGCTAAGCTTTCCTTCCTTAATCATCTTCACAACTAAGCCAGCTGCTTCCCTCGCCTTTTCCTGTCCAACCATCCCATCCTTTATCTTCACAGCCCTCAAATTCTCGTCTAAACCCAATCCTTTAATGTGAGTATGAGCACCTATCCTCTCAAATTTGCTTACGCCCCCAGCAGGTATTTCCCTTATAGACGCCATAAGCAAAGTCACCTCGCCGAATTCAAAATTGCAAAATTTAAACAAAAAACAAGTTAAATATAAAATTTAGCCTTTAACAAATGGTTTTCAGAGCCTCCCACATCTATCCATCAAATAATTTAGCACAGTTATGCATGAGGCTGCAAGATACGGCGTTTTTCCAAGAGAAACCTTTTCGCCATATCTTAACGCGTACCCCTCAACTTTTCTCGGCAATCCAACATGGTCGCCTAAAACAAAAACTGGTTTCTCGTCAATTGCAACATCAAAAACATCTTTCCCACCCTCCTCAAGAACATACACTCTCGCCCTTTCCACCTCCGCCTTAATCTTCAAAAGCGCCTCAAAACTCAATTTTTCAACGGTTACGCCAGAATGAGTTTTCCCTGATAATGCCTTTTTCAAAATCTGCTTCCATGTCTCTTGATCCGTGCGGGCATCATGGAGATGTAGGCCTTCAACCTTCAAGTGTAATGGTGGATTTGGAGGGCCACTAAGAACAGCGTGGAAAACAACATTCCTGCGTATGCCATGAGAGAGAAAAAGACTTGCAACAATACACTCGTAAACTATGTCTAGACGTCCAGCATCATGCAAGCTCACCCAATTTGTATCAGTTCTTCCCAAGCGAGAATACAAGATAAACTCACGCAAGAGCATCACGCAAAACCATGTAATAGCGCGTTGAATATAAAAGCCTCGGGCGGGAATTGAACCCGCGACCACCGCCTCTTTGTAACTCAAAACTTTACCAAGGCGATGCTCCACCAGGCTGAGCTACCGAGGCAACCACAAAATTTTATACGCAACTCCACATTTTAAAGAGTTTTGCACCATGAACTGTCTGAAAGACAAATTTATTAGAATTCCCAAACAAAAGATAACCAGAAAAGCGGGGGTCGCCAAGCCTGGTCAAAGGCGCAAGGCTTAGGACCTTGTCCCATAGGGGTTCGTGGGTTCGAATCCCACCCCCCGCACTAATTTGCCAGTAAATTATAAATACTTGTTTTTGTCTTATTGTTTTTGGTGGTTGTGACGAAGCCTAATAGGGGTAAGACTGAGACGATTAAGGATCGGGCGGTTTATGTTTATTTGCCTTCTGTGGAGATGGTTGAGGATTGGAAGCGACGGACTGAAATGGCTGGTATATCCATCTCAAAATTTGTGGTTGACGTGTTGAGGATTCC